>NZ_JAEKGB010000010.1:0-195932 GCF_016918385.1 Pseudomonas sp. ICBG1301
GATTCGTTGGTTCATAGGGGACTCTTGGTTCCAGGGCATGATCAGTTACCTCCTGATCATGCGTATTAGCCTGTAAACCATGTCCCCGGTTAGAAATGTAAACGATGTCCCCGGTTTGTACCGGGGCAAGCCCGCTCACTACAAGGCAAGCTCAGGTGATAGGCGCAGGATTGAACAGGGTGATGTCGTTATGCAGCTTATGCCGTTCGGCCCACGTCTGCTTCTTGCCGCTGGCCACGTCCAGGTAGAAGTGAAACAACTCCCAGCCCAATTCCTCGATACTCGCGCGCCCTGTGGCAATGCGCCCGGCGTCGATATCGATGAGATCCGGCCAGCGCTGCGCCAACTCCGTGCGCGTCGACACTTTCACCACGGGCGCCATCGCCAGCCCATACGGCGTGCCACGCCCGGTGGTGAACACATGCAGGTTCATTCCCGCCGCCAGTTGCAAGGTGCCACACACAAAATCACTGGCCGGCGTGGCGCAAAAAATCAGGCCCTTGCCCTTGAATCGCTCGCCGGGGCCAAGCACGCCGTTGATCGCACTGCTGCCGGATTTGACGATAGACCCCAAAGACTTCTCGACAATGTTCGACAACCCGCCCTTCTTATTGCCTGGCGTGGTATTGGCGCTGCGATCCGCCTCGCCCTTGGCCAGGTAACGGTCGTACCAGTCCATTTCCCTGACCAGCTCCCGAGCAACGTCCTCGCTCTGTGCGCGAGAAGTCAGCAGGTAGATGGCGTCTCGGACTTCAGTCACTTCGGAAAACATCACCGTCGCCCCGGCCCGCAACAGTAAGTCCGAGGCGTACCCCAGCGCCGGGTTGGCGGTGATGCCGGAAAACGCATCACTGCCCCCGCATTGCATCCCCAGGATCAGCTCAGAGGCCGGCACGGTTTCACGACGACGCTGGTCGAGCTTCTTCAAGCGGGTTTCGGCCAGCGCCATGATCTGCTCGATCATTTCAGTGAAGCCGTGGCTGGCGTCCTGCAGGCGGTACAACCACGGCTCGCTCAGGTCGACGGAACTGTCGTGCTCATGCATCACTTGCCCAGCCTGCAATTTCTCGCAACCCAGGCTGATCACCAGCGCTTCGCCCCCCAGGTTGGGGTTGCGTGCCAGGTTGCGCACCGTGCGGATCGGGATATAGGCATCCGTCGCGGTGATCGCCACGCCGCAGCCGTAGCTGTGGGTGAGCGCCACCACATCGTCAACGTGCGGATACTTGGGCAGCAATTCGTCCTTGATGCGCTTGACCGCATGATCCAGCACGCCCGTGACGCACTGCACCGTGGTGGTGATACCGAGGATATTGCGCGTCCCCACGGTACCGTCGGCGTTGCGATAGCCCTCGAACGTAAAGCCCTCCAACGGCGCCTGGGTTTGCGGGACCTCGGTGGACAGCGGCAAGCTGTCCAGCGGTGGCGCGGTGGGCATGCGCAGTTGATCTTCCTGCACCCAACTGCCACGTGGAATCGGCGCCAAGGCATACCCGATGGTCTGGCCATAACGAATGATCCGACCGCCTTCGGGAATATCTTCCAGGGTCACCTTGTGGCTCTGGGGAATAAACTCCACCGTCACCAGGCCGTCCGGAAACTCGGTCCCGGCCGGTACCCCCTGATCGTTGACCACGATCACCACGTTGTCGCGCTCGTGCAAACGAATCGAGCGCGGCGAATCGGCATGTTCAATCAATTGCATCAGACGGCCCCTCAGGAATGCGCTTCGGACAGATGGGTCAGCTCAGGCCCCTTGCTTGGAGGCTCTTTGAGTACTACACGCTTGATCGGGCCAACGATGACCAGGTAGCTGAACACCGCCACCAGCGCGTTGGCGCCGACAAACACCAGGGCCCACTTGAACGAGCCGGTGGTGCTGATGATGTAACCGATGACGATCGGCGTGGTGATCGACGCGAGGTTACCGAAGGTATTGAACAAGCCGCCACTGAGGCCGGCGATCTGTTTCGGCGAGGTGTCGGACACCACCGCCCAACCCAGTGCGCCAACGCCCTTGCCGAAGAACGCCAGGGCCATGAAGCCCACCACCATCCATTCGATATCCACGTAATTGCAGGCCACGATACTGCTGGAAATCAGCAGGCCACCAATGATCGGCGCCTTGCGCGCAAAGGTCAGCGAATGGCCCCTGCGCAGCAGGTAATCGGAAATCACCCCACCGAGCACGCCGCCGATGAACCCGCAGATCGCCGGCAACGACGCAATGAAGCCGGCCTTGAGGATGGTCATGCCACGGTCCTGCACCAGGTACACCGGGAACCAGGTGAGGAAGAAGTACGTGATGCCGTTTATGCAATATTGGCCCAGGTACACGCCGAGCATCATGCGGTTGGTCAGTAACTGGCGGATGTAATTCCACTTCGGACCGTCGGTTTTCTTGCCTTTGTCTTTATCCTGATCCATATCGACCATCGCACCATTGGCCGCGATGTGATTGAACTCGGCTTCGTTGATCATCGGGTGCTGGCGCGGGCTGTGGATCACTTTGAGCCAGATCAGCGAAAACAGAATGCCGATCACGCCCATCACGATAAACACGTGCTGCCAGCCGAAGGTGAAGACGATCCAGCCCATCAGCGGCGCAAACAGCACGGTGGCGAAGTACTGCGCCGAGTTGAAGATGGCCGACGCCGTACCGCGCTCCGCCGTAGGAAACCACGCTGCGACAATACGCGCATTTCCGGGAAACGACGGTGCTTCAGCCAGGCCCACCAGAAAGCGCAGCATGAACAACGCGACCACTGCGGTGGAAACCCCGAACTCACCGACATAGCCTTGCAGCACGGTGAACAAAGACCAGGTGAAGATGCTCAAGGCATAGATTTTTTTCGAGCCGAACCGGTCCAGCAGCCAGCCACCGGGAATTTGCCCAGCCACGTAGGCCCAACCGAATGCGGAGAAGATGTAACCGAGGGTGACCGCGTCGATACCGAGGTCTTTTTGCAGGCTGGAGCCTGCGATGGCGATAGTGGCCCGGTCGGCATAGTTGATCGTAGTCACCAGAAACAGCATGAGCAGGATCAAATAGCGGACGTGGGTCGGCTTGGTCGCTTGCATGAAGAAGTACTCCCACTAATTATTTTTTTTGCGGGTAATCA
This sequence comes from Pseudomonas sp. ICBG1301, assembly GCF_016918385.1. Taxonomy (NCBI): domain Bacteria; kingdom Pseudomonadati; phylum Pseudomonadota; class Gammaproteobacteria; order Pseudomonadales; family Pseudomonadaceae; genus Pseudomonas; species Pseudomonas sp. ICBG1301. The sequence continues at coordinate 3,123 of NZ_JAEKGB010000010.1, forward strand.
TTTCTGTGTTGAAGGTAGGAGCCGGCAGGCAACCGGCTCCTACGACGGGCGCGTCCTACGACCCGATGTAGCTGGTTTTCACCACGGTGTAGAACTCTTGCGCATAACGACCTTGCTCACGCGAACCATAGGACGAGCCCTTTCGGCCACCGAACGGCACGTGGTAATCCACACCCGCGGTCGGCAGGTTGACCATGACCATCCCGGCCTGGGAGTGGCGCTTGAAGTGATTGGCGTATTTCAGCGACGTGGTGGCAATACCGGCCGACAGACCGAACTCGGTGTCATTGGCCATCGCCAATGCCGCCTCGTAGTCCGCCACGCGGACCACGTTGGCCACCGGACCGAAGATCTCCTCACGACTGATACGCATGGCGGCTTCGCTGTCGGCAAACAACGTCGGCGCCAGGTAGTAGCCTTCGGTGTCACAGGTCACCAGGCCGCCGCCACTGACCAGCCGAGCGCCTTCGCTTTGGCCGATGTCGATGTATTTCAGATCCTGGTCCAACTGGGCCTGGGACACGACCGGGCCAATATCGGTGCCGCTTTTCAGCGCGTGACCGACAGTGATAGAGCGCATGCGCTCGGCCATGGCCGCGACGAACCGGTCGTGGATGCCGGCCGTGACAATCAAACGACTGGATGCGGTGCAACGCTGGCCGGTGGAGTAGAAAGCACTTTGTACCGACAGCTCGACAGCCTGCTTGAGGTCGGCATCATCGAGGATGATCTGCGGGTTCTTGCCGCCCATTTCCAACTGCACTTTGGCCTGGCGCGACACACAGCTCACGGCGATCTGACGACCCACGCCCACCGAGCCGGTGAAGCTGATGCCATCGACTTTCGGGCTGTTGACCAACACATCGCCGACCACACGACCGCTGCCCATCACCAGGTTGAACACGCCGGCCGGGAAACCGGCGCGAGAAATGATTTCCGCCAGGGCCCAGGCACAGCCCGGCACCAGCTCGGCGGGCTTGATCACCACGCAGTTACCGTAGGCCAGTGCCGGGGCGATTTTCCAGGCGGGGATGGCAATCGGGAAGTTCCACGGCGTGATCAAGCCGACCACCCCCAGCGCTTCGCGGGTCACTTCAACGTGGACGCCTGGGCGCACCGAGGGCACATAGTCGCCGGACAGGCGCAGGCATTCACCGGCGAAAAACTTGAAGATATTACCTGCACGCGTCACTTCGCCAATGGCTTCGGGCAGGGTCTTGCCCTCTTCCCGGGCCAGCAGGGTGCCGAGCTCTTCACGGCGGGCGAGGATTTCGCTGCCGACTTTATCCAGCGCATCGTGACGCGCCTGGATACCGGACGTCGACCAGGCCGGGAACGCGGCACGGGCGGCATCGATAGCGGCGTTGACCTGGGCGACGTCAGCCTTGGCGTATTCGCCGATGACATCGGACAACTCCGACGGGTTGAGATTGACGCAGTAGTCGGTACCGGCCACCCACTCGCCGTTGATGTAGTTTTCAAAACGCTTGGCTTGGGACACAAATCTTCTCCTGACGCAAAAGGCCGCTGATTGCTCAGCGGCCTTGTTGATAAGTTACTGCGGACCTTGCTGGTCGATCAGTGCCGCCAGGGCTTCGTATTCTTCCGGCAGCAAGTCGGTCAGCGGGGTACGGACCGGGCCTGCGTCATAGCCGGCGATCTTGGCGCCGGCCTTGACGATGCTCACGGCATAACCCGCCTTGCGGTTACGGATGTCGAGGTAAGGCAGGAAGAAGTTGTCGATGATTTTGGCGACCGTGGCGTGATCGTCCTTGGCAATCGCGTGGTAGAAGTCCATCGCGGTTTTCGGGATGAAGTTGAACACCGCCGAGGAGTACACCGGAACGCCCAGGGCCTTGTAGGCAGCGGCGTAAACCTCTGCAGTCGGCAGGCCGCCAAGGTAGCTGAAACGGTCACCCAGACGACGGCGGATCGACACCATCAACTCGATGTCACCCAAGCCGTCCTTGTAGCCGATCAGGTTCGGGCAACGTTCGGCCAAGCGCTCCAGCAATGGCGCAGTCAGGCGGCAGACGTTGCGGTTGTAGACCACTACGCCGATCTTGACCGATTTACACACCGCCTCAACGTGGGCGGCAACCCCGTCCTGGCTGGCTTCGGTGAGGTAGTGCGGCAGCAGCAACAAGCCTTTGGCGCCGAGGCGTTCGGCTTCCTGGGCGTACTCGATCGCCTGGCGGGTCGAACCGCCCACACCGGCGAGGATTGGCACGCTGCTGGCGCAGGTATCAACAGCGGTTTTCACCACTTGGGAATATTCGCTGGCGGCCAGGGAGAAAAACTCACCGGTACCGCCGGCGGCGAACAACGCCGTCGCACCGTAGGGGGCCAGCCATTCGAGGCGCTTGATGTAGCCCGCCTGGTGGAAGTCACCCTGGGCATTGAAATCGGTCACCGGAAAAGACAGCAGACCGTGGGAAAGGATGGACTTCAGTTCTTGTGGATTCATTATTCGAACACCCTGGGCAAAGACTTCATGTGAAAGGTATTGTTGGTTTTCGCGATGTCGTACGTCATCGTACAACTATAAATGAATTCGTCAACCGCAATTCATCAGGCTGCAGTGCGCGGGGTGTCTGGCCGCGCCTTCTTGACGTAGGAAAATTTTCCCCTATCCTCAAATTAAATGTATATACATACAGTTATCAAGGAAGATTCCTACGACATAGCAAGGAGCTAACATGTCAGATCTTGAACTCGCAGCACCCGAAAAAAGCCCGCCGACATTGCGCTTCGAAGGGGGTGAACACACCGCCATCGGCGACGACACCCTGTTGCGCTTCGTCAAAGGCGCTCCGGCAATTCCTGCCCACCAGGTCGAGTTACACATGCCCAACGGCCTCGCACTGACGTATGGCCAAGTGATCGCCCTGGGCGGCGACTTCTATGGCATCCCCGGCCAACCCATCAGCGATGGCGCGTCCCCTGCCGACCGTGTGCAACGCTTCACGGCAGCGTTTAACTCGCTGGCCGTGCTGCCGGCCTCACGGGAAGAAGCCAAAAAAATTCTCGCGGTGATGCAAAAGGAGATCAACGCGGTCAACCAGGCCATCAAGGACGGCAAGCAACCCCATGAAGCCTATGACGCTCTGGGTGATACGTTGTCTGAAGAATGGAACCGAATCACCGGCGGCGGCAGTGCGGTTTCGGCGCTGATCCCGCTGGGACGCTACCTGAAACTGGCGGCGGACAATGCCGATCACTTCGGCGAATGGGCGCTTTCGGCCTATCTGGCGGGGCACACGGCGGCACTTCAACAAGCCGTCGTCGCCCATCAGACCGGTACCGACCAGGCATTGGAGCTGGCGTATGCCATGAACAGTTTCGCCGATCACTTTTTGACCGACCTGTTCTCCGCCGGCCATTTGCGTGTACCGCGCAAACAATTGGCGGCCGTGGTGACGCCGGGCGATCTGGGTTCGCTGATCAGTCGTTTCATGCACGACGAAGACAGCAAATTCGGACTCAACGTACGCAATGCCATGGGTGATCAGTGGCACGCCTATGGGGACAAACGCTACTTCGATGCGATTGACGCGGCCAATCGCGTACAGGTCAAACGTGCGGTACAGGCTTCAGCGGATGAGATCTTCGACACTTTTATCAGCGGGGTCGCGCCCTCTCCGGCCAACTTCAAGGCACCGCTGTATGTGCCGGACCTGAATGCCGCGCAGAACCCGGCGAATAACTTCTCGCCGCTGTTCAAGATGGAGGGAGACAAGGTGCTGCGCCGAAAGGACGTGAATGACCTGAACGACAAGCACTGGACGAATGATTGGTGGGGGTGGAGCACCTACCTGTTGCTCAAGGACTATAAGCCCAACCAACCCGCCTGACCCTTAACCGCGCTGCGCCTGCGCCTCTTCATGGGCATGGCGCAGCCGTTCCCGGCTGTTGGTCAGATGCAGCCGCATGGCCGCCCGCGCCGCATCCGAATCCTGCCGCGCAATCGCTTCATAGATTTCTTCGTGCTCACGACTCAAGCGGCTCATGTAGTGCTGCTGGTCATCATGGGCCAGGCGCGCCGAATTCAACCGCGTGCGCGGAATGATGCTGGTGCCCAGGTGGGTCATGATGTCGGTGAAGTAACGGTTGCCGGTAGACAGCGCAATTTCCAGGTGGAATGCAAAGTCGGACGCCACCGCATCACCGGCATGAGCCGCGCTTTCATTCAAGGCGTCGAGGGCGGCGCGCATGGCTGCCAACTGCTCATCACTGCGACGTAGCGCCGCCAGGCCGGCAGACTCCACCTCCAGGCTGATGCGCAGCTCCAGGATCGCCAGCACATCACGCAAGGTCACAACCGTGGCCGGGTCAATCCGAAAGCCGCTGGGGCTTGGCGTGTCCAATACGAAAGTGCCGATACCGTGACGGGTTTCCACCTGCCCTGCGGCCTGCAATCGCGAGATCGCTTCGCGCACGACCGTGCGACTGACCCCGTGGGCGTCCATGATCGCCGACTCGGTGGGCAATTTATCACCGCGCTTGAGCTGGCCATCGCGGATCTGCTCGGACAACACCGTGACCAGTTCCTGGGCAAGGCTGCGGCGCTTGCGGGGAAGACGAGGGGCGGTGTGGGCGTTATCCATGATGAATCATCTTTTTCGGCGAACTTGAGCACGCATCATAGCCCATGGCGGTTGTACGATCACCGTCCTGTCGCGACTTTCATCTTTATCATCCGCGCAAAAAAATGCCCCGACCCAGGTCGAGGCATTTTCCAGGCAGACCTCAAGGGTCAACCCATTACTTCACCACTTTCAGACTCGGCCGGCCGCTAGGGCGCGGTGGCTCGGTATCCGGTGGTGGCACATCATCGCCATCTTCGCCTTCGATCGATTCGTCATCTGCGAGAGACGACTCCAGATCAAACACCATGCCTTGGCCATTTTCCCGGGCGTAAATCCCGAGGATGGCACCAATAGGCACGTACAGCGTATGTGGCACGCCGCCGAAACGCCCTTCGAAGCTGACTGCCTCGTTGTCCATGTGCAGGTGGCGCACGGCGCTGGGTGATACGTTCAGGACGATCTGCCCGTCACTGGCAAAACCCAGCGGTACCTGAACCGCAGGAAATTCGGAATTGACCAGCATGTGCGGGGTGCAATCGTTGTCCACAATCCACTCATAGAGCGCGCGGACCAGGTAGGGTCGACTGGAGTTCATCAGCGGCTCCTTAAGCCTTAGCGCATATCGCGTTCGGCACCAGACAGACTCGCCTGGAAAGCCTCACGCGCAAACTGGCGCTCCATGTAATCAAGCAACGGCTTGGCCGGCCGCGGCAGTTCGATACCGAGAATCGGCAAGCGCCAGAGTATCGGTAATAGGCAGCAATCCACCAAGCTTTGTTCCTCACTGAGGAAAAAAGGTTTATCGGCGAACAACGGAGAAACACCGGTCAGGCTCTCGCGCAATTCCTTACGCGCCTGCACCCGAGCGGCTTCTTTGGTACGCGAATCCAGAATCAGATCCACCAACCCGCACCAGTCACGCTGGATCCGATGGATCAGCAGGCGGCTGTTGGCACGCGCCACCGGGTACACCGGCAGCAAAGGGGGATGCGGGTAACGCTCATCCAGGTATTCCATCACCACAGTCGACTCCCACAACGCCAAGTCACGATCGACCAGAGTGGGCAAGCTGCCGTAGGGGTTCACTTCGATCAGCTTCGGCGGCTGACGGCCCGCCTCCACACTGATGATCTCTGCGCTGACACCCTTCTCGGCGAGCACGATACGTACTCGGTGGGAATAGTGGTCGGCGGGGTCGGAGTAACAGGCCAACCGATTGGTCACGCCCATGGCGGTCCTCCTCGCTTGTTGAAATTATCGAAAGCTCAAAAACGAGCGCGCCCAGTGAGCATCTCCGTAACGTCCGGTTCAACCAGACTGCTACATGTTCAGAGATGCCGCTGGGCGCGCAAGATTAACAGCAATTGCTTACGGTTGGATCAATGCACATCCTTCCAGTATTCGCGCTTGAGCAGATAAGCGAATACAAAGAAGAAAGCCAGGTACAGCAATACATAGGTGCCGATACGTTGGTGCTGCAGTTTGACCGGGTTGGCCGAGTAGGCCAGGAAGGTCACCAGGTTCTTGACCTTCTCGTCGAACTGCTCTTCATTCAGCGTACCGGTCTTGGGCACGATGGTCAGTTGATCGCACGCTTCGTGGGTCAACGGCGTACCGGTCAACGGATCATATTGCTTCTTGCCGTCTTCAACGACCTGAACCTGCTTGCATCCTACCACTTGCCGGCCCTGCAGGCTTACCAGAACGTTAGGCATGCCGACGTTCGGGAACACCTTGTTGTTCACCCCCCAAGGGCGCGCCGGATCTTCGTAGAAAGATCTCAGATAGCCATACAGCCAGTCAGTCCCACGCACGCGGGCCACCAGGGTCAGATCGGGCGGTGCCGCACCGAACCAGGCCTTGGCGTCCGTCGGCTGCATCCCGATGTTCATATGGTCGCCAATCTTGGCGCCAGTGAATACCAGCTTGTCGAGCATCACTTCGTGAGGAATGCCCAGGTCGTCGGCGACGCGCTCGTACCGCTGGAACTTGGCGCTGTGGCAACCCATGCAGTAGTTGGCGAACGTGCGTGCGCCGTCTTGCATGGCAGCCTTATCGGACACGTCGATATCGACTTTTTCCAGCTCAGGACCATGTTCGGCCGCGAAGGACAGGAGCGGCAGCGCCGCAAGCATCAAAGCAACGAATAACTTTTTCATCAGCCAGTCACCCTTTCCGGAACCGGTTTGGTCTTCTCGAGCCGGGTGTAGAACGGCATCAGAATGAAGTAGGCGAAGTACAGGAAGGTGCAGATCTGCGACAGCAGCGTACGCTCGGGGGTTGGCGCCAATACGCCGAGTACGCCCAGAATCACGAACGCGATGCAGAATATCCACAGCCAGATTTTGCTCAGCCAGCCTTTGTAGCGCATGGACTTGACCGGGCTTCGGTCCAGCCAGGGCAGCACGAATAGCAGGGCGATCGAAGCCCCCATCGCCATGACACCCATCAGTTTGTCGGGGATCGCCCGCAAGATGGCGTAGAACGGCGTGAAGTACCAGACCGGGGCAATATGCTCAGGCGTCTTGAAGGCGTTGGCCTGTTCGAAGTTGGGTTTCTCCAGGAAATAACCACCCATCTCCGGGAAAAAGAACACGATCGAGCAGAAGATAAACAGGAAGACGACCACACCGACAATATCTTTGACCGTGTAGTACGGATGGAATGGAATGCCGTCCAGCGGTACGCCATTTTCGTCTTTGTGCTTCTTGATATCCACGCCATCGGGGTTGTTGGAGCCCACTTCGTGCAGCGCCAGGATGTGCAGTACTACCAGGCCGAGAATCACAATCGGCAGGGCTACGACGTGCAGAGCAAAGAAGCGGTTCAGGGTGATGCCGGAGATCAGGTAGTCACCACGAATCCACTGGGTCAGGTCGTTACCGATCACCGGGATCGCGCCGAACAACGAGATGATCACCTGGGCTCCCCAGTACGACATCTGGCCCCAAGGCAGCAAGTAACCCATGAAGGCTTCGGCCATCAGCGCCAGATAGATCAGCATGCCGAAGACCCAGACCAGTTCGCGGGGTTTCTGGTACGAACCGTAGAGCAGGCCACGGAACATGTGCAGGTAGACAACGATGAAGAACGCCGATGCGCCGGTGGAGTGCAGCAGGCGCAGGATCGAGCCGTACTCGACGTCGCGCATGATGTACTCGACGGAGGCGAACGCCTCCTCCGCCGACGGGGTGTAGCTCATCGTCAGCCAGACGCCGGTGACGATCTGGTTGACCAGCACCAGCAGCGCCAGGGAACCGAAGAAGTAGAAGAAGTTGAAGTTTTTTGGTGCGTAATATTTGCTGAGATGGTCTTCCCACATTTTAGTCGCGGGGAAGCGTGCATCCACCCAATCCATGAACTTGCTCATCAGGCTTTCTCCCCTTGGTCGACACCAATGACAATGACACTGTCAGTCTCGTAGTGATGGGGCGGAACCGGCAGGTTCAAGGGTGCGGGTTGTGCCTTGTAGACGCGACCGGCCAGGTCGTAGTGAGAGCCGTGGCAAGGGCAGAAGTAGCCACCTACCCAGTCTTTGCCAAGGTCGGCGGGAGCAACTTCAGGACGGAAAGTAGGCGAGCAGCCCAGGTGGGTGCAGATACCGATCAGCAGCAGGATTTCTGGCTTGATCGAACGGATTTCCTTATCGACGTAAGCGGGTTGGTCGGAATTCTTCGAGTCGGGGTCAGACAGTTGACCTTCGATTTTCTTCAGATTCCCCAGGATTTCCTCGGTACGACGAACGATGAATACTGGCTGACCGCGCCACTCAGCAATCATTTGCTGGCCTGGGTCGATCTTGCTGACATTCACCTTCACCGGTGCACCTGCGGCTTTCGCCTTGGCACTGGGAAACCATGACCCCACGAACGGGACCGCAGCCCCCACCGCTCCTGCAGCACCCACCACGGATGTGGCTGCTACCAAGAAGCGACGCCGGCCTGCATTCACGCCGTCATTGCTCATTCAGTCCTCTCCCATCAGCTTTTTGGCCTGTTAAATCAGGCGTCTACTAAGTGTTGAATCTTTACTTATAAAAATTTTGACGGATGGTAATGAAAAGCCCCACGTATGACAAGGGAATTGCCCGGGGCTCCCTCTCCAAGCCTTGTAGTATAGGGGGTCTACGGATGTGGCAAGTTGTCACGGTAAAATTTCTGCATAAATCGCAGGCAATAAAAAACGCCCAGCTCCGTGAGGAGACTGGGCGTTTTTGTGGAACGTAAAGCGAATTAACGCTTCGAGTACTGCGGACGCTTACGCGCTTTACGCAGACCGACTTTCTTACGTTCAACTTCACGGGCATCGCGAGTAACGAAGCCAGCTTTGCGCAGAGCGCTACGCAGGGTTTCGTCGTAGCTCATCAGAGCGCGAGTGATGCCGTGGCGGATTGCGCCAGCTTGACCACTTACACCGCCACCGATAACGGTGACGTAGATGTCGAACTTTTCAACGGTCTCGGTCAGTTCCAGCGGCTGACGAACTACCATGCGGGCAGTTTCGCGACCGAAGAAGTTGTCCAGGGAGCGGTTGTTGATCGAGATGTTACCAGTGCCCGGACGCAGGAAAACGCGTGCGGTTGCGGTTTTGCGACGGCCAGTGCCGTAATTTTGAGTCGCCGACATAATGAACTATTCCGTTAAAACTTCAGTTCTTGGGGCTGCTGAGCAGCATGAGGGTGAGCTGCGCCCGCATAGACTTTCAGCTTGCGAAACATATCGCGACCCAGTGGGCCCTTCGGCAGCATGCCTTTGACCGCGATTTCGATCGGGGCTTCAGGCTTCTTGGAAATCAGGCCTTCGAAGTTGGAAGACTTGATACCGCCTGGGAAACCGGAGTGACGGTAGTACATTTTGTCGCTTGCTTTGTTGCCGGTTACACGAACCTGCTCAGCGTTGATGATCACGATGTAGTCACCGGTATCAACGTGCGGGGTGTACTCAGGCTTGTGTTTGCCACGCAGACGGCTGGCGACTTCAGTGGCCAGACGACCCAGGGTCTGACCAGCGGCGTCGACGACAAACCAGTCGCGCTGAACTGTTTCCGGTTTTGCAGTAAAAGTTGTCATTCTTTAATAGCCTCAGGGGCCGCCTGTAAATTAGACGGCGGATCTTACTGAATAGTGCGTACTTTGACAAGGTCAAAGGCAGCCGGATACAGACGCTATCGGGGGCTCGGGTCGGCGCGTCCGTTCAACGGCAAGATTCTTCGGCAGGCGGCGCATCACTTCCACTGCAGAAAGAGGTGGGCAATTATGCAGATTGCGAAAAAAAATTCAACCTGCTTTTATGATTGTTTTCCCTGAAGGAGTACCCGATGGATTATCGACAGCTGGGCCGTACGGATCTGAACGTGAGCGCGATAGCCTTGGGCACCATGACCTGGGGCGAGCAGAACAGCGAGGCAGAGGCCTTTGCGCAGATCGAACGAGCCAAGGCCGCGGGGATCAACTTCCTCGATACGGCCGAGATGTACCCGGTGCCACCCAAGGCCGACACCTACGCCACCACCGAGCGTTACATCGGCAACTACTTCAAGAGTCGCGGCGACCGGGCGGACTGGATCCTGGCCAGCAAGATCGCCGGCCCCGGCAACACCATCGACTACATCCGCGACGGCCACCTGCGCCACAACCGCAAGCACATCGCCCTGGCGCTGGATGCCAGCCTCAAGCGCCTGCAGACCGACTGGATCGACCTCTACCAGTTGCACTGGCCGGAACGCAGCACCAATTTCTTCGGCCAACTGAGCTACAAGCACAAGGACGAAGACGACCTCACCCCCCTTGAGGAAACCCTCGAGGCACTGGATGAACAGGTGAAGGCCGGCAAGATCCGCCACATCGGCCTGTCCAACGAAACCCCGTGGGGCACCATGAAGTTCCTGGCCCTGGCCGAAGCGCGCGGCTGGAGCCGTGCGGTGTCGATCCAGAACCCCTACAACCTGCTCAACCGCAGCTTCGAAGTGGGCTTGGCCGAAGTCGCCATTCGCGAACAGTGCGGCCTGCTGGCCTACTCGCCCCTGGCCTTCGGCATGCTCAGCGGCAAGTACGAAGGCGGGGCACGCCCGGCAAAGGCACGCCTGACCGAGTACAGCCGTTTCAGCCGCTACTTCAACCCGCAGTCGGAGGCGGCATGCAGCCGTTATGTGGCGCTGGCGCGCGAGCATGGCCTGGACCCGGCGCAGATGGCGCTGGCGTTCGTGACACAGCAGCCGTTCGTGACCAGCAACATCATCGGGGCTACGTCGCTGGAGCAACTGGACAGCAACATCGCCAGTGCTGACCTGAAGCTGTCCAAAGAGGTGTTGGAAGGGATAGAGGCGATTCAGAAGGATCATCCGAATCCTGCGCCTTGATTGACCTTTAGACTGCTATCGGGAGCAAGCCCCCTCCCACATTTTGATCTATGAATACATTCAAATGTGGGAGGGGGCTTGCTCCCGATGAGGCCCTCAACGACGCCCCCCCTCAAAGCGCCCGCGCAATGATTTCCTTCATGATCTCGTTGGTCCCCGCATAGATCCGCTGCACTCGCGCATCCGCCCAGGCCCGTGCAATCGGGTATTCCCACATGAAACCGTAACCGCCATGTAGCTGCACGCATTCGTCGAGCACCTTGCATTGCAGGTCGGTCGCCCAGTACTTGGCCATCGCCGCCGTAGGCACATCAAGCTTGCCCTCCAGATGCAACGCCATGCACTTGTCGACGAATACACGACCGATCTGAATCTCGGTCGCCATCTCTGCCAGTTTGAAGCGGGTGTTCTGGAAATCTGCAATGGCCTTGCCGAAGGCCTTGCGCTCACGGGTGTACTCCAAGGTCCATTCCAACGCAGCCTCGGCGGACGCCAGGGCGCCAATCGCCACGGTCAATCGCTCCTGGGGCAGCTCCTGCATCAAGTAAGCGAACCCCATGCCCGCCTGGCCCAGCAGGTTTTCCCTGGGCACGCGCACGTCCTGGAAAAACAGCTCCGACGTATCCTGGGCCTTCATGCCCACCTTCTCCAAACGCTTGCCCTTGTCAAAGCCAGGCGTATCGGCCTCCACCAGAAACAGGCTGGTGCCCTTGGCGCCGGCCTTGGGGTCGGTCTTGGCTACGACGATCACCAGCTCGGCCAGGAAGCCGTTGGTGATAAAGGTCTTGGAGCCATTGATCACGTACTCATCGCCGTCCAGAACCGCTGTGGTCTTGACCCCCTGCAGGTCGGAACCGGCACCCGGCTCGGTCATCGCAATGGCCGTGACCATCTCGCCCGAGATCAATTGGGGCAGGTATTTGTGCTTCAGCGCCTCGCTGCCGTAATGCAGGATGTAGGGCGCGACGATGTCCGAATGCAGAGAGAAACCGATGCCAGTCAACCCCAGGCGACTGATCTCCTCGATCACCACCGCACTGTAGAGAAAGTCCGCGCCCAGCCCGCCATACGTCTCCGGCAGATGGGAACACAGCATCCCCGCCTCCCCGGCCTTGCGCCACAAGCTGCGGTCGATATAGCCCTGCTTCTCCCATTGACTGTGGAATGGCGCCGCCTCTTTTTCGAGGAAGGTGCGCACGCTCTCGCGAAAGAGTTCGTGCTCGGGACTGAACAAGGTTCTGGGAATCATGGGTCACCTGCAAGAATTGTCGGACAAGGACGAGACCCCAGAGACTATGCCCCGATGGCGTCACGGGACACTGGACACATGCGACAAAAAATAAGACGATCCAGCCGTCTGGTGACCACTTTCCCCTATAAGAATAAATGAAATTATGTCTAACCAAATCTCCACGCCCTTGCGGCGCGTCAGCATTTTGGCCATTGATCGGGTATTTGCTTCAACCCTCATGCAAGCCAAGGATTTCTTCCACCTTGCCAGCCTGCGCTATGGCAAACAGCAGGGCCTGGGCCTGACCCCAGCGTTCGAAACGCGCCTGGTCAGCCCTGATGGGCAACCGGTGCGCAGCTTCAGCGACGTGATCATGCCGGTGGATGGCGGCCTGGAAAACGCCGACATCATTGTGCTGCCGGCTTTCTGGGATGATTTCGACGCCCTGTGCACTCGCTATCCGCAAGTGCTGCCTTGGCTACGCGAGCAACATGCCCGCGGCGCCGTACTCTGCGGCGAAGCCACAGGGGTGTTCTGGCTCGCTGAGGCCGGCCTGCTCGATGGCAAGGAGGCGACCACCTACTGGCGTTTCTTCAACGCTTTCAGCGAGCGCTTCCCCAAGGTCCAACTCAATCAGGACAAACACCTCACCGACGCCGACAACCTGTATTGCGCCGGTGGCACCACCTCGGCGTGCGACCTTTACATCTACCTGATCGAACGCTTCTGCGGCGCCAACATCGCCCAGGCCGTGGCCCGCGATATCCTCTACGAAGTGCAGCGCAGCTACGCGCCGGGGCGCATCGGTTTTGGTGGGCAGAAGCTGCATCAGGACGTGATCATCCTGCAGATCCAGCATTGGCTCGAAGAGCACTTCGCCGACAAGTTCCGCTTTGAAGACGTCGCAAGGGAGCACGGCATGAGCATTCGCAACTTCATGCGCCGCTTCCAGACCGCCACCGGTGACAAGCCGCTGCATTACCTGCAACGCCTGCGAATCGAGACGGCCAAAGGCCTGCTCTCGGGCAGCCGCAAGAGCATCAAGACCATCAGTTACGAGGTGGGTTACGACGATGCGAGTTTCTTTGCGCGGTTGTTCAGGCAGCACACGGAGCTGTCGCCGAACCAATATCGCCAGCAGTTCCAGCAAGCGGCCTGAATCAGGGATACGCACAAGGCAAATGTGGGAGGGGGCTTGCTCCCGATAGCTGGGTGCCAGTCACTGTACAGGTTGACTGATACACCGCTATCGGGAGCAAGCCCCCTCCCACAGTTTGTGTGTATAGCGTTCTTAAGGTTTGTGTCCGCGCGACAGGAATTCGTGGGACTGCATTTCGAGTAGGCGGCTCAAGGTACGCTGGAATTCGAAGTTCAAGCGGCCACCGGTATACAGGTCCTTGAGCTCGACCTCAGCCGAGATGATCAGCTTGACGTTACGGTCGTAGAACTCGTCGACCATGTTGATAAAGCGCCGCGCGATGTCGTCGGTGGTGACGCTCATCTGCTCCACGCCACTCAAGATCACCGCATGGAAAATCTTGCCCAGCTCGATGTAGTCGTTCTGGCTGCGCGGGCCATCGCAGAGTGCGCGGAAGTCGAACCAGGCCACGTCATCGCAGGTGCGCAGCGCGATGATTTCGCGGTTCTCGATCATCAGCTTGTCGTTTTCCACCGCCTGGGTGCATTCCGGCGTCAGCGCACGGAAGCTCTTTTTCAGGCTCTCGTGGGCCGCTTCGTTCAGCGGGAAGTGGTACAGCTCAGCTTGCTCAAGGTGACGCAGGCGGTAGTCGACGCCACTGTCAACGTTGACGATCTCGGTGTTCTGCTTGATCAGCGCGATGGCCGGCAGGAAGCGCGCACGTTGCAGGCCGTCCTTGTACAGGCCGTCGGGCACGATGTTCGAAGTGGCGACCAGGGTCACGCCGTTCTTGAACAACTCTTCCATCAGGGTGCCGAGGATCATGGCGTCGGTGATGTCGGAGACGAAGAACTCATCGAAACAGATCACCCGCGCTTCTTCGGAGAAGCGCTTGGCGATGATGGTCAGCGGGTTCTTCTCGCCCGGCAGGGTCTTCATCTCTTCGTGCACGCGCTTCATGAAGCGGTGGAAGTGGGTACGGACCTTTTCCTTGAACGGCAGCGCTTCGAAGAAGGTGTCGACCAGGTAGGTCTTGCCCCGGCCGACGCCGCCCCAGAAGTACAGGCCCTTGACCGGCGTGCGGTCTTTTTTGCCAAACAGCTTGCTGAGCATCCCTGGCTTGCTTTGCGAGGCCGCGAGCAGGTCGTCGTACAGGCGCTGCAAATGACGCACCGCGGTTTCCTGGGCTGCGTCATGGAAGAATTCAGGGCGCTTCAGATCAGCTTGATATCGTTCTAGGGGCGTCATAATTTCGTTAGCAAGGCAACAAAAACGGGCCGTCACTGTAGCGACGGCCCCGGATAATGGCAATCAACCCTTGGTCGGGTTAATCCTCGAGGGGGGTCAGCGCGACGCGCAAGGCCGCGATGGCCGCATCGCGCGACTGTTCGTCGGCGAACTCGGCGCTGTCGGCCACCGCCACGCCGTCCAGCCAGACGCTGAAACCCAGGGCTTCGGTGCGCACGTCCAGGGCGTCGGCACTTTGCAGTTGCTTGGTCACCGCGCCAGCGGCTTTACCGTCGGCAAAGTTGCGCGACAGCAGCAGTTGCTCGCCATCGGCGGCCAGCAGGCGGAAGCGGAAGCTACCATCATCTTCACGGAAGCTCACGAAGCGCGCGGCTTTCGCAGCTTTCTTCTTGGCCGCCACCGGCGCTGCCGCTTGATTTACGAACGAACGCAGGCCCACCGCTTCACGCAACTCAGCCAGGAATGGCGCCGCCACGGCACGGGCTTTCTTGGCGCCGATCAGCAGCAGGTCTTCCATGTCGGACGGGCGCGACATCAATTGATGGTAACGCTCACGGGCTTCGCCCAGCTGGCCATCCAGCAGTTGGAACAGACGGTTCTTCGCCTCGCCCCAACCCAGGCCCTGCAACAGTTCGGCACGGAACTCCTGCTCCTGGGCCGGCGTAGCAAACGCCTGGTACAGGGTGAACAGATGCGAGTTGTCCGGGTCTTTGGCTTCGCCGGGGGCACGGGAATCGGTGACGATGCGCGAGATCGCATCCTTCATGTCCTTAGCGCTGGTGAACAACGGGATGGTGTTGTCGTAGCTCTTGGACATCTTGCGGCCATCCAGGCCCGGCAAGGTGGCGACGCTCTCTTCGATCAGCGCCTCGGGCATGGTGAAGAACTCTTTGCCGTTGCCGAACAGGTGGTTGAAGCGCTGGCCGATATCGCGGGCCATTTCAACGTGCTGGATCTGGTCGCGGCCGACCGGCACCTTGTGCGCGTTGAACATCAGGATGTCCGCCGCCATCAGTACCGGGTAGCTATACAGGCCCATGCTGATGCCCGCATCCGGGTCTTCGCCGGCTTCCACGTTCTTGTCCACCGAGGCCTTGTAGGCGTGGGCACGGTTGAGCAGGCCCTTGGCGGCGACGCAGGTGAGCAGCCAGGTCAGCTCGGGGATTTCAGGGATATCGGACTGGCGGTAGAACGTTACCCGGTTCACATCCAGGCCGCCGGCCAGCCAGGTCGCGGCGATTTCCATACGCGAGCGCTGGATGCGTTGCGGGTCATCGCATTTGATCAGGGCGTGGTAGTCGGCCAGGAAGTAGAAGGAATCGGCATTGGCGTCCTGGCTGGCGAGGATCGCCGGACGGATCGCGCCGGCGTAGTTGCCCAGGTGCGGCGTGCCGGTGGTGGTGATGCCGGTGAGGATACGGGTACGAGTCGTCATGGGTAATCGCTTATCAGACTGCTATCAATTCGAGAGGCGCGGCAGCACCAGATCCTTGAGATCGGTCAGCTTGCCATGAAAAAAGTGTCCGCATTCTGCCACTTTCAGCAGCTCATGGGGGCGTTTGAGGGCAGCGGACCAGTCATAGACGACCTGCGGGTCGACCACTTCGTCGGTTTCCGGCTGGATCAGGGTCAGCGGACAGCCCAGCGGCAGCAGGTCGGTATCGCGCAGGCGCATCACCGCAGCCGCCACCATGAACAAGTGCGCCAGCTTTTCGCCCTTGGCTTCCAGGCGCCCACCGAGGCTCGCGGCCACATAGCCGCCGAAGGAAAAACCGAGCAGTGTGATCGGCAAGTCCGGGTGCTTTTCCCGCAGCCAGGCAGCGGCCGCTTCGGCATCATCCACTTCACCGGTGCTCATGTCGTGGGTGCCCGCACTGGCACCGACACCCCGGTAATTGAAACGCAAAGTAATCAAACCGGCATCGCGGGCTGTGCGTTGCAGGGT
Source organism: Pseudomonas sp. ICBG1301 (assembly GCF_016918385.1). NCBI lineage: Bacteria > Pseudomonadati > Pseudomonadota > Gammaproteobacteria > Pseudomonadales > Pseudomonadaceae > Pseudomonas > Pseudomonas sp. ICBG1301. Next base: position 19,631 of record NZ_JAEKGB010000010.1, read on the forward strand.
CGACACGACTTTATTGAGCATGGTCCCACCCTGCACCGGGTTGGGATGACAGATCAGCGCCAGGCCACGTGGCTCGGGGTGATCCAGGTACAAGGCTTCCAATTGACCCGCCGGGCCATCGATCAAAACGGGGGTTTCACGCATGAGCAAGGATGAACTCCGTGACCTCTCAAAGGGTCGACTCGTCTAGCTAAAAGTCTGTGCATGGCATCATTGCGAGCTTAATCGCGGTATACAGCGCAGGTCCGAGCCGTTAACGTAAAGCAAAGCCGTTTATAGAGGAAGGACTCGTGGAACACTCGCTCTTAGTTTGGTTGTTGCCGACTCTCGCCCTGGTTGCCGGTGTCGCCATTGGATTCCTGGTTGCTCGCCTGCTGCCGAATGCCGCGCCTAACCGCACGCAGCGTCAGTTGGATGACATTCAGGAACGTTTTGACAGTTATCAGAACGAGGTTGTTACCCACTTCAACAGCACCGCGACCCTGGTCAAGAAGCTCACCCAGAGCTACCAGGAAGTACAGGATCACCTCGCCGATGGCGCCAACCGCCTGGCCCTCGACGACATCACCCGTCAGCGTCTGCTGGCCGCGCTGCATTCCGATGCGCCGCAAGCCCCACGCGAGCGCCTGACCCCGCCACGGGAAAACCAGGAGCCGCCACGGGACTACGCGCCAAAATCGCCGAACGCTCCCGGCATGCTGGATGAGCATTACGGCTTGAAGAAATAAGTCATTTTTCAAGCACACAAAAAGCCCGGCTGATCGCTGATCAGCCGGGCTTTTTATTGGGTGCTCACTCTCAAGCACACCAGAGATCCACTGTGGGAGGGGGCTTGCCCCCGATAGAGGTCTATCAGTTACAGATGCTGTGACTGACCCACAGCCATCGGGGGCAAGCCCCCTCCCACACTGACCGAGTACGACCTTAAGCCGGTTGTTGTTCCCGCAGTTGCCCACCCTCGATCCGCACATGCCGCCCATGGAATCGCTTGAGGCTGCTGCGATGACCGACGCTGACGATGCTCAGGCCCGGCAGTTCATCGATCAGCGCTTGATAAAGTGTCGCTTCATCCTCTTCATCCATGGCCGAGGTCGCCTCGTCCATGTACAGCCATTGCGGTGCGAACAACAAGGCGCGGGCAAAGGCCAGGCGTTGCTGCTCGCCTGGTGAAAGCATGCGCTGCCAGTGGTTGGCTTCATCAAGGCGGTCGACCAGATGCGGCAAGCGGCAGGTTTGCAGCACCTGTGCATAACGTTCTGGTGGGTAGACGCTGTCGTCCTGTGGGTAACTCAGTACGGCCTTGAGCGTGCCAATCGGCAAATAAGGCTTTTGCGGCAAGAACAAGTAACGCGCGGCCGGCAGGAGAATGCTGCCGTGGCCGGCCGGCCACAGGTGGCCCATGGCCCGCAACAGCGTACTTTTGCCGCTGCCGGAACGCCCGCTGAGCATGACGCGCTGGCCGGGCTCCACGGTCATATCCGCATCAGTGAGCAGGTGACGGCCATCGGCCAGGTCCATGCCCAGGTTTTTCACCACCAAGCGTTCGCCTTCGGGGCGTACATCGATGGCGGGCGTACGTTGCTCGTTATCACTCATCGCCTGGTGGAAGCTCAGCAGACGGTCGCTGGTGGCGCGCCACGACGCCAGTTCCGAATACGCGCTGATAAACCAACTGAAGTTCTCTTGCACATTGCCGAACGCCGAGTTGATTTGCATCAGCTCGCCCAGCTCGATCTTGCCGGCGAAGTAGCGCGGCGCGGCAACAATGAACGGGAAGATGATTGCGATCTGGCTGTAACCGGCGGTGAAGAAGGTCAGGCGCTTGGACACTTTCATGATGTCCCAGAAGTTATGCCAGACTTTGCCGAAGCGCGCGCTCAAGCGTTGGTTTTCATTCGGCTCGCCGTTGTACAAAGCGATGCTCTCGGCATTCTCACGCACGCGCACCATGGAGAAACGCAGGTCCGCTTCGAAGCGTTGTTGTTGGTTGCTCAAGCCGATCAGGCGACGGCCGATCAGATGCGTCAACCAGCTGCCGACGGCGGCGTACAGCAGCGCACACCAGAACATGTAGCCGGGGATGGTGACGCCGAACACTTCGATACTACCCGACACGCCCCACAGGATGATCGAGAACGACACCAGGCTGACCACGTTGCGCAGCAGGCCCAGGCCCAGGCTCAAGGTGCTGGAGGTGAAATTGTTGAGGTCTTCGGAAATCCGCTGGTCCGGGTTATCGGTGTAACCGCCCTGCTCCAGTTGGTAGTAGTTCTTGTCGGCGAGCCATCGTGCGAAGTGTTTTTCGGTCAGCCAGGCACGCCAGCGGATCGTCAGCATCTGAGTCAGGTACAGCCGATACACCGCGCCAAGAATCGCCACGGCGGCGATGCCGCCGAAATAGCCGATCAATTGCCAGAAGGCTGCCGTGTCCTTCTTCTCCAGAGCGTTATAGAAATCCTTGTACCAGTGGTTGATCCACACGGAGATGGCCACGCTGAACAGCGACAGGCCGATAACTGCAGCCAGCAACAGCCAGGCCTTGCCCTTCTCTTCACTGCGCCAATAGGGCGTGATCATCGCCCAGGTTCGGCGAAAAAAATGCCCACGCACCGCGTCGTTGACCGCGCAATACTCAGCGTTCTGGTTCATTGTTCAGGCTCGGTAGGAAAAAATGACAGGCGTTTGAACCGATCTTAGACGATCGGTTCAGGGCTCCGTGCAGCCTGAAGAAGATTGTTCAGACTTTGTTCAGCGCCGTACCGGGCGTTTCTGCAATTTGCGCTGCAGGGTCCGGCGATGCATGCCCAGGGCGCGGGCAGTGGCGGAAATATTGCCTTCGTGCTCAGTCAGCACACGTTGGATGTGCTCCCACTGCAAACGGTCCACCGACATTGGGTTTTCCGGCACCAGGGTGTCGAGGTCGGCGTGCTCGGAGAGCAAGGCCGCCAGCACGTCGTCGGCGTCCGCCGGTTTGCACAGGTAGTTGCAGGCGCCGCGCTTGATCGCCTCGACGGCGGTGGCGATGCTGGAATAACCGGTGAGGATCACCACGCGCATTTCCGGGTCGAGTTCCAACAGCTTGGGCAGCAGCACCAGGCCGGAATCGCCGTCCATTTTCAGGTCGAGCGCGGCGTAGTCCGGCAGGTCGGCCTGGGCAATGGTCAGGCCCTCCTCGGCGGAACCGGCGGTGCTCACGCGAAAACCGCGACGGCTCATGGCCCGCGCCATGACGCGGGTAAAGGTAGCGTCGTCATCTACCAGCAACAGGTGTGGCAGTTCTTCGCCTTCGACTTGGATCTCGTCACTCATCGATATCTCCTCGTGCGACACGCGGCAGGCGCAGCTCGGTAAGCGTGCCACCTTCCTCATGACTATAGAGCTTCACTGAGCCGCCCGCGCGGGTCACGCTGGCCTTGCTCAAAAACAGGCCCAGGCCGAAACCTTTGCCCTTGGTGGTAAAGAAGGGTTTGCCGATCTGCTCGGCAATGGCCAGCGGCACGCCCGCACCGTGGTCACGAATGCTGATGGTCACGTTTTCCGCATCCCAATCCAACTGTACGCCCAAGCCCTCGGGGCAGGCGTCGGCCGCATTGTTCAACAGATTGAGCAGCGCCTGGGTCAGGTCCGGCGGTGGCGCCAGGCGCGGTACGCTGCCCTGCCCCAGCAGATGAAAACGGTAACTGGCTTCGGGGCGCATCAAGTGCCAGCGGTTCAGGGCCTCGTCGAGCCACTGGGTCACATCCTGCATTTGCACCGCCATGCGACGATTGGCTTCGGCAGCGCGCACCAGTTGTTGCAAGGTCAGCTTGCACTGTTTGACCTGTTCGCGCAGCACACCGAGATCTTCTTGCAGTGCGGGGTCGTGGTGATCCTGGGTCATCTCGTTGAGCAGCACGCTCATCGTCGCCAGCGGCGTGCCCAGCTCATGAGCCGCACCGGCCGCCTGAGTGGCGACCGCCAGCAATTGCTGGTCACGCAGCCCCTCTTCACGACGAATGGCGCGCAGTTCTTCCTGGCGGCGCAGCTCCTCGGCCATGCGTGCCGCAAAGAAGGTGATGACCGCGGCGGACAATGCAAAGCTCAGCCACATGCCGTAGATCTGCAGGTTTTCCCGGGCGATGGGGAAGGTTTGCAACGGATAGAACTGTGCCAGCAGCAAGGTGTAGAGCGTCAGCGCAATGCCCGACAGCACCACCGAGTAACGCCACGGCAACGTCACGGCGGCAATGGTCAGCGGCACCAGGTAATACGACACGAACGGGTTGGTGGACCCGCCGGAGAAATACAGCAACACACTGTGGATAAACAGGTCACAGGCCAGTTGCAGGGCGTATTCAAGCTCAGTCACAGGCCACGTGGTGCGCAACCGGATCGCGGTGAACGCACACAGCACCGTGGAGAAACCGAGGGTCACGGCCAATTGCAGCCACGGCAACGGCAGCAGGTCGAACCAGTAGGCAAGCCCGACCGAGCCGGCCTGGGCGGCCAGCACCAAGGTACGAATGAACGTCAGGCGCCAGAGGTTCTGGCGGGTGGCGGAAGTCAGTTTTACGGCGGCGAGCATGAGCTCTCCCGATGAGCGCAGCAGGCGGATCGGCAGGAGTATAAACGAAGCGGACCGCCCGGCACGGCATCTGTGGCTCTTTGACGCAGGCCGGGCAAATGACCGTTCGTCGCCATTCCCCAACTTGTAGCGAATGTGTAAACCCGAAGAACCCTACGCCGCCGTCTACAGTCATACCGAACACGAGTATCCCAACACGACTCTCTCAAGGAATTTACATGTCACGTTTGACTCGCAGTGCAGCTGTTATCACCCTCGGTGTCGCCACCCTGGCCAGCCTTCCGGCCGTGGCCGCCGAAGGGCTGAACTACAACCAGATTTCCCTGCGCGCCGAGGCCAGCCAGGAGGTTGCCCGCGACAAGATGATCGTCACCCTCTACACCGAATCGCAAAACAGCGACCCCGCCAAACTCGCTGCCGAAATCACCACTACCCTGAACACCGCCCTGGGCCAGGCCCGCGAAGTCAAGGGCGTGACCCTGCGCCAGGGCAGCCGCAACAGCTACCCGATCTACGACAGCAAGAACCAGAAGATCACCGGCTGGCGCGAGCGCGCCGAACTGCGCCTGGAAAGCGCGGACTTCCCGGCGCTGTCCAAGCTCACCGGCGAACTGCTCAACACATTGAAAATGGAAAACATGGACTTCGCCATCGCCGATGCCACGCGCAAGGCCAGCGAAGATGCCCTGCTCAAAGACGCCGTGGCTGCCTTCAAGGCCCGTGCGCAACTGGCCACCGATGCACTGGGTGGCAAGGGCTACAAAATCGTCAACCTGAACTTCAATACCAACGGTTACCCGCAACCCTACGCCCGCAATGGCGGGATTATGATGAAAGCAGCGATGATGGATTCGGCACCGACACCGGAAGTCGAAGCCGGCACCAGCCAGGTCACCATGAGCGCGGACGGGGTCATCGAAGTGCTTCAATAACCAACGTTTTCCGACAGCAAGAACGGCGCGGCCTCAGGCTCGCGCCGTTTTTTTTGGGCAAGGGGATACACCCGTTTCGTCATATCCAGCTGTACACCCGATGGAATCAAACCATCGGTTCTCGCGACACAGATACCGCCAAGGCTCGCAGGGAGCGCATTGCCGGCTTGTATTTCACTGACGAGAATCGAACCCCATGCCAGTCTCCCTGAACACGCCCCACCTTGCTCTTATCCCCCCAATTTCCAGGCCCCCCACTGCGCAGGCCTCGGCTCAGCCTGTAGTAGCGCAAGCCCCAGCGTCGGTGCACCCCGATGAAACAGCAGTGCTTGCGGCCTACCTCGCCGCCGTTCAACGCAAGGTCCTCAAGCAAAAAGTCGGGTTGGTCACCGTTTCGCCTCAGAGCGCCCTGGGGCAATGGCTGAAACACTATCGCAATCAATTGGAACACCCTGTCGTAAGCGGCTGGATGCGCGAACAGAACATCGACACCGCGAGCGTGTCGATCAACCCCGCAACCGGAGCCCTGTCCGCCGAAGTCGAGGGCGTCAGGAAAACCTTTCTGCCCCGCGATAACAGTGGCTGGGGCCAGGTTTCAGGCCCGCTGCTGGCGGCCGCGAAGGTTGTATCCCCCGTCCCTGGCAGCAGCCTGCAACCGACCTTTGACGGTGAAACCCTGCAAGTGAAAGTCAAGCTGGTGGCCGACTTCTACGGCGAATACCTGCCGAAAAACGTTACCGAGGCCAGGGCACAGATCAGGCGACTCGAGCACAACAAAGCCTTCGACCCGATCGCCCCCAACGACCCGCTGCGCCCGGCTGCCAGCCGCTCGGCGCAGGCGCTGGGCGTGCATAAACAGCATGCCGCGCAGTACTACGCGAGCGCTCCCCAGGCTTTGGCTTTCAAGCGTTTGGCCGTGGATGTCGCCAACAACCTGCCCAATACACGGGCGCAAGCCAAGCTGTGGGCCGAAACGCTGATCTTCCAATTGACGGGCAAACAGGTGGATGCCGATACGATCTACCTGAACCGCTTCAAGACAGCAAACACCCCATTGAGCGCCGAGACGGCCACCGCCACAGGCTGGGAGCACCCAGGCGAAGAACCTTACTCATCGTTGCGCCTGCCGGATGCGCTGCTTGAAAACTTCTCCGAACACGATGGCGTGCCAGGCAGCCTGGATCAGGAGGCCGGCTTGTACCTGGCGGGCCCGGGGCAAAGTGCGAAGGGTGGATATGGCGCGCACAACCAGTTTCCCCTGGCTCCCTGCGCACTCATGCACGCCAGTTGGAAGACCGACTTCCAGGCAGGGATGACGCAAAAGATCGACAACTTCTGGAGCGCCCACACCGGGAACTACGAGACGGCAATCAGAGGCGAGTTCGTCTACCAGGCCCGCAAACAGTTGAAGGCTGCGCAAGCCTGGCCACCGGCTGAACGCGCGCTGCAGGCGCCCGAACACCGTTTCACCCGGGAGGATTACCGCCTGGTAATGGGGGCCGTACCCAACCTGCCGAGTGATGAAAACGCACCGCTCAGCGTTGAACAGCTCAAGGCGAAGGCTACCGCCAACGGACGCGTTCAGGCACATGCGCTGAACATTCACGGGTTCATGTCCAGCGATATCCTGCGCTTCAGCGCTGACGGCGGTCGACAAGTCCTCTACATACCAGGGGCGCAGCCCGCCTTCCTCAGATTCGACTCCCTGGAAAAGCTGAACCAATGGGTGACCGAGCAAACCAGGGATCCCAAAAAACGCGAGGCCTTGGTCGCTCACTTTCCGCTGATCTATCGCCAGGACCATGCGGCAGGTTTCGCCGAGAAGGCGGCTACAACGCTGATGCCCATACTCTGGTTCTCCCATGTGGGCGACAAGAAAGAAGGCCTGGACACAATCTTCGAGAAAATGGCGAACGGCACGTTGAAGGGCCCGGCCATCAACGATGGTCATTCACCGATTGAAGGGGATGTGTTTTCCACACTCACCACCGCCGCTAAAGAACGCATGACGGGCGACGCTGATGTGATGATCAAATCCAACAGTGAGGTCAATCGCGATACCTGGCTCAACGACATTACGGTGGCTGCCAGCTTACTGGCCAGGCTCGCCCCCATCGCCGCACCGGTGGCCGCCCTTGCCGCCGTCACAGGCCTGGCCGAAGGCGTGCTGGGAACGGAAAAAGCCCTCTCCGGCGACACTGAGGCCGAGCGTAACGACGGCGCGTCCAAAGCCTTCGATGGCTTGCTGAATGTGTTGTTTTCGGTCGGGGCCAGCGGTTCTGTGGAGGACCCGTTCCTGCCGCCGGAAGATCAACCGATCGTTCCCGCCCCGGGCGAAGCCCCTGTGGTTGAAAGCCTGCAACCGCGAGTTCCGGTCAACCGTCTGCAACCCAGCCAAGCCGGTAACATCAGCGAACACGCGGTCGCGAACGGTGAGCAGCTCATCGAAAACGCCACGCGCAATGCCAAGGGTATCTACCAGGTAAAAGATCAGGTTTCAGGCTTGGACCACTGGTTTATCCGGTATACCGACACAACGGGCGTCGGCCGGGTGTATGAGGTCAGAGGCGACTTCAAGCTGAGTCATGATTATGTGCAGATCATCAACCGCGAGACGGGCAAGCCGGTAATGACCGTGCATGCCACGGCGGACGGCGAATGGGCTCGTGGTCTTGGCCCAGGCGGCAAGTGGCCGTGGAACAAACCCTCTGCACCACCGGGAAAAGAGGCCAAGCCCCTGTCGAAAGTCTCTGACGCGTTTGTTGATCTGGAAGGCCGGAAGCTTGAAGGCGCCGAGCAGATCGATGAATACCTGAAAATGGATGACAACATGGCTTACGAATACTCCATTCGTAACGTTGAAGACAATGGCGTCATAAAATCCAAGATCGGTATTTCCTGGGACTTGGCGGAGGATAATTTTCAAATCTATGCGAGCGAGGCTGCCGGCCCGTCGGATTTCAGTTCAAGCGAGTATTCAGAACAGTTCACCAAAGACCTTGCGCGGTTCAATTACTCCGTGGTGGTCAAGAACGGCCTGGCTGAAACCCGCACGGTGCTTACGAGCACAGCGCAGGACGGCCTGGAAAATACCGCGGAAAAACTTCGCCAATTTGAAGCGCTGATTCCCAACCCGAAGTTGCGGGCGCGCATTTCCGAAGTGGCTCACCAAGGCTCACTGGCGCCGTCTACAAAGTACTTGAACGACGAGGCCACCGGTCTGCACAGCGGCTTTTACCTGGGTGGGAAAGACACCGAGATCATCATCGAATATGACGCCGTGACCCGCCAAGCCAAGGTCAATTTCGTGGGCAAGAGCACTATCAGCCAACCGGAAACTGAACGCTATAAAATTCCGGAGGTTGAAATCATCACAAAACGTACCCTCACGATCACCGAAAGCAATGAGACCCAAGATGCCGCCAACGTCTACGTTATCGACAAAAAAGCGCCATCCAACATTGAGTTCACGCTTGTACTGAAGTGATCACCTAAACAGCCCCTATCTGACAAACGTCAACGGCGGTAACCTCGGTTGCGCCGTTTTCGTTTGGGCAGCTTATATATGCCTGCCATTTCAGGGGTCTTTATGCAAAGAATCGCCTTCAAACCGCTCCTCCTCGCCGCAGGCCTGCTGGCCTTTATGCCCATCGCCCAGGCGGCGAGCACCCTGGTTTACTGCTCCGAAGCCAGCCCCGCCGGTTTCGACCCCAGCCAATACACCAGCGGTACCGATTTCGATGCCTCTGCCGAAACCGTGTTCAACCGCCTCACGCAATTCAAGCGCGGCGGCACCGAAGTGGAACCCGGCCTGGCGACGAGCTGGGAGGTGTCCAAGGATGGCCTGACGTATACCTTCCACCTGCGCGGAGGCGTCAAGTTCCACACCACCGATTTCTTCACGCCCACCCGCGACTTCAATGCGGACGATGTGTTGTTCACCTTCAATCGCCTGCTGGATGCCGAAAGCCCATTCCGCAAGGCGTATCCGTCCGAATCGCCCTACTTCACCGATATGGGCTTGAACACCACGATCAAGAGCGTCGAAAAACTCGACGAACACACCGTGCGTTTCAACCTGAACAACGTCGATGCAGCGCTCGTGCAGAACCTGGCCATGAGTTTCGCCTCGGTGCAATCGGCCGAGTACGCCGCCCAGCTATTAAAGGAAGGCACCGCCTCCGACATCAACCAGAAGCCGGTGGGCACTGGCCCGTTTGTATTCAAGCGCTATCAGAAAGACTCGCAGATCCGCTACGCGGCCAATAAGCAGTATTGGAAGCCCGGGGATGTGAAGCTCGACAACCTGATATTTGCCATCACCCCGGACGCCGCCGCACGCCTGCAGAAACTCAAGGCCGGCGAATGCCAGGTCAGCGGTTACCCGCGCCCCTCCGATATCGAAGTCATGAAGCAGGACCCCAACCTGCGCGTGCTGCAACAAGCCGGTTTCAACCTGGGGTTCCTGGCTTACAACGTGACCCACCCGCCATTGGACCAACTCAAAGTGCGCCAGGCCCTGGATATGGCTATCGACAAGCCGGCCATCATCAAGGCGGTGTACCAGAGCGCCGGACAATTGGCGCAGAACGCCCTGCCTCCAGCGCAGTGGTCTTATGACCCGACCATCAAGGACGCTCCCTACGATCCGACCAAGGCTCGGGCGCTACTAAAAGAAGCAGGGGTTGCACCGGGTACCACCATCAATCTGTGGGCAATGACCGTCCAGCGCGCCTCCAACCCGAACGCGCGGATGTCCGCCCAAATGATCCAGCAGGATTGGGAAAAAATCGGCATCAAAGCCAATATCGTCAGCTATGAGTGGGGCGAATACATCAAGCGCGCCAAAAACGGCGAACACGACGCGATGATTTATGGCTGGACCGGCGACAACGGCGACCCGGATAACTGGCTTGGAGTGCTCTACAGTTGTGCCGCCGTCAAGGGCAGTAACTACGCCAAATGGTGTAACCCTGCCTACGACAAACTCGTGCAGCAGGCCAAGGTCAGCAACGACCGTGAGCAGCGTATAAAGTGGTATCAACAGGCTCAAAAAATTCTTAAGGAACAAGTACCTATAACGCCTATTGCAAACTCGACGGTTTTCCAACCGCTGCGCAAGGAGGTGCGGGACTTCAAGATCAGCCCCTTTGGCCTCACGCCTTTCTATGGTGTCAGCCTGGACAAGTAACAGCTGCGCCCCAACCAAGTGCGCCAGACGCCTTGGTTGGGCATTTTTGGTGCGCACCCTGCACCGAAAAAACCCTCTGAATGTACGCAATTATGTAGAAACTTTCAGATTTGCGACATTCCTGTACGTTCGTACCACACTTTCAGTCTCGCAACGGTTCTGCATCTTGCATTGGGTATGGCCCCTGCATAAGTATCCGCAGGCCGACTCACGAGGTCGCCCTCACCACCAAAAATGACAACAAATCATGAGGCCAACATGCTTAAACACGCAGTCATTCCGTTAATCGTGAGCGCTGGCCTTATGGCCGCAGCCCCGTTCACCCAAGCGGCGACTAACCTGGTGTTCTGCTCCGAAGGCAGCCCCGCTGGTTTTGACCCGGGCCAGTACACCACCGGAACAGACTTCGATGCCTCGGCCGAAACCATGTTCAACCGCCTGACCCAGTTCGAGCGCGGCGGCACCGCTGTGATTCCTGGGTTGGCCACCAGTTGGGACGTGTCCCCGGATGGCCTGACGTACACCTTCCACCTGCGCGACGGCGTGAAGTTCCATACCACCTCGTACTTCAAACCTACTCGTACCTTCAATGCCGATGACGTGCTCTTCACGTTCAACCGCATGATCAACAAGGACGATCCGTTCCGCAAAGTCTACCCCACCGAGTTCCCGTACTTCACGGACATGGGGATGGACACCAACATCAAGAACATCGAGAAAGTCGATGACCACACCGTCAAGTTCACCCTTGGCACCGTGGACGCCGCCTTCATCCAGAACCTGGCAATGAGCTACGCGTCGATCCAGTCCGCCGAATACGCCGCGCAGCTGTTGAAGGAAGGCAAGGCCTCCGACATCAACCAGAAGCCGATCGGCACTGGCCCGTTCGTGTTCAAGAGCTACCAGAAAGACTCCAACATCCGCTACACCGGCAACAAGGACTACTGGAAACCGGAAGACGTGAAGATCGACAACCTGATCTTCGCCATTACCACCGACCCGTCGGTGCGTATCCAGAAACTCAAGAAGAACGAGTGCCAGGTCACCCTGTTCCCGCGTCCGGCCGACCTCAAGGCGCTGGGCGAAGACAAGGATCTGAAACTGCCGCACCAGGCCGGTTTCAACCTGGGCTATGTCGCCTACAACGTCATGGACAAGGTCAAGGGCAGCGACCAGCCCAACCCACTGGCCGACCTGCGCGTGCGTGAGGCGTTGGACATGTCGGTGAACAAGCAGCAGATCATTGACTCGGTATACCAGGGCGCCGGTCAACTGGCCGTCAACGCCATGCCGCCGACCCAGTGGTCCTACGACACCACCATCAAGGACGCCAAGTACGACCCTGAGAAAGCCAAGGCGCTGCTCAAGGAAGCCGGCGTCAAGGAAGGCACCGAGATCGTGCTGTGGGCCATGCCGGTCCAGCGTCCGTACAACCCGAACGCCAAGCTGATGGCTGAAATGCTGCAGAACGACTGGTCCAAGATAGGCCTTAAGGTCAAGATCACCAGCTACGAATGGGGCGAGTACATCAAGCGCTCCAAAGGCGGCGAGAACCAGGCCATGATCATTGGCTGGAGCGGCGACAATGGTGACCCGGACAACTGGCTGAACGTACTGTTCGGCTGCGACTCGCTGTCCGGTAACAACTTCTCCAAATGGTGCGACAAAAAGTTCGACGGCATCGTGAAAGAAGCCAAGGCCACATCGGACGTCGCCAAACGCACCGAGCTGTACAAGCAGGCGCAACATATCCTCAAAGATGCAGTCCCGATGACACCTATCGCGCACTCGACGGTGTATCAACCCATGCGCAACACCGTGCAGGACTTCAAGATCAGCCCGTTTGGCTTGAACTCCTTCTACGGCGTCAGCGTAAGCGACAAGTAAGGATCTGTGACGGCGACGCTTCAGGGCGTCGCCGTTATTGCATCCACCGAGACACTAGGAAACAGGCCACAGCGAACTCATTGCCGTCCTACAGCAATGAACTGCGAACCGTGGCTCCGTTACCTACAAGGTCAGTCAGATTTGACGCATTTACTGCAAGATCCGCGACCCATAACGTCGTAGGACAGCAGCAGCTTCATTCTGAGAAAGGTACTTGCTGCGTGTGGGATCAGTGAGGTTTCCCTTAGTCCCGGGAAATGGCTCGCTGGTTGATAACTACAAACAAGGATCGGGATCGTCATGCGCCATACCACCGTTCTATCCGCAATTTTTGGCACCAGCCTGCTGGCTGTGGCCACAATGGGCCAAGCCGCCGACAAGAAGAGCCTGGTGTTCTGCTCTGAAGGCAGCCCGGCAGGGTTTGACACCGCGCAATACACCACCGCCACCGACAACGATGCGGCCGAGCCGTTGTACAACCGCCTGGTTGAGTTCGAAAAGGGTGCGACCAATGTGGTGCCTGGGCTGGCAACCAAGTGGGATATTTCGCCAGACGGCCTGACCTACACCTTTCACCTGCGCGAAGGGGTGAAGTTCCACAGCAACAAGGAGTTCAAGCCGACGCGCGACTTCAACGCCGACGACGTGCTGTTCACCTTCAACCGCATGCTTGACCCCGACCATCCGTTTCGCAAGGCCTACCCCACCGAGTTTCCGTACTTCAACGGGATGAGCCTGAACAAGAACATTGCCAAGGTCGAGAAAACCGACCCGCATACCGTGGTAATGACCCTGAACACGGTCGACGCCGCATTCGTGCAGAACATCGCCATGAGCTTTGCCGCGATCCTTTCGGCCGAATACGCCGAGCAGTTGCTCAAGGAAGGCAAGCCCAGCGATATCAATCAGAAGCCCATCGGTACCGGCCCGTTTGTGTTCCAGCGCTACCAGAAGGATTCACAGATCCGTTATGTGGCGAACAAACAGTATTGGGACCCGAGCCGGGTCAAGCTCGACCAACTGATCTTCGCCATCAACACCGACGCCTCTGTACGCGTGCAAAAACTCAAGGCCGGCGAATGCCAGGTGACCCTGCACCCGCGCCCGGCCGATGTCGACGCGCTCAAGGCTGACCCGAACCTGCAACTGCTGACCAAGCCCGGCTTCAACCTCGGCTACATCGCCTACAACGTGCGCCACAAACCTTTCGACCAGCTCGAAGTGCGCCAGGCGCTGGACATGGCGGTGAACAAGCAAAGCATCCTGAATGCTGTGTACCAAGGCGCCGGGCAACTGGCCGTCAACGCGATGCCGCCGACTCAGTGGTCCTACGACGACACGATCAAGGACGCCGTCTACAACCCGGAAAAAGCCAAGGAATTGCTCAAGGCTGCCGGCGTGAAGGAAGGCACCGAGATCACCCTGTGGGCCATGCCGGTACAACGGCCGTATAACCCCAATGCCAAGCTGATGGCCGAGATGCTGCAAAGCGACTGGGCCAAGATCGGCCTCAAGGTCAAGATCGTCAGCTACGAGTGGGGCGAGTACATCAAGCGCACCAAGAACGGTGAGCACGATATCAGCCTGATCGGTTGGACCGGCGACAACGGTGACCCGGACAACTGGCTGGGCACCCTCTACAGCTGCGACGCCATCGGCGGGAACAACTACTCCATGTGGTGTGACCCGGCGTACGACAAGCTGATCAAGCAAGCCAAGGTCGTCACCGACCGTGAACAAAGGACTGTTCTGTACAAACAGGCGCAGCAACTGCTTAAAGCGCAGGTGCCGATCACGCCAGTCGCCCACTCGACGGTCAACCAGCCGTTAAGCGCCAAAGTCGAAGGCTTCAAGGTAAGCCCTTTCGGCCGCAACGTGTTCTCGGGCGTCAGTCTCAACCCATAAAAATAAATAACCGGATTGCGCAGAGCGGGAACGGCTCTGCTGCAAACGCGCAGCCTTTTGTTGGGATTTTTCCTACGCCAAACGTTTGCAAAAGCTTGAACGAGTTACACACCAATAGCCGGTTCACCTAAAAAGACCGGCATAAAAAGAGAACCAAAGGAGCTCCACCCATGAAATTGAGCAGCAAAGCGCTTCTGGCCCTGGCCATCAGCAGCATCACGGCAACCGCCGTCGCTGAAACCCAGAGCCAGGACTTCGTTCCAACCACATTGGCCGGCACCAGCGCCCAAAGCGAGGCCAAGGGCTTTATCGATGGAGCAAGCCTGGGCGGTACTACCCGGAACTGGTTTTCCAACGAACAGAAATTCCGTGGCGGAAAATTCACCTATCAAAAACATGGTGAAGCCCGTACTGACGCCTACCGTACCAACTGGGTACAGGGCACCATCCTCAACGCCACCTCGGGTTTCACCCAGGGCACCGTTGGCGTGAGCACGGAAGTGGCGCTCTACAACGCCTTGGTCCTGGACCGCAGCAAGCGCGACATCAAGGGTGGTTCCAACCGTACCCTGGCAGACCACAACGGTGAGGCTGTCGATCAGTGGAGCAAACTGGGCCTGGCCAACGTCAAGTTCCGTGTGTCGAACACCACCCTGACCGCCGGTCGTCAGAACTTCAGCAGCGGCATCGTCGACACCATCGGCAACCGTGCGCTGCCTTCGAGCTTTGAAGGCGTGAGCATCGACAGCAAAGAATTCAGCAATCTGTCATTCCAGGGCGGCGTGTTTGACCGCGTCTCGCCACGTACCGAACAAAGTCTGTCGAAATTCCGTACCGAATACGGCAATGGCGCAGAAGCCGATAAGGTCTACACCGCAGGCGTCAACTACCAGCCATTCCAAAGCCTGAAAACCAGCCTGTTCGGCGCCCAGGTCAAAGACTTCTGGAACCAGTACTACTTCGGCGCTACCCACGAACTGGGTGATAGCGACACCCTGGCCCTGACCACCGGCCTGAACTACTACAAGACCGTCGATCAAGGCAAAAAGTTGATGGGCAAGATCGACAACGACACCTACTCGCTGTCGTTCGGCCTGACCCACCAGGCTCACAGCCTGACCTTCGCCTACCAGCAAGTGCTGGGTGACGAATACTTCGACTACCTGCACGAAACCAACGGCATCTACCTGGCCAACTCCCTGACTTCCGACTTCAACGGCCCGCGGGAGAAATCGTTCCAGATCGCTTACGCCATCAACATGGCTGAATACGGCGTGCCAGGCTTGAAGTTCAACGTCTACTCGGCTCGCGGCTGGGGTATCGACGGTACTCACTACACCGGCGACGGCGGCCGTACCGGCTTTGCTTATAACGGCATTCAGTCCCAGGACGGCGAAAAGCACCAGGAATACGGCGTGGGCGCGTCCTACGCGATCCAGAGCGGCGCACTCAAGGCCACTACTGTCCGTGGAACCTACGTGACTCACCGTGCCACCGCCAATCAGGCTGACGGCAACATCCGTGAATTCCGCCTGGTCACCACCATCCCGTTCAACATTCTTTAATTAGCGCCAGGTACACGGCGGGCTCAGGACGAGCCTGCCGTCTACGCTTGTCTGGCTCCATCGATTGCAGAGGGTTCTGAATGAAAATGCTCCCGTTACAAGCCGCCATGGCCGCCGCGCTGCTGAGCGTGGCGATCGGCGTTTCGGCCAAACCGCTGGTGGTCTGCACCGAAGCCAGCCCGGAAGGTTTTGACCCGGTTCTGTACACCACGGCCGTCACCGCTGACGCCGCCGCGGAAACCATGTTCAACCGCCTGGTGGACTTCAAGCCCGGCACCACCGAAGTCGTACCGGCATTGGCCAAAGACCTGCCGCAAATCAGCGCCGACGGCCTGACCTACACCTTTCACCTGCGTGACGACGTCAAGTTCCACACCACCGACTATTTCAAACCCACGCGCAATATGAACGCCGACGACGTACTTTGGAGTTTCCAGCGCCAGCTGGACCCGAATCATCCTTGGCACAACAAGTCCGCTGTGGGCTACCCGTACTTCGAAAGCATGGGTTTCAAGGAACTGCTCAAGAGCGTAGAGAAGACCGATGATCATACCGTCATCTTTACCCTGACCCGCCCTGAGGCACCGTTCCTGGCCGACCTGGCCATGGCGTTCTCCTCGATTCACTCCGCCGAATATGCCGACCAGTTGCTCAAGTCCGGCAAGACCGATGACCTGAACGCCAAGCCGATCGGCACCGGGCCGTTCATCTTCACGCGCTATGCCAAGGACGCCCAGGTGCGCTTCAAGGCCAACCCAGAGTACTTCCGTGGCAAGCCGCCGGCTGATCCGCTGATTCTGGCAATCACCACCGATAACAACGTGCGCCTGCAGAAACTCAAGGCCAACGAATGCCAGGTCGCGCTGTATCCCAAGCCCGACGATATCCCGAGCATCAAGAAAGACCCGAACCTGAAAGTCGATGAATTGGCGGCGATGACCACCGCGTACACCGCCATGAACACCACGCACAAGTACATGAGCGATGCGCGGGTGCGCCACGCGATCAACATCGCGTTCGACAAGAAAGGCTACAACGAATCGCTGTACGGCAAAGGCAATGCCGTCGACGCCACCGGCCCGTATCCGCCGACCTTGCTGGGTTTCAACGATAAGTTGAAGAACCCACCACGCGACCTCGACAAGGCCCGCGCCCTGCTCA
Organism: Pseudomonas sp. ICBG1301; assembly: GCF_016918385.1. Lineage (NCBI taxonomy): Bacteria > Pseudomonadati > Pseudomonadota > Gammaproteobacteria > Pseudomonadales > Pseudomonadaceae > Pseudomonas > Pseudomonas sp. ICBG1301. Next base: position 36,836 of record NZ_JAEKGB010000010.1, read on the forward strand.
AGGAAGCCGGCGTGCCGGAGGGTACCGAGTTCACCCTGTTCACCCGTAACGGCGGCGGCCCGACCAACCCTAACCCGCTGCTCGGCGCCCAGCGCATGCAAGCGGATCTGGCCCAGATCGGCCTGAAGGTCAATATCAAGGTCATGGAATGGGGCGAAATGCTCAAGCGCGCCAAAGCCGGCGAACACGACATGGTGTCGGCCGGCTGGGCGGGGGATAACGGGGACCCGGATAACTTCCTCACCCCGAACCTGAGTTGCGACGCCGCCAAAAACGGCGAAAACTACGCGCGTTGGTGCAACAAAGAGTTCCAGGACTTGATCGACAAGGCCCGTGCCAATGCTGAACCGACCCAGCGCGCGGCACTCTATGAACAAGCAATGGACGTTTTCGAGAAAGACCAACCCTGGATCCCCATGGCCTATCCGAAAATGTTCACCGCCATGCGCAAGAACGTCGAGGGTTATACCCAAAGCCCTCTGACGACCAATAACTTCGCCACTACCCAGGTGAAGTAATAAGAAAAACGCTCGGTGCCGTCGACATCGACGGCGCCGGACCTGCCTAACCGGCTGATTGAGGTACACACCAAGATGTTTAGTTTTATTGCCCGCCGATTGGGGTTATTGATCCCCACGTTTTTCGGCATCACGTTGCTGACATTTGCGTTGATTCGCATGATCCCTGGCGACCCCGTCGAAGTGATGATGGGCGAGCGGCGCGTCGACCCCGAGATGCATGCACAGGCAATGGAACGCCTCGGTCTTAACAAACCGTTGTATGCGCAATATTTTGACTATGTGGGCAAGCTTGCCCATGGCGACCTCGGCGAATCGCTGCGCACCCGCACCAGCGTGTGGACCGAGTTCACCTCCCTTTTCCCGGCGACCCTGGAACTGTCCATGGCCGCCCTGCTGTTCGCCGGTGTCCTGGGCCTGTTGGCCGGGGTGATCGCGGCCTTGAAGCGAGGCTCCCTGTTCGACCATGGGGTGATGGGCATCTCCCTGGCGGGATATTCGATGCCGATCTTCTGGTGGGGCCTGATCCTGATCATGTTCTTTTCGGTCAGCCTGGGCTGGACCCCGGTTTCCGGGCGTATCGACCTGCTCTACGACATCGAGCCGCGCACCGGCTTCATGCTGATCGACACCCTGCTGGCTGACGAGCCGGACGCCTTCTTCGACGCGCTGCACCACCTGATCCTGCCGGCCATCGTGCTCGGCACCATCCCGCTGGCGGTCATCGCGCGGATGACCCGCTCCTCCATGCTCGAAGTCTTGCGCGAGGACTATATCCGCACCGCCAAGGCCAAGGGCCTGTCGCCAACGCGCGTGGTCTTCGTACACGGCCTGCGCAACGCGCTGATCCCGGTATTGACCGTGGTCGGCCTGCAAGTGGGCACGCTGCTGGCCGGTGCGGTATTGACCGAAACCATCTTCTCGTGGCCCGGCATCGGCAAATGGCTGATCGAAGCCATTGGCGCACGGGACTACCCGGTGGTGCAAAACGGCATCCTGTTGATCGCCTGTCTGGTGATCCTGGTGAACTTCGTGGTGGATATCCTCTACGGCTTCGCCAACCCACGCATCCGTCACCAGCGCTGAGATCATGACCATGACCACACCTACTCAAGTGTCAGCAGTCGATCAAAGCCTGCTGTACCCATCGCCGTACAAAGAATTCTGGCAAGCCTTCTCCAAGAACAAAGGCGCGGTTGCCGGCCTGCTGTTCATGTTGCTGATCGTGTTCTGCGCGATCTTCGCGCCGTGGGTGGCGCCGCATAACCCGAGCGAGCAATACCGCGACTTCCTGCTGACCCCGCCGGCCTGGCTGGAAGGCGGCCAGATGCAGTTCCTGCTCGGCACCGACGAACTGGGCCGTGACTTGCTCTCGCGCCTGATCCAGGGCTCGCGCCTGTCGCTGCTGATCGGCTTGTCGTCGGTGGTGATGTCGCTGATCCCGGGCATCCTGCTGGGTCTGTTCGCCGGGTTCTTCCCGCGCGTGCTCGGCCCGACCATCATGCGTCTGATGGACATCATGCTGGCCCTGCCATCGCTGCTGCTGGCCGTTGCCATTGTCGCGATCCTCGGCCCAGGCCTGATCAACACCGTGATCGCTATCGCCATCGTGTCGCTGCCGTCCTACGTGCGTCTGACCCGCGCAGCGGTGATGGGCGAACTGAACCGCGACTACGTGACCGCCGCCCGCCTGGCCGGTGCCGGCCTGCCACGCCTGATGTTCATCACGGTGCTGCCTAACTGCATGGCGCCGCTGATCGTACAGGCCACGCTGAGTTTCTCCTCCGCGATCCTCGATGCCGCAGCCCTGGGCTTCCTCGGCCTTGGCGTACAACCGCCAACTCCGGAGTGGGGCACCATGCTGGCCTCGGCGCGCGACTACATCGAACGTGCCTGGTGGGTCGTGAGCCTGCCGGGTTTGACCATTTTGCTCAGCGTGCTGGCAATCAACTTGATGGGCGACGGCCTGCGCGATGCGCTGGACCCGAAACTCAAGAACGCCGCCTGAGGAGATTCCCATGTCACTGTTAGAAATCAAGAATCTCAACGTCCGCTTCGGCGACAAGACCGCCGTACCGGTGGTCGATGGCCTCGACCTCAAGGTCGACAAAGGCGAAGTACTGGCGATCGTTGGCGAGTCGGGCTCGGGTAAATCCGTGACCATGATGGCGCTGATGGGGCTGATCGAGCACCCGGGCATCGTGACCGCCGACGCGCTGACCTTTGACGGCAAGGACATGCTCAAGCTGAGCAACCGTCAGCGTCGCCAGATCGTCGGCAAGGACCTGGCCATGGTATTCCAGGACCCGATGACCGCGCTGAACCCCAGCTACACCGTGGGTTTCCAGATTGAAGAAGTGTTGCGCCTGCACCTGAAGATGTCCGGCAAGCAAGCGCGCAAACGGGCTATCGAGTTGCTGCAAAAAGTGGAAATTCCAGGCGCGGCCAGCCGCATGGATGCCTACCCGCACCAACTGTCCGGCGGCATGAGCCAGCGTGTGGCAATCGCCATGGCGATCGCCGGCGAACCCAAGCTGCTGATCGCCGACGAACCGACCACGGCACTGGATGTGACTATCCAGGCGCAGATCATGGACCTGCTGCTGGCCCTGCAAAAAGAGCAGAACATGGGCCTGGTGCTGATCACCCACGACTTGGCGGTGGTGGCTGAAACCGCCCAGCGCGTGTGCGTGATGTACGCCGGCCAAGCGGTCGAAGTCGGCCAGGTGCCGCAGTTGTTCGATATTCCGGCGCATCCCTACAGCGAAGCGCTGCTCAAGGCGATCCCCGAGCACAGCCTGGGCGCCACGCGCCTGGCCACGCTGCCGGGTATCGTGCCCGGCCGCTACGACCGCCCGCAGGGTTGCCTGCTGTCGCCGCGCTGCCCGTACGTGCAGGACTCCTGCCGTGCCCAGCGCCCAGGCCTTGACCCGAAAAGCCACAGCCTCGCCCGCTGCTTCTACCCGCTGAACCAGGAGGTGGCGTAATGGCCGTCGTTCTTACTGCCCGCGACCTGACCCGTCACTACGAAGTGTCCCGCGGCCTGTTCAAGGGCCACGCTACAGTGCGCGCCCTCAATGGCGTGTCCTTCGAGCTGGAAGCCGGCAAGACCCTCGCCGTGGTAGGCGAGTCGGGTTGCGGCAAATCCACCCTGGCGCGTGCGCTGACACTGATTGAAGAGCCGTCTTCAGGCTCGCTGAAAATCGCCGGCCAGGAAGTGGCGGGCGCCGACAAGGCCCAGCGCAAGCAACTGCGCAAAGACGTGCAGATGGTCTTCCAGAGCCCGTACGCCTCATTGAACCCACGCCAGAAAGTCGGTGATCAACTGGCCGAGCCGTTGCTGATCAATACCAACCTGTCGGCCGCCGAGCGCCGTGAGAAAGTGCAGGCGATGATGAAGCAAGTGGGCCTGCGCCCTGAGCATTATCAACGCTACCCGCACATGTTCTCCGGTGGCCAGCGCCAGCGTATCGCCCTGGCCCGGGCAATGATGCTGCAACCCAAAGTGCTGGTGGCGGATGAACCGACTTCCGCACTGGACGTGTCGATCCAGGCGCAGGTGCTCAACCTGTTCATGGACCTGCAGCAGGAGTTCAACACCGCGTACGTGTTCATCTCCCACAACCTGGCGGTGGTGCAGCACGTCGCCGACGACGTGATGGTGATGTACCTCGGCCGCCCGGTGGAAGTGGGCCCCAAGGCCGACATCTACGCGCGCCCACTGCACCCCTACACCCAGGCGCTGCTGTCGGCCACCCCGACCATCCACCCGGACCCGAACAAGCCGAAGATCAAGATCGTCGGCGAGCTGCCCAACCCGCTGAACCCGCCGCCTGGCTGCGCCTTCCACAAGCGCTGCCCGTATGCGACCGCACGTTGCAGCAGCGAGGAACCGCAGTTGCGCGCCTTGGATAACCGCCAGGTGGCGTGCCACTACGCGGAGCAGTTCGTCGCCTGACCACGTATAAAAATGCCCTGGGCGATTTGGCCCAGGGCATTGCAGGCGTTCTACCGCCCCGCCCGTCAGATTGCGCATCAGTCTGGCAGGTGGGGCTTTTTTTCAGGTCGACTCAGGTATCGCTGTCACCGTCGCTGTCGTCGCTGTCATCGGGCGGGGCTTGCTGGTCGTCGTCATCCTTGGAGCCGCCCTGGTCTTCATCACCGGGTTCAGATTCACTCTTGGCCAGCTGCAAACCGCCGGTTTGCACGGTATTGGCCGCCACAAACCCCGGGACCTGGCTCTGCACAGCCGTATTGGCCCATGCAGACGAAATGCCCAGGGACAACATCACCAGCACTTTTAGCATCAGCACTAAACGTTGAAAGATAGTCATGGTCGATTTCCGTCCAGTCAGTGAATCATGTGCGCCAGCGTTCGGCCGGCGCTGTGGATCAAGCTAGTTGCGCTACAGGGTTCAAGCCACTTGTGCCTCAGGTATCGCCGTCATCGTAGGTTCCACTGTCCTCGCCTTCGTTGTAAGGGTTTTCCGCATCTTCCTTAGGCGCGGGTTGGGCCTGGGGCTGCCAACCACCGGAGTTGACCTCCTTCTGCTTTTTCTTGCTCACCGCCCCGGTGTCCTTCCACTGGGGGGTGCCTGCATCCGCCAGGGCCCAGGTGGCGCACAGCCCCAAGGCGCCCAGCAGCACCAGTTGAATGGCACGTTGAGTTATACGCACGGGCGTCTCCTGATCCGTCGGTGAGAGAATGAAATAGTTGAAACGCTAGACCGGATGTGGGCTTCTCGCCAATTCGACCGCCGAGTGGAGATCAAGCCGCCATCCACATCGGCTTTTGCAGCGGCCATGAAAAAGGGCGAAGCCATCACAGCTTCGCCCTTTATCTACCGCTCAGACCTTAATGGTGTTCGCGGGTCGCACGGAATTTCACGTCCGGCCAGCGCTCTTCCATCAGCGCCAGGTTGACCCGGGTCGGGGCCAGGTAGGTCAGGTGACCGCCGCCGTCCATCGCCAGGTTTTCCACGGCCTTGTTGGAGAACTCTTCCAACTTCTTCTTATCGCTGCAATCGATCCAGCGCGCGGAGTACACGGTGATAGGCTCGTAGGAGCATTCGACCTTGTATTCCTCTTTCAAGCGGCTGGCCACCACATCGAACTGCAGCACACCGACAGCGCCGAGAATGATGTCGTTGCTGCGCTCGGGGAAGAACACCTGGGTCGCGCCTTCTTCCGCCAATTGCTGCAAACCTTGGCGCAACTGCTTGGATTTCAGCGGATCGCGCAGGCGTACGCGGCGGAACAGCTCCGGGGCGAAGTGCGGGATACCGGTGAAGCCCAGCGCTTCGCCTTCGGTGAAGGTGTCGCCGATCTGGATGGTGCCGTGGTTGTGCAGGCCAATGATGTCGCCGGCGTAGGCTTCTTCGAGCTGTTCACGCTCGGAGGAGAAGAACGTCAGGGCGTCGCCGATGCGTACGTCCTTGCCGGTGCGCACATGGCGCATCTTCATGCCTTTTTCGTATTTGCCGGAGCAGATACGCATGAAGGCGATGCGGTCACGGTGCTTGGGGTCCATGTTCGCCTGGATCTTGAACACGAAGCCCGAGAACTTCTCTTCAACCGGCTCCACGGTGCGCTCGTTGGCCACACGCGGCAGCGGGCGCGGGGCCCAGTCCACCACGGCGTCGAGCACGTGGTCGACGCCGAAGTTGCCCAGGGCGGTGCCGAAGAATACCGGCGTCAGCTGGCCGTCGAGGAATTCCTGCTGGTTGAATTCGTGGCAGGCGCCCTGCACCAGTTCCAGCTGGTCGACGAAACGGTCGTACTCGTCGCCCAGATGAGCGCGGGCTTCGTCCGAATCCAGCTTCTCGATGATCTTGGTTTCGGTACGTTCGTGACCGTGGCCGGCGGTGTAGACAATGATGTAGTCGTCGGCCAGGTGGTACACGCCCTTGAAGTCGCGGTAGCAACCGATCGGCCAGGTGATCGGCGCGGCCTTGATCTTCAGGACGGCTTCGATTTCATCGAGCAGTTCGATGGGGTCGCGGATATCACGGTCGAGCTTGTTGATGAAGCTGACGATGGGCGTGTCACGCAGCCGGCAGACATCCATCAGGGCGATGGTCCGTGGCTCGACACCTTTACCGCCGTCGAGGACCATCAGCGCCGAGTCCACCGCCGTCAGGGTGCGGTAGGTATCTTCGGAGAAGTCTTCGTGGCCGGGGGTATCGAGCAGGTTGACCATGTGGTCGCGATACGGGAACTGCATGACCGACGTGGTAATGGAAATACCCCGTTGTTTTTCCATTTCCATCCAGTCGGAGGTGGCATGGCGGTCGGATTTGCGGGATTTCACCGTGCCGGCCACCGCGATTGCCTTGCCCATCAGCAGGAGCTTCTCGGTGATGGTGGTTTTACCGGCATCGGGGTGGGAAATAATGGCGAAAGTGCGGCGTTTCGCGACTTCGGCGGCCTGGTGGGTCATGGGAAATCGCCTGGCAGGTGAGTCAAAAAAGGGCGGCGAGTATAGCGCAAACCCCGTGGCCCGGACCACCGTTCACCCGATGAGGGGTGGCTAAATACTGCCAAGTATGGAACCTTTAAAAAGGTAGAGACGTCCATTCCCCTGTTATCGCACTCGTAACAGGGGCTGAAAAATCAGCAAGTTAGCCTGACGAGGCTGCGCTCATGGCTCGATCGCATACCGCGTTGACGGTATCGGCGAGCTGCTTTTCGCGAACGCATTCGAAGACAGCCAGCAATGGCATTGCCGCCACGGAATGTGTTCGCCGACAGAAGAAAAAAGGAGTCCGCCTGTGGCTATTCGCTATGGCAAAGGGCTGATAGGAGGCGTGGTTGTCGTCGCGCTCCTGGCCCTGCTGGTCCACTGGATCGGCATCAACACGATCGAACTGTACCGCGACGATTTGTTGTTTTACCTGCAAGCTCACCTGATCCTCGTTCTTGTCTCCATGCTGGCCGCCCTCGTTGTGGGCATCCCCGCCGGTATCCTGCTCAGCCGACCGAACATGGTCGGGCGCGCAGAACGCTTCATGCAGATATTCAACATCGGCAACACCGTCCCTCCCCTGGCCGTACTGGCCATCGCCCTCGGCGTCCTCGGCATCGGCAGCGGCCCGGCCATCTTCGCGTTGTTCCTGGCCTCCCTCCTGCCCATCGTGCGCAACACCTACGAAGGCCTTAAAAACGTCCAAGGCTCCCTGAAAGAAGCCGCCACCGGCATCGGCATGACGCCACGCCAGGTGCTGTTTCGCGTGGAATTGCCCAATGCCGTGCCGATCATCATCGGTGGCGTGCGCGTGGCCCTGGCGATCAACGTCGGCACCGCACCGCTGGCGTTCCTGATCGGCGCCAACAGCCTGGGCAGCCTGATCTTCCCCGGCATCGCCCTGAACAATCAGCCGCAACTGCTGCTCGGCGCCGCATGCACCGCGCTGCTGGCGTTGCTGCTTGACGGCCTGGTGACCCTGACCAGCCGCCTCTGGCTGGAACGCGGGCTGCGCGCGTCTTAAGGAACCGACATGAAAACACTGACCTTGATACTGAGTTGCGTCCTGCTCTGTGCAGGTTTCGCACAGGCGGCGGAAAAACCCGTCATTCGCATCGGCGCCCGGGTGTTCACCGAACAGACCCTGCTTGCCGAAATCACCTCCCAATACCTGCGCACCAAAGGCTATGACACTCGCGTGACTGGCGGCCTGGGCAGCAACCTGGCACGCAGCGCCCAGGAAAGCGGGCAACTGGACCTGATCTGGGAATACACCGGCGTGTCGCTGGTGGCCTACAACCACATCGACGAGAAACTCGACAGCGAACAATCCTACGCACGGGTTAAAGAACTCGACGCGAAAAAAGGCCTGGCCTGGCTGGCACCGTCGCGTTTCAGCAATACCTACGCCCTGGCCCTGCCGGAGAAGGTTGCCGAGGAACACCCTCAAATCAACAGCATCAGCGACCTGACCCAAGCCTTGGCACAAGACGCCAAGGAAAACCGTCTGGTGGCCCTGGACACCGAGTTCGCCAACCGCTCCGACGGCCTGGCCGGCATGGTCAAGCTGTATGACATGAACCTGACGCGCAAAAACACTCGGCAGATGGACGCGGGCCTGGTCTACACCGCGTTGCGCAATGGCCAGGTGTTCGCCGGGTTGGTCTACACCACCGACGGTCGCCTGAACGCCTTCAAATTGAAGCTGCTGGAAGACGACAAGCACTACTTCCCGGACTACACCGCAGCCCCGGTGGTTCGTCAGGTTTATCTCGACGCCCATCCGCAATTGGCAGCTGACCTCAAGCCGCTGGCCGCCCTGTTCGACGATGAAACCATGCGCCAACTGAATGCGCGGGTCGACGTCGACCATGAGAGCCCATCCGCCGTGGCCGCCGATTTCCTGCGCCAACATCCAATCAACTAAATAGGAGAAGACATGGAATTCCTGAACGCCTTTTCCCATCTTGATTGGGCCCAAGTCCTGCACCTGACCTGGCAGCACATCACCCTTGTTGGCATTGCCGTGATCCTCGCGATCCTCATCGGCGTGCCGCTGGGCATCCTGATGACGCGCTTCCCGTCCCTCGCCGGCCCGTTGCAGGCCAGCGCCACGGTCTTACTGACCGTGCCGTCCATCGCCCTGTTCGGCCTACTGCTGCCGTTTTACTCCAAGTTCGGCCAGGGCCTGGGGCCGATGCCGGCAATCACGGCGGTGTTCCTCTACTCCCTGCTGCCGATCATGCGTAACACCTACCTGGCCCTCACCGGCGTCGAGCCGGGCATTCGTGAGGCCGCACGCGGCATCGGCATGACCTTCGGCCAGCGCCTGCGCATGGTCGAATTGCCCATCGCCGTACCGGTGATCCTCGCCGGTGTGCGTACCGCCGTAGTGATGAATATCGGTGTGATGACCATCGCCGCCACCATCGGCGCCGGCGGCCTGGGTGTACTGATTCTGGCTTCCATCAGCCGCAGCGATATGTCGATGCTGATTGTCGGCGCCGTACTGGTCAGCCTCCTGGCCATTTTCGCCGACCTGCTTCTGCAATGGCTGCAACGCTCGCTGACTCCAAAAGGATTGCTCAAATGATCGAACTCCAAAACCTGTCCAAGTCCTTCCAAAGCAACGGCAAGACCATCACTGCCGTCAACGATGTCAGCCTGACCGTCAACGAAGGCGAAATCTGCGTATTCCTCGGCCCGTCGGGTTGCGGCAAGAGCACCACGCTGAAGATGATCAACCGCCTGATCAAACCGACTTCGGGCAGGATTCTGATCAACGGCGAAGACACCACCGACCTCGACGAAGTGACCCTGCGTCGCAACATCGGCTATGTGATCCAGCAGATCGGTTTGTTCCCCAACATGACCATCGAGGAAAACATCGTGGTGGTGCCCAAACTGCTCGGCTGGGACAAGCAGAAATGCCACGACCGCGCCCGCGAGTTGATGAGCATGATCAAGCTGGAACCCAAGCAGTACCTGCACCGCTACCCGCGTGAATTGTCCGGCGGCCAGCAACAGCGGATCGGTGTGATCCGCGCCTTGGCGGCCGATGCGCCGTTGCTGCTGATGGATGAGCCGTTCGGCGCGGTCGACCCGATCAACCGCGAGATGATCCAGAACGAGTTCTTCGAGATGCAACGGGCGTTGAACAAGACGGTGATCATGGTCAGTCACGACATCGACGAGGCGATAAAGCTGGGTGACAAGATCGCGATCTTCCGCGCCGGCAAGCTGCTGCAGATCGACCATCCGGACACCCTACTGGCCCACCCGGCCGACGAGTTCGTCAGCAATTTCGTAGGCCAGGACAGCACCCTCAAGCGCCTGCTGCTGGTGAAGGCCGAGGACGCGGCGGACAACGCCCCATCGGTGAGCCCGGAGACTCCGGTGGCCGATGCGCTGGAACTGATGGATGAGCATGACCGTCGTTACGTGGTGGTCACCTGCGCCGAGAACAAGGCGCTGGGGTATGTACGACGTCGCGACCTGCACCGTCAGACCGGCACCTGCGGCCAATACCTGCGCGAGTTCAACGCCACCGCCGCGTATGACGAACATTTGCGCATCCTGCTGTCGCGCATGTACGAATTCAACCGCTCGTGGTTGCCGGTCATGGATGCAGAGCGGGTGTTCCTCGGTGAAGTGACCCAGGAGTCGATTGCCGAGTACCTGAGTTCCGGTAAGTCGCGTGGGGGCAAAACCAGCATCGTCTCCCCTGCCGAGACCGCATTGGCTTGACCTGACACAACGCAGTTAAAACTGTGGGAGGGGGCTTGCTCCCGATGGCGGTGTGACAGCTACCGATAAGCTGACTGACACACTGCTATCGGGAGCAAGCCCCCTCCCACATTTCCCCCTCGGGGTGTCAGGGAAATCCCACCGATTTGCCACATCCGGGGAACATCAATCCGTCACACCGGTCGGTTACATAAGTAGCTGCACGGGGTGCCGCGACGAACGCGTGCAAAAACGCGACATTTTTAGTTGATCTATAGCCCCTCACGTCCTAAAGTTCGCGCCGAACGTCCATGCTGGAAACGATCCATCCGGCTCAAGTACTGACGACGAGACAGCAAGGCCAAGGGAAGCGGTTGATCCCATGGCCTTTTTGCTTTCGGCGACATGCCTTGGGAAGTAGGCGAACCAAAGTGGGGATACGGAGGACGTTCATTTGCACCCATTGCTAATTTCAGTTTGCCCTTAGGAGTTCCCAGCATGTCGATCCAGGTCGAAGATTATTTCGCGCGCGCCACTTTTGACAAAATGAAGGCGTTCGCCGACAAGCAAGAAACCCCGTTCGTGGTGATCGACACCGCGATGATCAGCCAGGCCTACGATGACCTGCGCGCCGGTTTCGAATTCGCCAAGGTCTATTACGCGGTCAAGGCCAACCCAGCCGTCGAAATCATCGACCTGTTGAAAGACAAGGGGTCGAGCTTCGACATCGCCTCGATCTACGAGCTGGACAAGGTACTGGGCCGCGGCGTCAGCCCGGACCGTATCAGCTACGGCAACACCATCAAGAAATCCAAGGACATCCGCTACTTCTTTGAAAAGGGTGTGCGCCTGTTCTCTACCGACTCCGAAGCCGACCTGCGCAACATCGCCAAGGCTGCGCCGGGGGCGAAAGTGTATGTCCGTATCCTCACCGAAGGCTCGACCACGGCCGACTGGCCTCTGTCGCGTAAATTCGGCTGCCAGACCGACATGGCCATGGACCTGCTGATCCTCGCCCGCGACCTGGGCCTGGTGCCGTACGGCATCTCGTTCCACGTGGGTTCGCAGCAGCGCGACATCAGCGTCTGGGACGCGGCGATCGCCAAGGTCAAAGTGATCTTCGAACGTCTGAAAGAAGAAGACGGCATCCACCTCAAGCTGATCAACATGGGCGGCGGCTTCCCGGCCAACTACATCACCCGCACCAACAGCCTGGAAACCTACGCGGAAGAAATCATCCGCTTCCTCAAGGAAGACTTCGGCGACGACCTGCCGGAAATTATCCTGGAGCCAGGGCGCTCGTTGATTGCCAACGCCGGTATCCTGGTCAGCGAAGTGGTGCTGGTGGCGCGTAAATCCCGTACTGCCGTCGAGCGTTGGGTGTACACCGACGTGGGCAAGTTCTCCGGCCTGATCGAAACCATGGACGAAGCCATCAAGTTCCCGATCTGGACCGAGAAGAAAGGCGAGATGGAAGAAGTGGTCATCGCCGGTCCTACCTGCGACAGCGCCGATATCATGTACGAAAACTACAAATATGGCCTGCCGCTGAACCTGGCGATCGGTGATCGCCTGTACTGGCTGTCGACCGGTGCGTACACCACCAGCTACAGCGCGGTTGAATTCAACGGCTTCCCACCGTTGAAGTCTTACTACGTGTAAGCCCGCCGCACACAAAAAACCCATGACAGGTCATGGTTTTTTTTATGCCTCAAGACAAGCTGGCGGCGCGTTGCCGGTAGGCTTGCGCCATTGCGCGGACCTGCGGATCATTGGCCGCCGCCAACGCCTTGTGCGCCGTCAGCAAAAACTTACGATTGCCGCCCGCCAATGCTTTGCGCAGCCAACCCAACGCTTCATCGATTTGCGCTCTATCGGCCAGCACCGCCGCGTAACTGAATTGCCCGCGAAAATCACCGCCCTCGGCGGAGCGGCGATACCACTCGACGGCGGCCTCCAGATCCCTTGGGCAACACTGCCCGTCTTCCAGATAACGGCCCACCAGATTCATGGATTTGGCATGGCCCTGCTCTGCCGCCAGGCGATACAGCCTCAACGCTTGCCGTCGGTCTTCAGCGACACCTCGGCCGGTCGCCAGCAGATTGGCATAGTTGTACTGGCCCCAATCCAACCCAGCCTGCGCCGCCAGGCGATATTCCCGCGCAGCCGCCGCCTCGTTGATGGCACAGCCCCAACCATGCTCCAGGCAACGCCCGGCCATGTTGCGCGCCATTAAATGGCCGCGCTTGGCTGCAATCTGAAACCAGCGCAATGCCAGCGCTTCATCCCGCGCAATGCCGCGCCCTTCCAGCAGGATCTGCCCCAGCAACGCCTGCGCTTCAGTCACGCCTTCCTTCGCCGCCATCAGAATCGCCTGGGCTGCGCGCACCGGGGAGTCGTCGAGCATGCTTCGCAGTTGCTCGACGTTGAGCACTTCCTCGCGGCGCAATAAAAAACTCATGTCAGACCTCGACCCAGCGACGCAACAGGTTGTGGTAGGTGCCGGTCAGTTGGATCAGGGCCGGGTGGTCAGGCACGTCGCGGGTCAGTTGCTGGATGGCGCCGTCCATCTCGAACAGCAAGGTGCGCTGACTGTCTTCACGCACCAGGCTCTGGGTCCAGAAGAACGAGGCATAACGCGCACCGCGGGTCACGGCGTTGACTTTATGCAGGCTGGAGCCGGGGTACAGCACCATGTCACCGGCCGGCAACTTGACCCGTTGCAGGCCGAAGGTGTCCTGGATTTCCAGTTCGCCGCCGTCGTACTCATCCGGGTCGCTGAAAAACAAGGTAGACGACAGGTCGGTGCGCACCCGCTCGTGACTGCCCCGCGCCTGGCGCACGGCGTTATCGATATGGAAGTCGAAACTGCCGCCGGCGGTGTAACAGTTAAGCAACGGCGGGAAGACCTTGTGCGGCAACGCGGCGGACATGAACAGCGGGTTTTTCCACAACCGCTCCAACATTGCGGCGCCAATTTCCTTGGCCAGCGGGTGGCCTTCGGGCAATTGCAGGTTGTGCTTGGCTTTGGCGGACTGGTGCCCGGCAGTGATCTTGCCGTCGGCCCATTCGGTGGTTTCCAGGGCCTGGCGAATGCGCTGCACTTCCTCACGAGAGAACAGGCCGGGTATGTGCAGCAGCATGGGGCAGCCCCTGAATACGGAAAGGTGCTAATGGTATTGATTCTTATCCGCCATGTAAAACACCCAGACGAATGAGTGCGTGGAAACCGTAAGGCAAAAGTGTAAAGAATGTAAATTCAATGCGAATAGCAATGTATCGCAATTGATAGAAAGTCTTGTTGAGCCTATATTCCGCGGCCTCACATCCTTGGGGAAGGACACGTCATGTCGCGCACCACTACAAAAACACCGGCCAGTTCACCACGCATGCTGGCATCGGCCATCGGCGTCGCTCTCACTGCCGGCTCTGTCACCCACCTGGCGCAAGCGGCTGAAGTCACTGAACCCAAAGGCGAGCGCAACAGCATCTCCCTGGGTGCCACCAGCATCACCGGCCAGGAACAGGACAACACCTCCTACCAGGTGGAAAAGGCCTCCTCGCAGAAGTACACCGCCCCGCTGGTGGACACCCCGCGATCGGTCACTGTAGTGCCGCAACAAGTCCTGAAAGACACCGCCGCCACGTCGCTGCAAGATGCCCTGCGCACCGTACCGGGGATTACCTTCGGTGCCGGTGAAGGCGGCAACCCTCAAGGCGACCGTCCCTTCATTCGTGGTTTTGACGCCCAGGGCGACACCTATCTGGACGGCGTGCGCGACACCGGCGGCCAGAGCCGCGAGATCTTCGACATCGAGTCGATTGAAGTCAGCAAAGGTCCGAACTCATCCTTCGGCGGTCGCGGCTCGGCCGGCGGCAGCCTCAACCTGGTCAGCAAGACGCCCCAGGCGCGGGACTTCACCAACGGTGGTTTCACCTACGGCTCCGACCAGACCCGCCGCTACGTACTCGACGTGAACCGCCAGTTCCTCGACAACGCCGCGTTCCGCCTGAACCTGATGAGCCACGAGCAGAATGTGGCCGGCCGCGATGCGATCAATTACGACCGTTGGGGTGTAGCGCCGTCGCTGACTTTCGGCCTGGGCACACCGACCCGCGTCAACCTCAGCTACTACCACATGGAAAGCGATGATCTGCCGGATTCGGGCATTCCCTATGGCTACGGATCGTCGACCGCCACCGCCCACGTGCACGACAAACCTGTCGATGGCGGCGACAGCAACAACTTCTACGGCCTGAAGAGCCGTGACTTCCGCAAGACCCGCGCCGACATCAGCACCGTCTCCATCGAGCACGATCTGAACGACAATATGACCCTCAAGAACACCCTGCGCCACGGCAGCACTGGCCAGGACTATGTGCTCACTCAGCCGGATGACAGCAAGTTCAACGTCAACCGTTACGGCACGGTATGGCGCCGCGCCAACAGTCGCGTGTCCACCACCACGACCACCACTAACCAGACTGACCTGTTCGGCAGTTTCCAGGCCCTGGGCTTGAAGCACAGCTACTCCACAGGTCTGGAGTTCACGGGTGAAGAAACCCGTGTCAGCGGCTACAACGTCAGCCCTAACGCCAACCCTGTGTGCACCGCCGCCAAGGGCAGCCTGGGAGGCCAGTGCACATCCCTGAGCAATCCGAACCCGGACGATGTCTGGAACGGCAGCATCGCGCGCAATTACAACGGCACCAACACCAAGGCCACCAGCCGCGCCGCGTACGTATTCGATACCATCGAACTCGACCCGAAATGGTTGCTGAACATGGGCCTGCGTTACGACACCTTCGACACCGTGGCCAACAGCAACGCCACCACCGGTCGCAGCAAAATCAAGGAGGACAGCCAATTCTTCAACTGGCAGGCAGGCCTGGTCTGGAAGCCGCTGGAGAATGGCAGCATCTACGCCTCCTACGCGACCTCGGCTTCACCTCCCGGCGGCTTGGTCGGCGAAGGGGCTGACGGCAATCCGCTATCGGCCGGCGCAGCCACCAGCGACCTCAAACCGGAAGAAACCGTCAACTATGAGCTGGGCACCAAGTGGGACCTGTTCCACGATCGCCTGTCCCTGACGGCTGCCGTATTCCGTACCGAGAAGAAAAACACGCGAATCCTGGTGGACGCCCTCACCTACCAGAACGCCGGCGAATCCCAGGTCGATGGCGTGGAATTGTCCGCCAGCGGCAAGCTGACCGAACAATGGCAAGTATTCGCCGGGTATACCTATCTGGACAGCGAGCTGGTCAAATCGGGCCTCAACGGGCGTAACGGTGTCGTCAGTGCCGGCTCCAGCAAAGGCAACCAGATGCCCAACACGCCGAAGAACTCGTTCAGCTTGTGGACCACTTACAACCTCACGCCAAAACTCACCATCGGCGGCGGCGCCTTTTACGTCGACCAGGTTTACGGCGATGTGGGTAACACCGTGTACGTACCGTCCTACACCCGCTACGACGCCATGGCCAGCTACAAGCTGACCAAGAACGTCGACCTGCAACTGAACGTGCAAAACCTGACCGACAAGACCTACTACGACAAGGCCTTCTCTACGCACTTCGCCAACCAGGCCGCCGGTCGTACGGCGCTGTTGACCACCAGCTTCCACTTCTAAAAGCGGTCAACGCCCCGCCAAAAGCCCCACGTATCGGATGCGTGGGGCTTTTGCATGTAAAAAAGAATGCTTCTCGACAACTCACGGCATAATGCGCGCCGTGACGAACAAATCCAGATGAGCGAGGCAGTCAGACGTGTTGAAGAAAACCCTGTTTCAGTTGCACTGGTTCTTCGGCATTACGGCCGGGCTGGTGCTGGCGTTGATGGGGATCACTGGGGCTGCGGTTTCGTTTCAGGATGAAATCCTGCGGGCGCTCAACCCCAGGGTACTGACCGTGGAAAAACGCGAGGCCGGCGTGCTGCCTCCCGCCGAGCTGGTGCGCAAGCTCGAAGCCCGTGAGGGCAAGAGCGTGTCGATGCTGTGGGTGGAAACCGAAAGCGGCAATGCCGCCCGCGTGTACTTCACCGCGCCACCGGGTGAGCGGCGTGGCCAGATGCGCTACTTCGACCCGTACACCGGCGATGACAGGGGCGATGCCGTCGGCCAGGATGTGCTCGGCTTCACTCTGCAACTGCACCGTTTCCTCGCCATGGGCGAAACCGGGCGCAACATCACCGGCGCCTGCACGCTGATCCTGGTGTTCTTCTGCCTCTCCGGCCTGTACCTGCGCTGGCCACGCCAAGTGGCGAACTGGCGTGCCTGGCTGACCTTGGACTGGCGCAAAAAGGGCCGCAGTTTCAACTGGGACCTGCACTCGGTGTTCGGCACCTGGTGCCTGTTGTTCTACCTGTTTTCGGCGCTGACCGGCCTGTATTGGTCCTACGACTGGTACAGGCAGGGCCTCACCAGCCTGCTGTCCGACGCCCCGCATAACGAGCGCGTGCGCAAGCGCGGACCGGCGCCTCAAGGTCCGGCCCCGGAGGCCAACTACGACGCCATCTGGAGCAGCATCTACGCGAATGCCGGCCCCGACTTGAGCGCCTACAACATTCGTATGCCGGCCGTCGCCGGGCAGCCGGCCACCGTCTACTACCTGCTTAGCTCATCGCCGCATGACCGGGCGTTGAACCAGATCGATCTGGACCCGGTCACCGGCGAGGTCCAATCCCACGACCCGTACGCGGCCCAGTCCCTCAAGTCCCAGTGGCTCACCAGCATCTACGCGCTGCACACCGGTAGCTACTTTGGCCTGACCGGCAGGATCATCCTCACCGTCGCCTCGTTGTTGATGCCGCTGTTCTTTATCACGGGCTGGCTGCTATACCTCGACCGGCGCCGAAAAAAACGCCAGGTGCGCGATGCGCGCAAGGGCCTGGGCACCAACCCGGGCAACGCCCCAGCCTGGTTGATCGGTTTTGCCAGCCAGAGCGGCTTTGCCGAGCAGTTGGCCTGGCAAACGGCCGGCCAATTGCAGGCCGCCGGGGTGTCCGTGAAGGTGCAACCTCTGGGCAGCGTCAGCCAAAGCGACTTGAGCCAGTCGGAAAATGCACTGTTCGTAGTCAGCACCTTCGGTGATGGTGAAGCGCCAGACAGCGCCCGTGGTTTTGAGCGCAACGTGCTCGGCCAGGACCTGTCCCTCAAAGGCCTGAACTACTCGGTACTGGCCCTGGGCGATCGTCAATATGAACACTTCTGCGGCTTTGCCCGACGCCTGCATTTCTGGCTGACCCATCAGGGCGGCAATGCCTTATTTGCCCCGGTGGAAGTCGACAGCGGCGATACCGCAGCCCTGTCGACCTGGCAACAGCAACTGGGCCAACTCACCGGCCACGCGCCTGCAGCGGCCTGGCAGGCCGCACCGTATGAAAACTGGACCCTCAGCCAACGCACCCTGCTCAATCGCGACAGCGTCGGCGCCAGCATCTACCTGCTGGGCCTGACACCGCCGTCGCCGCAAACCTGGCTGGCGGGCGACCTGGTGGAAGTGCTGCCGCGCAACAGCCTGGGGGCCGTTGAACACTTCCTTGAGGGCATGGGCCTGGCCGGTGACGACAGCGTGGTTATCGATGGCTTGGCGCAACCCCTCGAACAGGCTCTGGCCACCCGCCAATTACCGACCCACCGTGCGCACCTGGTCGGCCTGCACGCCCAGGCGCTGGTGAACGCGCTGGTGCCCCTGGGCATGCGCGAATACTCCATCGCCTCGATTGCCAGCGACGGCGTGCTGGAACTGATCGTGCGCCAGGAACGTCATCCCGACGGCAGCCTGGGGCTCGGCTCGGGCTGGTTGACCGAGCACGCAGCAATCGGCTCGGGCATCAGCCTGCGCTTGCGGCGTAACAGCGGCTTTCACTTGCCACAAACCCCGGTGCCGCTGATTCTGCTGGGCAACGGCACCGGCCTCGCGGGCCTGCGCAGCTTGCTCAAGGCGCGTATTGCCGATGGCCAGCAGCGCAACTGGCTGCTGTTCGGCGAACGCAATATCAAGCACGATTTCCTCTGCCGGGACGAGTTGCATGGCTGGCTGGCCAGCGGCGATCTGGCCCTGCTCGACCTGGCGTTTTCCCGCGATCAGGCAGAGAAAATCTATGTACAGGACCGACTGCGTGAGTCGGCAGACGTACTGCGCAAATGGCTGACCGATGGCGCAGCCATTTATGTGTGCGGCAGTTTGCAGGGGATGGCAGCGGGCGTGGACCAAGTGCTGCATGACGTGCTCGGCCGTGAAGCGGTGGAACGCTTGATTGAGCAAGGCCGCTACCGTCGAGATGTCTACTGACCCTCGAAAGCCGATGGAGATCCGGGGGCTTGTAGTGAGCGGGCTTGCCCCGCGCTGGGTGGCGCAGCCGCCCCAACAAAGACGCCGCAGTATTTCAGAAGGACCGAGGTGCCTGGGTTTGGGGCGGCTGCGCCACCCAGCGCGGGGCAAGCCCGCTCACTACAGACCCACCAACAAGTCAGGCGGGTTGGAGTTTTTGCTGGTATACGGATACGCCATCCAGGTCGCGCAAAGTCACCGTCAGCTCCGCCGTCTGCCCATCAATCTGCACTTCGCCAAAAAACTGGAACCCGGCAAACGGCGAGCTGTTCTGCGCAGCTGGAGCCTTTTGGAAAACCACCTCGGGGCCAAACGTCTTATCCAGTGGGTTTGGCCCGAAACTGCCCGCGTTCAATGGCCCGGCGACAAACTCCCAGAACGGCTCGAAATCCTGGAACGCTGCGCGATCCGGGTGATAGTGATGCGCCGCGCAGTAATGCACATCAGCCGTCAGCCACACGTGGTTGCGAACCTGCTGCGCCCTTAAAAAGCCCAACAACTCGGCCACCTCCAGCTCGCGGCCTTGCGGTGCGCCCGGGTCATTGTTGGCGATGGCTTCCCAGCGCGGTACACCTGGGCTGACCTCACCATCCGGCACGCCGAGGCCGATGGGCATGTCGGCGGCGATGACTTTCCATTGCGCCTGGGACGCCTTGAGCTCACGTTTGAGCCAGTCCAGTTGTTCACGCCCCATAAAGGGTTTTTCGCCGCCCAGGTTGTCGTCGTTAGGCCCGCGATAACTGCGCATATCCAGCACGAACACATCCAGCAGCGGACCATAGCTGAGCTTGCGGTAAATGCGCCCGCCGCCGTCGGCGCTCTGCCGGCGCATCGGCGAATATTCCAGCCAGGCCTGACGCGCACGCCCCACCAGCGTGTTGATGTCCTTGACCTGATAACGCTCGTCCAATTGCTTGCTCGGCGACCAGTTGTTGACCACTTCGTGATCGTCCCATTGCCAGATCTGCGGCACCTCGGCATTGAAGCGGCGCACATTTTCGTCCATCAGGTTGTAACGATAATTGCCGCGGTAGTCATCGAGGGTTTCAGCAACCTTGCTCTTGGCTTCGGTGGTGATGTTGCGCCAGATACGCCCGTCCTCGACCGTGAGTTGCGCCGGCACCGGGCCGTCGGCGTAGATGGTGTCGCCGCTGTGGATAAAGAAGTCCGGCAGGCGCAGGCGCATGGCTTCGTAGATGCGCATGCCGCCGATGTCCGGATTGATGCCGAAGCCTTGGCCAACGGTATCGCCGCTCCATACAAAGCGAATGTCGCGACGCTGCTGCGGCACACTGCGCAGGTGGCCGAACCAGGGCTCGCTGGCGACACCGGTCTGGGCATCCTCGAAGTGCACGCGGTAGAAAATCGCCTGATCGACCGGCAGCCCGGTCAGCTCGACGCGAGCGGTAAAGTCGCTGCGCTGGTCGGCCAGAGGGGAAACAAAACGACGGGGGTTGCTGAACACGCTGCGGGTGTCCCACTCCACCACCATCCTGGCCGGGCGGTCGCTGCGGCTCCAGATCATGGCGCGGTCGCCGAGCAAGTCACCGGACTGCACCCCGTCGGTGAGTTGCGGACGGTCCTTGACCGAAGCAATCACCGCCGGGGCAAGACCCGGCAGAAGAATGCCGGCGCCGACGGCTTGCATCACACGGCGACGGCCGAGATCGAAGTGGCTCATGCAGGTGCCCTCTTGAGTATCAAAAGGGCCACTAAAGCATGCGCTTATGACACCGTTGCGACAGCCACCGGCGCCGCGTCCGGACGCTTGATCAACGCATAGACCAGACCGGTCAGCAGGCTGCCGGCCACAATCGCCAGCAAGTACAGCAATGCATGGTTCATTGCGTTCGGAATCACCAGCACAAACAAGCCGCCGTGAGGCGCCGCGAGTTTGCAGCCAAAATACATCGACAGCGCACCGGTCAAGGCGCCACCGGCGATGCTCGCCGGGATCACCCGCAGCGGGTCTTTGGCGGCGAACGGGATCGCGCCCTCAGAGATAAAGCACAACCCTAGAATCATCGCGGCCTTGCCGGCTTCGCGTTCGGTCTGGGCGAACTTGCGTCGCGCCAGGAACGTCGCGATGCCCATGCCGATCGGCGGCACCATGCCTGCGGCCATGGTCGCAGCCATAGGCGCCCCGCTCTGCGCCGCCAACAGGCCGACGGAAAACGCATACGCGGCCTTGTTGATCGGCCCGCCCAGGTCGACACACATCATGCCGCCCAACAGAATGCCCAGCAGCACCGCGTTGGTGGTGCCCATGGTGCTGAGAAAATCGGTCAAGCCCGTGAGCATGCGCGCCACCGGCGGGCCGACCAGATAAATCATCACCAGCCCGGTGAACAGACTGGCCAGCAACGGGATGATCAGGATCGGCTTGAGCGCCTCCAGGCTCTGCGGCAACTGCACCGCGCGGGTGATCAACTTGACGCAGTAACCGGCCAGGAAACCGGCAAAAATGCCGCCGATAAACCCGGCCCCCAGCGTGCCCGCCAGCAAGCCGCCGATCATGCCGGGCGCCAGGCCCGGACGGTCGGCAATCGAGTAGGCGATGTAGCCCGCCAGCAGCGGCACCATCAGCATGAAGGCTTGGTCGCCGACGATCTTGAGGGCCGAGGCCAAGGTGCCTTTTTCTTCGAAGGCATGGATGCCGAACACGAACGACAAGGCGATCAGCAACCCGCCTGCCACCACCATCGGCAACATGAACGACACACCCGTGAGCAGGTGTTTGTACACCCCGGTTTTTTCCGGCTTGGCCACCGCGCCACTGGCGGCGTTTTCCACCGCGCCTTCGGCCAGGGCGTTGTTGAGGGTCGCTTCGGATTGCTTGAGGGCGATGCCAGTCCCACAACGGTAGATCTTCTTGCCGGCGAAGCGCTCGGTGGCGACTTCGATGTCCGCCGCGAGCAACACCACATCGGCATTGGCGATAGCTTCCGGGCTCAGGGGGGTGCGGGCACCGACCGAACCTTGAGTCTCGACCTGCAAGTCATAACCCAAGCGCTTGGCGGTTTGCTGCAAGGCTTCGGCGGCCATGAAGGTATGCGCGACGCCGGTGGGGCATGCGGTAATCGCGACGATACGCGGCGCGCTTTTTACCGCCTGCTGTGTCTCGACATACACCTGGGCTTCTTCGGCGCCAAGGCGCAACACCGCCTCGACATCGGCCAAGGCTTGAGCAGGCGTACTTTGGAACACGCGTTTGCCGACAAACCGCTGCATGTCGACCGGCGTGCTGCTGACCAGCAGCACCCACTCGGCGGCATCGATCGTCGCCTGGGACAACTGCCGCTCCGGGCGTGCGACGTCCACCACTTCGACGCTGGTGCTCCAACCCTGGCGTTGCGCGGCGGCGTCCAACAAGCGAGCACACAGCACACTGGTGACCATGCCGTTCGGGCAGGCGGTAACAATGGCTAACTTCATCACAAACCCTCTTATTGTTCTGTCAGCGCGCGCACATCGACGCCGCTTTCCAGACGCGCCAACTGCGCGTCATCGCTGATGCCGAAACCGATCTGCGTGACCGCCATGGCGGCAATCGCGGTGGCGCGGCGCAGGGTCTGCTCGGGCGCGTCGCCGCTGAGCAAACCGTGCAGCATGCCGGCCAGCAGCGAGTCGCCGGCGCCGACGGTACTGGCGACGCTGACCTTGGGCGGCGTGGCGTGCAACGCCACGCCCGGGCTGTACCAGTTCACGCCGGCGGCGCCATCGGAAACCACCACATGCTCCACGCCTTGCCGATGCAGGCGGCTGATGGTGTCTGCGGCGTTATCCAGGGCTTCGGCCAGCTCTTCAGTGTTGGGCTTGACCAACCAGGGACCGGCTTGCAAACCCGCACGCAGGGCTTCGCCGCTGGTGTCCAGGGCCACCTTCAAGCCGAGGTCCTTCAATGTTGCGAGCAAGCCTTGGAACCACTGCACACTGACACCACGCGGCAAACTGCCGGCAACCACCACGGCCTCATGGCCGGGCGCAATCAAGGCGAGCTGATTGAGCAGCGCCAACTGCGCCTGCTCGCTGACCTGTGGCCCCGGGGCATTGATGTCAGTGACCCGGCCGTCCTGTTCGGCGATCTTGATGTTGCTGCGGGTTTCGCCCGGCACGCGGATAAACGCATCGGCAAACCCGCGCCGCGCAATCAGCGCCTCGAAGGCTTGGGGGTTGTCTTCACCGAGAAAGCCGCCGACGGTGACTTGGTGGCCCAAATCGGCCAACACCTGGGCCACGTTCACCCCCTTGCCGGCAGCGTGGGTGAGCAGAGGCTCGCTGCGGTTGACGGCGCCCGGTTCCAGGCACGCCAGGCGCACCGTGAGGTCGAGCGCCGGGTTCAGCGTCAGGGTCAGAATCTTCGCCATTTACACGGCCTCCACAAGGGCACGCACGTCGGCGGCCGAGCCCAGCGCGAGTGCTTTTTGCGCCAGGCCCTGGGCCTCGCTCAGACTGAATTCCCGCACCCGCGCCTTCACTTCCGGAATGCTGCGGGCCGAAACGCTCAACTCATCCACACCCAAGCCGACCAGCACCGGCACCGCCAGCGGGTCGGCCGCCAGCTCGCCGCACACGCCAACCCACTTGCCTTGGGCGTGGGCGGCACGCACGGTGATGTCGATCAATTGCAATACGGCGGGATGCAAGCCATCCGCCTGGGCCGACAGCGTCGGGTGGCCGCGGTCGATGGCCAGGGTGTACTGGGTCAGGTCGTTGGTGCCGACACTGAAGAAGTCCACTTCCTTGGCCAGTACCGGCGCCAGCAACGCAGCGGACGGCACTTCGATCATGATGCCCAACTGCAAATCCGCCACCGGGATTTCCAGGCGCAGGCGCTCGGTCATCTCCCGGGCGGCACGCCATTCATCCACGCTGCCGACCATGGGGAACATGATGCGCAACGGACGGTTGTCCGCCGAACGCAGCAACGCCCGCAACTGGGCTTCCATGATCTGTGGGCGCTGCAAGGTCAGACGAATACCGCGCACGCCGAGGAAGGGGTTTTCTTCCTGGGCAATCGGCCAGTAGGGCAGCGGTTTGTCCCCACCCACATCCAGGGTGCGCACCACCAGCGGGCGCCCGGCGAGGCCGTCGAGCACGCGGCGGTACTCCGCTTCCTGGGTGGCTTCATCCGGCGCCTGCGGGTGAGCCATGAAAATCAGCTCGGTGCGCAGCAGCCCGATACCTTCGGCCCCCTGCTCCACCGCACCGGCAACCCCAGCGCTTTCGCCGATGTTGGCGAAGACTTCCACGCCATGGCCGTCGCGGGTCAGTGCCGGTTGATGGCGCTGGGCCGCTGCGGCTTGCAGGCGCTGTTCGCGGGTATCGCGCTCGACCACGGCACGTTGCAGGGTGCCGGCGTCGGGGTCGACATGCAGGCGGCCGCGCTGGCCGTCCAGCAACAGTGGCATGCCGGACGCCAGCAGCAAGACTGCCGAACCGGCCCCCACCAGCGCGGGAATGCCCAGCGCGCGCGCAACAATTGCGCTGTGGGCCGTAGCGCCGCCCCGGGCCGTCAGGATGCCGGCGACACGCGATGGATCGAGGCGCGCCACATCCGAGGGGCCCACTTCGTCCATCACCAGAATGTACGGCTCGCTGGGTTCCTGGGCGGTTTCCACGCCACACAACTGCGCGAGCACCCGGCGACCGATATCCCGCAAGTCGGCGGCGCGCTCCGCGAGCAAGGCGTCCTGCAGCGATTCCTGCTGCCTGGCGGCCGCTTCAATCACGCTCATCCACGCAGCTTGCGCACTCTCGCCTTGCTTGAGGCGCGTGTCGACTTCATCGGTCAGTTCCGGGTCGTCGAGCATTTCCTGGTGGGTAATGAAGATCTCGCGGATAGCCTTGGCCTGGCTACGTTCGATCAAACCCTGGATATCGCGGCGTACATCAGCCAGGGCCTGGTGCAGGCGCTGGCGTTCAATGGCCGAAGATTCGCCACGCAGTGGGTAATCGAACACTTGCTGGATCTGGATATGGGCCGGGCCGATGGCGATGCCGGGGGCAGCCGCAATCGCCTGGACTTGGCTGCCGGACAGCGGCGCATTGATCACCGGCTCACTGTCGAGCACTGGCGCAGGGGCGCTTACAGTCGGCAGCGGTTCAACCTCTTCGCCAAGGCCCTCTTCTACCGCCGCCAGCAAGGCAGGCAACGCATCACCGGCAATCGTCGGCTCGGCGACAAACTCCAGCACCTGGCCACGGCGTGCGCCCAGGCTCAAGAGTTTGCTCAGGCTTTTCACCGACACGGCACCCACCGGGCCATCGACG
Source organism: Pseudomonas sp. ICBG1301 (assembly GCF_016918385.1). Taxonomy (NCBI): domain Bacteria; kingdom Pseudomonadati; phylum Pseudomonadota; class Gammaproteobacteria; order Pseudomonadales; family Pseudomonadaceae; genus Pseudomonas; species Pseudomonas sp. ICBG1301. The sequence goes on from NZ_JAEKGB010000010.1 coordinate 62,147, forward strand.
ATGCGTACGCGGATATCACCGTCGAAGCTTTTCGCCAATTGCGCGAGGATCTTGGCCGGACGCGCGTGCAGGCCATGGGCGTTGGCCAGGGGAATGCTAGCGCTGGGCCAGTCGGCAGGCAGTTCGCCACCGAGCGCTTCGAGCACGGCACGGCTGCTGGTCGCGCGGCCCAGCTCCTGGCCGCGACCTTCAATCAGCAACGCGCACAGGCGCTCCAGCAACGTCTGGTGTGCTTCGCCCAGGCTTGCCAGGCAGAACAGGCCGTGCAGCGGCTGGCCAAGGTAGCGCATGGGTTTGTCCGGGGTGACGAACGCCAGGCCCGGGCGCTTGACCGTCTGTTCGCTGTGCAACCACCACAGGCCATCACCCAGGGGCAGCGCGTCGACTTGCTGCAATACGGCGGCGAAACCATTGCTGACACAGTCGGCCTGGCGCAACAGCCGGGCACCACGCCAAACCAGCTCTTCAAAGTCATCGGCGGACACGCCCAGGCTGATCATCTGTGCATCCAGCGCCAGCTCCTGCGGCGCGCCTTGCAGCAGTTTCAGCAAGGCTTCGGCGGAACCTGCGCGGCGCAGCGCCTGGCCCAGGTCGGTCTCGCCGAGGGCACGGGTCAACAGTTGCAGCAGGCGCAGGTGTTCATCGGATTTGGCGGCAATGCCGATGGCCAGGTAAACGATCTGGCCGTCACCCCAGTCCACCCCTTCGGGGAACTGCAGCAAGCGCACGCCGGTAGAAAACACCTGGTCGCGGGTCTCGGGAGTGCCGTGGGGGATGGCGATGCCTTGGCCGAGAAAGGTCGAGCCTTGGGCTTCACGGGCTTGCAAGCCACTGAGGTAACCCTCGGCGACCAGGCCATCGGCCACCAATTTGTCAGCGAGCAAATGCAAGGCGGCAGATTTATCCACAGCCACCTGGCCCATGGATATCTGCTCTACAGTGAGCTCCAGCATGCCGTTCTCCTAGTTAGTGCAAGGCGTGCACTAGGTATTGTTTTGAATAAATCAGCGCAATGTGTTCAAAAATAACTGACTGAGTGGTCAATTGGCAGTAGCCACTTAGTCACGAACGTCGTAAAAATACGCCAGCTGAAACGTTTAATCTAGAATTTATGGCAGGTTACGCGGTAATTGCGCAAGCTTGAAGGGCCGCTCGGCACTTGAGCTGAGGCATGGGCCACGCGCTGGAATCGGTTACGATTAGACAAAATGTCGGGGCGAGCTCCAAAAAACAAGGAAATCCCGGTTTGAAACTCAGTGATATCGCACGCCTGGCCGGTGTGTCCGTAACCACCGCCAGCTATGTCATCAATGGCAAGGCCGAACAGCAACGCATCAGTAACGCCACCGTCGAGCGGGTGCGTGCAGTGGTTGAAGCCCATGGCTTTACTCCCAACCCCCAGGCGGCCGGGCTGCGCAGCCGGCATACGCGCACCTTGGGCTTCATCCTGCCGGACCTGGAAAACCCCAGTTACGCACGTATCGCCAAGCTGCTGGAGCAAGGGGCACGGGCACGGGGTTATCAATTGCTGATCGCCAGTTCCGACGATGAAGCCGACAGCGAGCGCCAGTTGCTGCAACTGTTCCGCGCGCGGCGCTGCGATGCGTTGTTTGTCGCCAGTTGTCTGCCGGCCAGCGACGACAGTTACCGCGAGCTGCAAGCCAAGGGGCTGCCGGTGATCGCCATCGACCGGGTCATGGAGCCTGCGCAGTTCTGCTCGGTGGTCAGCGACGACCGCAAGGCCTGCCAGCAACTGACCAGTAGCCTGTTGCTGCCGTTGCCCAAGCAGATTGCGCTGATCGGTGCCCACCCAGAGCTGAGCATCAGCCAGGAACGTGCCGCGGGCTTTCGTGAAGCCCTCAAAGGGTTTGCCGGCGAGGTGATCGTCGAACACGGCGAGGCCTTCAGCCGCGATTGCGGCCGTCAGTTGATGGAGCAACTCCTGCAGCGCTTGGGGCACTTGCCCGATGCGCTGGTGACCACTTCCTACGTGCTGCTGCAAGGCGTATTCGACGCACTGCATGATTTCCCCCTTAAGTCCCGGCCATTGCGCCTGGGCACGTTCGGCGACACTCAGTTGCTGGATTTCCTGCCGTTGCCGGTCAACGCCATGGCCCAACAACATCAATTGATCGCCGATACCGCCCTGCGCCTGGCGCTGGCGGCGATTGAAGACGAGCAGTATCAGCCTGGCGTGCACGCCATCGGCCGGACCTTCAAGCAGCGCATTCACGAGGCTTGAACGTGAAGCTGATCGACACCCATACCCACCTGGACTTCCCGGATTTCGATGACGATCGCCGGGCAGTCCTCACCCACAGCCGCCAACTCGGCGTGCAGCGCATGGTGGTGTTGGGGGTGTATCAGCAGAATTGGCAGCGGTTGTGGGATCTGGTGCAAACAGATGACGGCTTATTCGCCGCCTTCGGCCTGCATCCGGTGTATCTCGATGAGCACCGCCCCGCCGACCTGGAGGAATTGGGCGACTGGCTGAACCGCTTGCACGGCCACCGGCAACTGTGCGCCGTCGGCGAGATCGGCCTGGATTACTTCCTTGAGCAACTGGATCGCGAGCGCCAGCAAAGCCTGTTCGAAGCCCAGCTGAAACTGGCGGTGGACTTTCAGCTCCCGGCCCTGCTGCACGTGCGTCGTAGCCACGCGGCGGTCATCGCCACGCTCAAGCGCATTCGCCTGCCACGCGGCGGCATCATCCACGCGTTCGCCGGCAGCGTCGAAGAGGCCCGCGAGTACATCAAGCTCGGTTTCAAACTGGGCCTGGGCGGCGCCGCTACCTGGCCCCAGGCACTGCGCATGCACAAGGTGCTCGCTCAACTGCCCCTTGAGGCGGTCGTGCTGGAAACCGATTCACCGGATATGGCGCCGGTCATGTACCCGGGCCAGCGCAACAGCCCGCAACACCTGCCAGACATCTGCATCGCTCTGGCTGAACGCATGGGTATCGACGCGTCACGCCTGGCCGAGGCGAGCACACGCAACGCGTGCCAGCTGTTCAATTGGCAGCCGGCTGACAGCCTGTAGATTCAAGGTAATCTTTTGCCGGTGGCGGGCGTAACGCACGCTCAGGCAATGCACCAACACCGTCGTCAGTGAAATATTGAACTGCCCGACCACACTGAGCAGTCCCACCCACTCCGCCACCAGCGCCATCAGCAAGGTCGCGCAGGTCAGAATGACCATGCCGGGACGCACCAGCGCCCAATGGTCCAACGCTCGGAATTGACGCAGTTGCTTGTGGCAACACAGCTGCAAGCACGCGTGACAGTACCTGCAGTCAAAGGGCTCATCGATGGCAATGGCATTCAACTGCCAAGGCTTGAGCTCGAATGTCATTTCACAGTGAGCACAATGCCCTTTGATGCCGATGACAGCGGTCATGACTGTGCCTCCCCGAGACGGTTACTAGGTGATACAAACTTCTCACCGATTTACCTCACAATGAAGGCCGACAGGGAAAACAAGACAAGCACCACACCGCAAAAATCTTATTCCTACACGAAAGCCCTACACGCGAAACGACCCACCCCTGCGGGATTGTGTCAGGGCAACACAGTCCAGATAGCAAACCCGGCGTACCACAACACCGCCGCGCGCAGCAGCAGTTCCCACAACTGATCCAGGCTATTGATGCCGTCGACGCCCACCACGGGCGCAGGGATTTCTGCGGCCACCAGGCCGACTTTTTCCAGCAGTTGTGCGGCGCTGATATCCCAATTCAGCAGCTCGTGGAGCATCACCCGGCTGACCGCTACGAAATTACCGACCAAGGCAAAACTGGCCGCCAGCAGGCGTACCGGCACCCAGTCGAACGCGTGCCGCAGTTGCCCGGCGCGCTCGGCCACCAACGGGTTCTGGCTGTATTCGTTGGCCAGCGCCAGCAAGCGGTAAGCCAACGCCGCCACCGGGCCCAGCAGGAAATACCAGAAAATCACCGCAAAAAAGCTCTGGTAGGCCTGCCAGAGCAGATGCCCCTGAACCCGCTCCAGTAGCTGCTCGCCGCTGTCGGCGCCGATGTTCAGGTCTCGCTCGGCCACGTGCTCGGCAGCCTGCAGGTCACCGCGTCGCCAGGCATCGCGGAAAGGTCCGAGCTGCGCCAATAGATCGCCACGCCCCAGGCTGTAGATCACCACCAGCAAGTGCACCGGCAAAGCCAACAAACCGTAGGCCACCGGCTCCAGCACCAGCAACAACAGCGCCAGCAACAGTACCGGCAGCAATACCAGCAACAACAGAATCAGCCAGGGTCGCTTGCCCATCCTGGGGCTCGACTCCAACTTGGCCAGCTCACGCAACCAGCCACCATCGCTCTGCAACCGCTGGCGCAGGGCCGAGAACTTCTCGATCCACACCGCCAGAACCAACACCAGGAAACTCATCGTGCGTGTCCTCCATCCTGCAGGGCGCTGCGAAAGCGCGTCCAATCAAAAGCCGGGCCGGGGTCGGTCTTGCGACCCGGGGCGATATCGCTATGACCGCAAATACGCGAGTGCGTTATGTCGGGATAAGCCGCCAACAACTGGCGTGTCAGTTCGATCAGCGAATCATACTGGGCATCGGTAAAAGGCAGCTCGTCCGTTCCCTCCAACTCGATCCCCAGGGAAAAATCGTTGCAGACCTCACGCCCCTCGAAACTGGAAACCCCGGCATGCCACGCCCGGTCACGGCACGAGACAAATTGCGTCACTGTGCCGTCACGCTCAATCAGAAAATGCGCAGATACCCGTAGGGCGGCAATCCCTTCAAAATAGGGATGCTCCGTAACATCGAGGCGATTCTGGAAAAATTCCTGCACCTTGCCGGTGGCAAACTGCGCAGGTGGCAAGCTGATGTTATGCACCACCAACAGCGAGATTTCACCAGCCGGGCGCTCGTTGAAGTTGGGCGAAGGGCAATGACGGATGCCCTGGCACCAACCGCTGGCGGGGTCCAACTGCATACTGGCTCCTTGAATGAGACGAAGTGTTACCAGTATGCCGCGTTCCGCCCTGCGGTTGCGATCACTTGCCGCGATTGAGTTGACGCAGGTTACCGATCACCGAAGCCAACGCACGATCAAACAGCAAGCCCTCGTCCAACGTGCGCAGTACACCCTGCTTGAAGGCCATGGCCAACTGCGCAGCACTCTTCTCCAGCACCTTGAGCCCGGAGCGACCGACAAAAATATAGGTATTGGTCGGTGCCATGATCGCCGTCAGCTTGCAACGCAGGGTGCTGGCCGCGCTGGTCTGGAACTCGAACCAGCTTCCCAGCCGCAACTGATAGACCTTGAGCAGGTCCGGGTCATCATTGGGCAAGTTCGCGGCCGGATCAGACGCCCCGGCACCGAGTACGAAGGGCTCGCGCACTTCAACCAACGTCTCGGCCCCCTCGCCACCGAAAGACTGCACATGCATGGCTTGCAACCGATCGAAGAATTCGCGCGTGCTGAAGGGATCGAACGCGGCACTGGTCAGGCCGTCGCGCAATGCCTTGAGCAGCCCGGGCAACTGCTCCAGCAGGTGACGACCGGCCTCGGTGTCCTTCTGCAGCCCCACGCTCCAGATCAACTCGTCCATGGTGCGCAGCCCCGCCTGCCATTGCACCGACTGCTCGCCGTGCTTGAGATTGGCCAGCAACAGCACCTGGCTCCAGGCTTGCTGGATAAATTGCACCACCGCCTGGGGCAACACCTTGCCCAGCAGCCGCCGGTTGAGCACCTCGGCCACACGCTGGCGAGCCGCGTCAGCCCGCACGCGCCCTTCTTCGGCGACGTAGGTGTGTTGTTCAAGCAGCTCGCTGCGGCGACGCTCATCCGAGACAAACGCAGTGAACTGCGCCAGCAACTCGGAAAAAATCGTCATGTCGTCGACGAAATCATTCAGCAAGCGCTGCACCACCTGCTCAATATGCAGGTACAGGCTGTCGCGCTGATAGTCATCCCGTGGGCTCCAGCTCATGGCGGCGGCGGCTATTTCATTCAGCAAGCGTCGCGCCGGATGGCTGGTACGGCTGAAGAAGCTCTTGTCCAGCACCGCCACTTTCAGCATCGGAATCTGCAAGCGACCGATCAGTGCCTTGAAGGCGTCAGGCACGGTGCGGTCACTGAGGATGTATTCGAACAGCAGCGCGACCAGGTTGATCACATCCTCATCGGCGTCTTCCACCACACGGGATTTTCCGCTTTTGACGCTGACCCGGGTCAACAGCTGTTCAAGCTGGTTACGCAGGTCGAAATCGTCTTCGGCCTCGGGCTCCGGCACGTACTGTTGCAGATGAGAAAGCAGACGCAGCAGGTCGCGGGAGGCAATCGGTTGCGGCTCGGCGCTGGCTTCCAGGGTGGGGGCAACGCTGCCACGAACGGCGGCCAGCAGCTTCTGCAAAGCGGCAAAGGCTTCCTGGCCACTGTCATCGCCCGCAGGCTCCATGGATGGCGAGCGTTCCTCGCGCTGCTGGTCACGCGACGCACGCCCGCCGGGTCGGCGCGAGGGTACCGCCTTGAGCTCGGGCAATACCCCGGTGGCAACCAACAGTTGATTCGCGCCGCCGTACAACAGGTCGGCGTCACTGAGCACGTATTTTTCAAAGAGCTTGAGCATGATCAGCTTGACGCGAATCTCCACGCCCAGGCTGCGCCCCGCCTGCAAAAAGAACTCGCACAGCAGGGCCGGCCCCAAAGGGTTTTCACGCTCGTCCAGTGGCTTGCCCAGCAAAGCACTCAAGCGGGCCGTCAGTTGCCCCAGCGCCAGGCCGTCACGGTGGTGTACCCGCCCCAACATGGCCTCCAGCGCCACGGCCTTTTCCAGTGCATCGCCGGACTTAGCGACGCCGGTTTCGTATGACACCCTCGGCACCAGCTGCACGTCACCGCGCCCGACCTGCCCCAGATGGGCGAAGGCGGCAAACAGCTGCTCCATGAATACGCGCTCGAAATTCTTGCGCTTGAGCCGCAGGTCGCGCATGGCTTCAAAGAAGATGTGGTGGTCGGCGTTACTGCGGGCCTTGTCGGCCATCTCGAACAGGGTGTCGTCGGCGTTGTCGAACAGCTCCTGCAACCCTTGTTGCAGCTGTTGCGCGGCCTTGTCACGCACCTGCAGCAACACCACAGGCAGGCGCGCGAGCGGCGATGGCGTGGCCTGTGCCTTGTTGATCGGCACCACCTTTCCGTCATTGTGCATCCTGGCCTCCTGAAACGGTGGAGTTGAAAATATCGAGGGCAGGCCTGGGCGGGCACTGCAAATATCCCGGCATCACCCCTACGTCAAAGCTATGACGCCAATTGCAAGGCGCTGGATTATCTTGCAAATGAGGGCCGTTACGCCAGCAAACTCTGCCATCGCGTGGCAAATGAGTAGTGAGCCTGGGTTCGGGCGCGTGCTGGCCCTATAATCCCTGCACTTTGTTTGTGGAGCCTGTTATGCCGAATCTCCGTCTTGCCGACCTCACCGCCGAAATCGAAGCCAACGTGCGCCGTGCACTGCTGGAGGATATCGGCAGCGGCGATATCACCGCGCAATTGATCCCGGCCGAACGGCTGGCCAAAGCCACGATCATTACCCGTGATGCGGCGGTTATCGCCGGCACCGCCTGGGTAGACGCGGTATTCCGCCAGCTCGACCCGCGCGTCGCCGTACATTGGCAGGTGGCCGACGGAGATCGCGTCAGCCCCAACCAGGCGTTGTTTCATCTCGAAGGCCCGGCGCGCTCGCTGCTCAGTGGTGAGCGCTGCGCGCTGAACTTCCTGCAAATGCTGTCAGGCGTAGCCACGCGGGCTCAGTACCTGGCGGACTTTGTCGCGAGTACCCAGGTCAAGCTGCTCGACACCCGCAAAACCTTGCCGGGCCTGCGCTTGGCGCAGAAGTACGCAGTGACCTGCGGCGGCTGTCACAACCACCGTATCGGTCTGTATGACGCGTTCCTGATCAAGGAAAACCATATCGCTGCGTGTGGCGGCATTGCCCAGGCAATTACGGCCGCCCACAAGATCGCCCCGGGCAAGCCGGTGGAAATCGAAGTGGAAAGCCTGGAAGAACTGCGTGAAGCACTGGCGGCGAATGCCGACATCATCATGCTCGACGAATTGAGCCTGGATGACATGCGTGAAGCCGTGCGACTGAACGCCGGCAAGGCCAAGCTGGAAGCCAGCGGCGGGATCAATGAAAGCACCCTGCTGCCTATCGCTGAAACCGGAGTGGACTACATCTCCATCGGCGCGATGACCAAGGATGTCAAGGCGGTGGATTTGTCGATGCGCCTGAGCATCTGACCTCCCCCGAAATGTTGTAGTGAGCGGGCTTGCCCCGCGCTGGGGGGCGCAGCCGCCCCAATCGGGGCGCTGCGGTGTTTCAGGAGGACCGAGGCGCCTGGGTTTGGGGCGGCTGCGCCACCCAGCGCGGGGCAAGCCCGCTCACTACACGAGGTTGTTCATCTCGCAATATTCTTCCCACTCGACTCCGAGCACCTCGGCCGCCTCTTTATGCAAGGCCAGCCGCGCGGCTTCGAACTCTTCGGGTGTAGAGGTGTACTTGAGCGTCAGCTCCCAAGGTTGGTAGCCCCGGCTTTCGGCTTCGTCCTCGAATGCCCACTGAATCTGGTCGCGCTGGTCATCAGCACTCAAATCCTTGATCTCTTCCTTAAGCTGCGGTGACTCCTCGAGGTACTTTTCGAGTGCTACCTGGTGCCGAACTTCCTGGGTCATCTCAGTCGTGGTCATGTTGTTCTCTTAGATCGAGGAATGGGGATGCATCTGGGTCATCAAGGTCGCGCAGATATTGATAAGCGGGCACGAATGCCGACTTGTCTGGCCTTCAGAACCATTCTGGGATCATCTGAAAACGTTGCCTTTGAAACAGCCTTTGAAACATGCCGTTGAAACAGTGTTGCCTTGGTGCCCGAGACAGGAATCGAACCTGCGACCTTCGCGTTACGAGTGCGCTGCTCTACCGGCTGAGCTACACGGGCGGTGGGCTAAAGCTAGCACCGCATCGGGCATGCGGCAACTCACTCGCCTACCACCCGGCAAAGGTTACGCTCCGTCGGTGCCGCAGCCCTTGGCGACGTATTGCGCGTCAGCCGTGGTGGCACACTTCCAGCCCGTGGTGGCACTGCGCGTCAAGGTGATGGTCTTGCCCAGCACGGGCGCAGGCGCATCAAGGATTTCACAACGGATGGAGCCGGCCCCGGTGGCCACATCACCCGTCACGTCGATAGTGCAGTTGGCGGTGGGGCTGGTGCCACCGATCAAAGCCAGCGTCGGTACGGTACCCTGGTTAAGGGTGTCCTCGAAGCCCGCCTTCAATGCACTGATTTCAGCCAAGCCCGCCGTGAACTTGGCCTTGGCCTGGTGCTTGGTGTACATGGGCAAGCCGATGGTTGCCAAAATGCCGATGATCGCCACGACGATCAGCAGCTCGATCAAGGTAAAGCCTTTCTGACGCATCACATTCACTCTCCAGAGATATAACCCAAGACAAGGCGCTTCCTGCGCCCCGCATTTTGCAGCGGCGCCAGTGTACTCATCCGTGAGCGGCCAATCGCGCACAAGACGCACATTCTGACATTTTATCGCTCAGCCGCTTCAGGCCCGAGCCCGTTACCTGGCTAAGCTATAAAGCTTCCACTACCTGTGTGCGGAACCGCGACATGAACGACGCTTCGACGATCTACGCCTGGGAAGGCATCAACCGCAAAGGGCGCAGGGTGAGCGGAAAAACCACCGGTCACGACCTTGCATCGATCAAGGCCCAACTGCGCCGGCAAGGAATCTGCCCCGGTCGCGTGCGCAAGCAAGCCCAGGGCCTGCCAATACTCGCTCCTGCAATAAAGCCCGCCGATATTGCGCTGTTCACTCGCCAGCTGGCGACGCTGCTGACGGCCGGCATCCCCTTGCTGCAGGCGTTCGATATCATTCGTGAAAGCGTCGAAAACCAACAGCTGCGCGAACTGCTCAAGGGGCTGAAACAGGAGATTGCCGCCGGCACCAATCTGGCTGCCGCACTGCGCAAGCACCCGCGCTACTTCGATGACTTGTATTGCAACCTGATCGCCGCCGGAGAACAAGCCGGCGCCCTGGAAACCCTACTGGAGCGCGTGGCAATCCATCTGGAAAAAAGCCAACGGCTCAAGGCCAGGGTCAAGAAAGCCATGACCTACCCTATCGCGATCCTGGTGGTTGCCACTCTGGTCAGTACGGTGCTGCTGATCCATGTGGTGCCGCAGTTCCAGAACCTGTTCGCGGGGGTCGACAGCTCCTTGCCCGGTTTTACCCTGTGGGTCATTGCCTTGTCCGAATTCCTGCAGCGTGCCTGGTGGTTAGTGGCACTGAGCCTGGGCGCGACAACTGCCGGGCTACGCCTGGCCCATCGGGCGTCTCCGGGCTTTCGTCACAGGCTGGAAGCGGGTTTGTTGAAACTGCCCCTGGCGGGCACACTGCTGCAGAAGTCCGCCATCGCCCGCTACGCCCGTACGCTCTCGACTACCTTTGCCGCAGGCGTGCCGCTGGTGCAGGCCTTGAGCTCGGCAGCCGGCGCCGTCGGCATTGGCCCCTTCAAACAGGCAATCGAACGTATGCGCCATGATGTCTCCACCGGCATGCAACTGAATCACTGCATGGCCGCCAGCGGTTTGTTTCCAGGCATGGCGGTCCAGATGACAGCCATCGGTGAAGAGTCCGGCACGCTGGACGGCATGCTGGAAAAAGTCGCGAGCCATTACGAGGCCGATGTGGACCACCTGGTCGATAACCTCACCAGCCTGATGGAGCCCCTGATCATGGTGGTGCTGGGCGGTATTGTCGGTGCGTTGGTCCTTGCCATGTACCTGCCGGTCTTCCAATTGGGGAGCGCATTTTGAGCAGGCTGCTCACTGAGCTTCCCTGGGCCTTCGTTGCAACGGCGCTGGTGCTCGGCCTGATCGTCGGCAGCTTCCTCAATGTGCTGGTGTGGCGCCTGCCGAAGATGCTTGAACGGGAATGGCGTGCCCAGGCCAACGAACTCCTCGGACTGCCAACTGCGCCTGTCGGGCCTGCCTATAACCTGATTCGCCCCAATTCCTGCTGCCCGCGGTGCAACCAACCGATTCGCCCCTGGCAAAATATCCCGCTGCTCAGCTACGGGATGCTCAGGGGGCGCTGCGCCCATTGTCGCGAGCCCATCAGCACCCGCTACCCGTTGACCGAACTGGCCTGCGCACTCATTTCGGCCGCCACTGCCTGGCACTTCGGTTTCGGCTGGCAAGCAGGCGCAGTGATGCTGCTGAGTTGGGGCTTACTGGCCATGAGCCTGATCGATGCAGAGCATCAACTGCTGCCGGACGTGCTCGTGCTGCCACTGCTATGGCTGGGGCTGATCCTCAACAGCAATGGCCTGCTGGCGACACTGCCCGATGCGCTGTGGGGCGCGGTCACGGGCTATATGTGCCTGTGGACGGTGTTCTGGCTGTTCAAGTTGATCACCGGCAAGGACGGCATGGGCCATGGCGACTTCAAATTACTGGCCCTGCTCGGCGCCTGGGGGGGTTGGCAGATTCTGCCGATGACGCTGCTGTTGGCGTCGCTGCTGGGGGTGTCTGCCGGGCTGATGCTGATGCACTTGCGCAAGTCCGACGTATCGACGCCGATGCCATTTGGTCCTTGCCTGGCGATTGCCGGCTGGATTGCATTGCTCTGGGGTGGTCAAATAACCGACTTCTATTTGCAGTCTGTCGGTTTCAGATGACCACTTCTGTCGCAACACCCTGGATTCTTGGCCTCACCGGCGGCATTGGCAGCGGCAAGAGCGCTGCCGCCCAGCACTTTATCGACCTGGGCATCGACCTGGTCGACGCCGACCATGCCGCCCGCTGGGTCGTCGAGCCCGGCCGACCGGCACTGGCGCGTATCGCCGAGCACTTCGGTGCCGGCGTGCTGCTGCCCGACGGCCGATTGGACCGCGCCGCGTTGCGTCAACTGATCTTTGAAGTCCCCCAGGAGCGCCTCTGGCTGGAAGCTTTGCTGCACCCACTGATTGGCGAAGAGATTCGCAGCCACCTGGCGCGTGCGCAATCGCCCTACGCGATACTGGTGTCTCCGCTGCTGATCGAGTCCGGCCAGTACAGCATGACCCAGCGCATCCTGGTGATCGACGTGCCGCAATCGCTGCAGATTCAGCGTACCCTGCAGCGCGACGGCATCAGCGAGCAGCAGGTGCAGGCGATTCTCAAGGCCCAGTCCAGCCGTGAAGACCGCCTGAACCATGCCGATGACGTGCTGGTCAATGACCAGGACCTCGCCTGGCTGCATAGCGAGGTCGAGCGACTGCACCACTTTTACCTTACTTTGCGTGGAGGCCGATCATGAGCCAACCCTTGACCGTCGACTGCCCAACCTGCGGCGCACCCGTGGAATGGAAAACAACCAACCCCAACCGACCGTTCTGCTCGGACCGCTGCAAGCTCATCGACCTGGGTGCCTGGGCGGCTGAAGAACACAAGATTCCCGTGGCCCCGGATGCCGAAGACGAGCTGTTCTCCGAAGACCTGCCGCGCCACTAAGGCCGCATAAAAGCGTATTCCTGCTGGTCGTCGAGGTTCTCTGCAAGGTATTGCAGTTCGTCGGCCAGGTCTTCGAAGCTGCGTACGCCCTTGCTCTGTTGCACCACTGCACTGAGCATGGCGCGCAGGGTCAGCCCTGGGTCAAAACCGATTTCCTGCGCTGCGTCCTGGCTTCTGCGCAACTCCTGCCGTGCCCACTCATACACACTCATGATCCGTGCTCCTGAAAAATTGTGCAGAGCATGGGCCTGCCGGATTGCCCGCGATTTGATCTGGATCAACGCTGCGAGTCGTCATCCTTCCAGGGTGCCGAGAGGTAGCGGGTGCGGTTGAAAGTCTCCAGCCATTCAGGACTGAACACCACCAAGGCACTGATCACCATGCCGTTGATAAAGGCTTCGGGGAAGATGATCAGCCACAAGTAACCGACGAAATCCTCCAGCCATTCCGGCATCGCGAAACGCCCGTCGAACCACAACAGCCCCAATGCGGCCAACAGACAGAGCAACGCCGACAGCGCAGCGGCGAAAAAACCCGAGCAGAAGATATACACAAAAGGATTACGCGGCTGCGCACGCTCCACCAGCAGCGCGCAGCCTTCGGTGACCAGCACCGGCAGCACGACCAACAACAGGCCATTGACCCCGACAGCGGCCAGATCCTGGCGCCCCAGCCACACCAGGCCCATTTGCGCGACAAGCCCTCCGACGATTGCCAGGGGCCAGTCGAGCAACAGGGTCACGGCGGTCATACCGATAAAGTGGTAGGAAACTCCGGTATCGAAATCCCGCCGCACCAACCACAGCATGAACAGCGCAAACACCGTACCGAACAACAAATGCTGGCGCCGTCGGTCGGCAAACAGCTCGACCCAGGGCGAGCGCAGGATCGCCCACAACACCCAGGGCGCGTACAACAACCAACCGAAGCCGAGCGTTGCCGGTGCCAATACCGCTGCGCTGATCACGGGAACACACCCCCTGCAAGAAACCTCATCATGCACCTCATCCCTGAGCCACTCTCGAGAGGCCAGTCTACACCGCTGTTTTAAAGCAAGACTTCCTGCGGTCATCATTTGAACGCTAAGCTGCAAACATGGATGACTCAGATTACTTGCGCCTGCTCACCGTAGCGGCCGAACAAGCCAACGCGTTCTTGTCCAATGCCCGCAAATGGGAGCGTGAGCGTTGGGTCTGCCAGCGCCTGCTGCAAGGCTTGAACGTGCCTTACCGGGCGGAAGAGTTTCACCCTGCCGGGCAAGAGCCGCCGGACGTGCTGTTTCGCGACGCCAGTTTCGAAGTTTTTTTTGTTCTGGATGAAGGCCGGCGCCTGAACGACGAATGGCGCGATGAGCTGCTGCGCCGACGCAGTGCGTTTTCCCTGAGCCAACTGGTCCGGCGCGAGGCCAAGCCGCGACGCATCCCCGCCCATGAGTTTCTGCTGCGCCTGGCCCCCACCTTGCGCAAGAAAGCCCATAACTACAAAGAACGCGGCATGGACCTCGGCGAGCTGGACTTGATTGCCTTCACCAGCCTCAAACGCGAAGTACTGGACCTCAACAGCCACTTCCCGCCCCCCACCGAATACCTGCGCCAGGGTTGGCGTTCGCTGTCGTTAGTCGGGCCGACCTTTGCCCGGGTGCTGTTCGCACACCCAGACGCACCGGACTTCTTGCGTAACAACCTGGGCCGCAGCATAGTATTCGACGTGGGCATCAGCCTGTGACACGGGCGCAGGCTACGCTTGTGGCGATGCCGCCAATCCCCTGACTGTAACGTGGCGCCCTTTTGCAACGTCTACCTGACGAGGCCTTTATGACCAGCCGCCTGAACCCCGATGACCAACAGCATGTCGAAGAGTACCTGCAACTCTCCCAGAACCAAGTCGAGCGCAAGCCTTTCCGGCCTTGGCTGCTCCTTGGTGTGGTGCTGGTGGCGGTAATCGGGCTCGGTTTGCTGAGCCGCCTTTTGAGTTACCTCACGCTATGAGCTGCCTGGCGCTCGCGGGGGTCACTGCTCCGATTTCTTTTAGCCTTGCGAGATATCCCCATGACCCATCGTATTATTATCGTCGGCGGCGGCGCCGGCGGCCTGGAGTTGGCTACCCGCCTGGGTAAGACTCTGGGTAAGCGCGGCATCGCCAGCATCACACTGGCGGACGCCAACCTGACTCATATCTGGAAACCGCTGCTGCACGAAGTGGCCGCCGGTTCGTTGAACTCCTCGGAAGACGAACTCAACTATGTCGCCCAAGCCAAATGGAACCACTTCGAGTTCCAGCTGGGGCGCATGAGCGGGCTGGATCGTGAACAGAAAAAAATTCAACTGGCTGCCACCCTCGATGAAGAGGGGCGCGAGCTGGTGCCCGCGCGAGTGTTGAGCTACGACACGCTGGTAATCGCAGTGGGCAGCACCACCAATGACTTCGGCACCGAGGGTGCAGCGCAACATTGCCTGTTCCTCGACACCCGCAAGCAGGCCGAGCGCTTCCATCAGCAATTACTCAACCACTATCTGCGCGCCCACGCGGGCCAGACCGATGTGGAAGAAAAAATCAGCGTCGCCATCGTCGGTGCCGGTGCCACCGGGGTTGAACTGGCCGCCGAGCTGCACAACGCCGCCCATGAACTGGCGGCCTACGGTCTGGACCGCATCAAACCGGAAAACATGCACATCACCTTGATCGAGGCCGGGCCAAAAGTCTTGCCCGCGCTGCCGGAGCGGATCAGCGCGCCTGTGCATAAAACCCTGGAGAAACTCGGAGTGACCGTGCTGACCAACTCGGCGGTCAGCGAAGTGACGGCAGATGCCCTGATTACCAGCAGCGGCCAGGTGATCCCGGCCAGCCTGAAGGTATGGGCCGCCGGTATTCGCGCCCCCGGTTTCCTCAAGGATATCGATGGCCTGGAAACCAACCGTATCAACCAACTGCAAGTACTGCCGACGCTGCAAACCACCCGCGACGAAAACATCTTCGCCTTCGGTGACTGCGCCGCCTGCCCGCAACCGGGCACCGACCGCAACGTGCCGCCACGGGCCCAGGCCGCTCACCAACAGGCCTCGTTGCTGGCCAAGTCACTGAAACTGCGGATCGAAGGCAAGGAGCTGCCGTCGTACAAGTACACTGACTACGGCTCGCTGATCTCGCTGTCGCGCTTTTCCGCTGTGGGTAACTTGATGGGCAACCTGACCGGCAGCGTCATGCTCGAAGGCTGGCTGGCGCGGATGTTCTATGTGTCGCTGTATCGCATGCATCAGATGGCGCTGTATGGAGTCTTTCGCACGGCGATGCTGATGCTGGGCAGCAAGATTGGGCGTGGCACCGAGCCACGTCTTAAGCTGCACTAAAACCTGCGGGAGGGGCTTGCCCCTCCCACATTGATTTACAGTGCCGCCGAGTTTTCCACAGGCAAAAAAAATCCCCGTATCTTTCGATACGGGGATTTTTAATATGGTCGGGGTAGGGGGATTCGAACTCCCGACATCCTGCTCCCAAAGCAGGCGCGCTACCGGACTGCGCTATACCCCGGTAAAAGAAAGGCGACCTTTCAGTCGCCTTCTTCGATCAGTGCTTTTGGCCTCTGATCTTAAGATTTGATTCCAGGGTTAACTGGTCTCAAAAATGGTGGGTCGTGTGGGATTCGAACCTACGACCAATTGGTTAAAAGCCAACTGCTCTACCAACTGAGCTAACGACCCAAATATGGTCGGGGTAGGGGGATTCGAACTCCCGACATCCTGCTCCCAAAGCAGGCGCGCTACCGGACTGCGCTATACCCCGATTTTGAAATGGCTCCGTGACCAGGACTCGAACCTGGGACCCAATGATTAACAGTCATTTGCTCTACCGACTGAGCTATCACGGAACTGCGTATTTCAAATTTACAACTTTTACTGCGATGTAACCTTCTCTTCGATCTGTCCGTATCGCTACGTTCATGTCTCTGAGGCGCGCTATTCTACAATCTTAAAAACCCCTGTCAACCCTTTAAATTGCTTTTAAGACAATGATTTGCGCTTCTTTCTGATTTCTTCTTGGGGAGAAGAAACCCTTGGGCTGACGTTGTTGCGGGGCGCACTTTACAAGCCTTTGCCTTACAGTTCAACGCCCTATCGAAAAAAAAGGCTCCGCGATGCGGAGCCTTCTCTTATTAACGTACTCGCCAAGCTTAATGGAAGACGATTTCGTCGTTCTCCACCGTGGCCTCGACGCTGGTCCCCGGCATAAAGCGGCCCGACAGGATCAACTGAGCCAGCGGGTTTTCGATCCAGCGCTGAATCGCACGCTTCAACGGCCGTGCGCCATACACCGGGTCGTAACCCACCGCGATCAGCTTGTCCAAGGCCTCGCCGCTCAGATTCAGGCCCAGCTCGCGCTCGGCCAGGCGACCCCGCAGGCGACCCAACTGGATCTCGGTGATGCCCGCGATCTGATCCCGCGCCAGAGGCTCGAAGATCACCACCTCGTCCACCCGGTTGATAAATTCCGGACGGAAGTGGCTGGTCAACGCATCCATGACCGCGGCACGCTGCGCCTCACGATCACCCACCAACTCCTGGATCTGTGCCGAGCCCAGGTTGGAGGTCATCACGACCACCGTATTGCGGAAGTCTACGGTACGTCCGTGGCTGTCCGTCAGGCGGCCGTCTTCCAGCACTTGCAGCAGGATGTTGAACACATCCGGGTGCGCCTTCTCGACCTCATCCAGCAGGATCACCGAGTAAGGCTTGCGCCGCACGGCCTCGGTCAGGTAACCGCCCTCCTCATAGCCCACGTAGCCTGGTGGGGCGCCGATCAAGCGGGCCACCGAGTGTTTCTCCATGAATTCGGACATATCGATCCGGACCATGGCTTCTTCCGTATCAAAGAGGAACTCGGCCAACGCCTTGCACAACTCGGTCTTACCCACACCAGTCGGACCGAGGAACATGAATGAGCCGCTCGGACGGTTCGGGTCGGACAACCCTGCCCGGGACCGCCGTACGGCGTTGGCCACCGCGACCACCGCTTCTTCCTGGCCGATGACGCGCTGATGCAACAGACTTTCCATTTTCAGCAGCTTGTCACGTTCGCCTTCCAGCATCTTCGACACGGGAATGCCGGTCCACTTGGAGACCACTTCGGCGATTTCTTCCTCGGTCACCTTGCTGCGCAACAGCTGGTTCTCGCTGTGGCCGTGCTGGTCAACCATCTGCAGGCTACGCTCCAGGTCCGGGATCACCCCATACTGCAATTCGGCCATGCGGTTCAGGTCACCTTTGCGACGCGCAGCTTCCAACTCCTGCCGCGACTGCTCGATCTTTTGCTGGATCTGTGCAGAACCCTGTACTTCGGCTTTTTCCGAGGTCCAGATTTCTTCAAGGTCCGAATACTCACGTTCCAGGCGGACGATTTCTTCCTGGAGTTTTTCCAGGCGTTTCTTCGCCGCGTCATCCTCTTCCTTCTTCAGGGCCTGGGACTCAACTTTCAGTTGAATCAGGCGTCGATCCAGACGGTCGAGCACTTCCGGCTTGGAGTCGATCTCCATGCGGATGCGGCTGGCGGCCTCGTCGATCAAGTCGATGGCCTTGTCCGGTAACTGACGATCGGTGATGTAGCGATGGCTCAATTTGGCCGCCGCAATGATTGCACCGTCAGTGATCGCCACCTTATGGTGGACCTCATAGCGCTCTTTCAAGCCGCGCAGGATCGCGATGGTGTCCTCTTCGCTCGGTTCTTCCACCAGCACTTTCTGGAAGCGACGCTCAAGGGCCGCGTCCTTTTCAATGTACTGGCGGTACTCGTTGAGCGTGGTCGCGCCAACGCAGTGCAACTCCCCCCGGGCCAAAGCCGGCTTGAGCATGTTGCCGGCATCCATCGAGCCTTCGCCTTTACCGGCGCCGACCATGGTGTGCAGTTCATCGATAAACAGAATGATCTGCCCTTCCTGCTTCGACAGTTCGGTGAGCAGAGCCTTCAGACGCTCTTCGAACTCGCCTCGGAACTTGGCGCCGGCGATCAACGCGCCCATATCCAGGGACAACAGACGCTTGCCTTTCAGGCCGTCCGGCACTTCACCGTTAATGATGCGTTGGGCCAGGCCCTCGGCGATCGCGGTTTTACCCACACCGGGCTCACCGATCAGCACCGGGTTGTTCTTGGTGCGACGCTGCAGGACCTGGATGGTGCGACGAATCTCATCGTCACGGCCGATCACCGGGTCAAGCTTGCCTTCTTCGGCACGCTTGGTCAGGTCGACGGTGTATTTGTCCAGGGCCTGGCGCGACTCCTCGTGGTTGGGGTCGTTCACCGCATCGCCGCCACGCAGGTTGTTGATGGCATTTTCCAGGGCTTTCTTGCTCACGCCCTGGCCGAGCAACAACTTGCCGAGCTTGCTGTTCTCATCCATGGCCGCGAGCAGCACCAACTCGCTGGAGATGAACTGGTCACCTTTCTGTTGAGCCAGACGGTCAGCCTGGTTGAGCAGGCGCGCCAGGTCCTGCGACATATTGACGTCGCCGGTGGGATTCTGGATTTTCGGCAGTTGGTCGAGCTCTTTGCTCAACTCCTTGCGCAGGCTGTTGACGTCAAAACCGACCTGCATCAGCAAGGGTTTGATAGAACCACCTTGCTGCTCCAGGAGCGCCTGCATCAAGTGCGCAGGCTCAATGGCCGGGTGGTCAAGGCCCACCGCCAACGATTGGGAATCAGATAAAGCCAACTGCAATTTGCTGGTTAAACGATCAATACGCATTAGTCACCTTCCTTTTGAGCAGGCCGGAGCTATAAACACATCCTGAATGAAGAAACCTGCCAGATATCCAGTAGATGGGGTGAATTCTGGAAGATTCAAGCTACGAACAGTTGACGTAAGTCAGGAGAGTCTAGCGCTCAAGCCAGATAAGGGAGGCAAATCGACCGGTGCGTGGGCTGCGGCGATAGGAGAAGAAGCGTGGGTCGGTCACCGTGCAGAAACCGCCACCATAGACAGCGGTAACGCCCTGTACGGCCAGGCGCAGGCGCGCCAGCTCATAGATGTCGGCCATGTACTTGCCAGGATTGCGGCTGGGTACAAAGGCCTGGGCGGTCATCGGCAACTGCTGCATGAACGCTTCACGCACTTCCGGACCGACCTCGAAAGCTTGCGGACCAATGGCAGGGCCGAGCCAGACCAGGACGTCGGCAGGCTCGGTATCCAGGCTTTCGAACGCCGCCTCCAACACCCCTGCCGCCAACCCGCGCCAACCGGCATGGGCAGCCGCGACGCGAGTGCCGGCACGGTTGCAGAACAACGCCGGCAGGCAGTCAGCAGTCATTGAGGTGCAGGCAATGCCTGGAGTACTGGTCCAACTGCCATCAGCTTCGGCAATGCGGCCGGGATCGGCCTCGACCACGCTCACGCCATGGACCTGGCGCAGCCAAGCCGGCTGAATCTTGAAGGTCTCGGAGAGACGACGACGGTTTTCAAGGACGGCCTCCAGGCTGTCCTCGACATGATCGCCCAGGTTGAAGCTGTCGAACGGCGCCAGGCTGACGCCGCCCGCACGGGTGGTGACGCAGGCTTTCACCTGAGCCGGCGCGGGCCAGTCAGGAATCAGCCAGTCACTCATCCGATAAACGCCTCGCGATCCTGCTTGAGCAGCGACAACAACCACACCAGGTCGTCTGGCAGAGGCGATTCCCAGCTCATGCGCTTACCGCTCGTCGGATGATCCAGCTCCAGGAAGCGGGCATGCAGCGCCTGGCGCGGGAAGTTTTTCAACGATTCAACCATGGTTGCACTGGCCGCCGGCGGAATGCGGAAGCGGCCACCGTAGGCAGGATCTCCGACCAACGGGAAGTTGATGTGCGCCATATGCACGCGAATCTGGTGAGTACGACCGGTTTCCAACTTGACCCGCACGTGGGTGTGGGAGCGAAAACGCTCCAGTACGCGGTAATGGCTCACGGCCTGCTTGCCGCCTTCCATCACCGCCATACGCTGGCGCTGCTGGCCGTGGCGACCGATTGGGGCGTTGATCTTGCCACCCGCCACCACGACGCCGATCACGATGCACTCGTAGATCCGGCTGACGCTGCGGCTCTGCAACTGGGTAACCAACTGCGTCTGCGCCTGAATGGTCTTGGCCACCACCATCAAGCCGGTGGTGTCCTTGTCCAGACGGTGCACGATGCCGCAGCGCGGGACATTGATGATGTCCGGGACGTGATGCAACAGGGCGTTGAGCAAAGTGCCATCAGCGTGCCCGGCAGCCGGGTGAACCACCAGCCCTGCGGGTTTGTTGATGACCAGGATGTCGTCGTCTTCATAGACGATGTCCAGCTCGATGTCCTGGGCAACCCATTCTCCCTGGGCTTCCTGCTCGGCAGTCAGCTCAAGAATCGCACCGCCATGAACTATGTCTCGCGGGCGGATAACCGCTCCATCCACAGTCAGGCGGCCGTCTTTGATCCAGGCGGAAAGGCGCGAGCGCGAGTGCTCAGCGAATAATTGTGCGGCGACTTGATCGAGGCGTTGGCCACCCATTTCGGACGGCACCTCTGCGCGAAGTTCAATTTTATCGGACATGCTCAGACTAGGCGTGGCACAGCCTTTGGTTTCGGCTGCGCGCTTGTGGTTAAATACGGCGTCTTTTGCCCCGAGGCTTTCAACGGGGCGCTCATCATAACAGGACGGCCCCGCCCAAGACAGCGGCCGTCATAGGGACGCAAGCCGCCATGCAAGTGAAACACCTGCTGCTGATCGCCATCCTCGCCATGACTGCTGCTTGCTCGTCAACAAAGGACGTCGTCGACGAAAACCTGAGCGAAGTCGAGCTTTACCAGCAAGCTCAGAAAGACTTGGACAATAATAGCTACACCAGCGCCACAGCGAAGCTGAAGGCCCTGGAGTCGCGTTACCCGTTCGGGCGCTACGCCGACCAGGCCCAGCTCGAACTGATCTACGCCAACTACAAGAACTCCGAGCCGGAAGCCGCGAAGTCCGCCGCAGAGCGTTTTATCCGCTTGCACCCGCAGCACCCGAACGTGGATTACGCCTACTACATGAAGGGCCTGACCTCGTTCGACCAGGACGTCGGCCTGCTGGCGCGCTTCCTTCCGCTGGACATGACCAAGCGTGATCCGGGCGCTGCCCGCGACTCCTACAACGAGTTCGCCCAGCTGACCAGCCGCTACCCCAACAGCCGCTATGCCCCGGATGCCAAGCAACGCATGATCTACCTGCGTAACCTGCTGGCGTCCTACGAGATCCACGTAGCCCACTACTACCTGACCCGTCAGGCGTACGTGGCCGCTGCCAACCGTGGCCGCTATGTGGTGGAAAACTTCCAGGAAACCCCATCCGTGGGTGACGGCCTGGCGGTAATGACCGAGGCTTACCAGCGCCTGCACCTGGACGCCCTGGCGAGCACCAGCCTGGAAACCCTGAAGCTCAACTACCCGGATCACCCGAGCCTGAAAGACGGCCAGTTCGTGCCTCAGGTTGCCGAAGCGGATAACCGTTCGTGGCTGAGCAAGTACACCTTGGGCCTGATCGAATCCCGTCCACCGCTGCCGCCGGGCGAAACCCGCGCCAACCAGGACGTGATCAAGCAGTTCCAGGACGCGAAAGACGCCATTCCTTCCGACCTCAAGCCTCATGACGAAAACGGCGATGTGATCGAAGAGCAGGCACCACAAGCCGCTGGCAGCAAGGAAGATCGTTCGTGGTTCAGCTACATGACCTTCGGTATTTTCGACTGATCGATCCAGGCAATCAGAGAAAGGGAGCCCTATAGGCTCCCTTTTTTGTGGGCGAGCATTATTGCGCTGTGCGCCTGCTGCGTCCTTGGCTAAACTGGCGCATTCCTTGTCGAGAAGCTGCTTACCATGGTTCGTCTACTGTTCTGGATTGCCGTCATTGCTGCCGCAGTATGGTTCTGGCGCAAATTCAAAAGCCCGGCCGCCAAACAGCAACGGTCCAGTGAGCCCGATGCCACGCCGATGGTGCGTTGCGCGCACTGTGGCGTACACCTGCCGCAGGATCGCGCACTGAGCGTACGCCAAGAGTGGTACTGCACCCAGGCGCACCTGGAACAAGGTCCGAAGCCTAGCCAGCGCTGAGACGACCAGCCGGCGCATAAGGTGCCGGCTCGATAATCGGCGCACGGCCCAGCAGCAAGTCAGTGAACAACTGACAGGACGCGGGTGCGAGCACCAGGCCATTGCGGTAATGCCCACAATTGAGCCACAGCCCGTTGAAGCCGGGCACTTCGCCAATGTACGGCACACCTTCCGGCGAGCCAGGCCGCAAGCCCGCCCAATGCCCCACCACCTCAGCGCCAGCCAAGGCAGGAATCAATTCCACTGCCGAAGCCTTGAGGCTTTCCAGCGCGGTTTCGGTCGGCGTCTTGTCGAACCCCTCATGCTCCAACGTGCTGCCAATCAATATGTGGCCGTCACGGCGTGGGATCGCATAACGTCCTTTTGCCAGGACCATGCTCGACAAAAAGTCCGAGGCACATTTGTACAAGATCATTTGGCCTTTGACCGGCTCAACAGGCAGCGCCAGCCCCAACGTGCCCAGCAGCTCCCCACTCCAGGCTCCCGCCGCAAGCACGACCTGATCGCCGAGCACCCGGCCAGCCGTCGTTTCGACGCCCACTACGGTATCGCCCTCCAGGACAAAACCGGCCACTTCACACTGCTCGTGAATCGTCACACCGGGCAATGCCTGCAACGCCGCCTTCAAGGATTTGACCAGGCGAGGGTTGCGAACATTGGCCACATCAGCCATGTAAATGGCCTGGGAATAGCCGCGCCCCAGCACCGGCACGGCATCGTGCGCGGCCGACACATCCACCTTGCTCAGCGGCCGTCCCTCGCGAGCAGCCCAGGCCAAAGCCTCGGCTTCATCGTCCAGATCAAGCCAGTACAAGCCCGTGGTATGCACCTCTGGATCAACCCCGGTGGCGGCAAACAACCGCTGCGCCAGCTGTGGGTAAAAGTCCTGGGACCAATGGGCCAAAGCGGTCACTGCCGGGCTGTAGCGCCATGGGTACAACGGTGAAACGATCCCGCCCCCGGCCCACGAAGACTCTTGCCCAAGCCCCGCACGCTCCAGCAATACTACCGACTGCCCCTGGGTGGCCAGGTTGAACGCCGTCAACAACCCGATTACTCCGCCGCCGACAATCACCACTCGCTGTTGCTCTGCCATCATTTGATCCAGCCGATATATAGGGGTTGGCGCACACAGCGCCCATTCATCCAGCACTCTCATCACTGCCCCCAGCACGTCTTGCGCGACATTTCCGGCTTGGCTCCCGGGTTGCTTCGCACGCCGGTACTGCTCAAGCTGAATTCACCGCATGCGTCGTCCGCCATGACTGAATAGACGGAGGGCGTGGCAAGCAGGGCAAAATCCTGGGCACTCAATACAGCGCTGATTCTATAGTGATCATTACCCGCACTGACGTCCCCTGCATCAATAAAAGTGCCGTTCCGGGCGTAAAAGCGCTCCAGATACTGGGCCTGTTCGGTCAACAGTGCGGCAATCTGACTGCGATAGACCTTTTTCACATGCCCGGTATAACCGGGATAAGCGACCGTGGCCAACACCGCAATGATTGCCATGGCAATCAGTAACTCGATCAGGGTAAATCCCTGGCTATCCGTGCTCATCCGTTTGCTCCTTTACTGAAGTTGCCGCCACAGGATTCGTTGAAACCGCGCCCGCCCTCCCTCGTCCACCTGGGCATACACGCTCTCCAGGACCGTGCGCGATTGGCCCCCTAGCCCGATGGCCGTCACTCGAAACAGCCGCGCCGCGGTTTGCGCCGGCAAATGCGCCAGCCCCAAGCCCTCGCCTATGAATTGAATGCCATAGAACCCCGCGTCGAAGGCAACCCAGGTAACCGCCGAGACCGGATTCGCCCCGGCCCCCATCAACGTAAACGCCTCCTCAGGTGGCGAGCATGTGATGATCGAGTGACATTCGGGCAGCCCACCGCCACCGCGCTTTACCGCCAGCTCCCCCAACCTGAGGCCGCTTTCGGCGCTTTGAAAAGATTGGTTGCGATGCCACAAGCTGCCCGCGACTTTTTGCTGGGATATCGCACCTTGCATCGATGACAAACCAACCAGTGACAACAGCAGCAGGAACACCAGGCTGATCCACAACACCATCCCTGCCTCACGCCAATGAATACCGCCACTTATCTTCATCACGGCCCTACCCCTGGCGATTTCGCAGCGCAGCCACAACGCTGTAGGTCTGGTCCCTGACACGCCCTGTCGGGTCTTGCAACGTCATGAGGATGCGTACACTGCGTATCAACGACTCATCGGCAGGGTTGCTGTCGTAACGCACTACGCTTGTTGATGCGGGCTTGGCCGCCATACCAAAACTGATGTCGAACGCCCGCACGTTATCCACAAGCACCGCTTTGGCCGGCGCCGCCGGGGTGCTGACTTTCAGTTGGCCGGATTCAAAGGTGTAGGTGAGCTGGCGCAGCGCAAAGCGGATCTGCCCAGGCGCCGGCGCGGGTGATGCCCCAGCATATGCCCGGGCAACCGTCTTGCAGTCGGATACCACCGTCCAATCAGGCTTGCCTCCCCCACTACCGACATCCGCAGTGACCAGGGTCAGCGACGTCGCATTCCCCGAGGTACTCCACCCCAACGGTCGCTCCAGGGCGGCGGGGGCGTCGTCGATAAATGCGCTGGCCAGACAACCAAACATGCCCGCCTGGCGAATATCCTGCGTCAGCTTGCCCAGTACAAATCGTGCATCGTCTTGCAGGACCATTGCCGCCAATTGACTGGCATGCGTCAGCCGTGTGCTGATGACCACCTGGCTTGCGCCCAGCACCAACACGAGCCCAACGGCCAACGCCACCAGCATTTCCACCAGGCTGAATCCGCGTACAAGACGGCTCATTGCAACGCGCCTTGTTCATCGACCATGCGACTGGTGAGAACGAACGTCTCCCTTGCTCCCGGGCCGCCTGCGCCCCTGCCCGCCAGCCAACTGATGGTGATAGTGACCTCAGGCCCGCTGGTCGATACCGCTCCTTTGGCATCTGCGCCGGCGAAACCCAGGATATTGGCCTCGAAATCATGCAGGTCCAGATCACGCACGCTGGCGGTCGGGACATTGGCCATCGAAGATCCAGCTCGCGACCACGAATAATCGATCCCGGGATTGGAGCGAATTCGATCAAGCATGTCGTAGGCAATGAAACTGGCCTGGCTGGTCATCCTGGCGCTCTCGGTGTACTTGAGCGCATTGAGCTGGATGGCCGAAGCGCCCAACAAACCGACAGCCAGAATCAACACCGCCACCAACACCTCGATCAGGGTCATGCCGGTTTGGCGCCACTGGACGGCGCGAAGAAAAAACCTGTGTGTACGGACTAGCATCACCGTCGTCATCCATGTCGAGGGGCGAAAAACAGGCAAAACCTGTTGTGCGCCCCAAGACTAGCGCCGGTTTTTAATCGGTGCTGCTTGCGGAACAAAGGGAAATACTTTGGACATAAAGGCCATCATCCAACCCTGGCATCCGCTGGCTATACCTGTCTCTACCCGCTGGATTACCAGCTGCGTCCACGGAGGGACGGCATATGACAGAACGAGGCTTCACCCTGATCGAGTTGCTATTGGGCCTGATGCTGAGCGGCCTGCTGGCGCATTTGGCGGTGCCCAGCTTCAAAGGATTACTCGACGCACACCAGCAACACAGCGCAGCCGAATCACTGGCGCAGGGCCTGCGCTTCGCCCGCAGCGCAGCGCTCACACGCAATCGCGCGGTGATTGTTCATGCATTGGAGGACGATTGGAGCCTAGGCTGGCGAGTCATCGAGGATGTCAGCGGGCGCGGTCATATGGACGAAGACAACCCGATACTGTTGGAGCGACAGGACAGCGGGCGTGCAACGCTGGTCGGCAATGGGCCGGTCAAGAGCCAAGTGCGCTTCAGCGGATTGGGCGAGCCGGTATTTACGGGGGGAGGCTTCCGTGCCGGCACCGTGCACATATGCGACACGGGCCAGGCACAAAGCCTGCATCAGGTAGTGCTGGCCCCAAGCGGCCGCATCAGCCTGCGCAGTGATAAAACCGAGCAGGCGTTATGTCGGGACTGATCCAGCACCTGGGCTCAGAGCAACGAGCGAACCCGCAGTTCCTTGGGCATGGAGAACGTGATGTTCTCTTCACGGCCGGCCAACTCATCGGCGCCGGTCGCGCCCCAAGCCTGCAACTGTTGGATCACGCCCCGCACCAGCACTTCCGGAGCCGAGGCTCCGGCCGTGATACCGATACGCTCAACGCCATCGAACCAGCTGCGTTGCATGTCTTCAGCACCGTCGATCAGGTAGGCCGGTGTGGCCATGCGTTCAGCCAGCTCGCGCAGACGATTGGAGTTGGAGCTGTTCGGGCTGCCGACCACCAAAACCACGTCGCATTCGTTGGCCAATTGCTTGACCGCATCCTGACGGTTTTGCGTGGCGTAGCAGATGTCATCCTTGCGCGGACCGCCAATGGCAGGGAAACGCGCGCGCAAAGCGTCGATAACGCGGCTGGTGTCGTCCATGGACAAGGTAGTCTGGGTCACGAAAGCCAACCGATCAGGATTGTGTACCTGCAAATCGGCGACGTCCTTTTCATCTTCCACCAGGTAGATGGCACCGCCGTTGCTGGCGTCATACTGGCCCATGGTGCCTTCAACTTCCGGGTGGCCGGCATGACCGATCAGGATGCATTCACGCCCGTCACGACTGTAGCGTGCGACTTCGATATGCACCTTGGTGACCAATGGGCAGGTGGCATCGAATACTTTCAGGCCACGGCCGGCAGCTTCGGTACGCACGGCCTGGGAAACGCCGTGGGCGCTGAAAATGACGATAACGTCGTCCGGCACCTGGTCGAGCTCTTCAACAAAGATGGCACCGCGCGCGCGCAGATCTTCGACCACGAACTTGTTGTGGACAACTTCATGGCGCACATAAATCGGCGGCCCGAAGACTTCCAGGGCGCGATTGACGATTTCGATCGCCCGGTCCACGCCGGCGCAGAAGCCACGGGGGTTGGCGAGTTTGATTTGCATGCTGTGCCTCGTGTCTTGCAGCCACTTGGGTTCAAGCTAGACGCTAACCCACCTGACAGTAGAGATCAAAGGTGGGAGCGGGCTTGCTCGCGAAAGCAGTGGGCCAGATAACACATGTGTTACTGATAGACCGCTTTCGCGAGCAAGCCCGCTCCCACATTTTTAACCGCGTCGTTGATCAGATCGCTTTAACGTCGATGATTTCAACATCAAAGGTCAAGGTTTTACCGGCCAACGGGTGATTGAAGTCGATGGTCACTTGCGCGTCATCGAAGGTTTTCACCACACCCGGCAGTTCGGTATTCGCCGCATCGTTGAAGATCACCAACAAGCCTTCCGAAAGATCCATGTCCTGGAACTGCGAACGCGGGATGATCTGCACGTTTTGCGGGTTGGGTTGGCCAAAGGCATTTTCCGGCAGGATCTGCAGGTTGCGCTTGTCGCCAGCCTTGAAGCCGAACAGCGCGGCTTCGAAACCCGGCAGCAGGTTGCCATCACCGACTTTGAAAGTCGCGGGGGCCTTGTCGAACGTGCTGTCGACCGTGTCGCCATTTTCCAGGCGCAGTGCGAAATGCAAAGTGACTTCCGTGTTCTGGCCGATACGTTGTTCAGCCAATACCTGATCAGTCATTGACGGTCTCTCCGGTTTTCTTGCTTTTGAACATGTCCAACGCCAGCATGATCGCACCGACGGTGATGGCGCTGTCGGCAAAGTTGAACGCCGGGAAGTACCAGCGGTTCTGCCAATGCACCAGGATAAAGTCGATCACATGGCCCAAGGCAATGCGGTCGTAGAGGTTGCCCAGCGCGCCGCCCAACACAAGGGCCAGGGCGATAGCCAGCCAGGTGTCATCGCGGCCAAGACGCTTGAGCCAAACTACCAGCACCGCACTGACCACCACCGCGATCAGCGCGAACAGCCAGCGCTGCCAGCCACCGCTATCAGCCAAAAAGCTGAAAGCGGCGCCGGTGTTGTAGGCCAGGGTCCAGCTGAAGTAGTCCGGGATCACCACGATCTGCTGGAACATCTGCAGGGAGCCTTCGAAATGAGCCTTGCTGACCTGGTCGATGACCAGGACCAGCACACTCAGCACGAGCCAGCCCAGACGTCCGAAACGACTGGTGTTAGGCATAGTGGCGAACCTCACCAGCACCCGAGATGTTGTCGACGCAACGACCACAGATTTCCGGATGCTCAGGGTTCACACCGACGTCTTCACGGCAGTGCCAGCAACGGGCGCACTTGGCGAAGGCCGACTTGACCACTTTGAGCTTGAGGCCTGGCACTTCGGTGGCGACTGCATCCGCCGGGGCCTGGGCGAATGGCGCCAGGCTCGCGGTGGAGGTAATCAGCACGAAACGCAGTTCGTTGCTCAGCTTGGCCAGATCGGCAGTCAGGCCGTCTTCGGCAAACAGAGTGACTTCGGCTTGCAGGTTGCCACCGACGGCCTTGGCCGCACGCTGAACTTCCAGCTCCTTGTTCACCGCAGCCTTGACGGCCATCACGCCTTCCCAGTACTCGCGGCCCAATTCGAAATCAGCCGGCAATTCGGTCAGACCTTCGTACCAGGTGTTGAGCATCACCGATTCGTTGCGTTCGCCTGGCAGGTACTCCCACAGCTCGTCGGCGGTGAAGGCCAGGATCGGCGCGATCCAGCGCACCAGCGCCTCACTGATGTGGTACAGCGCGGTCTGCGCCGAGCGACGGGCCTTGCTGTTGGCGCCGGTGGTGTACTGGCGATCCTTGATGATGTCGAGGTAGAAACCACCCAACTCCTGCACGCAGAAGTTGTGGATCTTCGAGTAAACGTTCCAGAAGCGATATTCGCCGTAATGCTCCTGCAACTCGCGCTGCAGCAACAGGGTACGGTCCACGGCCCAACGGTCCAGGGCGAGCATGTCCTCGGCCGGCAGGATGTCGGTGGCCGGGTTGAAACCGGTCAGGTTCGACAGCAAGAAGCGTGCGGTGTTACGGATACGGCGGTAGGCGTCGGCACTGCGCTGCAGGATCTGCTCGGATACAGCCATTTCGCCCGAATAGTCGGTCGAGGCCACCCACAGACGCATGATGTCGGCACCCAGGGTGTCGTTGACCTTTTGCGGCGCAATCACGTTGCCCAGTGACTTGGACATCTTGCGGCCGCTTTCATCCACCGTGAAACCGTGGGTCAACAGCTCGCGGTACGGAGCGTGGTTATCGATGGCGCAACCGGTCAGCAAGGAAGAGTGGAACCAGCCACGGTGCTGGTCCGAACCTTCCAGGTACAGGTCGGCGCGAGGACCGGTCTCGTGGCCCATCGGGTGCGAACCACGCAGCACGTGCCAGTGGGTGGTGCCCGAGTCGAACCACACGTCGAGGGTATCGCTGATCTTGTCGTACAACGGTGCTTCGTCGCCCAACAGCTCGGCGGCGTCAAGCTTGAACCAGGCTTCGATGCCTTCCTGTTCAACGCGCTGGGCCACGACTTCCATCAGCTCAACGGTGCGTGGGTGCAACTCGCCGCTTTCCTTGTTGAGGAAGAACGGGATCGGCACGCCCCAGTTACGCTGACGCGAGATGCACCAGTCCGGGCGGTTGGCGATCATCGAGTGCAGGCGTGCCTGGCCCCAGGCCGGGATGAAGCCGGTGTCTTCGATGGCCTTGAGCGAGCGCACGCGCAGGGTGTCGCCGCTGGCCGGCTCTTTGTCCATGCCGATGAACCACTGCGCGGTGGCGCGGTAGATCAGCGGGGTCTTGTGACGCCAGCAGTGCATGTAGCTGTGTTTGATGGTGTCGGACTTTATCAACGCACCGACTTCGCTCAGCTTCTCGATGATTGCGTGGTCAGCCTTGAAGATGAACTGGCCGCCAAAGAACTCCAGCGATGACACATACACGCCATTGCTTTGCACCGGGTTGATGATGTCATCGTTGGTCAGGCCGTATTTCTTGCAGATCACAAAGTCGTCCACACCATAGGCGGGCGAGCAGTGGACCACGCCGGTACCCGAGCCCAGCTCGACGTAGTCAGCCAGGTAAACCGGCGACAGACGGTCATAGAACGGGTGGCGGAAATTGATCAACTCCAGCGCGGAACCGGTGGTGGTGGCAATCACCGAACCCTGCAGCTCGTAACGGGCCAGGCAGGCTTCAACCATTTCCTCGGCCAGCACCAGCAGGCGGTCACCAACGTCCACCAGGGCGTAAGTGAACTCCGGGTGTACGTTCAGCGCCTGGTTGGCGGGGATGGTCCACGGGGTGGTGGTCCAGATCACGATGGCCGCTGGCTTGCCCAGGCTCGCCAGGCCAAAGGCCTCGGCCAGCTTGGCGTCGTCCGCGATCGGGAAGGCTACGTCGATGGTCGAGGACTTCTTGTCTTCGTACTCGACCTCCGCCTCGGCCAGGGCCGAACCGCAGTCGAAACACCAGTTCACGGGCTTGAGCCCCTTGAACACGAAGCCACCCTTGACGATCTCGGCCAAGGCACGGATTTCACCGGCCTCGTTCTTGAAGTCCATGGTCTTGTAGGGGTTGGCCCAGTCACCCAATACACCCAGGCGGATGAATTCGGACTTCTGCCCTTCGATCTGCTCGGTGGCGTAGGCACGGCACAGTTCGCGGGTTTTATCCGCGCCCAGGTTCTTGCCGTGGGTCACTTCGACCTTGTGCTCGATCGGCAGGCCGTGGCAGTCCCAACCCGGGACATAAGGCGCGTCGAAACCCGAAAGGGTTTTCGAGCGAATGATCATGTCCTTGAGAATCTTGTTCAGCGCATGACCGATGTGAATCGTGCCGTTGGCATAAGGAGGGCCGTCGTGCAGGACGAATTTCGGACGATCCTTGCCAATTTCGCGCAACTTTCCGTACAGGCCAATACTGTCCCAGCGCTGCAGGATCTGCGGTTCGCGCTGTGGCAGGCCGGCCTTCATTGGGAAGGCGGTGTCCGGAAGGTTTAGCGTGGCTTTATAGTCGGTCATTTAAGGCTCTTCGGTTAGCGATGGGCGCTAGGTGCGGCTAGTGCACGGGCGGCGGCGACATCCGCATTGATCGCCGTTTTCAACGCCTCAAGTGAGGCGAAACGCTGCTCTTCACGCAGCTTCTGGTGGAAAACCACCGTCAAACGCCGGTCATACAGATCACCGGCAAAATCCAAAAGGTGTACTTCCAGGTGGGCCTTGCCATCACCTGCAACCGTGGGCCTGACGCCTATATTGGCGACTCCCGGCCACGATTGGCCGTCGATGTCGACGCTCACCAGGTAAACCCCGGTCAGCGGCACACGGCGGCGCTTGAGTTGCACGTTGGCGGTCGGCGTGCCCAGTTGGCGCGCCAGCTTCTGGCCGTGCAATACCCGTCCGGCAATGCGGAACGGACGACCGAGCAGGCGCTCGGCCAAGGCGAAGTCGGCAGCGGCCAGTGCATTACGCACCTGCGTGCTGCTAACGCGCAGCCCGTCCAGTTCGACGGTTTGCGCGGCTTCGACGGTAAAGCCCTGGTTGACGCCGGCCTGTTGCAGGAAATCGAAATCCCCGACACGGTCGCAACCGAAACGGAAGTCGTCGCCGACCTCCAAGTGTTGCACACCCAGGCCATCCACCAGGATACGGTCGACGAATTCGGCGGCGCTAAGGCTTTGCAAACGCTGGTTGAAGGCCAGGCAGAGAACTCGGTCCACGCCCTCTTCAGCCAGCAGTTGCAGTTTGTCGCGCAAGCGGGCCAGACGGGCCGGCGCCGTTTGCGGGGTGAAAAACTCCCGCGGCTGTGGCTCGAAAATCACCACACAGCTGGGCACACCCAACTCGACCGCTCGCTCACGCAGCCGGGCCAAGATAGCCTGGTGACCACGGTGAACACCGTCAAAGTTGCCAATAGTGGCGACGCAGCCCCGATGCTGGGGGCGCAGGTTGTGGAGACCTCGAACCAGCTGCATAACGCGCTTCTTGCTCATAAAGTGGTCGATTATAACCACACCCGGCCCCGGACGACAGGCAACAGCGCAGGCCAAGTGGGTTGATTCGATAAAACACCGGTTTTATTGAGGCAAAGTCCCTAGTTCAGGGACTTGCGATTGAAATCCCGCAGCCGGAAGCCCTGCAGCAGCAACATGCCGAAGTAAACCACAACGCCCGCAACCACCAGCAGGCCCAGGCGCAGGAAGCGTTCCAGCATATGCCCTTCATCCCAGGCGGGCATGAAGTGCATCAAACCCAAGAGCACCGCCGACATCGCGCCCACCGCAACCACCAGCTTGAGCGCAAACAGGCCCCAGCCAGGTTGCGGCTGGAACATCTGCTGCTTGCGCAGTTGATAGAACAGCAGGCCGGCATTGATACAGGCGCCGGCACTGATGGCCAGGGCCAGCCCGGCGTGCGCCAGCGGGCCGATGAATGCAAGGTTGAGCAATTGCGTGACAATCAGCGTGAAGATCGCGATTTTCACCGGCGTACGGATGTTTTGCTGAGCATAGAAGCCCGGCGCCAACACTTTGATCACGATGATGCCAAGCAGACCCACCGAATAGGCAATCAATGCGCGCTGGGTCATGGAGGCGTCAAACGCGCTGAACTGGCCGTACTGGAACAACGCCACCGTCAGCGGTTCAGCCAGGATTCCCAGGGCCAGGGCACACGGCAGCACCAGCACGAAGCACAGGCGCAGCCCCCAGTCGAGAATACGCGAGTACTCCTGGCGGTCCTTGCTGGCATAGGTGCGCGACAGGGTCGGTAGCAAAATCGTGCCCAGGGCCACACCGAGCACGCCGGACGGCAACTCCATCAGGCGATCGGCGTAGTACATCCACGACACCGAACCCGACACCAGCAACGAGGCGAAGGCAGTGTTGATGATCAGGGAAATCTGGCTGACCGATACCCCCAGGATTGCCGGCAACATGTTGCGCATCACGCGCCAGACACCGGTGTCCTTCAGGTTCAAGCGCGGCAGAACGAGCATGCCGATCTTTTTCAGGTGCGGCAGTTGGTACAACAACTGCGCCAGGCCACCGGCCAGCACCGCCCAGCCCAGAGCCATCACGGGTGGATCGAAGTACGGCGTGAGGAATACTGCGAAGATAATCATGCTCACGTTGAGCAAGGTCGGCACGAACGCCGGCACCGAGAACCGGTTCCAGGTATTCAGGATGGCGCCGGCCAGGGATGACAGCGAGATCAGCAATATATAAGGAAAGGTCACCCGCAGCAGATCAGTGGTCAGCGCGAATTTTTCCGGCGTATTGGCAAAACCCGGCGCCGTGGCCCAGATCACCCAGGGTGCAGCGAGCATGCCGGCAATGGTGACCAACATCAAAACCAGCGTCAGCAGGCCCGAGACGTAGGCAATGAAGGTGCGGGTTGCCTCCTCGCCCTGCTGAGTCTTGTATTCCGCCAGGATCGGCACGAAGGCCTGGGAAAATGCGCCCTCGGCGAAGATCCGGCGCAGCAGGTTGGGCAGCTTGAAGGCGATAAAGAAGGCGTCCGTGGCCATGCTGGCGCCGAAAATGCGCGCCAACAGGGTGTCACGCACAAACCCCAATACCCGGGAGATCATCGTGATAGAGCTGACCGCAGCCAACGATTTGAGCAGATTCATCGAAAGAGTTTGCGCCTATAGATAAACAGCAGGCGAACAAAGCGCCCACTTATGCGATACTGCGCGCCTGCAACAGCACAGAGCCAAAGCTCGCGAGTTTACAGGTCAAGCGCCGGAAATAAATCACCCGCCTCTTCAGATCGACCACTCAGCAGTTCGCATCAGCCGCCCTTGACAACCCAACAAGTCATCGGCATGATTCGCGGCCTATTTTGTTTGCTATTTCCTAAAAAGTCTTTCGAGGAGCTCGACGGTGGCCAACACACCTTCCGCCAAAAAACGTGCAAAACAGGCTGAGAAGCGTCGCAGCCACAACGCCAGCCTGCGTTCCATGGTTCGTACCTACATCAAGAATGTAGTTAAAGCCATCGACACCAAAGACGCTGCAAAAGCTCAAGCTGCTTACGTTCTGGCTGTGCCTGTTATCGACCGTATGGCCGATAAAGGCATCATCCACAAGAACAAAGCCGCTCGTCACAAGAGCCGCCTGAATGGCCACATCAAGGCTCTGAACGTCGCTGCTGCTGCCTAAGTGGTAACAACTGCAACGCTGGCTTACCGGCGTAACAGTTAAGAAATGCCCCGTACCGAAAGGTCCGGGGCATTTTTGTTTGTGCCTGAAAATCATAGAAACCCGCCCACCATGAAATGCAGGCAAAAAAACGCCCCGAACCAGTCGGGGCGTTTTTTGCTACCAGCCGATCAATGCATCAATCAGTGGTGATGACCGCCCTCACCGTGGACGTGACCGTGAGCCACTTCTTCCTGGGAGGCGTCGCGGATGGCAACGATCTTCACTTTGAAGTTCAGGCGCTGGCCAGCCAGAGGGTGGTTACCGTCGACAGTCACGTCATCGCCATCCAGATCGCGGATAGTGACGATCTGCATTTGGCCGTCCGGTGCGGAGGCGTGGAACTGCATGCCCACTTCCAGCTCGTCGACGCCTTCGAACATGCTGCGGCTCAGGGTGCTGACCAGTTCGGCGGAGTATTCGCCGTAGGCATCTTCAGGTTCAACGGCAACGGTCAGCTCATCGCCGACGCTCTTGCCTTCCAGGGCCTTCTCCAGGCCCGGGATGATGTTGCCTGCGCCTTGCAGGTAGACCAGCGGCGCGCCGCCGGCTGAGCTGTCGATGACCTCACCAGCGTCGTTGGTCAGGGTATAGTCGATGGAGACAGCCTTGTTAGCGGCGATCGTCATGGGGGCGAGACCTTTTGCATAAGAATGAAGAACGGACAAGTCTAAACAAGGATTTGCCCGAAAGCGAACAGAACCCGGACCAACGGGACCGACCAACGGTATCCCTCATCATCGGGTTCCACCAGGATGACGATCAGCATTGGGTCGCCGAGCTCTCCTGCGGCCACACCCAGCACCTGCGCCACCAGCCGCCCTGGCAGTCCCGAGGCTGGGTACTCGATACCACGCAACGCCTTGAAAAAATAGGCCAACCCTTTGCCTGCGGCTGGTGTGCGCAAGGGTCGAATAACGATAATCTTGATGCCTGATTCCCGGCAGGTGCTCAACCATAGAGCACCACCGAAGCCATGCACCTCCAGAGAATTCGCATGCAGACTTTTTTTATCGCGCCCACCGATTTTGGTGTGGGTCTGACCTCCATCAGCCTCGGGCTGGTGCGTACCCTTGAGCGGGCCGGACTGAAAGTCGGCTTCTTCAAACCGATTGCCCAGCCGCACCCTGGCGACACGGGCCCCGAGCGCTCCACCGAACTGGTGGCGCGCACCCACGGCCTGAAACCACCCCAACCCCTGGGCCTGGCCCACGTTGAGCGCATGCTTGGCGACGGCCAGCTCGATGAGCTGCTCGAGGAAATCATCACCCTGTATCAGCAAGCCGCCGTGGGCAAGGACGTGTTGATCGTCGAAGGCATGGTGCCGACCCGCAGCGCGAGCTACGCGGCGCGAGTCAACCTGCACCTGGCCAAAAGCCTCGATGCCGAGGTGATCCTCGTGTCCGCCCCGGAGAACGAAGTACTCACCGAGCTTTCCGGCCGGGTCGAATTGCAGGCGCAACTGTTCGGCGGCCCGAAAGATCCGAAGGTACTGGGCGTGATCCTCAACAAAGTGCGCACCGACGAAAGCATGGAAGCCTTCTCGGCGCGCCTGAAAGAACATT
Organism: Pseudomonas sp. ICBG1301; assembly: GCF_016918385.1. Classification (NCBI taxonomy): domain Bacteria; kingdom Pseudomonadati; phylum Pseudomonadota; class Gammaproteobacteria; order Pseudomonadales; family Pseudomonadaceae; genus Pseudomonas; species Pseudomonas sp. ICBG1301. The sequence continues at coordinate 98,440 of NZ_JAEKGB010000010.1, forward strand.
CGCCGTTACTGCGCAGTGGGGATTTCCGCCTGCTCGGCTGCATCCCCTACCAACCCGAGCTCAACGCTCCGCGCACCCGCGACGTCGCCGACCTGATGGGCGCGCAGATCCTCAACGCCGGCGACTATGAAAGCCGGCGCATGACCAAAATCATCATCTGCGCGCGCACCATGCGCAACACTGTGGAACTGCTCAAGCCTGGCGTGCTGGTGGTGACGCCAGGTGATCGCGACGACATCATCCTCGCCGTCAGCCTCGCGGCGATCAACGGCGTGCCCCTGGCCGGGCTGCTGCTGACCAGCGACACCCTGCCCGACCCGCGCATCATGGATTTGTGCCGTGGCGCGCTCCAGGCCGGACTGCCGGTGCTGTCGGTAAGCACCGGTTCCTACGACACGGCGAACCTGCTCAACAGCCTCAACAAGGAAATTCCGATCGACGACCGCGAGCGCGCCGAGATCATCACCGATTTCGTCGCCAGCCACCTGGATGCACGCTGGCTGCACCAACGTTGCGGTACGCCACGGGAAATGCGCCTGTCGCCGGCGGTGTTCCGTTATCAGCTGATCCAACGCGCCCAGACCGCCAACAAGCGCATCGTGTTGCCCGAGGGCAGCGAACCGCTGACCGTACAAGCAGCCGCCATCTGCCAGGCCCGCGGCATTGCGCGCTGTGTGCTGCTGGCCAAGCCTTCGGATGTGGAGGCCGTCGCCCGCGCCCAGGGTATCGAATTACCCGAGGGCCTGGAGATTCTCGACCCGGACCTGATACGCCAGCGCTACGTCGAACCCATGGTTGCGCTACGCAAGAGCAAAAGCCTCAACGCGCCGATGGCCGAGCAGCAACTGGAAGACAACGTGGTGATCGCCACCATGATGCTCGCGCTGGATGAAGTGGACGGCCTGGTGTCCGGCGTCATTCATTCCACCGCCAACACCATCCGCCCGGCCCTGCAGCTGATTAAGACCGCGCCGGGCTGCACGCTGGTGTCGTCGGTATTCTTCATGCTGTTCCCCGAACAGGTGCTGGTGTACGGCGACTGCGTCATGAACCCGCACCCGAGCGCGGCCGAACTGGCCGAGATCGCGCTGCAAAGCGCCGACTCGGCCGCCGCGTTCGGCATCACCCCGCGCGTGGCGATGATCAGCTACTCCAGCGGTGATTCAGCCAGCGGCGAGGAGGTGGAAAAAGTCCGCGAAGCCACCCTGCTCGCCCACGAACAGCAAAGCTCGCTGCTGATCGATGGCCCGTTGCAGTACGACGCCGCCGCCAACGAAACCGTCGCTCGGCAACTGGCGCCCAATAGCCAGGTCGCCGGCAAAGCCACCGTCTTCGTGTTCCCGGACCTGAACACCGGCAACACCACGCACAAGGCCGTGCAGCGCAGCGCCGACTGCGTGAGCCTGGGGCCGATGCTCCAGGGCTTGCGCAAACCGGTGAACGACCTGCCACGCGGCGCTCAAGTCGACGACATCGTGTACACCATCGCACTGACTGCGATCCAAGCCGCCAACCGCCCCATGGATATTTAAATGCTGGATTTTCTACCTGCCGCCGTGCGCGGGGTCATTGCTTCGCTGCTGCTGGCGTTGAATACGATCCTGCTGTGTTCGTTCCTGTTTATCGTGGCGCTGTTCAAGGCGCTGCCGTTTGCCAAGCGCTTCAGTGAGTGGCTGATGAACCACACCCATGAAGCCTGGGTCACCAACAACAAAGGCTGGATGAACCTGGTGCAGCGTACACGCTGGCACCTGTCCGGCCTTGAGGGCCTGGACTACCAACACTCCTACCTGGTGACCAGCAACCATCAGAGCTGGGTCGACATCATGGTGTTGCAATACGTGCTCAACCGGCGGATTCGCCCGTTGAAATTTTTCCTCAAGCAGGAGCTGATCTGGGTACCGGTGATTGGCCTGGCGTGGTGGGCGTTGGGCTTCCCGTTCATGAAGCGCTACACCAAGGCTTACCTGGAAAAGCACCCGGAGAAGAAAGGCAAAGACCTGGAAACCACCCGCAAGACCTGCGCGAAGTTTCGTGACAACCCCGTGGGCATCTTCAACTTTGCCGAAGGCACGCGGTTTACCCCTGGCAAGCACGCGCAGCAGAATTCACCCTTTCGTTACCTGCTCAAGCCCAAAGCCGGTGGGATTGCGTTTGTGCTGGATGCCATGGGCGAGCAACTGAAGTCACTGGTCAACGTCACCATTCATTACCCGGCCGGGAGCCCGGGGTATTGGGACTTGCTCTGCGGAAATGTGAAGGACGTGGTGGTGCAGTTTGAAGAAGTGCAGATCCCCGCCGCGTTCATCGGCAAGAACTACGAGCAGGATGGGGAGTATCGAACCGCATTCCAGGGCTGGATCAACCAACTCTGGCAGGACAAGGATGCGCTGCTGGACAAGCTGCACACAGAGCATCCAGGCAAAAGGTAATCAACCTGTGGGAGGGGGCTTGCTCCCGATAGCTGCGGATCAGCCACAAAGGTAATGGCTGATGTACCGCTATCGGGAGCAAGCCCCCTCCCACATTTTTAGATCGCGCCGCGCTGACGCAACAGCTCCAGCACTTGCTTGACGCTCTCTTCCAGCGACAGGGCCTGGGTGTCGATCACCAGATCGGCGTTCAGCGGCACGTCATACGGGAAGGATTCGCCAGGGATATTATCCCCACCGGCAGCGTACAAACCTTGCGGATCACGCTCGGCGCACACCAGCGGCGACGCTTGCACATAGACGGTCAGCAGGCGGTCGGCGCCGATCAGCGCCTTGGCCTGTTCACGGCCTTCGGCATCCGGCGCAACGAACGCGGCCAGGGTCAGCAGGCCGGCCTCGTTGAACTGGCGCGCCACATGGGCGGCACGCCGCCAATTTTCAGTGCGACCGGCACGGTCCTGCGGCAGCCCTTTGTTCAGGTCGTGACGCAGGTTCTGGCCATCCAGCACGAACACCGCACGCCCCATGTCGAACAGCTTGCGCTCAACCGCGTAGGCCAAGGTGCTTTTGCCGGCGCCCGACAGGCCGCTGAACAACACGGTGGCCGGCTGTTGGCCGAAGCGCAACGCACGCTCTTCGGTGGAGACATGCGCCAATTTGCCGTGCTGCGCCGCACCGCCATGACCCACCGGCGGCGCGATGATCATGCCGGCAGCCACGGTGCCATTGGTCAAACGGTCGATGACGATAAACGCACCCGTGGTGCGGTTGCTGTCGTAGCCGTCCAGGGCAATGGCGGCGTCGAGGCTGACCTTGACCCGGCCAATCTCATTGAGTTGCAGCGAACTCGCCGGGCCTTCGGCCAGGGTGTTCACGTCCACGCGGTGCACGATGCTGGTGATGGAACCCGGCACATAGCTGGTGGCGCGCTTGATGTCGTATTTCTTGCCCGGCAGCATCGGCTCTTCAGCCATCCAGACCAGCATGGCGTCGAAGGCGTCGGTCACTTGCGGCACGTTGTCGGCATGTACCAGCAGGTCGCCACGGGAGATGTCGATCTCGTCTTCCATGGTCAGGGTCACGGCCTGGCCCGGGCCTGCGTGCTCCAGCTCGCCTTCGAAGGTGACGATGGATTTGACGCGACTGCTCTTGCCCGAAGGCAGTACCACCACTTCGTCGCCCTTGTGCACGATGCCGCTGGCCAGGGTGCCGGCAAAACCACGGAAGTTCAGGTTCGGACGGTTGACGTACTGCACCGGGAAACGCAAATCGGTGTAGTTGCGGTCGTTGGCGATCTCGACGGTTTCGAGAATCTCCATCAGCGACTGCCCGGTGTACCAGGGCGAACGCTCGCTCTTGTTCACCACGTTGTCGCCCTTGAGCGCGGACATCGGCACGAATGCCAGGGTGCTCGGCTTGAAGGCGATACCCTCGGCGAACTTCAGGTAATCGGCCTTGATCTGCTCGAATACACCTTGGTCAAAGCCATTGATGTCCATCTTGTTGACGGCCACCACGATGTGTTTGATCCCCAGCAACGAGGCGATAAAGCTGTGGCGACGGGTCTGGGTCTGCACGCCGTAGCGCGCATCGATCAGAATGATCGCCAGGTCACAGGTGGATGCACCGGTGGCCATGTTGCGGGTGTACTGCTCATGGCCGGGAGTGTCGGCGATGATGAATTTGCGCTTGGCGGTGGAGAAATAGCGGTAGGCAACATCGATAGTGATGCCCTGCTCACGCTCAGCCTGCAAACCATCGACCAGCAAGGCCAGGTCGATGTCGTCACCGGTGGTGCCGACTTTCTTCGAATCGCGGGTGATGGCTTCCAGGTGATCCTCGTAGATCATCTTGGAGTCGTGCAGCAGGCGCCCGATCAGGGTGCTCTTGCCGTCGTCGACGTTGCCGCAGGTCAGGAAGCGCAACATTTCCTTGCGCTCGTGCTGGCCCAGGTAGGCGAGGATGTCCTCGCTGATCAAATCAGATTGATGCGACATGACAGCCCCTTAGAAATAACCTTGACGTTTTTTGTCTTCCATCGAGCCGGCACCATCGTGGTCGATGACACGGCCCTGGCGCTCGGAAGTTCGCGTCAGGAGCATTTCCTGAATGATGTCCGTCAGCGTCTCGGCTTCGGACTCCACCGCGCCCGTCAACGGGTAGCAGCCAAGGGTACGGAAACGTACTTTCTTTTTGACGATTCGCGCTTTTTCTTCGTCGGAAAGGTGCTCAAGGATGCGGTCATCGTCGATCATGATCAACGTGCCGTTCTTCTCGATCACATCGCGTTCGGCGGCGAAATACAGCGGTACGATCGGGATACCTTCCAGGTAGATGTACTGCCAGATGTCCAGTTCGGTCCAGTTGGACAGCGGGAACACACGGATCGACTCGCCCTTGTTGACGTTGCCGTTGTAGACGTTCCACAGCTCGGGGCGCTGGTTCTTCGGGTCCCAGCGGTGTTTGCTGTCGCGGAACGAGTACACGCGCTCTTTGGCGCGGGATTTCTCTTCATCGCGACGGGCACCGCCAAAGGCTGCGTCGAAACCATGCTTGTCCAGGGCCTGCTTGAGGCCCTCGGTCTTCATGATGTCGGTGTGCTTGGCGCTACCGTGGGTGAATGGGTTGATGCCCTGCGCCACGCCATCCGGGTTGACGTGGGTGATCAGCTCCAGGCCAAGCTCTTGGACCATTTGGTCGCGGAACTTGTACATCTCCTGGAATTTCCAGCGGGTGTCGACGTGCATCACCGGGAACGGCAGCTTGCCCGGAAAGAACGCCTTGCGCGCCAGATGCAGCATCACGGCGGAGTCTTTACCGATCGAGTAGAGCATCACCGGGTTGTCGAACTCGGCGGCGACCTCGCGGATGATGTGGATGCTTTCCGCCTCCAGCTGTTTCAGATGCGTCAGTTTGTCGACCATGGTTACTCACGGAAAAACGATCTTATGGACGGCCAGCGGGCCGTGTTCGAGCGAGGCATGCTAGCACAGCACCTTCTTCTATTCAGGGCGCCAACTAGATCGAAACGGTATATGAATATGCCCCCAGGTTTGGCCTGTGGGAGGGGCTTGCTCTCGATAGCGGCGGCTCAGCCACCCTTCTCAGACTGACACACTGCTATCGCCGGCAAGTCACCCGCCGCACGGCTCAAATCGGGTTCGGGCAGTCAATGAACAAATGTTCCAGGGCGAAACGCCGCGCCAGGTAATCACCCAACGCCTGCACCCCGTAGCGCTCGGTGGCGTGATGGCCGGCGGCGATGAAGCTGATGTTGTTTTCCCGCGCACTGTGGAAGGTCTGCTCGGACGCTTCGCCACTCAGGTACAGGTCGACACCCGCAGCAATCGCCTGGTCGATATAGCCCTGGCCACCGCCGGTACACCAGCCGACACGGCGGATCATTTCACTGCCTTCGATCAGCAGCGGCTCGCGGCCCATGGCGTCCTGCACACGGCGCGCGAAATCACGGGGCGACAAGGGCTCGACGAGGGAACCGACCAGGCCGACGACCTTGGGGTTGCTCGGGTCCAGCGGGCCTTCGACGGTGATGTCGAGTTGGCGGGCAAGCTGCACGTTGTTGCCCACATCCGGGTGCAGGTCCAGCGGCAGATGGTAGGCCAGCAAGCTGATGTCGTGTTTGAGCAGGGTTTTCAGGCGGCGCTGCTTCATGCCGGTGATGCACGGGTTCTCACCCTTCCAGAAATACCCGTGATGCACCAGCACCAAGTCAGCCTCGGCTTCGACGGCAGCATCCAACAGGGCTTGGCTTGCGGTCACGCCACTGACGATGCGCCGCACTTGCGGGCGACCCTCCACCTGCAGGCCATTTGGGCAGTAATCGGCAATTTTTGCGCTGGCAAGGTAGCGGTCCGCTTCCTCGACGAGGGTGGTAAGGGGGACGGCCATATAAAGACTCCTAAATATCCCGTTCCGAGGCGCTCGCAGCCTCGTATAATGCGCGACATTATGGGCGCTCTCCCGCCCCCTGCAACCTGTCAGGACTTACTTGATGCTCAAGGCACTGCGTTTTTTTGGATGGCCATTGTTGGCTGGCGTGCTGATCGCGATGCTGATTATTCAGCGTTATCCCCAGTGGGTGGGTTTGCCCAGCCTTGATGTCAACCTGCAGCAGGCGCCGCAAACCAGTTCGGTGGTGCAAGGCCCGGTGACTTATGCGGACGCTGTCGTCATCGCCGCGCCTGCCGTGGTCAACCTGTACACCACCAAGGTCATCAACAAGCCGGCGCATCCGTTGTTTGAAGACCCGCAGTTCCGCCGTTACTTCGGTGACAACGACCCCAAGCAGCGCCGCATGGAGTCGAGCCTGGGTTCCGGGGTGATCATGAGCCCCGAAGGCTACATCCTTACCAATAACCACGTGACCAGCGGCGCCGACCAGATCGTCGTGGCCCTGCGCGATGGCCGTGAAACCCTGGCCCGTGTGGTCGGCAGCGACCCGGAAACCGACCTCGCGGTGCTGAAGATCGATTTGAAGAGCCTGCCCTCGATCACCATCGGCCGCTCGGAAGGGCTGCGCGTGGGTGATGTGGCATTGGCCATCGGCAACCCGTTCGGTGTTGGCCAGACGGTAACCATGGGCATCATCAGCGCTACCGGGCGCAACCAGTTGGGGCTCAACAGCTACGAAGACTTCATCCAGACCGACGCGGCGATCAACCCGGGCAACTCCGGCGGCGCGCTGGTGGATGCCAATGGCAACCTGACCGGCATCAACACCGCGATTTTCTCCAAGTCCGGCGGCTCCCAAGGCATCGGTTTTGCGATCCCGGTAAAACTGGCGATGGAAGTGATGAAGTCGATCATCGAACACGGCCAGGTGATTCGCGGCTGGCTGGGGATCGAAGTCCAGCCGTTGACCAAGGAACTGGCCGAATCCTTTGGCCTGACCGGTCGCCCCGGCATTGTCGTGGCGGGGATCTTCCGCGACGGCCCGGCCCAGAAAGCCGGCCTGCAATTGGGCGATGTGATCCTGAGTATCGATGGCGAGCCGGCCGGTGATGGCCGCAAGTCGATGAACCAGGTAGCACGGATCAAACCGACCGAGAAGGTGACGATCCAGGTCATGCGCAACGGTAAAGAGATCAACCTGTCGGCGGAAATTGGCCTGCGCCCGCCGCCCGCGCCGATGAAGGAAGAGGGATAAGTCACATCGCAGGTACCCGTTCGCGGGCACCTGTAAACGGATGTTTCAAAGCAATTCACTCTCATTAGTCATGTTATATTGTTTCAATATCGCTATTGGAACGCTCTATCATGTCGTCTCGAAAGTTTGTGCCCTTGGCCGGCCTGGCCCTGGGTTTGCTGCTGGACCCCGCCTACGCCGAAGACAATACCGTTGAACTGGATGCCATCAGCGTCACCACCGACGCCTATGAATCCGCCACAGGTCCGGTTGAAGGCTATCGCGCCACGCGCTCTGCCAGCGCGACCAAAACTGACACCGCGATTCGCGACATCCCCCAATCGATCAGCGTGATCCCTGCCACGGTGCTCAAGGACCTGGGCAGCCACAACGTTGAGCGCGCCCTGGAATATGCAGGCGGTGTGTCCAAGCAAAACAACTTCGGCGGCCTGACGCTCTACGAATACAGCGTGCGAGGCTTCACCACCTCCGAGTTCTACCAGGACGGTTTCAGCGCCAACCGCGGCTACCCGAGTACACCGGACACGGCCAATATCGAGCGCATTGAAGTGCTCAAGGGCCCTGCTGCCAGCCTGTATGGGCGTGGAGATCCGGGCGGCACCGTCAACATCGTCACCAAGAAACCTCAACCGGATGCCTTCACCACCCTGCAAACCAGCGCCGGCAGTTGGGACCGCTACCGTACCGCCATAGACGTCAATACGCCGCTGGACAGCGAAGGCAACCTACTGTCGCGGGTCAACCTGGCGGTGGAGGACAACCACAGTTTCCGCGATCACGTGGATGCAAAGCGGGTGTTTGTCGCACCGTCCTTCAGCTTTCAACTGACGCCGGACACCCACCTGCTGGTAGAAAGTGAATTCGTACGCCACAGCTCGACATTCGATCGCGGCATCGTCGCCAACACCGGCATGTCCCGCTCCACATTTCTCGGCGAACCCAACGACGGCAATATCCGCAACCACAACAATCGGATCCAGGCCGCTATCGAACACAGCCTCGACGACACCTGGCAATTGCGCCTAGCCAGCCATTACAAACAAGGCAGCCTGTGGGGCGATGCCTCGGAAAGCCGAGCACTGAACGCCGACGGGCACACCGTCAACCGCCGCTACCGTGAGCGCTCCACCGGCTGGCACGACAGCATCACCCAACTGGAACTGCGCGGCCGGTTCGATATCGGCAGTTGGCAACACGAACTGCTGATCGGTACCGAGTACGAGGACTACCGCAAGAAGGAACGTGTCACCGCGATTGCCGGCAGCCCTTACGCCATAGACGTCTTCCACCCCGTGTATGGCCAGCCCAAACCCAACGGCACGCGCTCCGGCACAGACGTCTATGAACAAGTCAAAAGCCAGGCGCTGAACCTGCAGGATCAGATCGTCTTCACCGACCGCCTGCGCGGCATGCTTGGCGCGCGTTTGGAGCATGTGGAACAAAGCACTGAGGACTTCACACGCAACCACGCCAAGAGCCGGCAAACCCATTACACCCTGACCCAGCGCGCCGGCCTGCTGTACCAACTCACACCGCAAGTCGGCCTGTTTGCCAACGCCTCGACATCGTTCAAACCCAATAATGGCCTGGATGCCGGTGGCAAATCCTTCAAGCCGGAAGAAGGCGTGGGCTATGAAGTGGGTATCAAGAGCGAGCTGTTCGACGACCGCCTCAGCACCACCCTTGCCGCCTTCCATATCGACAAGGAAAACGTCCTGGCCCTGGACCCGGCCACCGACACCCAGCGCGCCATGGGCAAGGCCCGCAGCCGAGGTTTTGACCTGCAAGCCAGCGGGCAAGTGAGCGACGCCGTACGAGTCATCGGCGCCTTCGCCTACATCGACGCCGAAGTCACCCAGGGTGATAAAGCCATTCCAACCGGCAGCCGCATTCTCGGCGTGGCCAAGCGCAGCGCCAGCCTGCTGGGCGTGTACGAATTCCAGGATGGCGCGCTGCGCGGTTCGGACCTGGGCGCGGCATTCACCTATGTCGGTGACCGCTCCGGGGAAGCGGGCAGCCACTTCGAATTGCCGGCCTATCACACCGTCGACCTGCTGGCCCATTACAAGGCCAGCGAGCAGGTGACCGTGGGCCTGAACCTCAACAACCTGTTCGATGAAAAATACTACGAGCGCTCCTACAGCACCTACTGGGTCACACCCGGCGAGCCGCGCAACCTGACCCTGAGCTTGACCCTCAACTTGTAAAAGGACCCCATCATGCACCCACTCAAACCCCTAGCCCTGGTTGGCCTGCTGTTCGCCACTCAGGTATCGGCACACGGCCTGTGGACCGAAGAACGTCGCGGCAACATCGAAGTGATCTACGGCCATGGCGCCGAGGACAACGCTTTCAAGGCCCAGAAAATCAGCGGCGCCTGGGCCTACGACGCCAGCGGCAAAATGATCCCGGTGACTGTGCAGCGCCTTGACGATCACGCACGCCTCAAGCCGCTCAAGGCACCGGCAGTATTGGCAGTGGCGCTGGATAACGGCATGTGGTCGCAAACGGCGGATAAACAGTGGATCAACAAAGGGCGCACCCAGGTGCCTGGAGCCATTGAGTCGACGCAGACCTTCAAGTACAGCCTGGCGATTTACACGCCTGGCGCCAAGCTGCCCAAGCTGGACGCACTCAAGTTGCTGATCCTGCCGGAAGTCGACCCGCTGACTGTCGGCCCGGGTCGATCATTGCCCGTGCGAGTGCTGCTCGACGGCAAGCCGGTGGCCGGGGTCAAGCTGGTGGGCGATTATCGCAACGCACCGAACACCTTGAGCACCGAAACCGATAAAGACGGACGTGCCCAGGTGCTGGTGCGCAATGAGGGCTTGAACGTGATCGCCGCGCAGGTGGTCGTACCGCTCAAGGACAACCCCGATGTGGCGACACGTGGGTTATTCACTTCGCTGACGTTCCTCGGCGAACCTCACCACGAGTGAGGGTGTTCAGAGGTCCAACGGCGCTCTTTCACACAGTGTGTTGAGCGCCACTGCCCAATGCGGGTCGTCATTGAGGCATGGCACCAACACCAACTCCTCGCCCCCCGCTTCGCGGAATTGTTCCAACCCGCGATCGCCGATCTCTTCCAGCGTCTCGATGCAATCAGCGACAAACGCCGGGCACATCACCAGCAGCTTTTTAACCCCCTGCTGAGCCAGGGTCTCAAGGCGCGCCTCGGTGTAGGGTTCGATCCACTTCGCCCGGCCCAGCCGCGATTGAAAAGCCACCGACCACTTGTCTTCGGGCAGCCCCATGCGCGCGGCAAACTCCCGCGCCACACTGAAGCACTGGCCACGGTAACAAGTCGCCCGCACTTCGGGTGACGCGTTGGCACAGCAGTCCGTGGCGCCATCAAAGGCATGGCTTGGGTTGAGCTTCTTCAGGTGCCGCTCCGGCAGGCCGTGAAAGCTGAACAGCAAGTGATCGTAGTCCTGCTGCAGATGCGGCTTGGCACTGGCGACCAAGGCATCGAGGTATTCGGGCTGGTCGTAGAAGGGCTGCAGGATGGCAAGGCGCACGTCGAGCTTTTTGTCCCGCATCACGCGCCGCGCCTCTTCCACCACGGTGGTCACGGTGCTGTCGGCAAACTGCGGATACAACGGCGCCAGGGTGACGTTGCGGATACCTTGGCTCGCCAGCCGGGTCAACACGCTTTCAATCGAGGGCTCGCCATACCGCATGGCCAGCTCGACCGGGCCTTGGGTCCATTGCGCCGTCATCTGCTGCTGCAGGCGACGGCTGAGCACCACCAGCGGGGAGCCTTCTTCCCACCAGATCGAGGCATAAGCGTGGGCCGATTGTTCGGGCCGCTTGATCAGGATCAGCGATACCAGCAAACGCCGCACCGGCCACGGCAGGTCGATCACGTAGGGGTCCATCAGGAACTGATTGAGGTAGCTGCGCACATCGGCCACCGAAGTGGACGCCGGTGAGCCCAGGTTGACCAGTAACAACGCGTGATCCGTCATGCAACATCCTATCTCTAGAGGCGGCTGGACAAATCTTCCAGGGCCGCGTGCAAATCAGTGAACTGAAAAGTGAAACCGGCGGCCAGTAGCCGTTCGGGGACGGCTTTCTGCCCGCCCAGCAACAACCCGGACAACTCGCCCAAACCAACCTTCAACGCCAAGGCCGGCATCGGCATGAATGCGGGGCGGTGCAGCACCTGGCCCAGCGTCTTGGCAAACTCGCGGTTACGCACCGGGTGAGGGGCGCAGGCATTATAAGGACCACTGGCGTCAGGCTTGTGCAGAAGAAAATCAATCAGGGCGATTTGATCTTTGATATGGACCCACGGCATCCATTGCCGACCATCGCCGATCGGCCCGCCCAACGCCAGCTTGAACGGCAGTAGCAACCGCGACAAAAAGCCGCCCTCGGCTGCCAGCACCAGGCCGGTGCGCACCAGCACCACGCGCAGGCCCAATGCTTCGGCGCGCAATGCCGTTTCTTCCCAGGCGATACACAGCTGGCTGGGAAAATCATCCTGCACCGGACCGCTCGCCTCGCTCAGCTCGCGCTCGCCGCCATCGCCATACCAGCCCACCGCAGAGCCGGAAATCAACACGGCCGGTTTCTGCTCGAGGCTTTCCATCCATGCCACCAGGGTTTCGGTGAGGCTGATACGGCTGCTCCACAGCAGCGTCTTGCGCTTCTTCGTCCACGGGCGATCGGCAATCGGCGCGCCGGCCAGGTTAACGACAGCGTCCACCGCGCCGATAACCTCTTGCAGGCTGCCGACACCCAGCACTTGCTCGCCACAGAGTCGGGCGACCTGCTCCGGGTCACGACTCCACACGGTCAGGCGATGGCCTTGAGCGAGCCAATAGCGGCAGAGTTGGCGACCGATCAAACCAGTACCGCCGGTCAGCAAAATATGCATAAGACGCTCCTCATGTAACGTTTGCCGCCCGCCACTGGTCTATTTTATAAGCAGGGTTCATTTGTTATCGGGCGTAGCCGTGGCCTAGAACCGCAGGGTTCCAAGCCTCTGCTTTAACCATAGGTCACGTTGTAAGAACAGTTACGCCAAAACTTATACCAAAAAACAATATTGTACAGCTATTAGTGTCGGCGTAGGCTGTACCCAACGGTAAACGAGGCCTTCCATGACTGTTCCCATCGCGATCATCGGCACCGGCATCGCCGGTCTCTCCGCCGCCCGAGCGTTACAAGACGCGGGGCACACCGTACAACTCTTCGATAAAAGCCGTGGCAGTGGCGGGCGCATGTCCAGCAAGCGCAGCGATGCCGGCTCACTGGACATGGGCGCGCAATACTTCACCGCCCGCGACCGACGTTTCGTCAACGAAGTACAGCGCTGGCAGAGCAATGGCTGGGCCGAACAATGGAAACCGCAGCTGTACAACTTCAAGTCCGGCCAGCTCAGCCCCTCCCCCGATGAACAAAGCCGCTGGGTGGGTACGCCGCGCATGAGCGCCATCACCCGCGCCTTGCTCGACGACCTGCCGGTCGAGTTTGGTTGCCGCATCACCGAAGTGTTTCAAGGCGAACACCATTGGAACCTGCTGGACGCCGACGGCGGCAATCACGGCCCGTTCAGCCACGTAGTGATCGCTACGCCGGCCCCTCAAGCAACGGCTCTGCTGGCCGCCGCGCCCAAGCTGGCGAGTGCCGCCGCCGGGGTAAAAATGGACCCGACCTGGGCCATCGCCCTCGCGTTCGACCAGCCTCTGGATACCCCCATGGAAGGCTGCTTCGTCCAAGACAGCCCTCTCGACTGGCTGGCACGCAATCGCAGCAAGCCGGGGCGCGACAGCGCGCTCGACACCTGGGTACTGCACGCCACCAGCGCCTGGAGCAAAGCTCATCTGGACCTCTCCAAGGAAGCCGTGATCGAGCACTTGCACGGCGCCTTCGCTGAACTGCTGCACTGTGCCATGCCAGCACCGTCGTTCAGCGTGGCGCATCGCTGGTTGTACGCCCGGCCGTCCAGCAGCCATGAGTTCGGCGTATTGGCCGACGCTGACCTGGGCCTGTACGTATGCGGCGACTGGTGCCTGTCCGGTCGAGTGGAAGGGGCTTGGCTCAGCGGCCAGGAAGCAGCGCGACGGCTGATCGAACATATGGCGTAGTTCACGCTTAAAAAAATTGTACAAAACATTTGATTTGTACAACATTAAACCTATGATGAATGTAGTTGTACGAGCCTCCACGGCTTGTACAGGAATTTCACAGAGGTTTGGTCATGTCCCGCACTGCAAAACCGAAGATCGCCATCAGTGCCTGCCTGCTCGGCGAGAACGTGCGCTTCAATGGCGGACACAAACAATCCCTGTTGTGCAGTCAGACCCTCGCCGACTATTTCGACTTTGTGCCGGTATGCCCCGAAGTGGCGATCGGCATGGGCATCCCCCGCGAACCGATTCGCCTGGTAGGCGACCCGGCGCAGCCGCAAGCCGTCGGTACCGTACGCCGCGAACTGAATGTCACCCAGCCGCTGGATAATTATGGCCAGCAAATGGCTGAGCAACATACCGACCTGTGCGGCTACATCTTTATGCAGAAATCGCCGTCGTGCGGCCTGGAGCGGGTCAAGGTCTACCGCGACAACGGCACGCCCGTCGATGGCGGCGGCCGGGGCATTTATGCCCAGGCGTTTTGCACACGTCACCCCAACCTGCCGGTGGAGGAAGACGGCCGCCTGAATGACCCGGTGCTGCGGGAAAACTTCCTGACCCGCGTCTTCGTCTATGCCAGTTGGCAACAGCTATTGGCTGAGGGCCTCACCCGCCATCGCCTGCTGGCTTTCCATTCGCGCTACAAATACTTGCTGATGGCCCATAGCCCGGCGCATTACAAAAGCCTCGGCCACCTCCTTGGCAGCATGACCAAAGACATCGACTTGGAAAACCTGGCTGCCGGGTATTTCAGCGAGTTGATGACCGGCCTGAAAAAATGCGCCACCCGTGGCACCCACACCAACGTGCTGCAACACATCAGCGGCTACCTCAAACAGGCCATCAGCGCCGAGGATAAGCAAGAAATGCAAACGGTCATCGGCCAATACCGCCATGGCATCGTACCGCTGGTGGTGCCGCTGACCTTGCTCAAGCATCACTTTCGCCAACACCCGGACCGCTATATCGCGCAGCAGGCGTACCTGCAACCGCACCCGGAAAACCTCAGCCTGCGAAACGCGATCTGACTCATATGAAAGCTGCCCTGCTAGACGAACCCGGCGAGGACATCGCGCAAGCCCTGCAAAATGGCTGGCTGCCGATCCGTGAAGTGGCGCGCCAGACCGGTGTCAACCCGGTCACCCTGCGCGCCTGGGAACGCCGTTATGGCCTGATCGTGCCGCAGCGTACGCCCAAGGGCCACCGGCTGTTCAGCGCCGAGCATGTCCAACGTATCCACACCATTCTGACCTGGCTCAATCGCGGCGTGCCGGTCAGCCAGGTGAAATCCCTGATCGACTCCGCCCAATCCCCACCTGACGCCGTCGAAAACGAATGGCACGCCCTGCGCCAGACACTGGTGCAGGCCATCAGCGAGCTGGCCGAGCGCCGGGTCGACGATGCGTTCAACCAGGCCATGGCGTTGTACCCGCCACGGACCTTGTGCGAGCAATTAATGCTGCCGCTGCTCAATGAACTGGAGCAAAAGTGGCAGGGCCAACTCGGCGCACAAATGGAGCGGGTGTTTTTCCTGTCATGGCTGCGCAGCAAGTTCGGCGCGCGCATCTATCACAACAATCGTCAACTGCATGGCGCCCCGTTGCTGCTGATCAACCATTCCGACTTGCCCGTGGAGCCGCACCTGTGGCTGTGCGCCTGGCTGGCCAGCAGCGCCGACTGCCCGGTGGAAGTCTTCGACTGGCCACTGCCGGCCGGCGAACTGGCGCTGGCCGTGGCTCACCTGAAACCCCGCGCCGTGGTGCTGTATTCGAGCAAATCGCTTCAGTTGGCGGCGCTGCCCAAGCACTTGAGCGGCGTTGCTTGCCCTCTATTGATTGCCGGCCCCACGGTATGCATTCACCAAGCCGAACTGGTCGCGTTGAGCCGTGATACCCCGCAATTGTTCGTGGCCGAAGACCCGTTGTCGGCTCATCAGCTATTGATCCAGCGTGGAATTGTCTAAATGCATTTGATCTGGCTGCGCACCGACCTGCGCCTACACGACAACACCGCCCTGGCTGCCGCATGCCGGCGAGGCCCGACCGCGGCCATCTACGTGATCACGCCCGAACAATGGCTGGCTCACGATGATGCACCGTGCAAAGTCGACTTCTGGTTGCGCAACCTGCAGCACTTGAGCCAGACGCTGGGCACGCTGAATATTCCTTTGCTGATTCGCACAGCTGCGACCTGGGAAGAGGTACCGGGCGTGCTGAGCGCACTGTGTCGGGAGCTGTCGGTCGCGTCGGTGCATGTCAACGAGGAATACGGCATCCACGAAAGCCGCCGCGATGCCGCAGTGGCCAAGGCCCTGGAAGCCGACGGCGTGACGTTCCACAGCTACCTCGACCGACTGTTTTTCCAGCCAGGCAGCGTACTGACCAAGACCGGCACCTACTTTCAGGTATTCAGCCAGTTCCGCAAAGTCTGCTATACCCGCCTGCATAGCGCCTTGCCGCCGATCGTGCCCACGCCAGAAGCCCAGGCACCACTCAAGCTCGACAGTGATGCTGTGCCAACCACCGTTGAAGGCTTCGAAACACCCAGTGAAAGCCTGCGTGCCCTGTGGCCTGCGGGTGAGGACGAGGCCCGCCGCCGTCTCGATGCTTTCGCCGATCAACAGATCAGCTACTACAAGGACGAACGCGACTATCCGGCCAAACCCGGCACCAGCCAGCTATCGGCATACCTTGCCGCCGGCGTGGTGTCGCCGCGCCAATGCCTGCATGCCGCGCTGCAAACCAACCAGGGTGAATTCGAAAGCGGCGACATCGGCGCTATCACCTGGATCAACGAGCTGCTCTGGCGCGAGTTCTACAAACATATCCTCGTCGGCTACCCGCGCGTGTCGCGCCATCGCGCCTTCCGCCCCGAAACCGAAGCCGTGGCCTGGCGCCACGCGCCCAAGGAGCTGGCCGCCTGGCAGCAAGCACGCACCGGCCTGCCGATCATCGACGCCGCCATGCGCCAATTGCTGGAAACCGGCTGGATGCACAACCGCCTGCGCATGGTCGTGGCGATGTTCCTGACCAAGAACCTGTTGATCGACTGGCGTGAGGGCGAGCGCTTTTTCATGCGCCACCTGATCGACGGCGACCTGGCCGCCAATAACGGTGGCTGGCAGTGGAGCGCCTCCACCGGGACCGACTCGGCGCCGTACTTCCGGATTTTCAGCCCATTGAGCCAATCGGAAAAATTCGACGGCGAGGGCGTGTTCATCAAGCGCTGGCTGCCGGAACTGGCCGCGCTGAATAAAAAACAAGTGCACAACCCGGAGTCCGTCGGCGGCCTGTTCGGCGTGGCCGATTACCCGCGCCCGATGGTCGACCTGAAACACTCCCGCGAGCGCGCACTGGCCGCGTTCCGCAGCCTGCCGCAACGCCAGGAGGCGGCTGAACATGAGTGATTTCCTGCAACGGTTCGCCCAGGCCTTCGCCGCGTTGGACAAGCACAACCTGCACCGGCTCGACAGCCTGTACAGCCCGGACATCGTATTCGCCGACCCGCTGCACGAAGTCCACGGGCTCCCCGCAATGCACCGTTACTTCACCCAGCTGTACAGCCACGTCAACCAGTTGCGCTTTGACTTCCAGGGGTTTGACCAAGTGGCGGAAGGCGAAGGCTACCTGCGCTGGAACATGAGTTTTCGCCACCCACGCCTGAACCACGGTGAGGAGGTGAACGTACAAGGCTGCTCACACCTGATGTGGCACGAAAAGGTCTACCGCCATCGCGACTATTTTGATGCAGGCGCACTGCTCTATGAACACTTGCCGCTATTCGGCCGATTGATCCGTTGGCTGAAGAGGAGACTGGGATGAGCCCTACACCGCCCCGCCGTTATTGGCTGACCGGCGCCAGCAGTGGCATCGGTGCCGCGCTCGCCGTGGAATTGCTCAACAGCGGTGCCCACGTGGCACTGAGCGCGCGCACCAAAGGCCCGCTGGAAGCACTCGCCCAACGTTATTCGGGGCAGGTGCTGGTAGTGGCCGGCGACCTGACCAACAGTCAGACCGTACGCGAGATCGGCGAGCGGATCGAGGCGGCCTGGGGTTCGCTGGACACGGTGATCCTCAACGCCGGCACCTGTGAATATGTCGATGCCAAACAGTTCGACTCATCGATCATCGAGTACGTGATACGCACCAACCTGCTGGCCAGCAGTTACTGCATCGAGGCCGCCTTGCCGCTCTTGCGCAAAGGGCAGAGTCCGCATCTGGTGGGGGTAGCCAGCGCGGTGACGTACCTGCCGATGCCCCGTGCCGAGGCCTATGGTGCGTCCAAGGCCGGGCTGCGCTACCTGTTCGAAGCGCTGCGCATCAGCCTATCACCGGAGAATATCGACGTGACGGTGATCAGCCCGGGCTTTGTCGACACGCCACTGACCGAACGCAATGATTTCCCGATGCCCTTGAGTTGGTCCGCCGACAAGGCGGCGAAGCATATCTTCGGCCAGCTTGCCAAACGGCCTTTGGAAATCGCCTTTCCCGCACTGTTCATCGCCACGTTGTGGCCGTTGTCGAAACTGCCCAACCGTGCGCAACTGATCATCGGCAAACGCATGCTGCGCAGCCCGCCACCGCAGAAGGACGACCTGTGAAGATCGCCATTATCGGCAGCGGCATCGCCGGGCTGACCAGCGCCTACCTGCTCAACCGTCGCCACGACATTACCCTGTTCGAGGCCGGCGACCGTATTGGCGGACATACCCACACCGCCAACGTGACGGTCGAGGGCAGGCACTATGCGGTGGACACCGGTTTCATCGTGTTCAACAACTGGACCTACCCCCACTTCATTCGCCTGCTGGAGCAGCTTGGGGTGAAATTCAAACCCACTGAGATGAGCTTCTCGGTGTGCGACCAGAGCAGCGGTTTCGAGTACAACGGCAATAACCTCAACAGTCTCTTTGCCCAGCGCCGCAACATCCTGTCGCCAGGATTCTGGGGCATGCTGCGCGACATCCTGCGCTTCAACCATCAGGCGCCGCTGGACCTGCAACAGCAGCGCATCAGCGCCGAGATGACCCTGGGGGCTTATCTGGAAGCGGGCGGTTATGGCCAAAGGTTTATCCGGCACTACATTGTGCCGATGGGCGCGGCGATCTGGTCGATGTCCATGGCGGATATGCTCGGGTTTCCCTTGCAGTTCTTTGTGCGTTTCTTCAAGAACCACGGTTTGCTGTCGGTAAACAAACGGCCGCAGTGGTGCGTGATCGAAGGTGGCTCCAGCCGTTACATAGAACCGTTGACCCAAGGCTTTCGCGAGCGGATCCGCCTCAATTGCCCTGTGCATAAGGTCGAGCGCACGCCTGAGGGCGTGGTTATCCACAGCCCTGCCGGCAGCGAGGCCTTTGACCGGGTAGTGTTGGCCTGCCACAGCGATCAAGCCCTGGCGTTGCTCGCCGACCCGAGCCAGGCCGAACAGGAGATCCTAGGCGCCCTGCCCTACGCCAACAACGATGTGGTGCTGCACACCGATACGCGCCTGTTGCCTGAGCGCAAGCTCGCCTGGGCCAGTTGGAACTACCGGCTGGCCGGCGATGCGCAGACGCAGGCGGCCGTGACCTATGACATGAACATCCTGCAAGGCATCGACAGCGAGACGACCTTCTGCGTCAGCCTCAACCAGACACCGATGATCAACCCACTGAAGATCCTCGGGCGCTACACCTATGCCCATCCGCAATACAGCCTCGCGGCAGTGGCCGCACAAGCGCGCTGGGAAGAATTGCACGGCGCGCGCCACACCTTTTATTGCGGCGCCTACTGGGCCAACGGTTTTCACGAAGACGGCGTGGTCAGCGCCCTGCGCGTGGCGCAAGCCTTTGGAGAAAGCCTGTGAACAGCGCCTTGTACAGCGGCTGGATCGCCCATCGCCGGTTTGCGCCCAGAGGCCATGCCTTTCGCTACCGCATCGGCCTGCTGTACCTGGACTTGAACGAAGAACACCAAGTACTCGGGCTGTCCCCCTTGGCCGGCGCCGGCCGGCTGGCCCCCTTCGGTTTTCGTCAGCAGGATTACCTGCGTGAGTTCACTCGCCATGGCATGAATTTGAGCGACGCCGTGCGCCAACAAGTCGGCCAGGCGCTGGGGCGCACACCCCAAGGCGCTATCTGCCTGCTGACCCAGGCCCGCAGTTGGGGCCTGGCGTTCAACCCGGTGAGCTTCTTCTATTGCTACGAGGCTGATGGATCACTGGCCGCCATCCTGTGTGAAGTGACCAACACCCCGTGGCGCGAACGCTACCACTACGTACTGCCGGCCCAGGCCCTCGATGCCGGTGAGCACCAGCACTTCGCCGTAGCCAAGGCGTTTCATGTGTCGCCGTTTTTGCCCCGCGACCTGGAATATCGCATGAGTTTCAGCCCTCCCGGCGCCAGGCTGGGCGTGCATATGGCTGATTGGCAGGGCGCGCAAAAAGTCTTCGACGCCACCTTGAGCCTGCAACGGCAAGCACTGGATCGGGCCAGCCTGCATCGCTACCTGTGGCGCTTTCCCTGGATGACCGCCAAGACCTGCCTGGCGATTTACTGGCAGGCGCTGCGCCTGCTGCTCAAACGCACACCGATTTTTTCCCATCAGGCCGCCGATGGCGCCTCTCGCACTGCAGTCGGGTATACCAAGGATCACCGCCATGAAATCCCCTAGCTTATCGGTCAAGCCCCACCGCATGAACGTCAACGGCATGACCGGCGCCCTGCTGCGCAAAGGCGTGCTGCGTCAACTCAGCCAACTGCGCCACGGTCAACTGGTGGTGATCGAGGACGGCGAACGGCAGGTGTTCGGCGCACGGGAAGCGCATTTGCTTGGGGAAATCCACATCCTCGATTCGGCGGTATGGGGCCTGGTGGCGGCCAACGGCTCTATCGGTGCCGGTGAGGCGTTCATTCATGGTTACTGGAGCAGCCCGGACCTGACCGCCGTGGTGCGAGTGATGGTCAGCAACCTGGAGGTGCTCGACGCCATGGAGGGCGGCCTGGCGCGCCTGGCCCGACCGTTCACCCAGGCGTTGCACTGGCTCAACCGCAATACCCGCAAGGGCTCGCAGAAGAATATCGCGGCCCATTACGACCTGGGCAATGACCTGTTCGAAGCATTCCTCGACCCGACCATGATGTATTCGGCAGCCCAATTCCTCACGCCCGATGACACCCTGGAACAGGCGCAGCTGAACAAGCTTGCACGCATCTGCCAGAAACTGGCACTCAAGCCCACCGACCACTTGCTGGAAATCGGCACCGGCTGGGGCAGCATGGCGCTGTACGCGGCGCAGCACTACGGCTGCAAGGTCACCACCACGACGCTGTCCAAAGAGCAGTTCGCCTACACCGAGAAACGCATCGAGGCGCTGGGATTGCAGGGCCAGGTCACCCTGTTGCTGCAGGATTACCGCGACCTGAGCGGCCAGTACGACAAGCTGGTGTCCATCGAAATGATTGAAGCGGTCGGCCATCGTTTCCTGCCCACCTACTTCAAGCAATGCGCCCACCTGCTCAAGCCGCAGGGCCTGATGTTGCTGCAAGCCATCACCATTCGCGAGCAACGCTTCGAACAGGCCAAGCGCAGCGTCGACTTTATCCAACGCTACATTTTCCCCGGTGGCGCCCTGCCGTGCGTGCAAAACATGCTGCAGATCGTCTGCCGTGACACCGACATGAACCTGCTGCACATGGAAGACTTCGGCCTGCATTACGCACGCACCCTGCGCCTGTGGCATGAAAACCTGCGCCGCGCTCACGCGCGGCTCTCCGAGCTGGGCTACGATGAGTACTTCCTGCGTTTGTGGGAGTTCTACCTGTGCTACTGCGAAGGAGGCTTCATGGAACGAACCATTGGCACCGCGCAGTTACTGCTGGCCAAACCCGCGGCGATCACCCCGCCCTTGCTCGGGCGCTTCAGTGCTTAAACCCTTGGCAAACGCCGTGCTATTCCAGTGCGGCTGGTTTGCCTGTGTGCTCGGCGGTGACAGTCGCTGGTTACTGGTGGGAGGCGCGGTGCTGGCCATCCACTTGCTATGGACCAGTTCATGGTCCCAGGAAGGCCAGGTGATCCTTGCCGTGGCCTTGCTGGGCATCGTGATCGATACCTTCCTACGTACATTTGGGGTGTTTCATTTCAGCTTTCCAGGGCCGCTGATTCCGTTTTGGCTGATGCTGCTGTGGGCGTTGCTGGCAACCACCCTGCGGCATTGCCTGGCCTGGAGCGCTCAGCCGTGGTGGCGGGCGAGCCTGTTGGGGGCGATCGGCGGGCCGTTGTCTTATTACGCCGGTAGCCACTTGGCGGGCGTGCGTTTCGGCTACGGCACGACACTCACCCTCATCGGCCTGGCGCTGCTCTGGGCGGCGCTGTTCCCACTGCTGCACTGGATCGCACGGCAACTGGAGCAGTGACGTCTGTCAGAGCATTCATACGCATATCATGCGCTTGCCTTACACTGCGCACCTATGACCCACATCCCCCATACCCAGATCACCGAACCCGCCGTCACCTGCTCAACATGCGCAGCCTGCTGTTGCCAGCTGGAAGTCATGCTGATCACCGATACCGGTGTGCCGGAGCGCTATATCGATACCGATGAGTGGGGTGGCGAAGTCATGCTGCGCCTTGACGACGGCTGGTGTGCGGCGCTGGATCGGGACACGATGATGTGCACCATTTACGACAGGCGACCGCTGATTTGCCGGGAGTTCGAGATGGGAGCGCCGGAGTGCCTGACCGAGCGTGAAGGGATTGCGACCGCGTATCGCTGATGTTGAGATGAGCGCAGAGCAGAATGCGGGAAGGGCTTGCGGTCGATTGCGTGGTGTCAGTGGCAAATGCATTGACTGAACCCGCGCTATCGGGGGCAAGCCCTGATGCCAGTCAGTTAAGGCTTAACGCGGTCATTGTGGGAGGGGGCTTGCTCCCGATGGACTGCGTAGCAGGCCCATTTTTGAGGCCGCTGCGCGGCCTATCGGGAGCAAGCCCCCTCCCACAGGTTATCCATCGTCCGCTCTATCGCTTAACTGACAGGCATTAGGGCAAGCCCCCTCCCACAGGGGTGTGGCAGTGCTCTGAAGAATTACAACGGCAGGGTGTAGTGCAGCGAGTAGCTTTCCACCCCGTCGTTGTTGCTGCTGATGCCCGCGTTGGAATAGTGCGTGGCACGGATACCCACTTCATGCCCACCCGCAAAGCGCAGGCCAAAGCCCAACCGGTCTTCGAACTGGAAGGACTGGCCGATGTTATTGTCCTCGACCCGCGTGCGCGAGAACAGCGCCACACCGACCCCAGCCTCGATGTAGGGTTTGACCGACTCTCCGGCAAACTCATACACAAACACTGGTGAGAACGACACGCTGCTTACACTGGCGCGCTTGTCACCGTCCCAATAGGTATAGGCGCCGCTCCAATAGCCGGTCAGTCGGCCGGTATCGCTCTGCCACCAGCTTTTATCCCAGTCGGAAGTCAGACCCAGGCGATAGGTCATCGTCGAATCACTCGTGCCCCCCACCCCGAATTCCAGGCCGGCGGCCTGGGCCGAAACAGAGTGTCCCACCACAGCGGCCACAATCGTAGCCAAAGCGAACAAACGCTTCATAAGAAACAGTCCTTTAAGAACGGAGTTAGAGTGATATGTAAGGGCTAACTCGGTATAGAAGCCTGCGTAGTGTCAGAAGTTCAGCTTCTAACCGAGGTTTTTTCACGAATTTTTCACGAGCCAAAACTACTCACAACGCCGGGATATTTCCATAGTGTCGGTAAGATATTTCTTAAATGATCGACATCACCACTGGTCCAGAACTGTGCATGTTCAGGCTTATCGGTGCCTATCAGGTCGCGCTCGCCCAATAATCGCTTGAGCTGACGTGCCACGGCGGCGCCGGTGTCGATCAGAATGATGCTCGGCGGGAGTATCTGCTCCAGCAACGGCTTGAGGAATGGGTAGTGGGTGCAGCCCAGAATAATGGTGTCGCAGCCGGCGTTGAGCAGCGGTTCGACATAACCCTGCAACATAGTGCACAGCGCAGGGCTGACGAGGTCGCCGGTTTCAATCAACTCCACCAGCCCCGGGCAAGGCTGGGTAATCACCCGCACGTCGGTGGCGAAGCGGTCGAGCAAGGCGGCGAACTTGGCACTTTGCAAGGTACCGGTAGTGGCAAGCACACCGACGACGCCGCTGCGCGTCGCGGCAGCCGCAGGCTTGACCGCGGGCTCCATTCCCACCAGAGGCCAGTCGGGGTAGTCCTGGCGCAAGTCCGCAACGGCGGCGACAGTCGCGGTGTT
Organism: Pseudomonas sp. ICBG1301; assembly: GCF_016918385.1. Classification (NCBI taxonomy): domain Bacteria; kingdom Pseudomonadati; phylum Pseudomonadota; class Gammaproteobacteria; order Pseudomonadales; family Pseudomonadaceae; genus Pseudomonas; species Pseudomonas sp. ICBG1301. The sequence continues at coordinate 122,447 of NZ_JAEKGB010000010.1, forward strand.
GCAGGCGATCACAAACGCCTTGGCGCCGCGCTTGCGGAAAAACTCGGCGACTGTGCGGGAGCGCTCGAGAATGAACGCCGGGCTTTTCTCGCCGTAGGGAATATGCCCACAGTCCGCGACATACAGCAGCGACTCATGGGGCAACAACCGTTGAATTTCATCCAGCACCGTCAAGCCGCCGACGCCGGAGTCGAACACACCGATAGGCGCGCCCTTATCCACGCTGAGTCCCGCACACGCTGCAGCCCGGGTCGCGCTTGACCCGCAGTTCGCGAAACCGTGTGGTCAAGGCATCGACCAGCAACAAGCGGCCCACCAACGGCTCACCAAAACCGGCGAGCAGCTTCAACGCCTCCAGCGCTTGCAGGCTACCGACCAGCCCCACCAGAGGCCCGACGACGCCGGCCTCGCTGCAAGTCAGTTCGGTATCGCTGCCGTGCCCATATAAACAGTGGTAGCACGGGCTCTCGGCGCGACGCGGATCGAACACCGACAATTGCCCCTCAAGCCGAATCGCCGCGCCGCTGATCAATGGCTTGGCAGCGGCGACGCAGGCTGCGTTAACGGCCTCACGGGTGGAGAAGTTGTCGCTGCAATCGAGCACCACATCCACATTCGCCACCGCCGCCGCCAGTGAATCGGCATCCAGCGCCACACGGTGGGCAAGCAAGGTGATATCAGGGTTGATGGCCGTCAGGCGGCGCATGGCTGAATCGACCTTGGTCTGCCCAACGCTGTCGGTGTCGTGGATGATCTGGCGTTGCAGGTTGGTCAGGTCGACCGTGTCGAAGTCCGCCAGGTGCAATTGGCCCACGCCCGCCGCAGCCAGGTACAACGCGACCGGCGCGCCCAGCCCGCCGAGGCCGATGATCAGCGCCCGGCCGTTTTTCAGGCGCAACTGACCTTCGATGTCGACATGCTGCAACAGAATCTGTCGGCTGTAGCGCAACAGCTCCTGGTCGGTCAGCATGGCCGGCGCCCCAGGGTGATGCGTTCGTGCTCGCCAAGGTCGATGCGGCTGTGCACCTGTTTGAACCCCTGGCTCAGCAACAGATCACGCACGGCGGCCGCCTGGTCGTAACCATGCTCAAGCAACAGCCAACCACCGGCATTCAGATGAGCAGGCGCCGCTTGGCTGATCAACCGCAAATCATCCAGGCCATCGTGGCCCGCCACCAGTGCGCTGGCCGGCTCAAAACGCACATCGCCGGCGACCAGATGCGGATCGTTGTCGGCGATATACGGCGGGTTGCTGATGATCAGATCAAAGCTCTCGCCTTGCAGGGCGCTGAACCAATGGCTGTTCAACACCCTGGCGTTCTTCAGGTGCAGGCGCTGGCGATTGCGCTCGGCCAGGGCCACGGCTTCCAATACCCGGTCGACGGCGGTGACTTGCCAGGCCGGCCGCTCGCTGGCCAGGGCCAGGGCAATGGCGCCGCTGCCGGTGCCCAGGTCGAGGACCTTGGCGGGCGTTGCGGGCAACAGTTCCAGGGCGGCTTCTACCAGCAGTTCGGTTTCCGGACGCGGGATCAGCGTGTGGGGCGCGACCTCCAGGTCCAGCTTCCAGAAACCCTGCTGGCCGAGGATATACGCCACCGGCTCGCCGCTGCGGCGGCGCTGCAGGTAACCGGCGAAGGTCAGCGCGTCTTCACTGCTGACGATTTTCTCCGGCCAGGTGTGCAGGTAACTGCGCGATTTGCCCAGGGCAGCCGCCAGCAAGAGTTCCACATCCAGGCGCGCAGTGGGCGAGTCGGGCAGGTCGGCGGCGCGCAGCAGGCTGGCGATGATGGTCATTTATTCACCGATCGCCGCTAATTGATCAGCCTGGTACTCAGCGAGCAACGGCTCGATCACCGCTTCAACGCCGCCGGCAAGAATTTCGTCGAGGGAATAAAGGGTCAGGTTGACGCGGTGGTCGGTGACCCGGCCCTGGGCAAAGTTGTAGGTACGAATGCGTTCGGAACGGTCACCCGACCCGACCAGCAATTTACGCTCGCTGGCAATCGCGTTGGCGGCAGCGCTGGTCTGCTGGTCGTTGAGTTTGGCCGACAGCCAGGACATGGCCCGCGCACGGTTCTTGTGCTGGGAACGCTCTTCCTGGCACTCCACCACGATCCCTGACGGCAAGTGGGTGATCCGGATCGCCGAGTCGGTCTTGTTCACATGCTGGCCGCCGGCACCCGACGAACGGTAGGTGTCAATGCGCAAGTCCGCCGGGTTGATCTCGATGGCTTCCTGCTCGTCCGGCTCGGGCAACACCGCCACGGTACACGCCGAGGTGTGGATGCGGCCCTGGGACTCAGTCGCAGGAACCCGCTGTACACGGTGCGCGCCGGACTCGAACTTGAGCTTGCCGTAGACGTTGTCGCCTTCAACCCGGGCGATGACTTCTTTATAGCCACCGTGTTCGCCCTCGTTCTCGGACAGGATCTCCACGCGCCAGCCACGACGTTCGGCATAACGCGAGTACATGCGAAACAGGTCGCCGGAGAAGATCGCCGCCTCGTCACCACCGGTGCCGGCGCGAATTTCGAGAAACACGTTGCGGCCATCGTTCGGATCTTTGGGCAGCAACATGCGTTGCAGGTCGCCTTCCAGCTCGGCCAGCTTTTCCTTGGCCTCGCGGACTTCTTCCACGGCCATTTCACGCATGTCCGGGTCGCTGTCCTTGAGCAGCGCCTGGGCGCCTTCGAGGTCGGCCTGCACCTTCAGCAAGTTCTTATAGGTGGCGACCACCGGCTCGACTTCGGCGTATTCCTTGGAATAGGCGCGGAATTTGGTCTGATCGGAGATGACCTCACCATCGCCGAGCAAGGCGGTCAGTTCTTCGAAACGGTCCTGGAGCACATCCAGTTTATTGAGCAGTGACGCTTTCATTGCGGTTTTTTATCCGAAGAGCTATCTGACGCGCCCTCACCGAGGGCAAAGAGTTCCTGGGCCATGGCCAGCGCATCGAGGCGGCCTTCGGCGGTAAGCTTTTTCAACTGCACACTGGGTGCATGCAGCAACTTGTTGGTCAGGCCACGGGCAAGTTGCATCAACACCTCTTCGGCACTGCTGCCGTTGGCCAGCAACCGCTGGGCCTTGGCCAACTCCTCGTCGCGCAGGCGTTCGCTCTGCTGACGATACGCCTTGAGTACATCCACCGCTGCCAGTTCACGCAGGCGCACCATGAAATCTTCGGCGCCGACGCTGACCATTTCCTCTGCGGCCTGGGCAGCGCCCTGGCGGCTCTTGAGGTTTTCGGCGACCACTTCATGCAAGTCGTCGACGCTATAGAGGTAAACGTCGTCCAACTCGCCGACTTCGGGTTCGATATCGCGGGGAACAGCGATATCGACCATGAAGATCGGCTTGTGCTTGCGCAGTTTCAATGCGCTTTCCACCGCGCCCTTGCCCAGGATCGGCAACTGGCTGGCGGTTGAGCTGATCACGATATCGCTGCGCACCAGTTCGGCCGGAATGTCCGAGAGCAGAACGGCGTGCGCACCGAACTGCTCGGCCAGGATGCTCGCGCGCTCAAGCGTACGGTTGGCCACCACGATACGTTTCACGCCCAGGTCGTGCAGGTGCCGGGCGACGAGCGTGATGGTCTCACCGGCGCCGATCAGCAGCGCCTGGCTGCGCTGCAGGTCACTGAAAATCTGCTTGGCCAGGCTGACGGCGGCAAACGCCACGGAAACCGGGTTTTCGCCGATGGCCGTGTCGGTGCGCACTTGCTTGGCCGAATTGAACGTGGCCTGGAACAGGCGGCCCAGCAGCGGCCCCACGGTGCCGGCCTCGCGGGCCACGGCATAGGCGGACTTCATCTGGCCGAGGATTTGCGGTTCGCCCAACACCAGCGAGTCGAGCCCTGCGGCGACGCGCATCATGTGACGAACTGCCGCATCTTCTTCGTGCACATAGGCGCTGGCGCGCAGGTCGTCGAGGCTTAAATGGTGGTAATCGGCCAGCCAGCGCAGTACCCCATCCGCTGAAAGATGCTCCTGCTCTATATAAAGCTCGCTGCGATTGCAGGTCGAAAGGATTGCAGCTTCGCGGCTGTCGGTGAGCCGGCAGAGCTGCTGCAAGGCCTCAACCAACTGCTCTGGCGTAAACGCCACGCGCTCGCGCACGTCTACGGTAGCAGTCTTGTGGTTAATACCGAGTGCGAGGAAGGCCATTCAATATCGCTGATGATGTCGGGAAGCCGACAATTGTCCTACTTCGAATGATTCAGAACAACCACCGTAGGCTATTGTCCTAATGCCTTGTGTCTATAAAGGCATCCACTGAGACTTGGTTATGTTTGGCCGAAGGCTTGTGTCATGATGATCCGACCGCAGGTTAGTCGTCCTCTTCCTATATGAATAGATCCTCCGCGTTGCTCCTTGCTTTTGTCTTCCTCAGCGGCTGCCAGGCCATGGCACCCGTATCGCCGGACGGTACGCCACCGGTGGAAGACAGCACTCCCGCCCCTGAAAAACCCAAGGTTTACTCCTCGTTCAGTGAAGAGACGGTCTACAGCCTGCTGACGGCGGAACTGGCCGGCCAGCGGAATCGTTTCGATATTGCGCTGGATAACTATGTGACCCAGGCGATCAACACCCAGGACCCCGGCATTTCCGAGCGGGCGTTTCGCATCGCCGAATACCTGGGCGCCGACCAGGCTGCGCTGGACAGCTCGCTGATCTGGGCAAAAAACGCCCCGGACGACCTGGAAGCCCAGCGGGCCGCGGCGGTTCAACTGGCACGCGCCGGGCGCTATGACGACTCCATGGTTTATATGGAGAAAGTCCTGCAAGGCAAGGGTGACACCCATTTCGACTTCCTCGCGCTGTCGGCCGCCGATACCGACCAGGACACGCGTAATGGCCTGATGAAGGGTTTCGACCGCCTGCTGCAAAAGCATCCGAAGAACAGCCAGCTGATTTTCGGCAAGGCGTTGCTGCTGCAACAGGATGACGAAGCCGACGCAGCCCTGAAGCTGCTGGAACAGAACCCGCCGGAAGAGGGCGAGATCGCTCCGATCCTGTTGCGCGCGCGCCTGCTGCAGAACCTCAATCGCGGCAAGGAAGCGATTCCACTGCTGGAAAAAAGCATCAAGAAATACCCGGAAGACAAGCGCCTGCGCCTGACCTACGCGCGAATGCTGGTCGAGCAGGACCGCATGGAGGACGCCAAAGTCCAGTTCGCCAACCTGGTCCAGCAGTACCCGGACGATGACGAGCTGCGCTATTCCCTGGCGCTGGTGTGCCTGGAAGCCAAGGCCTGGGACGAAGCCAAGGGTTACCTGGAGGAGCTGATTGCGCGGGAAAGCCACGTCGATTCGGCGCACCTGAACCTTGGCCGTATTGCCGAAGAGCGCAATGATCCCCAGGCCGCCCTGCTGGAGTACGCCCAGGTCGGCCCAGGTAACGACTACCTGCCCGCCCAGTTGCGCCAGGCCGATATCCTGATGAGCAACGGCCGTACCGATGAAGCGGAGAAACGCCTGGCCGCGGCCCGCGATGCCGAACCGGACTACGCGATCCAGCTGTACTTGATCCAGGCCGAAACCTTGTCCGCCAACAAGCAGGGCGAGCGCGCCTGGAAATTGCTGCAACAAGCCTTGCTGCAATACCCCGATGATCTGAACCTGCTATATACCCGCGCCATGCAGGCGGAAAAACGCAATGACCTGGCGCAGATGGAAAAAGACCTGCGCCTGATCATCAAGCGCGACCCCGAGAACGCCATGGCACTCAACGCCTTGGGTTACACCTTGTCTGATCGCACCACGCGCTACGACGAAGCCAAGACGCTGATCGAGCAAGCGCACAAGATCAACCCGGAAGACCCGGCCGTACTCGACAGCCTGGGCTGGGTGAATTACCGCCTGGGTAACCTGGACGAAGCGGAACGCCTGCTGCGCCAGGCACTGGAACGCTTCCCCGACCAGGAAGTCGCCGCCCACCTGGGTGAAGTGCTGTGGGCCAACGGCAAGCAGCGCGAAGCGCGACAAATCTGGGAAAAATTCCTCAAGGAACAACCCGAAAGCCCCATTCTGCGCGGCACCATCAAGCGCCTGACCGGATCCGAGACCCTTTAAGCTTATGTTCTTGCGCCACATTGTAGTGTTCAGTCTTATTGCCCTGCTCGCCGGTTGCGCGGGTGTCGGTAGCCGCGAATCCGTTGAAGGCCAGGGCAACCCAGGGCAATGGAAACAGCACAAAAACCAGCTCAGCAGCATTGATGGCTGGCAGATAGAGGGCAAGGTCGGAGTGCGCGCGCCGAAAGATTCGGGCAGCGGCACGCTGTTCTGGCTGCAACGCCAGGACTACTACGATATTCGCCTGTCCGGCCCGCTCGGTCGCGGCGCAGCGCGCCTGACCGGTCGACCTGGCCAGGTGAGCCTCGAAGTGGCCAACCAGGGACGCTATGAAGCGGCATCGCCGGAAGCGCTGCTGGAAGAACAGATTGGCTGGAAACTGCCCGTGTCGCACCTTGTATGGTGGGTGCGCGGCTTGCCCGCACCGGACAGCAAGAGCCGTCTGAGCCTCAATGGCGACAGCCGCCTCGCGTCACTGGAGCAGGATGGCTGGCAGGTCGAGTACCTCAGCTATGTAGAACAGGGCGGCTACTGGCTGCCGGAGCGTATCAAGCTGCATGGCACCGACCTGGACGTCACCCTGGTGATCAAGGATTGGCAACCGCGCAAGCTGGGGCAATAACGTGACCGTAGAAAAGTTGACCCTACCCTCGCCTGCCAAACTCAATCTGATGCTGCACATTCTCGGCCGCCGTGAAGACGGCTATCACGAATTGCAGACACTGTTTCAATTTCTCGACTACGGCGATGAACTCACCTTCGCCGTGCGCGACGATGGCGTGATCCGCTTGCACACCGAATTCGAAGGTGTGCCCCACGACAGCAACCTGATTGTGAAGGCGGCCAAAAAACTTCAGGAACAATCCGGTTGCTCACTGGGCATCGACATATGGATCGATAAAATTCTGCCCATGGGCGGCGGAATCGGTGGTGGCAGCTCGAACGCCGCGACCACACTGCTGGGTCTGAATCACTTGTGGCAACTGGGCTGGGACCTTGAACGTCTGGCCGCGCTGGGCCTGACGCTAGGCGCCGATGTCCCGGTTTTCGTGCACGGACGGGCCGCTTTTGCTGAGGGCGTGGGGGAGAAACTCACGCCGGAATACCCCGAAGAGCCGTGGTACGTCGTGCTTGTTCCGCAAGTATCTGTAAGTACAGCAGAAATTTTTTCAGATCCGTTGTTGACACGTAACTCTTCTCCCATTAAAGTGCGCCCCGTTCCCAAGGGAAACAGTCGAAATGACTGCTTACCGGTTGTAGCAAGGCGTTATCCAGAGGTACGTAACGCTTTGAATTTGTTAGGTAATTTTACCGAAGCAAAATTAACCGGAACTGGAAGTTGTGTGTTTGGGGGCTTCCCAAACAAAGCTGAAGCTGATAAAGTCTCGGCCCTTCTTACAGAGACCCTTACAGGGTTTGTAGCAAAGGGAAGCAACGTTTCGATGTTGCATCGCAAGCTGCAAAGTCTGCTCTAAAGGAACCGAGTGTTAGGCACTCGTTGCAACAGATACAGGGGCGTCGCCAAGCGGTAAGGCAGCAGGTTTTGATCCTGCCATGCGTTGGTTCGAATCCAGCCGCCCCTGCCATTTTCTAATACTCATCCAGGTTACCCTCAGCCTCTAGGTACTGCGCGTGTCCAAGATGATGGTCTTTACGGGGAACGCTAACCCCGATCTGGCTCGACGTGTCGTACGTCAGCTGCATATCCCTCTCGGTGACATCTCTGTCGGCAAGTTTTCCGACGGCGAAATTACAGCCGAGATCAATGAAAACGTTCGCGGTAAAGACGTCTTCATTATTCAGCCGACTTGCGCTCCGACCAACGATAACCTGATGGAACTCGTCGTGATGGCTGATGCCTTCCGCCGCTCCTCAGCGACTCGAATCACAGCTGTAATCCCTTACTTTGGTTATGCTCGTCAGGATCGCCGTCCGCGTTCCGCACGTGTGGCTATCAGCGCGAAAGTCGTTGCTGACATGCTGACCGTGGTAGGCATCGACCGTGTTCTCACGGTTGACCTGCACGCTGACCAAATCCAGGGGTTCTTCGATATTCCGGTAGATAACATCTACGGCTCCCCAGTATTGGTGGATGACATCGAAGATCAGCGCTTTGAAAACCTGATGATCGTGTCCCCGGACATTGGTGGCGTCGTGCGTGCACGGGCTGTTGCCAAATCCCTGGGCGTGGACCTCGGGATCATCGACAAACGCCGTGAAAAAGCCAATCACTCTGAAGTGATGCATATCATCGGTGATGTCGAAGGGCGTACCTGTATTCTGGTTGATGACATGGTCGACACCGCCGGCACCCTGTGCCACGCGGCGAAAGCCTTGAAAGAGCACGGTGCGGCTAAAGTCTTCGCCTACTGCACACACCCTGTGCTGTCGGGCCGAGCGATCGAGAACATCGAGAACTCCGTGCTGGATGAACTGGTGGTGACTAACACCATCCCGTTGTCCGCCGCAGCTCAAGCCTGTGCGCGTATCCGCCAACTGGATATCGCACCGGTCGTTGCCGAGGCGGTTCGCCGCATCAGCAATGAAGAATCGATCAGCGCGATGTTCCGTTAAGGGTCAAACCTTCGGAACACCTCACTGACGAAAAGCGCCCCGCCCCGGCATCCTGTCGGGGCGGGGCTTTTTTGCCCATATCGAGTGCGGCGCTGGTCGCAAACGCCCCTCGATGATGGCTATTTTGGAGATACAAAATGACTGACTTTACTCTGAACGCCCAAGCGCGTACTGACCTGGGGAAAGGTGCGAGCCGCCGCCTGCGTCACGCCGCCAACATCCCTGCTGTTGTTTACGGTGGCAACAAGCCAGCTGAATCCGTAACCATCCTGGCCAAAGAAATCGCCAAGCTGTTCGAAAACGAAGCTGCCTACAGCCACGTGATCGAGCTGAACGTCGATGGCGCCAAGCAGAACGTCATCGTTAAAGCGATGCAGCGTCACCCGTCCAAGCAATTCATCATGCACGCTGACTTCGTTCGCGTTGTTGCCGGCCAGAAACTGACCGCGATCGTGCCTGTGCACTTTGTTGGTGAAGAAGCTCCGGTCAAGAAAGGCGGCGAGATCTCGCACGTTCTGAACGAAATCGAAGTGACCTGCTTGCCGAAAGACCTGCCTGAGTTCATCGAAGTCGACCTGTCGGCTCTGGAAATCGGCGCCATCGTTCACCTGTCCGACATCAAGGCGCCAAAAGGCGTTGAGTTCGTTGCACTGGCTCACGGTGATGACAAAGCTGTTGCCAACGTTCACGCTCCACGCGTTGCTCCAGAAGCTGAAGAAGGCGCTGCAGAGTAATTACTCTGTATTGCCGGAGTTTGAGGAAACATCGCGGACCGAGACGTAGCGAGAAAGCGGGCGATAACGCGGCGTTTACTCTTGAGTAAATGATGTAATGTCGTCCACTTTCGCCGCACTCAGGTCTGGCGATCTTATCCACAACTCCAAAGGAAGGGCCCCTGTCGTGACTGCCATTAAACTGATCGTTGGCCTGGGAAATCCAGGCGCCGAATACGAACAGACCCGGCATAACGCAGGGGCCCTTTTTGTTGAGCGTATCGCCCACGCACAAGGTGTGAACCTTGCGGCCGATCGCAAATATTTTGGCCTGACCGGACGCTTCTCGCATCAAGGTCAGGATGTTCGTCTGCTGATTCCCACCACCTACATGAACCGCAGTGGCCAGGCCGTCGCGGCGCTTGCGGGCTTCTTTCGGATCAAACCCGAAGAAATCCTGGTGGCCCATGACGAACTGGACCTGCCTCCCGGCGTCGCCAAACTCAAGCTCGGCGGCGGGCATGGTGGGCATAACGGTCTGCGCGACATCATTGCGCAGTTGGGTAATCAGAATAATTTCTACCGCTTGCGGCTCGGCATTGGCCACCCAGGCGTCGCCAGTATGGTTTCAAATTTCGTCCTGGGTCGTGCGCCACGCGCCGAACAGGAAAAACTCGATGCCAGCATCGACTTTGCCCTCGGCGTGCTGCCGGATATCTTCGCCGGTGAATGGAACCGTGCGATGAAAAACCTGCACAGCCAGAAGGCCTGACTCTTACCGAGGGGAAAACACCATGGGATTCAATTGCGGCATCGTCGGCCTGCCCAACGTCGGCAAATCCACCTTGTTCAACGCCCTGACCAAGTCCGGTATTGCGGCGGAGAACTTCCCCTTCTGCACCATCGAGCCCAACAGCGGCATCGTGCCGATGCCGGACCCACGCCTGGACGCACTGGCGGCTATCGTCAATCCGAAGCGCATCCTGCCGACCACCATGGAATTCGTCGACATCGCCGGCCTGGTGGCCGGTGCTTCGAAAGGTGAGGGCCTGGGCAACAAGTTCCTGGCCAACATCCGTGAAACCGATGCTATCGCCCATGTGGTCCGCTGCTTCGAAGACGAGAACGTGATTCACGTCTCCAACAGCGTCGACCCGAAACGCGACATCGAGATCATCGATCTGGAACTGATCTTCGCTGACCTCGACAGCTGCGAGAAACAACTGCAGAAAGTCGCGCGCAACGCCAAAGGCGGTGACAAGGACGCCGTGGTCCAGAAGGGCCTGCTGGAGCAACTGATCGCTCACTTCACCGAAGGCAAGCCGGCACGCAGCCTGATGAAGAACATGGGCGCGGACGAGAAGGCCGTGATCAAAGGCTTCCACCTGCTGACCACCAAGCCTGTGATGTACATCGCCAACGTCGCCGAGGATGGCTTCGAGAACAACCCGCTGCTCGACGTGGTCATGGCCATCGCCGAGGAAGAAGGCGCAGTGGTTGTGCCTGTGTGCAACAAGATCGAAGCGGAAATCGCCGAGCTTGAAGACGGCGAAGAGAAAGACATGTTCCTTGAGGCCCTGGGCCTGGAAGAGCCGGGTCTGAACCGCGTGATTCGTGCCGGTTACGAAATGCTCAACCTGCAGACCTACTTCACGGCCGGTGTTGAAGAAGTCCGCGCCTGGACCGTCAAGGTCGGTGCCACCGCGCCACAGGCTGCGGGTGTGATCCACACCGACTTTGAAAAAGGCTTCATCCGCGCCGAGGTGATCGCCTACAACGACTTTATCCAGTACAAGGGTGAAGCCGGTGCCAAGGAAGCCGGTAAGTGGCGCCTGGAAGGCAAGGAATACATCGTCAAGGATGGTGACGTGATGCACTTCCGTTTTAACGTGTAAGCATTACCGCAAGACTTCGCTACAACATCAAGCCGATGCAATGCATCGGCTTTTTTGTGGGCGTTGGATTTAAAACCACAAACAAGCTGTTACTTCCCTCCACTCATCACCACTTTAAGATTATTCTTACTTGCTGTGCGGCGTTAAAAACAAAAAAGCACTTGCACAACTTAACCGCTCACTCAATCCAACTTTTCCCACTCTACTTCCTGCCATTATCCATTGAAGAACTCATGACATTCTTCGCAATTTGAGCTCTACTGAGTGGCCTTTATCATTTGCGCCACCCACAGTGAATTAAACGTGAGAGTAGAGCATCCACACTATGTCGGCCGTCTTTCAAGAAGAACACGAAACAGACCATCCACTCACTGAAAGTTCCGATATCGAGCATACAATCAATAGCACTGCAACACTCAATGTTGACATTCTGTTATTAGGAGAAACGGGGACTGGCAAAGACACACTGGCCCAACGCGTTCATCGTTTATCCGGGCGTCGAGGAAACTTCGTCGCCGTGAACTGTGCGGCGATTCCGGAAAGCCTGGCGGAGAGCCAGCTGTTCGGCGTGAACAGTGGCGCTTATACCGGTGCGGTGCAGTCACGTGCAGGATTTATTGAAGCAGCGCACTTGGGCACGTTGTATCTGGATGAAATCGATAGCATGCCCCTCGCGCTGCAAGCCAAGCTATTACGTGCACTGGAGTCTCGCGGAGTGGAACGCCTGGGGTCGACTCGTTTCATCCCGGTAGACATGCGCGTGATCGCCTCTGCCCAGCAATCGCTGCATGACATGGTTGAACAAGGGACCTTCAGGCGCGATCTGTTCTTCCGGCTCAATGTTGTCAGCATCCGCCTCGCACCGCTGCGTACTCGCCAGGAGCAAATCATTCCGTTGTTCTTGAGCATGGTTCAACAGGAAGCCGAGCACTTCAAATGCGCCGCACCGACGCCTTCCCCTACGTTGTTCCAACAATTGCTGTGTCACGCCTGGCTCGGCAACATCCGGGAGCTGCGTTCAGCGGCAAAGCGCTTTGTGTTGGGCTTGCCGCCCCTGTGCGAACCGCTGGTGGAGCAGAGGGTGCAACCGTTCAAGGAAAAACTGCAACAAATCGAGAAATCACTGATTGAGGCCTCCCTGAAACGTCATGCCGATTGTGTGGAAAGTGTGGCGATGGAACTGGGAATCCCCAAGCGGACGCTGTACTACCGTTTGAAGCACTTGAATATATTCAATTAGCCCCGTCAACAGACAACATTTACGAAATATCTGGCAACGACTAAAAAGCGCAAGCCCGGAACTATTGAAACATATTCAGCCACCCACGATGTGAGCGTTAGCCCTTAACACTCGCACAAGTAAACTTTGCTAACCACATAGACATTTCCAACTGTAAAAGGTACTGCATATGGATACCAACAACATATCCTCACTCATTCCTAGCAACGGCCTCATCTCAAACGAGCAAACGGAACAGGTACTAGCTGAGCTGCAAAAGAAAAAGAATGGGGATAACGTCAAGCACGCTATCAATACCATTCATATCGATAATTCGACAAAAATAATGCAACAAATAGGCTCAGCCAGGCCATGACCCTACTGCCTCCTTTGTTTGCTTAGCAAGGGAGGCAACTCTTTTCGTTTTCAACCTCGTGCAATGGGTGGAGATTACATGCTTTTAAAAAACGAGTGGGCCTCGCCGCCTTCCACACCGCTTCCAATCGCCGAAGCCACGACGGGCCCTGACAGCACCATCGACAGCCACTTTTTTGCGTCAGCCCTGGCAACCAATGACAGCGTCAAAACACCGCCCCCCACCATCGGCACGCACTTTCTGGCCGAGCAATCCAACTATCTGAGGGCGCGCGCCAACGATGTCTCCAAGGGCTTGAGCGACCTGGTGAAAGACAAGAACTCGATAAAATCAGTTGAAGTCCCGCAGGCGCTGGCTGAAAGCAAAGAGGTCCTGACCGTGTCGGTGAAAATCATTAAGCACTGCGTTTCGATGGTAGAAAAAACCACCAACTTGCAGTAGGCCGCTTATGCGCACGCGTTTCATCTATTTATTACTTGCGCTGATGTTCATGCTGAGCGGCTGTGGCGAACGCATTGACCTTCACCGCCAACTGTCCGAGCAGGAAGCCAACGATGTGATCGCCGAACTGGCGGACAAGCATATCCGTGCCCAGAAAGCGCTGGAGAAAGACGGTGTCGTGGTACGGGTCCGCACAAGCGATATCGCCCGTGCGGTTCGAACGCTGGAGGCGGCAGGGCTGCCAAAAACCGCGCGCACCACACTCGGTGAAATTTTCCGTAAGGAAGGGGTTATTTCCACCCCGCTGGAAGAGCGTGCGCGCTATATCTATGCCTTGTCCCAGGAACTGGAGGCGACGCTATCCAACATAGATGGGGTCATCGTTGCCCGCGTCCATGTTGTGCTGCCCGAGCGTGTAGCGCCGGGCGAACCCGTACAACCGGCTTCAGCCTCGGTCTTTATCAAGCACGATCCAAGGCTGGAGCCGGACAACATCAGGCCACGCGTACGCAGGATGGTTGCCAGCAGCATCCCCGGCATGAGTACCACGGCGGACAACCCGCAAAAACTCACCGTTACGTTCGTGCCGGCCGCGACCTATATCGAGCGCGAACGACTGGTCTACTTCGGCGCGTTTCTAGTACCCGAGGCTGACCTGGCCTTTTGGCAGATCTGTGTGACGGTCTTGCTGATCCTCTTGATAGTGTCACTCGTTGCCGCTGCTCTATGGCTTCGCAAGACGCGAACCGCATCACCTTCGAGTTCGCCACCACATGCCTGATATCCGTGACTGGGTGCATTGGTGGGCCTGCCCCTGGAGCCGTTCGCAGCATCCATGGGTCGCCTTCGATCTCAACTCACCCGCCAGCCTGGCGTTATGCCGCGGCCGACATGAGCTGATCAGTCGCGCATTGGGCATCACGCCCTGCCTGCCGATCCAGCCCTCTGCCGCGCTATTGCGGATGGTACTGGCACCGCCGGAGCAACAAGCGTTGATGCTGACCCTGGTCGACGGCATTTACCACCCACGGCGCGATACGGCTTTGAATCATGACCAGCGCCAGTGGTGCGCCCGCCTATCCATGGCCCTGCCCTCCTCGTCCCGACAACCCGGTGAAGACCCTCTGCATCATCTGCGCGCCTGGGTCGATCACACCGTGTGGCAGCGCTTGCGCCTCAGTTTTGCGCGACGTCGGGTACTGGAACTCGAAAGCCAATACCTGCCGCAAGTGGGAAGCAAACTGGACACTGTCTGGCAGGCAGTGATCTGGCGTGCCACCGCTGCGGCGGAAGACGACTTTCACGCTGCCCCCTCCGGAGTGCCCCCGCACCATGTTATGCCGACGCAAGATTGAACTGTCGATGCCCACCGCAAGCCTGCCGCATGCCTTGATTCCCCGAGCTGTCCTTGCCGACAGCCGACAGGCCGAGCAGTTGCTCGAAAACGCCCAGGCCCAAGCCGACGCGCTGCTGCGCCAGGCTCAGGCACACAGCGAGCAATTGCTTGAACAGGCCCAGGTCGAGTTCTGGCAGCGTGCCAATCGCCAGCTCGAACGCTGGGAAGTAGAGCGGCAGGCCATTTGCGAGCGCCTCGAGCAGATTGCCACCTCCGTCACCAATCAAGCGCTGATCAGCTTGCTGGAGCTGACACCTCCCGCCGAGCGCCTCAGCGCACTGCTTAAAAAACTGCTGAACACGCAAGTCCCGGCAATCGCCGCCAACCTGGTCTGCCACCCGCAGGACCACGCGCAGGTCGAGCAATGGCTGCAGCTTCACACTGAGGCCCCCTGGTGCCTGCGCCTTGATGACTCCCTGGCGGCCGAGACACTCATACTGGAAACCGAAGAAGGCCGCTTCCACATCGAGTGGCGCTCTACCGTTGATAGCCTGCTATTGCTTGAGCCCGTGTCCCGCGGCAGGTAAGGAATTTCCGGCAGCGCTGATTACATTGCCTTTCAAAACTCTTGGCGTGGAACCGTTACCAGGCTTTAGCCACTTATAACGGCAAAGCCACCGGAGAGCCGCCCATGAGTTTTGATTACCGCCAGCAGCAACGGCAATACAGGGAACTGGATACCGTCAACCGCCGCATCGAACAGATGAAGAAAGCTACGGAAGAGGCGCTCGATAACGAAACATTCGAGGCGTTATTGGGTGAAGCCCTCGAGCTAAAAATGGATGCCAACCAACTGGTGACCTCAACCTTCGCGATGACCAATCACATGGCCGATAAAGGGAAGATCGTCTTTGATGGAATCCCTTGAAGGTGAGGATGACCTGGCGCACTGGTTGAGCGGTTCCGATCCGCAGATCACCTTGACTGAAGGCGATAGCCGTATCGTCCTGCGACGTGACAGCGGCGCGCTGGTACTGGGCGTTGAACTCACTCAGCACGTGCCCACCAATGCCCAGTTGGAGAACTGGATGCGTCCGGGCGCCGCCAGCTTGCATCATTTTCCAGGGGCGCTCGCCCAAGACCCGGCCCATGGCGCGCTGTGGTTGCTCGAGTGCCTGCACGACGCGCCACACCCGACGCAGGTGCAGAAAAGCCTCGAGGCGCTGCTCAATCAGCGTGACACCTGGCGGGCAGTCATGGCCCGCCTTGCACGCCCTGCCCGTGCGCTGCGCACCACCTCGCGACATCCGCTTTCGCCTTAATCAGAGAACGCCTTATGAACAATACCTCCGACAAGCCTGATGGCTTGCATGCCCCCTCGCCCCGGTTAACTGCAAAGCGCTCCGGCTGGCGCGGCCTGCTCGTTCTGCCATGGTTGCTGATCCCTTGGCAAAGCGCACAGGCCGCCATTCCCAGCGAATGGAAAAACACCGCGTATGCCTATGAAGCCGAACACAAGCCTTTGCGCGAGGTACTTGAAGACTTCGCCCAGACCTTCGGCACGCAGTTGCAGATCGAGGGCCTGCTGGAGGGTGTCGTCAATGGAAAGATCCGCGCCAATACCCCCCAGTCGCTGCTCGACAGGTTGGGCGTTGAGCATCGTTTCCAGTGGTACTTGTACAACAACACTTTGTATATCAGCACCCTGGACCAACAGGAATCCGCACGCCTCGAGGTCTCCTCGGAAACCATCGCGGACTTGAAGCAGGCATTGACTGATATCGGCTTGCTGGAAAGCCGCTTCGGCTGGGGCGAGCTCCCCGAGGACGGTGTGATATTGGTTTCCGGCCCCAGACGCTACATCGAGCAGATCAAACAGTTCGCCAGCCAGCGCCGGTCGCCCGATGAAAAACAGAGCGTACTGACGTTCCCTCTGAAGTTTGCCAATGCCGCAGACCGGCAGATTGATTATCGTGGCGAAAAATACAACGTCCCCGGCGTCGCCAATATGCTGCGCGGGCTATTGGAAACGCGCCCAGCCTCAGCCTTGTCACCCCGTACCACGCCCCCTTCCGCACCCGCACCGCTCGCGGCGAGCGGCGCTCGCTTGAGCAACCCGTTGCTGGGGCAGATGCTGGGCACCACGGCACCTTCGGAGCCCCCAGGCACTGGCCCCATGGTCACGCCGCGTGCGCCCGTCGGCAGCGGCAAAATCCGCGTCGAGGCGGACGTGCGCAACAACGCGGTACTGATCTATGACCTGCCCGAACGCCAGGCCATGTATCGCGACCTGATTGCCCAACTCGACGTAGCGCGCAAGCTGGTGGAAATCGACGCAATCATCCTGGATATCGAGCGCACTCAACTGCGTGAATTCGGGGTTAACTGGGGGTTTCAGAACAGCCGTTTCCGAGGCGGCGTGAACACGAGCCCCGGTACGTCATCACAACTTTCATTTGAAAATCGCGACCGGTTCTACGCAGACATACGTGCCCTGGAACAACGCGGCCTGGCAACCCTGGTCTCGAACCCGTCGGTCCTGACCCTGGAAAACCACCCTGCGGTGATCGATTTCAACCGCACTCAATACCTGGTCGGCGGCACCGAGAACGCAACCATCTTGCCCGTCACGGTCGGCACCAGCTTCCAGGTCGTGCCCAGGGTCATCACGTCCCGGGGCAAGCATCAGATCCACCTGCTGGTGGACATCGAAGACGGTAACTTCAATGAGTCCAACCCCCTGAGCACAACACCGGATGTGAGCCGTGGCAAAGTCAGCACCCAGGCGGTGATGGCGGAGAAACGCTCACTGGTGATCGGTGGCTTCCACGTCAGCGAAAGCACCGACAAGCACAACAAAGTCCCATTGCTGGGAGATATTCCCCTGCTGGGCAAGGCCTTGTTTTCTTCCACTGAACGCCAGAACAATCGCCGCGAAAGGCTGTTCATCCTGACCCCGCGGGTCATCGGCGATCAGGCCGACCCTTCGCGCTACCTGCCACAAGACGATCAGGCCGAGTTGCAAGCCGCCCTCAAACCCTTGGCCAGGCGCGATGCCCCTCACCAACCGGTGATCAAGCGCAGCGATATCACCAGCACCCTGGCGCATCTGGTGAGCGGCCAGGTACCCAAGCCTTTCAAGATGGCTCCCTTGCCCTTGGGGCTCAATACCCTATGCGTCACGCGCGATCTGCTGGCGCTCAATACCGACCGCAGCCAGTGGTACACCGGCCCGGACTTCAACGTGGCCGTCGTCGTGCTGCGCAACCAGTTCAAGCGCAACGTACGTATTGATGAAAAGGAGTGCAGTAACTCACACACCCTGGCCGTCAGCGTCTGGCCGCGAGCCTGGCTCAAGCCGGGTGAAGAAGCCGAGGTCTTTATTGCCATGCGTCCCGTGGTGAAAGACGAACACATCGGCGTCTCCCGCCCTTCCCTGCTCACCCCAACCCGGAACCAACCGCAATGAAGCCTTTACTGTTGTGCTCCACACTCATCGGTGCGGCACTGCTCGTCGCCGGCTGCACGCCGACCTGCCAAGGCGACTCGTGCTCACGTCCGCAGTCAGGCAAGCACACGCTGGTGGTCTGGTGGCCACCGCAGATGCGAGCCGAGTCGGGCCCGTCAGGCGAGCGTTCGGATTACCAGACGATATCGCTGGAACGATGACGCCCCACGCACTTGCCGATAACCAGCAGCGTCGCAAGGCATTCAGCGACGCATGGGTGGGTGGCCCTGGCGCCCACCTGCCAGTCGGCCCCGGCATTGCCATCTACGCCATGGATACGGCTGCCGGCCCGGGATTGGCCCTGCAGGTGAACCGCGACGTCTTGCAACCCCGACAATTGCAGCGGGCACTTGAGCGCCGGTTTGAACAAGCAGTGGCCTTCAGTGGCTGCTTTGTCTACCTGGACGCCGGGGGCAACCTGGTGATCTGGCATGCACTGCCGACACAGCGCCAGGCGCTCGACGCAACCATCAGCCGCCTGCTCTCGCTGGCCAATCTCGAGACGCTGGACCGGCGCGCCGCTCGCTGAATCAACGCCGCTCCAGTCCCGGCAATTCCAGGGTTTCGCGCTTGGCTTCAGCGTCAAGCTCACGCAAGGTCCGGTAGATCAAGGCGACCGCCTGCAAGGTTTCGCGAGGAATCCCCATCCCCAGCTTTTTCTCGTACAGCGTACGGGCCAGCCAGACGCATTGGACCACCGGGACATCGGCGGCTTTCGCCCGGTCGATCAACGCGCGTGCCTGCGCATCCGTGCCCTTGTCCACCAGTAACGGCAGCGGCGTCTTGCCTGGGCGGTAATACAAGGCGACGGCAAAGTGCGTCGGGTTGACCACCAGCATGTCGGATTCCTCCAGCTTGGGCAGCTTGACCTTGGGTTCTTCCTGGGCCAGTTGATAAGCCAGGGAGCGACGCTGCCCCTTCACGTGCGGGTCGCCTTCCATATCCTTGTATTCCTTGAGTACCTCCACTTGGGTCATGCGCATGCGCTTGGCAAAAAAATGCTTCTGCAACGCCAGGTCAATCAACGCCAAGACCAACAGCAAGCCCAGACAGGCATGCAGTAGATGGCGGAACACTACAATCAGCGCCTGGACATAGGTTTGCAGGTCGCTACCGGCCAGCTTGATCAGGGTTCCCAAGGACGGACCGATCACGGCATACAGGATCACGCCCAATAGCAGGGCCTTGGCCAGGCTCATCAACAGGTTCATGACCTGCTGGGCCGAGAACATCTGCTTGAGTTGACTCAGAGGGTTCAGGCGACTGAAGTTGAGCTGCAGGCTCTGTGGCGCAAACAGCAACCCGAACTGCATCCAGCTGCTGATCAACTTCACGCTGATCGCCACGCCGGCCATCATCAGGGCAAACGCAAAAAACACGATCAGGCTTTCCAGCAACACCTCTTCCAAAGCGCGTGCGAAGGGTTGGCCCATTCGCGACATGGGCAGCACCATCAGCTGCTGGAAGCGTTGCATGCTGGGTTCGGCCGTGAACAAGGCGATCTCGCTCAAGGCGGTCAACACCAGCAATTTACCGACATCCTGGCTCTGCGCGACCTGGCCTTTTTGACGTTGGTCACGCAACTTCTTCGGCGTCGCCGCGTGCTTTTTCTCACCGGAGTCACTCATGGCGTCGAGCCCTGAAGCAATAGGCCCAGGGCGTGTTTGAGATCACCCAGCAGGCTCATGCGACCGACGATCAAATCCTGCAACAGGGGAAAGTACAAAATCAGGATCATCAACCCGGCCAGGCTTTTGAGCGGCGGCGCCAGGGTCGACACTTGCAGTTGCGGGCTATACAACCCGAGCAAGGCGACGCCGAATTCCAGCAACAGCAACACGCCAATAAACGGTGCGGCATACAGCATCATGTGCATGAACGTATCGCCAAGCAGCCCGAGGAATACGCTGAAGCCATTCACCGCCACCGACGGCAGCCACGCCGTCGGCGGCCACACCAGGTAGCTGTCCCAGATCACCTGGGTCAATACGCCAAGCCCGAGGGTCGCGATCAACAGGTAGATCGCCAACTGCTTGAACAGGTGGCCCACGGGCGTAGCATCCGGCCCCAATGAAGGGTTGAGCTGACCACCGGCCAGGGCGCCACGCTGGTTGTCCAGCAAGGCGCCCACTGACTCGAACATCCAGAACGGCATGGCCAGCAAGATCCCGAGCAGGAACCCCAGCACCAGCTCCTTGAACACCAACCCAGCGATCATCAAGGCCGAGTAGTCCTGGCCGTTGAGCACGCTGTAGATGCCGGGTGCCGGAATCAGCGCGAGGACCATGACGATGATGTGTCGAGGCATCCCCCTAAGGTGCTGGAAGCAGAATGCAGGCACCAGAAAAGCACAGGGATAGATGCGCGCCATGGCGACCAGCAGGCTGGGCAGGTAATCAACGAGAAGCAGCAAGCCGGTAACCTCAGTTCAGTGCCGAACGGGCGATCATGTCGAACGTCAGGTTGATCAGTTGGATCAACTCCACCCCAATCCAACGGCCGGTCAATATCAGCGTGACGCCTACCGCGACCAACTTGATGCCAAAGGGCAGGGTCTGATCCTGTATTTGCATCAACGCCTGCACCAGCGATGTCAGCACACCGACCACCACCGCCACGATCAACGGGGGCGCCGACAGGACCACCACCAGCAACATGCCTTGCTTGAACAGCACGATCGGTTCCATAGGTCACTCACAGATAAGAAAGGAACAGGCTGTCGAGCAGACGCGACCATCCGGACACCAGGACGAACAGGAGCAGCTTGAGCGGCAGTGAGATGGTCATGGGCGAGACCATTTGCATGCCCAATGCCAGGAGCAGATTGGAGACGATCAAATCGATGACGATAAACGGGATGTAGATCAGGAAGCCGATCTCGAAACCCGCCTGCAACTGCGAGAGAACAAAGGCCGGCATCAACAGGATCAAGTCTTCGCGCTGAACCTGCTGCGCCATTTCCGGCGGCCACATGCGCGCACTGTTTTCCTTCAGGTGGGTCAGGACATCCGGATCGGTATTGCGCTGCATGAACGTGCGCAACGGCTGGATGGCCACCAAGCCAGTCTCTTGCATCGTCTGCACGCTGCTCAAGTCCAGCGGTGACGCCTTGAGCGTCTGCGCCACCTCATAGCCGACGGGCGCCATGATAAACAGCGTCGCCGCCAGGGCGATGCCATTGATCGCCATGCTCGGGGGTACCTGCTGCACGCCGATGGCGTTGCGGGTAATCATCAGCACGATGACGATCTTCAAGAACGCCGTGCACACGATCAACAACATCGGCATCAGCGACAATGAACCCAGAAACAGCGCGAGAACGAGCGGGTCCACGCCTTGAAAGGTCATCGGGAGAACACCACACGGGACAACTGCAAGCCGAGCCGCCCATCCACCTCAACCAACTGGCCCTGGCCGATGGGCCGGTCGCCATAGTAAAGCCCGGCCATGCCGGGGGCGTATCCGGTTATCCCCAGCACGGCGCCGGGGGCGAGGTTGCGCAACTCGCCGAGGCTCAGGTTCAGCGTGCCGCAGCGTACATTGAGCGCCATGCTCAACTCATCAAATGGCTCATGACCGAACACATCCGTCACCGGTTGGTCGTCCCCGCCTTGCGGAGCGTGATGAGCAATCAAATCTTCATCCACAGTTGTTTCCTCTATTGAAGTCACGGTCAGGCACAGCGACCCGCTTGCATCGTCAATGCACCCGTGCAGGCGATGCTTGCCGACGGGCAAGTAACCGGTGCCCTGCACTTGAAAATAGGTGTGTTCGAGCACCACGACGTCGCCTTCGCGGACGCTGCACAGCTGCGCGATCGACAAACGCAAATGCCCCAGCGTGACCGCGAGCGTCAGTTGGAATCGGTCCGGCATCGGCGCGGCTGTCGGCTGCCAAGGCCCGGCCTCGCACAGTGCCAGGAAGCTATGCGTAGACATCCACAGAAAACCCGCGACCCTGGATGCGCCAAGGCATACCCACAGCCGACAACCGAAGTCCAACACCGGCACCGCGGGGGATAAACGCAGGTAGCCGAACAACGCGCGAACCTGTGGGCTCAGATGTTGTTCAAACAGCGCCCAGAACCAGGAGTCCGGATCATTGCCGGCCTGGGCCAGTGTCACCGGGCACTCGCCCAACAGGCTGAGCTGCGGAGAAGGCTCACCGAACGCCAGCACCCCGCAGGCCGTTTCAAAACACAACGGCGTTACGCCTTCCGGTGCGCGCGCGGGCTCAAGCCGCAACTCCCCGCGCTGGCCGTCGACCTCAAAGGGCAGGCGCAACCCGCCCCCCAACCGACGCAGCGCAGCGACCACGTCACCCTGCACCGGGCGCAAGGCCAGAGGCGGCATCATCACGTGCGCTCCAGATGCGCCAGATGCAGGCTGACCGGCTGGCCAACGGCCTGGGCAATCCGATCCTCACAGCGCTGTCGCACACCACTGAGCCAACGCGTCGTCGTGTCCTGCTCGGCCTCCAACTCAACGCTCCAGGCGCCCTGCTCTCGGCGGATACGGGTCTTAATCCGCCCCAGCCGAGGCACGTACAGCATCGCTTCCAGCGGCCACTGCGAAGCGATGTGTAACCGAGGGGCCAACTGTTCGGTCAATGTCTCGATCATGGCGATCTCTGCGGCTGCGCTTCGTCCCGCCGCAGCGTGGCTGCCATAGCCCGTGGGCTCACCTTCATCAGCGAATAGCCGGCGGAACAACTGCCCTTGTTCTTCAGGGATAGCCACGCCGGCCCCGGCCTCACGCGCCTCACGAAGCTCCCGCAGGCGCGGACGCTCGACCTTGTCTGCCGGCACCTGAGTCACGCCTCCTCCTGAATCAATAAACTGGCCAGTTCCTGAAGCTTTTCGACCTCACGCAAACATTGGCTGACCTGCTTCTGCACGCTGCTGATGTGCTCGGCCTGCTGCGCCTTTTGCTCATGCAAGGCGTGTAGCTGGTCTTCTTCACGCTGGGTGCCGGCCGACAGGTTGCGCTCTTGGGCGCTCCAATCTTTCAACGCCTTGAAGGTCATGACCTGCCCCTGATGCTGACTCAGCAGTTGTGCGCATTGCCGCGCCTCTTCGAGGCGTGTGTGTTCAAGCGCCTGCTGCGCCTGCGCGATCTGTTCCAGCAGGGCTCGCTGGGCTCGCTGGGCGGCACTCAACGCTCGCTCGACACGATCCGCGCGATGCCGACGCAAGCGCCGCAGTGTCTCGACTTCAACACTCAGTGACTCAGAAGGGGACATACGCTGTCAGCTCCGTCAGTTGCTCCAGGGTCGTCGTGATAGGTGATGGCTCTCGCAAGTCCTGGCGCAGAAAACCATCGACGGACTGACGGCTGTCCACGGCCATATCGGTCAAGGCATCACTGCCGGGCTGATACTCACCCAGCTTGAGCATCAGCTCGATCTGCTGATACGCCGACAACAAGCGTCGCAGCGCGGTGCCGGCCCGGATATGTGCGGGCTCGGCCACATTGCTCAAAATCCTCGATAAGCTGGCCAGTACATCCACCGCCGGATAGTGACCACGCTCGGCCAGCTTGCGCGACAGCACGATGTGACCATCAAGCAGGGAGCGAACCTCATCGGCCACCGGATCGCTCATGGAGTCCTGTTCGATCAGCACCGTGTAGATGGCGGTGATCACACCGTCTCGCGTCAGCCCGGCCCGCTCCACCAACCGCGGCAGCAAGCTATACACCGACGGCGGCAAGCCCCCGCGCCCCAGGGGTTCGCCGGCCGCCAGGCCGATCTCGCGCTGGGCTCTGGCGAACCGGGTCAGGGAATCGATCAGCAACAACACCCGCTGGCCTTTGCGCCGAAACCCTTCGGCCAGCGCCGTTGCGGTGAAAGCGGCGCGGGCGCGCTCCATGCTGGAACGGTCGGAGGTGGCACAGACCAATACCGCCTTGGCGCGTAATGCGTCATCCAGCTCATGGTCGAGAAACTCACGCAGCTCGCGGCCTCGCTCACCAATCAGGCCGAACACAATCACATCGCAGTCGACGTTGCGGGCAATCTCGGCCAACAAGGTGGTCTTGCCACAACCGGCCCCTGCAAACAGGCCCACGCGCTGGCCCTCGCCCAAGGTCAACAGGCCATCGATCGAACGCACCCCGGTGGCAAGCGCCCGATTGATCCTCGGTCGCTCGGTCGGCAGCGGCGCTTCGCACAATACGGTGCTGGCATCGAGCGTGTCGGTCACGACAAACGCACTGGGACCGTCCCCCGCAATAGGCCGACCAAAGCCATCCAGCACCTGCCCCAGCAGCGCCTCGCTGACTTGTACTCGGTGTGGCACGCCCAGGCGCTCAACACTGGCGCCTACGCGCACACCTTCCAGGTTACCCAGGGCGCTGAGCACCGCGTCCTGCTGATCGAACCCGATGATTTCGGCCAGCATGCAATCACCCGGTTTTTTCTCCACCTGGCACAAGTCACCAATACGTGCGTCAGGCAACCGGCATTGCAACAGCATGCCGTTCACACGCTGTATGCGACCGCGCATCGAAACGGGCGCAAAGCGGGTCAACGCGTGTGACTGGTTCAGCCGCCACGCTTCCAGGCGCGCCTGTATCGAGTTGTTCACCAGCGCACCTCATACCGTTGCGTACCGTCAAAAATCACTTTGTTGTTGTCGATCAACACCAACCGCAGGCCATTCAGTTCGTCGCCCACGAACAACCGAACGCCGTGCTCAAGCACCACATGGCCGCTGGCGCCGCCGACGATTTGGAGGATCTTGAAGGGGAGTGTGTTATCGCGTACCTGCACGCGGCTGATCACCGGCACGGCGGTGTCGAACTGCTCGGCGAAACGACTGAGCATGCGGGCGACCAACTCGACCTCTTCCTGGGAAACATCGCCGTTGAGGACAATCTGGGCATTGATCACCTGCAAGCTGACCCGCTGAGCCAACTCACGTTCGCTGAGCATCTTCAACAACTGCTGCCGCACCTCGAAGGGCGAGATCAGCTCCTGCTTTTGCTCCACGGCGGGCATCAGCGACGCCTGTGCCCCGCGCCCTGGCGTCGAGACGATACCGATCGCGACGATGACCAAGGCACACAGCAACACCAGGCTGATCAAACGTTTCTGTTGCGACGGGGAGATCGACGACAGCACCAGCCGCTGGGCGGGTTCAGGCGGCGGCGCCAACGGTGTTGGCCGGTCAGGCGGCGCCTGCGGCCAAGGCTGATCAGCCGGCACCACACACAAGCGCACGGCACCGATCACAAAAGGCGTATCGAGTGCCAGGTCGCCGATCTGCGCCAGCACTTGCCCGTCGCTGTCTTGCAACAGCCCCGCTTCGGCCTGCACCGTCCAATGTCCGTCGACCAGTTGCAAACGGGCGTGGTGCTCGGTGATACCCGGGTCCCTCAACAACAGGTCGGCATCCGCGTGGGCGCCAAGGCTCCACTGCTCGCCAAACAACGGCAAAGCGGCGCCTTTTTGCAGTCCATCGAGTACCCGCAGCTCGAACATCATCGCACCTGTGGTGTCAGCATTAACGGCGGTGTCATGCCACTGCTCCGCGCATCAACTCGTCCTGGCCCAGGTCAAAACGCCCCAGTACCCTGACCTTGGAAGTACTCCCCAACTCGGCGAAGGACAGCACCGGCACATGGCTGAATTCGTCCAGCAACAAAGTGCGCAAGGGACTGCGCAGATCCTGTGCCACCAGCATCACGCTCTTGCTTTTGGGCCGCGCCGAAAATGCCTGGTTGAGCAGGTTGATCAGGGCTGCACTGCTCTCGTTGTCGAGGGCAAAGAACACGCCGCTCTGGGTCTGGCGCAACGCTTCGCGCAGGATGTTTTCAGTCTGGGGCGACAGCAGCCAGGCATGCAGGCCATCGGGCTCGCTGTATTGGTGGTAGATCTGCGACTTGAGGGCAATGCGCGCGTAATCGGCCAAGGCATCCGGTTCGCGCTCATGCTGGCCGTACTCGATCAACGACTCGACAATCAAGCGCACCGCACGCAACGGCACGCCTTCGCTGGCCAGGCGCTGCAGCACTGACGAAAACCGCGAAAGCGGCATGATGCGTTGCAGTTCCTGCACCAGTTCCGGCTGGTTGTGTTCCAGCCAACTGAGAATCGCCTTGCTCTCCTGGATACCGAGAAAGCGCGGCCCGCTGAGCATCATCGCTCGCGTCATGCGCTCGATGATCAGGCTCGGGGCAGTGAAACGCTCGACCTGGGGGTCGTCCAATAAAGGGTCATCGGGAGCAAGCCATAACCAGTCCTGCTCATCGCGCTCAGGGAGCCCTCTCTCGCCTCGCTCCAAGGGTGGCGTCAGCAATGCGTATTCAACGGCGATGCGATCACTCAGGGTCGCCGCCATCACCGGCACTTCATGCACGCAGAAGCGCATCTCGTCGGGTGCCAGCAAGTCATCGAATTCGGCTTCAAACGGCGGCAGCGTCAGGCCGATGCTCGTGACCAGCCCGTTGCGGGCCTGGCGAATCTTATGAACGATATCGATGACCTGCGGCGTTGCGTACAACGTCGGGTGGAACTGCAACAGATAGGGGCGTGACGGATCAAAACCGCGCAAGTCTTCGTCACCGTTTTCCTCGGGCCGCACCACTTTTTCAGCCTGCGGCGGCGGGGCAGCCTCGCGCTGGCGCTGACGCGCCAGGTAGTAGCCCAGGCTGCCGGTCATCAGCGAGATCAGAATAAACACCACCGTGGGCATGCCCGGCAGCGCGGCGAAGGCCAGCATGCCCACCGAGGCGATCATCCAGCTCTTGGGCTCACTGGTCATCTGCCGGGCAATTTCGGCGCCCATGTTCTTGGCGCCCTTGCGCCCATCCGGTGCCACACGGGTAATGATCATGCCGGCGGTCAGGGAGATCAGCAGCGCTGGAATCTGGGCGATCAGGCCATCGCCAATGGTCAGCACCGAATACAACGCCATCGATTCTCCCGCACTCATCCCATGCTGGAACATCCCGGTGGAGAAACCACCCAGCAGGTTGATGAGCACGATGATCAAGCCGGCAATGGCGTCGCCTTTGACGAATTTCATGGCCCCGTCCATGGCCCCGAACAGCTGGCTTTCACGGGACAACTGCTCGCGTTTGTCGCGAGCTTGCCCACCGTCGATCAGCCCGGCGCGCAAATCGCTGTCGATCGACATCTGCTTGCCCGGCATGGCATCCAGGCTGAAGCGCGCGGCGACTTCGGCGACCCGTTCGGAGCCCTTGGTAATCACCAGGAAGTTGACCAGGGTCAGGATCATGAAAATCACCAGGCCCACCGCGAGGTTACCGCCCACCACAAAATTGCCGAAGGCTTCGACAATGTCACCCGCGTCCTGCTCCAGCAGGATCAAACGCGTGGTGGCGATCGACAATGCCAGGCGAAACATCGTGGTCAGCAGCAAAATCGACGGGAACGACGAGAACGCCAACGGCCCGGGCAGGTACAGCGCGAGCACGATCAGCAAACAGGAAATGCAGATATTGAGTGCGATCAGGATATCCACCAACCAGGTGGGCAACGGCACAATAAAGATGAACACGATGGCCATGACCACCACCGCGCCTAACACTTCAGCACGCTGCGCCACTTTGAGCAGCACAGCGTTGATGGCGGCCAGCACCGTCACGGGAGGCTCCTCGGCTCACCGTCGAAGTGCAGGTGACCGCGCTCGGCACGGGTGAATTCGTCCATCACCAGCAAGATGTTGTGCAGGGCCTCTTCACGCCCACGGCTGTCACGCCACAGAGCCAGGGGCAAACGTTGCATCACCGGGTACAAGCCGTTGAGAGACACCAGTTGGGCAGCCGGTAGCGCGCCGCCAAAATCGCAAGCCAGCCGCTGGACTTCCGCCGATTCGATACCGGTGCCGGCATAGCCCAGAAGCCGTTGCAGCAGGCCTACCGCATCCAGTTCCGCATCCAGGCGCTGGATCAACGCCTGGCAATTGGATAACGCCCCGCCCAGCTGGCTGCAGCTCTGCAAACCCAGCAGCAACGTACGCAGTTGTGCCGTGGGTACCGAAGGCGTGTGGGCGGCGATATCGTCGGCCAAAGCACGACGCATCAGGTTGAGCCCGGCGCCAAACTGCTCGCCACCGTACACCCCGAGCAGCGATTGCATCATGAACGCCAGGGATTGGCGCATGACCACGCTGGCGTAATACAACGCACGCACCGCTTGGCGCTCCTCTGGGTCACCACTGGCCTGCTGCAGCGTCAGTGCGATATTCAGCCCGGCCTGGATTTCCCGCTTGAAGCGGATTTCCAACTTTGCGAGTGCATCTCGCGCCAGGGCCGCCTCGACTTTGCGCGCTTCAGCTTGCGCCTCGGCCGCCACCCGCTGAAGTACCACGAAGGTGCGCGCAGGATCGCGGCCAGTCAGCTCGAGCAATGTGTCGATACCAGGCTGTAGCAACAGTTGCATGCGGACCTGGCGAGCAACGGTTGCCAATGACGCCTGGGCAGGATGGCCCAGTTGTTCATAGAGCTGGGTGATGTGCTCAATCGGTGTGACCTGCCGCCCAATCGAACGGCGGCCCAGAGCCACGCCATTGAGCGCCATTTCTTCGTTGAATATCTGGGCAATGTCGTCGATAGCCGTGGCACCGGCCTGCGTTTGGGTAACGCCGATGCGGGGTTGATCCGGGCTCAGGATCGGTTGCACATCGTTGAACGGTTCGACTTTCATGGGCGGGCCAGGACAGGGAGTTTGTGTCCCTATGTGGCAGGCGCGCGCCATACGGTTCCATCGAACTATCCCTGCGGCGTTTTTGAAAATACCCGCACAACAGCATCCCCGCTTTTTGCAAAAGACTGCACAAAACCCAGCACAAAAAAATAAATATCTACTTATAAATCAACGAATTAAAACTTTTTTTTCTTTGGCACAGCCAGTGCAAAAGGGGTCACGTCGAAACCACTTCGACCGTGTCCACCCAGAGGAAAAAATCATGGATATCCCTATTGGTGCCCTCGCTCATCTTGTTGGCAGCTCGCCTCAATTCATGCTCCACCTGACGGACGACCAACAAAAAAAACTCCGGCGCTTCATTCATAAGCGCGTGCTCAACCCGGAAGATGCGGACGATCTTCTGCAACTCACCTACCTGGAAGCCTGGCGTAACCGCGAGCGCTACAGCGGCCAGGCGACACTCAGCACCTGGATGTGCGGAATCGCGCAGAACCTGATTCGCAACCACTTCCGGCGCCTGTATGCCAAACCGGTGCATTGCGAATTCGACGAGGCGCTGTGGCATGGCCAGGAGGACAGCCGTAATCTGGACTGGGAGTTCGAGGTCAATCGCCGGCTGGAAAAAACCCTGATAGCCATCAAGGACCTGCCGCAGGAAATGCGCAAAACCCTGTATGCCTCGCTGGAGACGGATGGCAGCTATCAGGACACCGCCGATGCACTGGACATCCCTATCGGCACTGTTCGCTCGCGCCTGTCACGGGCACGTGAACAACTCAAGCGCGTCACCCACACGCCGTTGCGACCTTAAGCCAGACTAGCTGGCCATCGTTGGGCGACAGGGATATCAGCCCAACTCGATCTAGCCTTTTCATGCGCGACAGCAAGGCCGTGCCCATCCCGCCGAAACCTGACGCCCAACCCGCCACTCGTCGCTGTTTAGCCCGATTTTCCTTAAACAGTTGAAAGCGTAGAAAAATTTTCAACAAAAACGCTTGACGCATTCCCGTTCTACGCGAATAATGCGCGCCACTTGGCTACATAGCTCAGTTGGTTAGAGCATAGCATTCATAATGCTGGGGTCCGGGGTTCAAGTCCCTGTGTAGCCACCAAGTACCGATCCATAGATGTCTACAGCAGTCTGTGAATCACCTCAAGAAGCCCGCCTAGTGCGGGCTTTTTTGTTTCTGGACATCCATGCGGGTCCAGCGACGTCAAACTCCCCTCTCTCCAATACGACACCCGCCAACCTGGCTGCTTGATCATGCCTGTACTCCAGGCTTTGAAGACGCCCGCCCACGCCCAGACCAACGCACCACAGTTCTCTGCCGCGAATATCATGCAGGCATCGTCGCCGATCAGGCTTAAAGCTAACTTCTAGAAACGCATCAAGCTGAAACGTATCAGCCTGCGTAAAAAGTCAAATTATGCACAAATGCAAATTTACGCTTGACCCTAAAAACAGGTTTGCCTAAGATGAAACTACTGTATGTACATACAGTATTTTTTATAACTTCCTTCACGGACGAGGTATTACCCATGAAAAGCAACACTGAAAAATTCGGCAAGATCCCCCATCAACCCAGCCTCTGGACTCGGGCCGATGCGCTGAAAGTCCACGCGGACGATCCCACTACGACCCAGCCACTGGTCAGTGCGGATTTCCCGGTATTGAGCAATGAGGTGTTCATCTGGGACACCATGCCGCTGCGCGACCTGGACGGAAACGTGACCTCCGTCGATGGCTGGTCGGTGATCTTCACCCTGACCGCGGATCGCCATCCTAACGACCCGGAGTACATCGACGAGAACGGTAACTACGACATCACCCGCGACTGGAACGACCGCCATGGCCGGGCAAAGATGTACTACTGGTTTTCCCGTACCGGCAAGGATTGGAAACTCGGTGGCCGAGTGATGGCCGAAGGGGTTTCGCCGACCGCTCGCGAATGGGCCGGCACGCCAATCCTGTTGAACGAAAAGGGGGACATTGACCTGTACTACACCGCCGTCACGCCAGGCGCGACCATCGTCAAGGTGCGCGGTCGGGTGGTGACGACCGAGCATGGTGTCAGCATGGTCGGCTTTGAAAAGGTCAAGCCGCTGTTCGAAGCCGACGGCCACATGTATCAGACCGAAGCGCAGAACGCCTTCTGGGGCTTTCGCGATCCTTGGCCGTTCCGTGACCCCAACGACGGCAAACTGTACATGCTGTTTGAAGGCAACGTGGCCGGCGAGCGCGGTTCGCACAAGGTCGGGAAAGCCGAAATCGGCGATGTGCCGCCGGGTTATGAAGACGTCGGCAACTCGCGCTTCCAGACCGCCTGTGTCGGTATCGCCGTGGCCCGTGACGAAGACGGGGACGACTGGGAAATGCTGCCGCCGCTGCTGACCGCGGTCGGCGTCAACGACCAGACCGAACGCCCACACTTCGTGTTCCAGGACGGCAAGTACTACCTGTTCACCATCAGCCACACCTTTACCTATGCCGACGGCGTGACCGGGCCGGACGGGGTGTACGGTTTCGTCGCCGATTCGCTGTTCGGCCCTTACGTGCCGTTGAACGGTTCCGGCCTGGTGCTGGGCAACCCGTCCTCCCAGCCTTTCCAGACCTACTCGCACTGTGTGATGCCCAACGGCCTGGTGACCTCGTTTATCGACAGTGTGCCGACCGACGAAACCGGCAAGCAGATTCGTATCGGCGGTACCGAAGCACCGACGGTGGGGATCAAGATCAAAGGGCAGCAGACGTTCGTGGTGGCCGAGTATGACTACGGTTACATTCCGCCGATGCTCGATGTAGCACTCCAATAACAGCGAAACAGGGTGTTTGGGCAGCGGGCTCGAATTCGATAAAGAGCCCGTTGTGGATAGGATCGAGTATCCCGCCCGGCTCACTGCAACACCGACCCGTTACGGGCTGCAAGGATGCAGCCCGTAACGGGTCTTCCTCTTTGTGAGCTACTTCATCACACTCTTGCCTGTCTGACATACCCTTGAGCGCAGCAGGAACGCCCTTCATGAGCCTCGACGTATTCGCCATCATTCTGCTGGGCGCCGCACTTCACGCCACCTGGAATGCCGTAGTCAAAGGGGGGGCCGACAAGCTCCTGACCACCTGCATGATCGCCTCAGTCGCTTCGCTGATCGCGTTGACGACTGTCCCGTTCCTGGAGCCCCCGGCGCGAGGCAGTTGGCCGTTCATAGGGGCATCAGTGGTTTTCCAGGTGCTGTATTTCGCCCTCATAGCCTCGACCTACCGCGTGGCCGACATGAGCCAGACCTATCCGATCATGCGCGGTACCGCGCCACTGCTGGTGGCGACGGTGAGCGTGCTGCTGTTGTCCGAGGCATTGTCGGCATTCGCCTGGCTCGGCATCGCAATCATCTCCCTCGGCATCTTGAGCATGGCCGCCGTCCCTTCGGCAGGGTCGCGAAAAGGCGTGGTGCTGGCCTTGATCAACGCCGGCGTGATCGCGGGATACACCCTGATCGACGGCGTGGGTGTGCGTAAATCCAGCGCGCCGGCGGCGTACACCCTGTGGATATTCCTGCTGACCGGCATCCCGCTTTGCGCATGGGCCCTGGCCACACAGCGCGGCGTCTTCATTGAATACGTCAGGCGCCACTGGCACCTTGGCGTGGTGGGCGGCTTCGGCACACTGGCGTCCTATGGCCTGGCCCTGTGGGCGATGACTGCCGCACCGATCGCCACGGTTTCTGCGCTACGGGAAACCTCCATCCTGTTTGGCGTGGTGATCTGTGCATGGGTACTCAAAGAGCATCTGACGCGGGCTCGCCTCCTCGCCGCCTGCATCATTGCCGGCGGGGCGATGGTATTGCGCCTGGGCTGAACAGCGTTTGCGCTCAAAAAAACTTCGTATCTGTATTTTGACGCTCCGGGGACCCACTGTTAGTGTCCGGCCTCCCCTACACGGAGTGCTCCTGATGAAATTGGATATCTACCAGGTCGATGCTTTCAGCCAACATCCCTTTGGCGGTAACGCGGCGGCGGTCTGCCCGCTGACCGAATGGCTGACCGATGAGCAACTGCACAACATCGCCGCCGAGAACAACCTCTCGGAAACCGCGTTCTTCGTGCCCCGTGATGGATTTTACGAGTTGCGCTGGCTGACCCCGGAAGTCGAGGTGGACCTGTGCGGCCACGCCACGCTCGCGGCGGCATGGGTCTTGATTCACCAGTTGCCGGATGCACCGGATGTATTGCGCTTCGCCACCCGCAGCGGTGAGTTGCGCGTAACGCGCAATGGCGACGAACTGGCGATGGATTTCCCGGCCAAGCAGCCCGAGCGTTGTGAGCCACCCACCGGCCTGTTGAACGCCTTGGGGGTTGAGCACGCCGAGGTGTATGCCACCGATGACTACATCGTGCTGCTGGAAGACGAAGCCCAGGTCGCCGCCCTGACGCCGGATTTCGTTCGCCTCAAGGGCCTGCCTAAACGCGGAATTGCGGTGACGGCCAAAAGCACGCGGTTTGATTTCATTTCTCGCTGGTTCGGCCCGAATGTCGGTATCAATGAAGACCCTGTCACCGGCTCTGCGCACACCTCGCTGACGCCATTCTGGGCCGAGCGCCTGGGCAAGTCGCAATTGACCGCCGAACAGGGAGGCAACCGTCGTGGACAACTGCGTTGCGAACTCAAGGGCGACCGCGTGATTATCGCCGGGCACGCAGTGCTCTACCTCAAGGGCACGATTTACCTGTAAAAAGGAGCCACCCAAGGACAACAGATCATTCTCACAATGAACGGAGTTCAGCGCGTGCTTTCGATTTCCCGCCGTCAACTGTCAATGGTTGCCGCAGCCTTCGCCCTGGCCGGCTGTCACACCCCCGTCACTGAACAACCTCCAGCACCGGAGCTGGGTTCGGGTTACCGCAGCGATCTTGTGACGCAACACGCCGAGCGCCATATGGCCGCCGCCGCCAACCCGTTGGCGGCCGAAGCCGGGCGTGAGATGTTGCGCCAAGGAGGCTCGGCCATTGATGCGGCGATCGCCATGCAGGCGGTGCTGACCCTGGTGGAACCGCAGTCGTCCGGCATCGGCGGCGGTGCTTTCATCATGCTCTGGGATGGGCAAACCGTACACGCGTACGACGGTCGCGAAACGGCGCCGGCCGGTGCAACCGAGCGCTTGTTCTTGAAGGCCGACGGCACTCCCATGGCGTTTCCCGAGGCGCAGATCGGCGGGCGTTCGGTCGGCACGCCGGGCGTCTTGCGTGCTCTGGAAATGGCCCACAAGCAAACCGGCCACCTGCAATGGGCCAAGTTGTTCGAGCCCGCCATTCGTTTGTCGGAGCAGGGCTTCGCGATATCCCCCCGCTTGCACGCGCTGATTGCCGCCGACCGCTACATCGC
This sequence comes from Pseudomonas sp. ICBG1301, assembly GCF_016918385.1. Classification (NCBI taxonomy): domain Bacteria; kingdom Pseudomonadati; phylum Pseudomonadota; class Gammaproteobacteria; order Pseudomonadales; family Pseudomonadaceae; genus Pseudomonas; species Pseudomonas sp. ICBG1301. The sequence continues at coordinate 156,631 of NZ_JAEKGB010000010.1, forward strand.
GCAGTCGCCTGACATGGCGGCCTACTTTCTGAACGCCGATGGCACGCCTAAAGCCACCGGCACGCTGTTGAAAAACCCGGCACTGGCGAGTGTATTCAAGCGCATTGCCAAGGAAGGACCCGACGCGCTGTACCACGGCCCGATCGCCGACGAGATCGCACGCAAGGTCCAGGGCAATCGCAATGCGGGCAGCCTGTCGCAGGCCGACCTCAAGGGCTATGTCGCCAAGGAGCGCACACCGCTTTGCACCGACTACAAACATTACCGCGTGTGCGGCATGCCGCCCCCCTCCTCGGGCGGGATTGCCGTTGCGCAAATCCTCGGCACGTTGCAGGCCGTGGAGGCCCGCGACCCGCGCCTGGCCATCGCGCCGATGACACCCGTGAAAAGTGCCTCGCCCGCCGGTCTTGAGCCCAGCCCCGAAGCCGTGCACCTGATCGCTGAGGCCGGTCGCCTGGCCTTCGCCGACCGCGCACTGTATGTGGCCGATTCAGACTTCACCCCCGTCCCCGTCGCGGGCCTCGTCGCACCGGACTACCTGGCCCAACGCGCCACGCTGATCGGCGAGCGCAGCATGGGCATCGCCAAACCGGGCCGACCTGCGGGCATCCAGGTGGCGTACGCGCCGGACCGTTCGCCGCTGCGTATCTCCACCTCACAAGTGGTGGCCGTGGACGACCAGGGCGGCGCCGTATCGATGACCACCACGGTGGAAGCGGCGTTCGGCTCGCACCTGATGGTCCAAGGCTTTCTGCTGAACAACCAGATGACCGATTTTTCGTTCATCCCCGAAGAAAACGGCCAGCCGGTGGCCAACCGCGTCGAGCCGGGAAAACGCCCACGTTCGGCCATGGCACCGACCCTGGTGTTCGACCGCAAGAGCGGTGAATTGCTGGCCACGGTAGGCTCGCCGGGCGGCTCACAGATCATCGAGTATGTGAGCAAATCCTTGGTGGCTATGCTCGACTGGAACCTCGACCCGCAAGCCGCCATCAGCCTGCCGAACTTCGGCAGCCGCAACGGTGCGACCGAACTGGAGGCTGGCCTGTTCAGCCCAGGGTTGAAACAGGCATTGCAGGACAAAGGCCATACGTTGAGCGAGATTGAGATGACCAGCGGCATCCAGGCCATCGTGCGCACGCGGGATGCCCAGGGCAAGGTGTCGCTGAGCGGCGGCGCCGACCCTCGGCGTGAAGGCGAAGCGGTCGGCGACTAATTTTTTCAGCGGAGACATCCTGTGCAGCAGGCAGACAATCTCGGCGCCGTCCCCGGCGTCGACCATGGCTTTTGCTCGATCAATGATCCGCTACGGCCAGAAACCGTGTTCATCTGCAAGCAGGTGCACAGCGCCTCGGTGATTGAATGGCAGGCCGATCAGGTGGCCAACACCCTTGAGGCGGACGGCGTGTTCACCCGCGAGCATCAGACGATTGCGGTGATTACAGCCGACTGCCTGCCGGTGCTTATCGCCTCGGAAAACGGCGCAATGGTTGCCGCCGTGCATGGCGGCTGGAAGGGACTGCAAGGCGGGATCATCGCCAACGCGGTGCAACGCTTTGCCGCCCAGGGCATTCCCGTGGACCAATTGCGAGTGGCCATCGGACCGTCGATCAAGCCGTGCTGTTATGAAGTGAGCGAGGGGTTTATCGGGCAGTTCCAGATCGATCAAGGCCACTTGTGGCGGGACGGTCTGACGCCATGGAGCTTTGCGCAACCGACCCCATTGCTGCCACCCGAGATTGCACCGCCGTATGCCAGGCAAGCGGGAAGTGCCTGGTTCGATTTGAGCGGGTATGGGGTGATGCTTCTGCAAGCGGCGGGACTCAAACGTGAGCAGATTGAAGTCAGTGAGGTGTGCACTTATTGCACATCGCCCACCTTCGCCAGCTACCGCCGAAGAACTCATCACCCGCAGGAACCGAAGACGTTGATCTATTCGTGGATTGCTCGCCGAGACCGGTGAGAGAGAACCTACAAAGGATACCGAGAATATTCCAGCGCATATCCTGCACAAAATCGCAAAGGACATGAACCATGCCCCTCACTGAGAAGCAACTGAAGGAACGTGACGCCAAACGTAATATTGGCGAAGAGTTACTGGCCGCCATACAGGATGTTAAAGCGGGACATTACGGCGCTGTGCATCAGGTTGAGATCACTCAAGCCGCAGAAGCCAGGAGTAAAACCGGATTGTCACAACCCAAGTTTGCCGAGCTTTTAGGGGTTTCGGTAAGAACACTTCAAGAGTGGGAACAAGGGCGTCGCTCTCCTTCCGGGGCCGCACGCTCACTGCTGCACATAGCAGCCATACGGCCAGACGTTTTCCGGGAAGTACTCAGTAACGCCTGATGACGCTACTGAGCTGTCGGTCGATGACTACCGACTGATCTTGAGCCCCTTGCGCCCGGCATGGCGCTCCAGTGCCAGCTCGATCAAGCGGCTCACCAGCTCGCTGTAGCTCATCCCCGCCGCCTGCCACAGCTTGGGGTACATGCTGATGCGGGTGAAGCCGGGCAGTGAGTTGATTTCGTTGATCAGCACTTCGCCGTCGTCGGTGAGGAACACATCGACCCGGGCCAGCCCGGAGCAGCCCAGCACCCCGAATGCCTCGATGGCCAACTGGCGGATACGCTCACTGGCGTCATGGCTGATAGCGGCCGGCACCACCACTTGGGCGGCCTGCTCGTCGATGTATTTGCTGTCGTAGGAATAGAAGCCGTTGCTCACCACGATCTCGCCACAACCGCTGGCGATGGGATTGTCGTTGCCCAATACGGCGCATTCGATTTCTCGGCCTTGAACGGCGGATTCCACCAGCACTTTTTCATCAAAACCCAAAGCCAGCTCGACGGCTGCGTGGTACTCGGCTTCGCTGGCAACCTTGCTCACACCCACCGAAGACCCCTGGTTCGCGGGTTTGACGAACATCGGCAAGCCCAGTTTGTTGACGGCCGTTTCAAAGGATGTGCGCGCCGCATTGCCACGGGTCAGGGTGATGAACGGGGTAACGCCAATACCGGCATCGCGTAGCAGGCGCTTGCTGATGTCCTTGTCCATGCACACCGCCGAGCCGAGCACATCGGAGCCAACGAAAGGCATATCGGCCATGCGCAGCAAACCTTGCAGGCAGCCATCTTCACCCAGGGTGCCGTGGACGATGGGGAAGATTACGTCGATGTGTTCCAGCATACCCTGCCCGGAGGTTTCCACGACTTGCCGGCTGCCCTTGCCTGGCACCACCGCCAGTTCGCGGTTGGACTGGTTGAGGGCGATCAGCGCCGGGTTCTCCTGGTTGATCAGGAAGTTCGACGTGTCGTTGAGGTGCCAGTGGCCGGCCTTGTCGATGCCGATCAGGACGGGCTCGAAGCGCGTACGGTCCAAGGCGTCGACGATATTGCGCGCCGATTGCAAAGAGACTTCGTGCTCGGCCGAACGGCCACCAAAAATAATACCCACCCGCACCTTGCTCATGACCCGGCCTCACAGTTGAAAGTAAGGCTTCTTAACACGGGCGGTCAGCGATTCGCCACCAGATGTGCACCGAACAGTACGTAGCAACCACCGGCAAAACGGTCGAGCCACTTGCGCGAACGACTGTAGAGGTTGGCCATGCGCTCACTGGAAAACACCAGTGCAACGGCGCAATACCAACTGAACGACAGGCTGGCCATGACGATCACAGCCAGCGTCAGCAGCAACGGCGAGGGCGAAGGAGGCATGGTCGAGGCGAAGATCGTCGCGACAAACAGGGCGGACTTCGGGTTGGACAAATTACCGAGCAAACCCAGCCGCCAAGCCGACAACAGCGAGCGTCGCTGCCCATCCGCCAGCGGGTTCCGGCCCGCGACCGGTACCGAACGTTTGAACAGCCTGAGCCCCAGGTAAATCAGGTAGCAGCCACCGATAATCTTGAACGCCAGGTACAACATGGGCGCCGCCGTAAACAACGACTTGATGCCCAGGCCACCGGCCACTCCCCACAGCACCGTACCCGAGGCGACACCTGCCGAGGCCGCCACACCATGGCGGCGCGAGGCATTGGCGGCTAACTGGGCGATGTTGAAAAAATTCGGCCCCGGGGTGACGACGGCAACTATCCAGAGCAACGCTAACGAGAGCAATGGCGCGGTATAGACCCAGTGTGAAAGCTCCATAAACTGACCCCTGCTCGAAAAAATCGCCAATCCGTGTGAAAGCAGCATAAGCCGATCCCTGTTCGAAAAATAGTTAGCCGCTACCGCTCGACCGGAGGTTCCGGCATATGCACCAACAGATCACCGGGCTGGCACTGCAGATAGGTGCAGATGGCATCCAGCGTCCCCAGCCGTATACCCTTGACCTTGCCTTGTTTGAGCAACGACAGGTTCTGTTCGGTAATTCCGATGGCGGCCGCCAGGTCCTTGGATTTGACCTTGCGCCGGGCAAGCATGACGTCCAGCTCAATCACAATGGGCATTTCAATCTCAGACAAAGGTGCGGTTTTCGGAATCGACTTCACTGGCCTGCCACAGAATACGCGCAATCACTGCGATACAACCGGCCAGAAACAGTGCCACAACGCTGGGCGCCGTCACGCTCAGGGTGATCAATCGCTCGCCGACCGGCAAGGTCATTGTTATCCAGGCGCTCAGCAATGGTTCGCATAGGAAGTCCAGCAAGACCCAGATCGCGACGGCTTTCCCAACCTTGCCCAAGTGCGAAGCGGCCGTGCTGGAAAAGTACTCACCCCGCGAATAGCGCTGGAACAGCTTGCGCAGATGATTCAAGCCACTCGCCAAGGCCATCAGCGGAATACTCGACAGCACAATGGCGCCCAGGGTTTGCCATAGCGGGAACAGGGCTACCTGGTCCATGCGCCCCTGGATCAGGCGATCGCTCAGCGCAAAACTGAAGCCTCGCCCACCAGTAGAGGAGCTCAAGGTTGGAAACAACCACACAGCCGCGTTCAGGACCAGCATGCCGACAATCAGCAGCAATGTGATCACTGACATTCGTTGGCTAAGCAGGGCAAGACGTTGAGTGTTCATAAACAACCTCGTTGAATTAATGTCGAGGCAAAATAGCGAATTTATTATCGTAAAACAATAATAATTTACCGATACACAATTAAAACCGCTCATCCTTCCCAAAAAAACCTGCACAATCGTTCAAGACCACGCCCCACAACCTGCACAGACTGGGTTAACGTGTTTCCACCTCTATTTGTGACAAGTCACCATGGGCCAACCCACCTCCACCCTCGACTGGCTGCACCGCGCCCCGCACGCCAGCGGCCTGGACCGTATCGAGGCGTACTTTGCGGGCTTTGCATTCGACCCCCATCGCCATGACACCTATGCGATCGGGCGCACTTTGTTTGGCGTACAGAGCTATCACTACCGGGGCTGCATGACCCACAGCCTGCCCGGCACGACCATGGTGATTCACCCGGATGAAACCCATGACGGCCGCGCCAGCAGCGTGGAAGGCTTCAAGTACCGCATGATTTATGTGGAACCGGCGTTGATCCAGCAGATTCTCGGAGGCCGGCCTTTACCGTTTATCCACAAGGGCCTATCGACAGACCCACGGTTATTTCGCGCCAGCGAAGTGTTGCTGCAAAGCCTCGATTGCCCGATCGACCCGATGCAGGAGCAGGACGCACTGTACGACCTGGCCCAGGCACTGAACGCCGCCTCGGGGGTGATTGTCAGCCGCAAGTCGTTCGACTACGTCGCCGCCGAGCGCGCTCGGGAATTTATCCACAGCGCGCTGGGCCGCAGCATTACCCTGGATGAAATGGCCGACCACTGCGGGCGTGATCGCTGGGCCTTGTCGCGGGATTTTCGCTTGTTGTTCGGCACCAGCCCTTATCGCTACCTGACCATGCGGCGGCTGGACCTGGTACGCAGCTTGCTGGCCCAGGGGCAATCGTTGGTAGACGCGGCACTGACCGCCGGCTTCACCGACCAGAGCCATATGACCCGGCAATTTCGCAGCACCTACGGCATGCCGCCGTCGCGCTGGGTGAAGATGCTCGGGCGCTGAAAAAACTGGCTCGCCCTATGTGTGGGAGCGAGCTTGCTCGCTCCTACAGAGGGTGGATTCAGGGCAAAAGTTGACGCCCGACAACCGGTGCGCCGATGCTCAGGAAATTCCCGCCGGCAATGTGGTGCAAGGTGCGTAGCTCATCATGCCCTTCAAAATGCCAATGCCCCTCGCTGAACACGCGCACATCGGCGTAGGCGGCAACCACTTCGCCCAGAAACAGATCGTAGGTCTGCTGGTTGTGGGGTTCGGGTAACAAGCGGCATTCCAACCAGGCCACGCAGCCTTCCAGCAGCGGCGCTTCGGTGTGCTCCCCGCTAAAAGTTTGCAGGCCGTAAGCGGCAAACTTGTCGGTTTCAGCGCCGGTCGTATTACCGACCGTCTGCACCAGGTCAGCCTGGGCCACACAGGGCACCTGGAGCACGAAGGTGCCGGCGCTTTCGAGCAATTGGCGGGTCCAGGTGGATTTGTCCAGGACCACCGCGACTTTCGGCGGTTCGAAATCCAAGGGCATGGCCCAGGCTGCAGCCATGATATTGCGCTTGCCCCCAAAGGCTGCGCTCACCAGTACGGTCGGCCCGTGGTTAAGCAAACGATAAGCTTTGGACAGAGGAACGGGGCGACGATGGGTAGGGCTCATGGAAGGTCGGCTCTTCATGCAAGAAAGAACCTACGATACCTGAGCCCTATGCTCAGCTCGACAGCTGATTGGCGAACTGCCCGACCGCGCTGACCACCTTCTGCGCGCCGTCCTGAATTTCCACAATCACCGTACCCGCCTCGGACGCCAGCGCCAGCCCCTGTTCGGCTTGCACGCGGCCATCGGTCATCAGGGCGACCGCATCGCGGGCCATATCCTGGTTCTGACGCACCACACCGACAATCTCCTCAGTGGCTTTGCTGGTACGTGATGCCAGCTGACGAACTTCATCCGCCACCACCGCAAAACCACGGCCTTGCTCACCGGCACGGGCCGCCTCGATGGCCGCATTGAGCGCCAGCAGGTTGGTCTGCTCGGCAATACCGCTGATGGTCTTGACGATGCTGCCGATCACCTGGGACTGCTCGTTCAGCGCTTCAATGCCTTCGCCGGCCTGCTGCATGTGCTTGGCCAGGTCACGCATCACCCCCACCGCCTGCGTCACGACAGTGGTGCCGCGCTGAGCGCTGCTGTCGGTTTGCTGCGAGGTGCTGTAGGCAATGTTGGCGGCCTCGGCCACGGCCTGCTCCCGGTTGACCTGGTCGGTGATCACCGTGGCGAACTTGACCACTTTGTACACTCGATCATTGGCATCCAGCACCGGGTTGTAGGTCGCTTCCAGCCACACCAGACGACCCTGGCTGTCGACACGCTTGAAGCGCGCCGCGATGAATTCTCCGGCCTTCAAGCGCGTCCAGAAATGCTGGTATTCGGCGCTGTTGTATTCCTCCGGCTCGCAGAATATGCGGTGATGCTTGCCCTGAATCTGAGCCAGGCTGTAGCCCATGCCATTGAGAAAACGGTCGTTGGCGGTCAGCACATGACCGTCGAGGTCAAACTCGATGACCGCAGTGGAGCGCACCAGCGCCGTGATCAGGTTTTCATGCTCACGCGAGGCCTCGATGGTCCGGGTCAGGTCGCTGGAGACGATCGAGAAATATTTGATGCGCCCGTCCGAGCTGCGCACCGGCTGCACGATCGAGCGCAGCCACGCTTCCTTGCCATTGCCGCGCATCAGGCGCACGGTGCCGGCATAGTGTTCACCGCGTACCAGTGCGTTCTTGAAACGCTGCTGGAATTCGTTGTCGCGCACATGTGCCGGAAACAACTCATCAATCAAGCGCCCCGACAGTTGCGTGCCTTGATAAGCCATCTCCTGAAGAAAGAGGGCGTTGACCGACGCGATGCGCCCTTGCGGGTCCAGGGTGATCGCGATCATTTCGCTTTCCAGGCTCTCTTTAACCTGTTGCAAGCTGGACAACTCTTCGCGAAGAGCCGACAGCTCCTGCTTCAAACGGGTCGTGAACATGGGGCACCAATGATCAAATGATGACAGGGTATTTTCTGCATCGGCGCGGCCGGCGTTTTCTGAAGAGGGTTTCACCTCAGATCCAACTATATTCCTGGCCGGTCAGCCGCCATTGTTCCGGCACACCCCCATCACTTGATACTCCAGGGTATTGAGCTTGCCCGTGGAGTCCTCATAGGTCATGCGTGACGGCACCGGGTTGCACGAGCGGATGGGCGGCGTCACGTTGACCACGTTGGCGATGTCCAGCTTCATGCCGTAGCGATACGCCTGTACCTCGGGTGCCGGCTTGCCGACCCTGGCCGCGTAATCGGCCATAGCCTTTTCATTGCGCTCCATCATCAGAGCGAACGTACGATCCCCGCCGCCTTCGGCCAATGCGCCAAAAGACAGGATAGCCGTTAATACACCCAGGCCAATTTTATAAAAGTTCATTACCGGTTCCTCGTCTGAAAGTTCAGTGCCGAGATTAACCAGCCAACCCTGACGCCATGTTCACGACAACATTACTTATTTGTTAGGTGGCCATGACTTTCCAGAATTGTAATGTTCGAGCCACTTTCCCGTTATCTGAGGTTTGCAACTATCAGCCTGGGCCAGATCAATAAGAACGCCCGCCCCCATAAGAAGCCGATAACTGCCAAGCCCCAGGAGCGAACCATGAATATCCGCCACTACACCCTTCCCTTTTCGTTGATCGCCGCATTGCCCCTGACCGCCGTGGCTGCTGAGGACAAGCCCGAAGGGTTTATCGAAGGCAGCAGTGTCAACGTGCTAGCGCGCAATTTTTACTTCAACCGAGATGATCGCAAGGGCCAATCCAGCCCCACCGGCAACGGTTATTCCGCGGCCTGGGCGCAGGGGTTGATCGGCAAATTCGAATCCGGTTTTACCCAAGGCACGGTGGGGTTCGGCCTGGATGCGTTCGCCATGTACGGCCTGCAACTCGACTCGGGCAGCGGCCGCAGCGGCGGCAAGGGCTCGTTCGGCGTGCTGCCGGTGGACAGCGACAACCACCCTGAAAACAGCTACAGCAAAGTTGGCGGCGCGGTGAAATTGCGCGTGCTCGACACCGTGATCAAGGCCGGTGATGTGTTCCCGCTCACCCCCGTGGTGGCGTACGGCGACTCGCGTTTACTGCCGCAAAGCTTTCGTGGCGTGACCGCGCAAAACACCTCCATCGAGGGTTTGAGCCTGCAAGGCGGGCGCTTGAGCGGCATGAGCCAACCCAACGAAAGCGGCATGAACAACGGTTTCGCGACCTTCTATGCAGGCAAGGTGGACTCGCCCTGGATCGGCTACTTCGGCGGTGATTACCAGCTCAACAAACACTTGAGTGTGAGCCTGTACAGCAGCCGCTTGAAGGACGCCTGGGATCAATATTATTTCGGCAGCGCCGCCAGTTACCCGCTGAACGATGACGTCTCATTGTTCGGCGACTTCAACTATTACAAAGCGGTGGACGAAGGCAAAAAACGCCTGGGTGAGTTCGATAACAACATCTGGAGTGCCAGGCTCGGGGTCAAGATCGGCGCCCACAGCGTAGCCGTCTCGCACCAGCGCAACAACGGCGATGACGACTTTGATTATCTGCGCCAATCAGACTCGATCTTCCTCAATAACTCGATCCAGTACAGCGACTTCAACGCGCCCAAGGAACGCTCCTGGATGCTGCGCTATGACTTGGACATGCAGCCGTTCGGCATCCCCGGCCTGTCGTTCATGACCCGCTACGGTAAAGGCACGGGTGCCGACTACAGCAACGCCAACGCCGTCTACATGCGCCGCGATGCAGCGGGTAACCCGCTGACCGACCAGCGTCGCTGGGAGCGGGATATCGAGGCCAAATATGTGGTGCAAAGTGGCACCTTGAAAGACTTGTCATTGCGCCTGCGCCAGGCCACCGTGCGCTCCAGTGCATTTGAGTCGGACCTGGAGGAAGTTCGCTTGATTGCCGAATATCCACTGGTAGCGCTGTAAGTGATTACATTCGTTCGCCGTTGACCAACATCTGTTCACAAATTCCCAGTTATCAAAACTGTAATATTGGCCTCACCTTCTCGTTAAGTTGATCTTCCTATACTGGCCTCAACTTATTCACCGAGCACATTCATCTCTGAAGCTTTTGTGTAGCTCCTTTGGAAAGAGATGGATTTTTAACGCCCCGCCTGGGGCGTTTTTTTTGAGCCCGGTTTTGTGCGGCCGATGGTCGCAGTTGACCCTGAAGCTACTTCACGGTTCAGACTTTTCCTACTCCCCCAACGCACAGTCCATAAGGAAATGGCCTTCTTTTCTCTTCGTGATAGGTAACCCCCCATGCGTATCCTTGTGGTTGAGGACGAACAAAAAACCGCCGACTACCTGCAGCAAGGCTTGAACGAAAGCGGCTATGTGGTGGACTGCGCCAGCAATGGCGTTGACGGCCTGCACCTGGCCGGGCAACACGCGTATGAACTGGTGATTCTCGACGTCAACCTGCCCGGCAAAGATGGCTGGGAAGTGTTGGAGCAATTACGCCGCAACGGCACCCAGCGCGTGATGATGCTGACCGCCCGTGGCCGACTGGCGGACAAGATCAAGGGCCTGGACATGGGCGCCGATGATTACCTGGTCAAGCCCTTCGAATTTCCCGAGTTACTGGCGCGGGTGCGCACGCTGCTGCGGCGCAGCGAACATATTCAACAGCCTGAAGTGTTTCGCGTATCGGACCTTGAGTTGGACCCTCGCCGCCATCGCGCCTATCGCGGCAACCGGCGCATTGACCTGACCACCAAGGAGTTTGCCCTGCTGCAGGTGCTGATGCGCCAGACCGGTGAAGTACTGACCCGCACGCAGATCATCTCCCTGGTGTGGGACATGAACTTCGACTGCGATACCAACGTGGTGGAGGTCTCCATCAGCCGCCTGCGTGCCAAGGTCGATGACCAGAGCGAGGTCAAGCTGATCCACACCATCCGCGGTGTGGGCTACGTGTTGGAGGCACGCCCATGAAAACCGGCAGTCTGTCGATGCGCCTGGGCCTGACCGTCAGCCTGATGGGCGCGGGCCTGGTCGTGCTGCTGGCGACCCTGGCCTACCTGGCCCTGACCCATGAGCTGGAAAAACTGGCGCGCAAGGGCCTGGAAAGCAAGATGGAACAGATCCAGCACAGCCTCGCCCTGGGCCTCGATACCCATGCCATTCGTGCCCGGCCACATTCGCTGATGGACCTGGTAATGGGCCACGACAACTTCTACCTGACCATCGTCGGCACCGCGCCCAACAACAGCGTACTGCTGAGCGTCGGTGCCAAGCCGCAAGAACCGCTGCTGACCGACTTCAAGCCTCGGGAAACCCTCGGCTACCTGAACTGGACGGACAGTTATGGCAACCAGGTGCTCAGCGCCTCCAGCCTGATGCGCCTGGCCAGCGGCGAACGCGTACGGGTGTTGCTGTCGCTGGACCGCATGGACGACCAGGCCCTGCTCAGCGCCTACCTGCGAGCCACTATCATCGCGCTGCCCATGTTGTTGATCCTGATCGGCATGGGTGCCTGGTGGCTGGTGCAACGCGGGCTCGCGCCATTGAAGCAGTTCAGTCATGTGGCAGCCCAAGTCACCACCCAGGACCTCACCCATCGGTTGTCCATCGATAACCTGCCCAAGGAACTGGGCGAACTGGCTCAAGGCTTCAATGTGATGCTCAATCGCCTGGACGCTGGGGTGCAGCAGCTCTCGCAATTCTCCGATGACCTCGCCCACGAACTGCGTGCGCCCCTGACCAACTTGATGGGCAAGGCCCAACTGACCTTGTCACGCCAACGCCCTCCGGAGGAATACAAGGCCGTACTGGAATCCAGCACCGAAGAACTGGAACGTCTGGGACGCATCGTCAATGACATGCTGTTTCTGGCCCAGGTCAGCCACCCGGCGGCACGCGCCTCATTTACGGCGGTCCCCTTGGCGGCTGAAGCCCATCGGGTCATGGAGTTGTTTGCGCTGAGTGCCGAAGACAAACAATTGACCCTGACCTTGAGCGGCGACGCCCAGGTACTCGGGGACCGCCTGATGATCCAGCGTGCGCTGTCCAACCTGCTGTCCAATGCCATCCGCCACAGCCCGGCGGGCTCGCATATTTCGTTGCTGGTGGAAACCTATGGCAACCAGGTGTCGGTATCGGTGAGCAACCCCGGCCCGGGCATCGAAGCCCAGCACCTGCCGCACCTGTTCGAACGTTTCTACCGTGTCGACAGCAGCCGCGCCCGCAACGAGGGCGGTACCGGCCTGGGGCTGGCCATCGTGCGGTCGATCATGACCTTGCACCAGGGGCAGGCCGACGTACGCAGCCTGCCCGGTGGTTTCACGCTGTTTCGCCTGGTCTTCCCATTCACGTGAAGTGCAAGGGTCATTCTTCCTTGCGGTGCGCCCATTGATACAGCGCCGGCAGCACCAGCAAGGTCAGCAGCGTCGATGAAATAATCCCGCCGATCACCACCGTCGCCAACGGCCGCTGCACCTCGGCGCCGGTGCCGGTGGCGAGTGCCATGGGGATAAACCCGAGAGAGGCCACCAACGCAGTCATCAGCACCGGGCGCAAGCGCGTCAGAGCCCCCTCGTTGACCGCCTTTGATAATGAACGCCCCTCCTCCCGCAGGTTGCGGATGAAAGCGATCATGACCAGCCCGTTGAGCACCGCCACCCCGGACAATGCGATGAAGCCCACGCCCGCCGAGATCGACAACGGAATATCCCGTAACCACAGGGCCATGATTCCGCCGGTCAGCGCAAACGGAATCCCGGTAAACACCAGCAGGCCATCCTTGAGGTTGTTGAACATCATGAATAACAGCCCGAACACCAGCAGCAACGCCACCGGCACCACGATACGCAAACGCTCGGAGGCTTCCTTCAATTGTTCGAACTGGCCGCCCCAGGTGGTCCAGTAACCGGCGGGCACCTTCACCTGGCGGCTGATCGCCGTTTCGGCCTCTTCGACGAATGAACCGATATCCCGCCCCCGTACGTTGGCACTGACGATCACCAGGCGCTTGCCGTTCTCGCGGCTGATCTGGTTCGGGCCGAGCACCAGGTCCAGGCTGGCGACCTGGGACAAGGCAATAAAGCCCAATGGCCCCGCTCCGCTGCCGGCCATTGCCGGCACCGGGATCAGCAGTCGCGCAAGCCCCTCGATATCGGTGCGCAACGCATCGGACAAACGCACAACCATATCGAAACGACGATCGCCTTCGTACAAGGTCCCGGCCTGCCGCCCACCCACCGCGACGGCAATGGTGTCCTGCACATCGCCCACGTTCAGGCCAAAACGCGCGGCCTTGTCGCGGTCGATATTGATGGTCAGCACCGGCAGGCCGGAGGTCTGTTCCACCTTCACTTCCGAGGCGCCCGTGAGCTTTTTCAATGTTTCGGCAATTTCCTCGGCGGTCTTGTTCAGCACGGCCATGTCGTCACCAAACACCTTCACCGCCACATCACTGCGCACCCCGGAAATCAGTTCGTTGAATCGCAACTGGATCGGTTGCGACAGTTCATACGCACTGCCCGGCACAATCGCACTGGCACGCTGGATATCGGCAATCAGCGCCTCGCGGGACTTCTTCGGATCGGGCCATTGCTCCTTCGGCTTGAGCATCACATAGCTGTCAGAAATATTCGGCGGCATCGGGTCGGAGGCGATTTCCGCAGTGCCGGTGCGAGCAAACACCCGCTCGATTTCCGGTACCTGGGCCAGCAAGGTTTTTTCCAGTTGCTGCTGCATCTGCACCGACTGCGTCAGGCTGGTGCCGGGTACGCGCAAGGCCTGCTGGGCGAAGTCGCCTTCACTGAGACTGGGGATAAACTCGCTGCCCATGCGGCTGGCGACCGCCCCGGAGGCGATGATGGTCAGCACCGCCAGGCCGAACAACAGCGAGCGACGAGCCATCACCCAATCCAGCACCGGGGCATAGGCCCGGCGCGCACTGCGCATCACCAGGTTTTCGTCTTCCTGGACCTTGCCGGTAACGAACAGCGCAATCGCCGCCGGCACAAAGGTCACCGACAAGATCATCGCGCCAAGCAGGGCGATCACCACGGTGAACGCCATGGGGTGGAACATCTTCCCGGCCACCCCCGTCAGGGCGAAGATCGGCAAGTACACCACCATGATGATCAGTTGCCCGAAGATCAGTGCACGGCGCGCTTCCTTGGCCGCCGCGAACACCTCATGCAGGCGCTCGCTGCGGGTCAACAAGCGCCCATGACGGTGCTGCGCGTGGGCCAGACGGCGGATGGCGTTCTCCACGATCACCACCGCACCATCGACGATAATGCCGAAATCCAGCGCGCCGAGACTCATCAAGTTGGCGCTGACTTTATTGGTGAACATGCCGGTAAAGGTGAAGAGCATCGCCAGGGGAATCACCATGGCCGTAATCAGCGCCGCACGGATATTGCCCAGGAACAGGAACAGTACCGCGACCACCAGCAGCGCGCCTTCAAAGAGATTCTTCTTTACCGTGGCAATGGCTTTTTCCACCAGGCTGGTGCGGTCGTAGACGGTAACGGCCACCACCCCCTCGGGCAGCGAACGGTTGATCTCCTCGAGCTTTTTCGCCACCGCCAGGGACACGGTACGGCTGTTTTCACCGATCAACATGAACACCGTGCCCAGCACCACTTCACGGCCGTTTTCAGTGGCTGCGCCGGTGCGTAGTTCGCGGCCGATCTCGACCTGAGCCACATTGCGCACGCGGATCGGCGTACCGTCCGAGGTGGTGATCACGATGTTGGCAATATCGTCGATGGACGCCACTTGCCCCGGCGCCCGAATCAACAACTGCTCACCGCTGCGTTCGATGTAACCGGCACCGACGTTGGCGTTGTTGCGTTCCAGCGCCGTGACCAGATCGCCCAAGGTCAGGTTGTAGGCCGCCAGGCGCTTGGGGTCGGGCGCGACCTGATATTCCTTGGCGAAACCACCGATGGTGTTGATCTCCGCTACGCCCGGAACGTTGCGCAGTTGCGGCTTGATGATCCAGTCCTGGATCACCCGCAAGTCGGTCGGCGTGTAGGGCGTACCGTCATCTTTGAGTGCGCCCTCCTCGGCCTCGACGGTCCACAAGAATATTTCACCAAGGCCAGTGGAAATCGGCCCCATGGCCGTTTCGATACCCTCGGGTAATTGCTCACGGGCCACTTGCAGACGCTCGTTGACCAATTGGCGGGCAAAGAACAGGTCGGTGCCATCCTTGAAAATCACCGTGACCTGGGACAAACCAGAACGCGACAACGAACGCGTCTGCTGTAACCCCGGTAGCCCGGCCATGGCCGTTTCGATAGGAAAGGTGATGCGCTGCTCGGTTTCCAACGGCGAAAACCCGGCCGCTGCCGAGTTGATCTGCACCTGCACATTGGTGATATCAGGCACGGCGTCGATGGGCAACTTCTGATAGCTGGCGATGCCGACACCGGCCATCAACAGCACCGCCAGCAGCACAATGATGCGCTGCTCGATGGCGAATTGGATAAGGCGCTCAAACATGGGAAATCACTCGCAGGATCAATGGGCGTGTTCGGCCGAGCCTTTGCCCAATTCGGACTTGAGGATGAAGCTGCCGACGGTTGCCACCTGTGCCCCGGCGTCGAGACCTTTGCGGACCTCGACGTAGCCGTTTTCACTCACGCCCAGTTCGAGATGGCGAGTGATAAAACCGTCCGGGGTGCGCACAAACACCGAAGGTTTGTCCTCGACGGTCTGGATCGCGGTTTGCGGCACGGTGACCTTGGCCTGATAGGTGTCGGTGGCCACTTGCACCGTCACAAACAGGCCCGGACGCCAGGCGTCATCAGGGTTGGGTACGCTCACGCGCACGCTGGCGGTGCGCGTCTGCTCGCCGAGCAGGTTGCCGACATAGGCCACCGTGCCGAGCACATCGGTGCCCATTTCGGTGGAGCTGACTTTCACCGGTTTACCGACGCGCACCTTGTTCAGGTCTTTGGGAAACACACCGAAGGTGACCCACACCTGGGACAGGTCCGAGAGCGTGAAGGCGTTGCTGGTTTCGCTGACCACTTCGCCGACGCCAAGGTGCTTTTCCACCACCACACCGGCGAACGGCGCGCGCAACTCGTAGCGATTACCGCCCGCCAAGACCGCGCTGCCGCTCAGGGCGTTCATCTTTTGCCGAGCGTTGTTCAGGGCAATTTCGGCCTCCTGCAAAGTCTGGCGTGCCAGCAGGTAATCCTGCTCTGCGGAGATCTCGTCCTTCCACAGCTGGCGCTCACGCTGGAAGGTGGTGCGCGCCAGTTCGACACGGCGCTCGCTGGCGGCCAACTCGCTACGTTGATCGGAGATCTGCTGGCTGGCGATCACCGCCAACAGTTCGCCCTTCTTCACCGCTTGCCCGAGGTTGACCTTGACCGCCTCTACGACGCCCGCCGCACGCGGAACAATGTGCGAGGTGCGGTCTTCGTCGAAGCGTACTTCTCCCGGCAATGTCAGCAGCGTACTGAGCGCACGGGGCTGTGCCTGCGCCAGTTGAATACCGGCGGCCTGGATCTGCGCCTCAGTGAGTTCGAGTTTGCCTTCCTCTTCATCGGCGCAGGCAAAACCCGACAGCATCAGGCTCAGGGCGACGGCGAGCGCCATGCCATGTTTGTTGTTCATCAAAAAAACTCCAGAAAAAATCAAAACCGGGCGAGGTCGCCGTAGATCCGTTCGATACGCACCCAGGCGTCGGTGGCCTGGGCGGTCGCCGTGAGGTATTGGGTGCGTGCAGCGATCAAGGTGCGCTGGGCATCGAGCACGTCGAGGAAGTTGAACTTGCCCATCTCGAAGCCACGGGTGGCACTGTCGACCGCTCGCTGGGCCGCCGGCAGAATCTGCTGGTTGAACGCTTGCACCTCGGTGTTTGCGGTTTGCCACAGGTCCAGCGCCTGACGGGTTTCGGTGCGCAGCCGCAGCTCGGTGGCATTGCGCAGGTCGCGAGCCTGGTCCGCACGGCGGTTGGCGGCGAGCACGTTGCCCTGGTTACGGTTGAACAGCGGGATCGGCATCGACACCCCGACCACATTCACCCGCTCGCGCACGCTGGCGTCGTATTGGCTGCCGACCGACACGTCGAGGTCGGGAATGCGCTGGGCTTTCTCCAGGCCCACACTGGCTTCGCTTTGCAGAATCTGTAACTCGGCCAGACGCAGCTCGGTGGTTTGCTCCAGGCGTGACAGCAATTGCGCAGAGGACGGCAAGGGCGGTGAGGATCGGCTTTGCGTGGCCACGCCCTGGAAGTCCGGCGCGGCGCTGCCGGTGCTGGCGGCCAAACGACGGTAGGCATCGGTGAGGCCGACCTGCGCACGGTTCAATTCCAGGCGAATCTCGGACAGTTGTACCTGGGCGCGAGTGGCCTCCACCGGTGAGGATTTACCGGCGTTGACACGACCGTTGGCAACCACCAGGCCGCGCTCGGCCAAGGCCATCGAGCGCTGCGCGAGGTCGAGGCGCTCCTGGGCGCGCAGGGCGCTGTAATAGCTGTCGATCACCTCGGCGCGCAGGCCGTTGCGGCGCTGCTCCAAGGTCAGCGCGGCGGCGTCCTGGGCGCGGGTCGCCACGTCGATTCGCGCACCGCGCTTGCCGCCCAGCTCCACGGTCTGGCTGAGTTTGACGGTCGTGGTGCGGCTGTTGCGGCGGGTGTCTTCCGCATCCCAGGAGGCCACCGGGTTGGGGATCAAGCCGGCCTGTTGGCGACCGCCCTGGGCAATCTCGATCTCCCATTGCGCAGCCGCCAGTTCAGGGTTGTTGGCGAATGCGGCTTGCAAGGCTGAGTCGAGGGTGAGGGTTTGCGCCTGGGCGACACTTGCGGCCATCCACAACGTCATCGCGCCTAAAAATGCTCTTACGGAAATTGCCATAACGAAAGTTCCACGCCCATGAAGTCGCTGAGGTTCCCAGCGGGGGCAATGTAACTTTCGTTACTTATCAGAGCGGTGGGTGGAACATTACAAATCCGTTAGCCGGGATCAGGCGTGAACCTCGTCGTGCTCGTCATGTTGAAAACCCTCCCCTTCAACCTGAATGGTCGCGTGGGAAATATCGAATTGTTCATGCAGCATTTCCGTGACCGCGCTAAGGATTTGTTGCTCGGTGCCCTTCGACGCGTCCGCCACCAAATGGGTGCTCAGCACATTTTTGCCGCTGGTCAGGGCCCAGATATGCAGGTCGTGCACGCCCTTGACCCCGGGTACATTGCCAATGGCCTGCTCGATCTGATCGATATCCAGGCCCTCCGGAACACCTTGCAGCAGCACGTTCATGCTTTCCTTGAGCAGGGTCCAGGTGCGTGGCAATACCCAGAAACCAATCGCCGCCGCGACCACGGAGTCTAGCCAGCCCCACCCCGTGAACATGATCACCACCGCCGCGATGACCACACCGATGGAACCGAGCATGTCGCTCCAGACCTCCAGGTACGCGCCTTTGACGTTCAGGCTCTCGCCGCTGGCGGCGCTGAGCAGGCGCATGGAGATCAGGTTGACGACCAACCCCAGCACCGCGATCACCAGCATGCCGGTGGACTGGATTTCGGCGGGCGCCTGTAACCGTTGATAGGCTTCGTAGAGGATGTAGAACGCCACGGCGAACAGCAGCAGCGCATTGAACGCCGCCGCCAGGATTTCGAAACGGGCGTAGCCAAAGGTGCGCTTGCGGTCGGCGGGACGCTTGGCGACCTGGATCGCCACCAGGGAAATCGCCAGGGCCAAGGCGTCGGTCATCATGTGCGCGGCGTCCGACAACAGTGCCAGGCTGCCGGTGATGAAGGCACCGATCACCTCGGCGATCATGAAGCTGCCGGTCAACCCCAGGGCAAACCAGAGTTTTCTTTCGTGGCCGGCGCGTACTTGGGCGTGGCTATGTCCTGCACTCATGAAATGTCTTCCTGTGAGGGTGTCCGTCGATCATAGAGCTATAGGCCAGATCTTCGGACCTGCATTGCAAACTTGTCATCCGCTCGCCAGCTCGCCGTTACATTGGCCGCACCAAAATCGCTCATGACCGCTCTGGAACCGCTCTATCGGGTATGCTTTTCGAGCAGGAAACAAAAAGAAACATATTAGCCAACCTGTTCGATAAGGAGTTCCCTCTTGGAGTTATCGACTGCTGCGTGGATGGTTCACGACACACGCCTCATGTTTTGCGTCCTGCTGGCCATCGCCAGCATCATCGTGCTGATCAGCGCGACCAAATTACCGCCGTTCCTGTCGATCCTGATCGGCACCTTTATCGCCGGTGTCGGCGCCGGGCTACCGCCGGAAGAAGTTGCCAAAGCCTTCAGCAAAGGCGCCGGGGCGATCCTCGGTGAGGCCGGCATCATCATTGCGCTGGGCTCGATGCTCGGCGCGTTGATGGCCGAATCCGGCGCAGCCGACCGCATCGCCACCACGTTGCTCGGGCTGGGCAAGGGCAAGTCATTGCCGTGGGTAATGGCCCTGGTGGCGATGGTCATCGGCCTGCCATTGTTCTTCGAAGTGGGCCTGGTGATGATGGTGCCGATCATCTTCGTGATGGCCAAGCGTTCGAACCAGCCTCTGCTTAAAATCGCCATCCCGGCGCTCGCGGGCATGACCACCCTGCACGCCCTGATGCCGCCGCACCCCGGGCCGCTGATTGCGGTGGGCGCGTTGCACGCCGACCTGGGCCTGACCATGTTGCTGGGCTTCTGCCTGGCGGTACCGGCCGTGATGCTGGCCGGCCCGATCTATGGCAACTGGCTGTCCAAACGCCTGCACGTGGATGAACCGGCCGATATCGGCGCGCTGTTCAGCGCACCGCCCAAGGCCCCGCGCCAGCCGAGCTTTGGGGTGTCGTTGCTGATCATTCTGTTGCCGGTGATTCTGATGCTGGGCAGCACCCTGGCCAAAGTCGCGCTGCCGGCAGAAAGCAGCATCGGCCTGACCTTGAAGTTCCTCGGTGAACCACTGATCGCCCTCGGCCTCGCCGTGATCGCCGCCGTGATCTGCCTGGGCTGGGCCGCCGGCATGCCCCGCGCCGATGTCGGCAACACCCTGCGCAAAGCGCTCGCACCCATCGCCGTACTGCTGCTGACCATCGGCGCCGGCGGCGGCCTCAAGCAAACCCTGCTCGACGCCGGTGTCAGCCAGACCATCAGCAAGGTCGCCGAAGGCGCACACATGCCTTATCTCTTACTCGCCTGGCTGATCGCCGTGGCCTTGCGCCAGGCCACCGGCTCAGCGACCGTCGCCACGACCACCACAGCCGGTATTCTCGCGCCGATGATGGCCGGGCTGGCGGCGACGCAGAGCTCATTGGTAGCCCTGGCGATTGGCGCAGGCTCGGTGTTCTTCTGCCACGTCAACGACGCCGGGTTCTGGATGGTGCGTGAGTACTTCGGCTTACAGCTCAAGCAGACGATCTGGGTGTGGTCGGTACTGCAGACTATTGTGTCGGTCGTAGGTTTGATCGGGACGCTGTTGCTCTGGCATTTTCTGACCTGAGCCTCAGGCAGCCAAGGTGTGGCGCTTGCCAAACAGCGCCACACTCGCCACACCCACCGCCCCCATCACCGCACAGTAACCCACACAAATCCACGGACTGGTCGGCATCAGCGCAATCAGCAACAGCGGCGTGGTACTCGCCCATAGCGCGTAGGCAATGTTGTAGGTAAAGGAAATCCCCGACACCCGCACCTGCGCCGGAAACAGCCCGACCATCACCGACGGCACCGCACCGACTACGCCACAACTCAAGCCCGCCAAGGCGTATGCCGCGCCCAGCCATACACCACCGGCGATCAGGCTGGCGTACAACACCGCAATGCCTACCGGCAGCAGCAGGCTATAGACCAGCACCGCGCGCCAAGCGCCGATGCGGTCGACCAAAAGGCCGGCGAGCACGCAGCCGATGTTCAGGAAGACGATGCCCAGCGCGCTCAAGGCGAAGGTGTGGCTGGGGCTCATACCGAAGGTTTTCTGCATCATGGTCGGGGTGATGACCACCAGTACCACCACGGCCGATGTCAGCACGCACGTGAGGATCATCGCCGGCAGCAACACGGCGCGATGCTCACGCAGCACGGTGCGCAGCGGCAGTTCGGCAGCGGCCTGGCGGCGTGCCTGCATTTCGAGGAACACCGGGGTTTCGCTGAGCCAGCGGCGCAGCCAGACGCCGATCACACCGAACACACCACCGAGCAGGAACGGGAAGCGCCAGGCGTAATCGAGGATTTCGGCGGGGCTGAAGAGTTGCGCCAGCAGCGTCGCGGTGAGGGCACCAAGCAGGTAGCCGAAGGTCAGGCCGGCTTGCAGGAAACCCAGGGCGTAGCCGCGGTGATGGATCGGGGCGTGCTCGGCGACAAAGGTCCAGGCGCTGGGCACTTCGCCGCCGACCGCCGCCCCTTGCAGCACGCGCAAGGCGAGCAGAATCAGCGGTGCGAAATAGCCGATTTGCGCGTACGTCGGCATGATCCCGATCAGCAGGCACGGCAAGGCCATCATCAGAATACTCAGGCTGAACACACGCTTGCGTCCCAGATGGTCGGCGAAGTGCGCCATCAGGATGCCGCCCAGCGGGCGTGCGAGGTAGCCAGTGACAAAGATGCCGAAGCTTTGCAGCAGGCGCAGCCACTCCGGCATTTCCGGCGGGAAGAACAGTTGGCTGAGGGTCAGCGCGAAGAATACGAAGATGATGAAGTCGTAGATTTCCAGGGCGCCGCCGAGGGCGGCCAGGCCCAGGGTTTTGTAGTCGGAGCGGGAAAAACGCTGCGCCTGTGAAGAGAAGGTGGCAGTCATGTGAAAGCTCGGCAGACAAACAAAATGGCGTGCAGGTTATGAGCTGAGCCCAATGATGGCAATCACGACAGATATATTTGTTTTCCTCATCGATCGATGAAGATAACTGCATTCCCATATCAATAGCCGTAGCGGAACATGCCGTAAAACTGCCGAACCTCATAATAAATACAAGAGGAATGACTCGTGGCCGATGCTATCGAAGAAAGCCGCTATGCCCGCTTTGCCCTGCGCTGCTCCAATTTCGCCGAGCGCTGGTTTCCTGACTCCTGGGTGTTTGCCGCCCTCGCCGTGATCATCGTGGCCGTGGCGACCCTGGGCATGGGCGCCGCGCCCACCGAAGCCGCCAAGGCTTTTGGTGACGGTTTCTGGAGTTTGATCCCGTTCACCATGCAGATGGCCTTCGTGGTGATCGGTGGTTATGTGGTGGCCAGCTCGCCGCCTGCGGTGAAGTTGATCGACCGGCTGGCGCGTATCCCGAAGAACGGCCGCTCGGCCGTGGCCTGGGTGGCGTTGATTTCCATGGTCGCCTCCTTGCTCAACTGGGGCCTGTCCCTGGTGTTCGGTGGGCTACTGGTACGCGCACTGGCCCGGCGCACGGATTTGCGCATGGACTACCGCGCCGCCGGTGCGGCTGCCTATTTGGGGCTGGGCGCAGTGTGGGCGCTGGGGTTGTCGTCATCCGCCGCGCAGTTGCAGGCCAACCCGGCGAGCTTGCCGCCCTCGATCCTGGCGATCACCGGGATGATCCCGTTCACCGACACCATCTTCCTGTGGCAATCCGGCGCGCTGTTGCTGGCGTTGATCGTAGTCTCGCTGATCGTCGCCTACGCCACCGCACCAGGGCCGAACAGCGCCCGCGATGCCAAGGCGTGTGGCGTCGACCCAGCCTTCAACCTGCCCAAGCCGCAAGCACCGAGCCGCCCTGGCGAATGGCTGGAACACAGCCCGCTGCTGACCATCCTGCTGGCCTTGCTGGCCGCCGGCTGGCTGTTCCATGAGTTTTCGAGCAAGCCGGCGATCAGTGCGATCTCGGGGCTGAACACCTACAACTTCCTGTTCATCATGGTCGGCGCGCTGCTGCACTGGCGGCCGCGCAGCTTCCTCGATGCCGTGGCTCGCGCCGTACCGACCACCACCGGCGTGCTGATACAGTTCCCGCTGTACGGCTCGATCGCTGCGTTGATGACCGTGGTCAAGGGCGGCGATGGCCAGACCCTGGCGCACCATATCTCGACCTTCTTTACCTCTATCGCCTCCCACGACACCTATGCACTATTGATGGGCGTGTACTCGGCGGTCCTGGGCTTCTTTATTCCGTCAGGTGGTGGCAAGTGGATCATCGAAGCGCCTTATGTGATGCAAGTGGCCAATGACTTGCAGTATCACCTGGGCTGGGCAGTGCAGATCTACAATGCCGCCGAAGCGCTGCCGAACCTGATCAACCCGTTCTACATGCTGCCGCTGCTGGGCGTGTTGGGGTTGAAGGCACGGGATCTGATCGGGTTTTCGTTCGTGCAACTGCTGGTGCACACGCCGTTGGTGCTGTTCCTGCTGTGGGCGCTGGGGACGACGTTGAAGTATTTGCCGCCGGTGATGCCTTAATCAACGGGTGAAGCACCTGTTGCAACAGGTGCTTCATGCAGGAGCAACAGGGAGACACTCGAGTAAATCAGGCAATGCGATCTGGATCGTGTCCCAAACCACATCCAGGTTGATATCGAAGTAGCCGTGGGCGATCCGGTTGCGCATTCCGCGCATGCTGCGCCACGGAACGTGTGAATGAGCCGCAGCGAATTCCGCATGTTGATCCATGATTTTCGTTGAGGCTTCACCGATGATGATCAAACTCATAACCACCGCTTGCTGGGTACGCCTGTCCTCCAAAAACTCATCTTTGCTCAAGCCTTCGACAAAGCTGATCGCATCAACAGTGGCCTGCCTTATGTGGTCCAGATAATCCCCGAGGCGGTTTGCAGTCATACCGGCCGCGCCTCAGCCAACACCTTCGCGCGAAACTTCAAAGGCAAATCGGCAGGCGTCAGTAGATCCACATTAACCCCGAGTAGATCTTCAAGCTCGACTTGCAGCCCACCAAGATCAAATAGTGTGGTCCCCGCCGGCGCATCGACCAGCAAATCAAGGTCGCTGCCTTCTTGGTCGGTACCCAGCAATACAGACCCAAATACCCTTGGGTTAGAAATGCGAAAACGGCCCACCACTTCTCTGACGGCCGCTCGCTTCAGATCCAGCGCAGTTGAAGGTTTCACGGTTCACCCCGGTGACATCCATTATCGAGCAAGTCTAGCAGCGCGGGGCGCGTGTAGACACGTCTGGGTGCTCACATCACTGTCTTCGTTCCGTCACATTGCATTGCTACCGTCCTGCGAAATATCTTGCAACATCTCGCCAGCAAGGACTCCCAGCAATGAGTGACGAGCACGAAGAACGCCCTTCCCCCGATTCCGTAGCCCAACCGCCGGTCGATACCAGCCGCCGGCGTTTCCTGGGGGGCGCGGCGGTGCTGGGGGTGGGCGCGACGTTGAGTGCCTGCGGCAACGCCAACCAGACGCCGGGCAAACCGGTGGAGCGGCCACTGACGCCGCAAGAGCTGGACAAGGCCCTGCACGAGCAGGTGAAAACCGTGGTGGTGATTTATGCCGAGAACCGCAGCTTCAACAATCTGTTTGCGGACTTCCCTGGCGTAGAAAAACCCTTGTCGGCGCTGTCGGCCGCAGACACCCAGCAACGCGACCGCGACGGCAGCCTGCTGAGCACATTGCCACCGGCCTGGGGCGGTGTGTTGCAAGTCGGCCCACAAACGGTGGATGGGGTGACCTATCCCAGTGAAGTGCAATTCCAGGAAAACCTGCCCAACGCACCGTTTGCCCTCAAGGGGCCGAGCGCCGAAGACCTGCCGCTGAGCCTGGTCACCCGTGATTTGTGGCACGTGTTCTATCAAAACCAGATGCAGATCAACGGCGGCAAGAACGATAACTTCGTCGCCTGGGCCGATTCCGGTGGTCTGGTAATGGGTTATTACGCCCAGAGCCGTTACTCCCTGCGCCTGTGGGACGTGGCCAAGGAATTTGTGCTGTGCGACAACTTCTTCCAGGGAGCATTCGGTGGCTCGTTCCTTAACCACCAGTATCTGATCAGCGCTACCGCGCCGTTTTATCCCAATGCTGCGCAATCGGTCGCCAAGGCCCAGATCGCCACACTGCAAAGCGATGACCCGACCGACACTCGTCTCAAGCCGTTGGACAAGTCCCCCGCCAGCGCCATGACCGGCCCGCCGCAGTTCGGCCCGAGCGCACTGACCCCGGATGGTTACGGCGTGAATACCTTGGCGCCGCCCTACTGGCCGACCTGGATTCGCGATCCGCAGAACCCGGACTACGCCAAGGCCGACCTGCCCAACGTACTGGTACCGCAGACCCACGAACACATCGGCGACAAGTTGTCGAAAAAGAACGTCGACTGGGCCTGGTATGCCGGCGCCTGGCAAGCGACCCTGGACCAGTTCAAGGATTCGGGCGGCATCCCGAAGATCCCGAACTTCCAGTACCACCACCAGCCATTCAACTATTTCAAGCAACAAGGGCCGGAAAATCGCGCTGAACGCGACAAACGCCTGCGCGACGGCGGCTTGGGCGATGAGGCCAGCACCAACAAATTCTTCGCCGACGCCCAGGCCGGCAAGCTGCCCGCCGTGACCTTCTACAAGCCCCAGGGCAACCTGAACATGCACGCCGGTTACGCCGACGTGGCATCGGGTGATCGCCACATCGCCCGCGCCTTGAAAGTCCTGCAGGAAAGCCCGCAGTGGAAAAACATGGTCGTGGTGGTCACCGTGGATGAAAACGGCGGCTGGTGGGACCACGTTGCTCCGCCCAAGGGCGACCGTTGGGGCCCGGGCAGCCGGGTGCCGGCGCTGGTGGTGTCGCCATTTGCCCGTAAAGGCACGGTTGACCATACGGTGTACGACACAGCATCGATCCTGCGCTTGATCACCCGGGTGTTCCAGTTGGAGAAACTGGACGGTCTCAAGCAACGGGATGACGCGATGATCGCCCGTGGCCAGAAGCCCATGGGCGACTTGAGCAACGCATTGCAGTTCAATGTGTAGGTTTTCTTATCCAATAGCGACACACCGGGCGATTTAACACGCAGTTTTGCTGGTCAGCCGCTACTGTGTGGGGGTGGGCTTTCACCCCGCGCAGACGGGCTTTCGCTGACAAGGAATCAAGCATGTTCAAACCGACCCGGTTGTCTTTTGCCCTGGCTGCACTCTTGGGGAGTGCGGCCGTCCAGGCTGATATCGAAGTGCCGCTAGGCAGTACGCAGCGCGTCACCCAGTTGTTCGCTTTCCCCAATAATTGCAACGTGATCTGCTTTCGGCCCTGGTCGCTGGAACAGACCGTCGAGCACTACTTGAACCAGAGCCTGCAGCGTGATGGCTACAACCGTGCCAAGGTCAGCGTGAAGACCCACGAGGGCCAGCTCTCGGCGACCTTCAGCGGCGTGCCTGACAACTACGGCCAGCCTTTGAGCAAATTGCTCGACACCGCCGACCTGGCTTACCAAGGCGCCAGCAAGCTCAACAGCGACGGTAAGTGGGCGTACAACTGGTACCTGTTCCTGCCGTTGGGCATGGCCCTGGAAAACCGCAAGAGCATTGAGCTGCTGCACTTCCCACCGGACTACTCACTGACCCAGGCCCAGGACTACCTGGAATCGGCCACGACCGACCGTTGGGCGACCTTGCTCACCGACAACGGTATCCCGGCCACAGAAACGCCTGCGTACCAGACGATCATCGATATCGCTCCCGTCGCTGCACCGTCTAACGCGGGCAAGGATCTGGAAGGCGTCTACAGCTATTTCAATGGCTACCAGACACGCATGGTCCAGGAGCTGAGCCTGACGCCAAGTGGCTCCTTGCCGATGGTCGCGTTCGGCGCACCGGTGCGCAATTGGATCAAGCAGCAATACGGCCAGACCGTCGGTGTGCTGGGCCTGGCGCAGATCAGCCCGGCCGCCGGCAAAACAGTGTCGGTGCTGGGCTCCAACCATCCCAGTTACATCTGGTATGCGGCTGACCCGGCCACCTATGACGGTAACGAGCAAAAAGCCGATGAAGCGGGCTTGAAAGTCATGGGGCAGGATTTGAGCGCCGCCTGCTGGCAAGCGGGGATGGGGCAGAAACCGGCCGGCGATCCCAATGTGTTGCTTAAAGCGTGCATGAACACCTGGCAAGTCACGCGCAAGGAACAGACCTGTGAGCTGTTCTACACCTCGGTGCGCAACCTGACACCGGAGCAAGCCAATGCCAAATGCGCCACGCCGGTCATCAAGGCCCAGCTCAAACAACTGAAAACCGCCGCTCCAATCCCCACCCTCGCAGCCCCAGCGTTGTAAATCAGGCAAAAAACCCGGTTTCTACTGTCAGATTTGACAGTAGAAACCGGATCCAACTTCGACGATTCTTGAGCAGCCCCCATCAGCTGCGAGACTGGTAATCAGACAACATCAGCAAGTCGATGCAGCCTAACCCAGGAGAGTCATGAAAACTCATGCCATGGATAAGGCCAAAGCGTCTGTAAATGACTGCCTTTACCCCTTCAAGACACTGCTTGTTGAACAGGGTTACCCTTCGGCCAAGCAATTCAAGATTTTGCACGACATTGAGGGTGTCGGCGCCGGGGTCAAGGCCCGCGTGGCCTTCGACGCCCGCGTGCGCATCGCCAAAGTCTCCGGCTACGCGGTCAGCGAGCGACGCCTGCATACCTTGCAGTTGTCGTCACGCATCCACTTGTACGACCGCTGGTTCGCCGGTTTATTGATGCACTCGTGCAACCCGAACGTGTTTTTCGACACCACCTACCTGGAGGTGTGGACCGTGCAGCCCTTGCGCGCCGGCACAATCCTGAGCATGGATTACGCGAGCACCGAGGACGTGTTGTTCCGGCAGTTCGCTTGCCAATGTGGCGAGCTGAACTGCCGAGGGTGGATCACCGGCAGCCAGGAGCCGCTGAACGCCGAAGGCCAGGCGTTCATGCAGCAGTGGCGGATGCGCAAAAGCCCTTAGGCTTCACCCAGTGGGCGCAAGCGATACTGTGGCGGCAACTGCTCAAAGCCACTGATGGTGGTGTTCAAGCTCTTCCAGCGCCCATCCTTGATGCCGTAGATGCAGCCATGGATCGACAGGCTCTGCCCACGGTGCCAGGCGTTTTGCACAATGCTGGTGTGGCCGACATTGGCCACCTGCTGAATCACGTTCAACTCGCAGAGGCGGTCGACGCGTTCTTCTTCGGTGGGCAATTGGGCCAGCAGGTCGCGGTTCTCGTAATAGAGGTCGCGAATCGTGCGCAGCCAGCCGTCGATCAGGCCGAACTGGCGGTCTTGCATCGAGGCACGCACGCCGCCGCAGCCATAGTGACCGGTCACCAGAATATGTTTGACCTTGAGCACGTCGACCGCGTACTGGATCACCGACAAGCAGTTGAGGTCGGTGTGCAGCACCACGTTGGCCACGTTGCGGTGCACGAACAGATCACCCGGCAGCATGCCGACGATCTCGTTAGCCGGTACGCGGGCATCGGAGCAGCCGATCCAGAGGTATTCCGGCGTCTGCTGGCGAGCGAGCTTGGCGAAGAATTCGGGATCTTCCTGTTTGATCGCGTCCGCCCAGCGTTCGTTGTTATCAAGTAAGTCTTGTAGTTCGTTCATCAGGGAAAGCCTCAGGAATGGTGCGCAGTTTTGTGACTGACAACCCGTCGTCCGGGTCACGCTGAGTGCTAATTAGCTTGAATCTTTAGGCTGCCGCGCCTGTCCACACACTATAAGCCCCACAGTATGAGGATTGGCCATGACCGAATCACGACGCCCCTACGGCGCCACGCAGCCCGAACCGATTGATGACAACGAAGATCGCATGGGCTCGATGCGCGAGCTGGATTTTGACGAAGAGGAACCGACGGCGCAGATAGGTGAAGAGATCCCCCCGCGTGAGCGCGAGCACCTGATACCCGCTGAACGGGCGCGGGAGGCCGGCATGACCGGGGCTTCGACGGCCGATCATGAGGCGACCGACGATGACATGAGCCCGGAAACCCTGATCCATGAAGACGGTGCGCGGGATGCTCGAGAAGCTGGCGATGGCGACGCTGCCGATTATGACCTGAGCATTGTCGATGAAGACGAGATTGGCGGCGGCAATGGATTGGATGAGGCCGAGTTGGCCGACATCGACCCGGTAGACGGTAGCCGCTGACACACCACCGGAGCTGGATGTGGGAGCAAGCCGCTCCCACACGAGGCCTGCGCCCTAGTCGACGAGGGTGCAGGCCATCACGACGGCATCTTCGCGGCCACCCACGGCGGGGTAGTAATCGCGCCGACGCCCGATTTCGTTGAAGCCGTAGCGCTCATACAAGCGGAACGCGCTGGTATTGCTGTCGCGCACTTCGAGGAAGCACTCGCGAGCGTTGGCCGCGTAGGCGCGGGACATCAGGTGTTCCAACAACGCCAAGCCCAGGCCGCGGCCCTGGTTTTCCGGCTTGACGGTGATATTCAGCAAATGCGCTTCATCGAGGATGATCTGTACAACGCCGTGGCCGACTTGTTGCTCGCCTTCGAACATCAGCCAGATCTGGTACTTGCCCAAGCCATCAAGGAAAATCCCGCGGGTCCACGGATGGCTGAACGCCGCATATTCGATTTTCAGCACCGCGTCGAGGTCAGCCTCGGTCATCGGGCGGAAGGATAAAGCCTCACTCATCAGTCGTTTTCCAGCGCGCCATCAGCCGGCGCATGGCTTGCCAGACATCAGCCTTACGCTGTGGCTCTTCCATTAATAATTCCAGGCCCGGCAGGGCCCAGGACAGGCCCAGGCCCTCGACCTGCAGTTCACGGTACCAGGCTTCGGCATTGGCCTCGCCGGCGAAACGCACGGCGGGCAGGCCGATCAGCCACAGGCATGCACAGGGTTCGTCTTCCAGGCGCGCCGACACAAAGCCTTGCACAAAATCCCGCGCAGCTTCCGGGCCCTGGTCCATGGTGCCGCGTACCAGCAGCGGCCAGCGCACCGGGTCGCCGACGATTTGCGGGCTGTCGGGCAGGCCGGCGGCGCGCAGCATGTCCTTGAGCAGCATATAGGCCGGGTCGCGGGTCTGGAAACGCTCGCCAGTGGGCAGTTCCACCAGCAACAGGCAACGGCCGGCGCGCAGTAATTGCAGGGCGAAGCGCGGTGGCGGCACTACCGGCGTCTTGACCACCGGCGCAGTCTCTTCAGCCACCACCGGCTTGGTCACCGGCGATGGGCGCGGTACTTCGATCTTCGCTCGCTCGACCACAGGGCGCGATTGGGCTACGGGGTTGACCACCGCCACGGGCGCTGCGGCCTCTTCGCCCGATGACTCGAACGCCTCATAGGGTTCAAGCGCCTGCAACAGCTCAGGCCGCGACGGCGCGGCAAACGGCAGTTCGGTGCGGGGCAGCCAGTTGACCACCTGCATGGCGGTCAAGTAAGCGCGACGTCGGGACTCGATAAGCACAGCTCGGCCACTTGTGGATAAGTAAAGAGCGAGGATTCTACCGCTGTTCGGCAACAATCGCCCACTGCGCGCTGACCGGCTGTGGATAAATCCCGCGCCTGATGCAGTACAATCGCGACTTTTAATCGCCAACCAGCCGGCCATTCCCATGATCGAACCCAAGCGCGTCCTACGCGCCCTCGCCGAACACTGGGCCTTACTGGAGCCACTGTGTGAACACTTCGACCAAGGCACCTTGAGCCTGGGCGAGCTGCGCGCACAATTGGCCGCCCAACAACTGGACAGCACGCCCCAGGACATCACCAACCTGCTGGACGTATGGATTCGCCTGGATATCCTGGTGCCTGTCGCCAAGAGCCCGAACCGTTTCGAGCTCAATGCGCAGATCCATGACTTCCTGGCTTATCTTCGCAAGGAGCACCGGCTTGGCCTGTGCCTGGAAATCGAAGCCTACCTGCGCCATCTGGAACGCTTGGCAGGCTACATCCAAGATGCGTTCGATATCCGTGACGGCCACGACCTGGCCCGTCAACTGCGCCTGCTCGACATGCGTGTGCGTGACGTGCTGAAAAAGCTCGCCAACGACGAACAGGCCCTCGCCGCAGTGGCCGACCGCGCCAAGACCAGTGACCGGCAGATACCGCTGCGCCAGCGTTACGCCGAGGTATTGGCAACCTGGGATGAATACGTCGAACCGATGATCCAACTGGTGAACGCCGATGGCGCCTTCGAACAGGGCGTGCGCAAGGTCGAGAATGTGCTGCTGCGCCTGCTCACCGAGCAACAGCGCCTGGGTCACCTGGTGGACGACGACATGCTGCTGCGCACCCACGCGCGCATTCTTGAAATGCAGACCAGTGCCCAGCTGACCTTGCGTCATGCGCGCGAACTGCTGTTGCCGCTGCGTGAAGAAGCCCGTCGGCACAACGCCGTGACCCGAGGCGCGGCGCTGGCCTTGTCGGCGATTCGCCGCAAAGGGCTGGACGCGGTGCCGCAAGCGGCGTTGCCCATGTTTACCCGGCCGCAAAGCACCTTTCTCGGCAGTGCGAGCCAGGTGGAAGCCTATGTGTACGCCCTGGCGAATTTCGAGCCGAAACCGGCACGCTTCCCCAAGGCGCACAAATCCCACAGAGGCGAAGCCCAACGCGCGCCGCGCACGGTCAAGGAAATGCTCGAACGCTGCGAAGACGCGCTGCCGATGCCGGACCTGATGACCTGGCTGCTGGAACAGGAACCGGACGGTGCCACCGATGAGTTGCTGTACTGGTTCTCGCGCCTCTCGCGGGAAAAACGTTTCAAGCGCGAACGCCTGGAACGCCGCGATTACCACACACACGAGCACCAGGTCAGCCTGCGCTCATTCGCCCTGCTCCCGGCCACGCCTGACGCCGCCGAGAATTCTGCGAGCACGCCTTATGCATCTTGATCTATCCGAACTGTCCCAGCTGGCGCCGATTTTTCGCGAGCTGTTCAAGGGTTACCACGTCAGCCGCCGCGACCCTGAGCTGTATGCACAATTGTCAAACTTCCAGGACCAGTACCGCACGCTATTCAAGGCCCTGGGCTTTGAATTGGTATGCGACACCCGGGGCTTCTACTATTTCGTGCCGGACACCGCCGTGGCCGCCGCGCAAGTGAACAAGACCGCGCAGCGCCTGGCGTTGTTCACCTTCATCATCGTCGAACATCTGGCCGACCAGGGCCGCGACCCGATCGCTGTGCTGGACGGTGGCAGCCTGGGCCGCGATGAGCTGCCGTCGTTGCTGGAGAAGTACCGCGACCTGTTTATCCAGGCCGAAGTGCAGACCCAGGAAGAACTCGAAGAGAAAATCATGCGCCGCATGACCCAACTGGGTTTTGCCAGCGAAGACAACGGCGTGTACCGCTTCCTGCCGCCGATGCACCGTTTCCTTGATGTGTGCCTGTCGGTACAGCAGGATCGCGACCTGGCCGCCAGCATCCACAGCGTGTTGCCATTGCCGGCACCGGTGATCATCGACGAAGACAGCGATGAAAAACTGCTGGAAACCGATGACCCGCTGGACCTCAGTGACTTTACCGAAGAAAGCGAAGAAGACGCCCTGGCTCGTGCCATTGCAGAAGAACAGGAGACCGACGCATGAGCAAGGAACGCTACGGCATCCGCCGTTTCGCCCTATTGAACACCGCCGGCTACAGCCTGGGCTTGTTCCCACTGGAAGAACCGCTGTCGGTCTATGGCGCCAACAACCTGGGCAAATCCGCGTCGATCAACGCCTTGCAGTTCCCGATCCTGGCGCGCATGTCGGACATGAGTTTCGGCAAGTACACCCTGGAACAATCGCGGCGCTTCTACTTCGCCAGTGACACCAGCTACATCCTCGTGGAAGTCTCCCTGCCTCACGGCCCCCACGTGATCGGTGTGGTCGGACGTGGCCCGGGGGGCGGTTTCGGCCACCAGTTCTTTGCCTATGCCGGCAAGCTGGACCTGGCCCATTACCAGAAAAACGATACCTGCCTGCGCCAGAAAGAGCTGTTCACCAACCTTGAGCGCGAAGGCCTGAAAGCCTATGAGCTCAAGCCCGATGAACTGCGTCGCCTGCTGGTGGGCGGCCATACGTCGATCCCACTGGACCTGACCCTGATTCCGCTACGCTCCACCAGCGAGCAGAGCCTGAAGACGTTCCGGGCACTGTTTATCAACCTGCTGCACATGCGCGAAATCACCGCGGCCAAGCTCAAGCAATTGTTCCTCGATGCGTTCGAACACAGCCTGCGTTCCGGCAGTGTCGATTACATCGCTGCATGCGAAGAGGCCTTCCGTGATGTACGACGCATGGAACAGGACTACAACTCGCTGGTGGCCGCGGGGCCTTTGGTCGAGGCACTGTCCAATGGTGTGAAGCAGCGCGATATCCTGCGCGGCAAACTGCATCGCCTGTCGCCGTTGCTGGATTCGTTGCTGGGCACTTGGTCGGATTACGCCAGTGCGCGCAAGGAAGAACTGACGATCCAGGCCGAGCACTACCGCAACGAGCAGGACGCACTGCAGAACGACCAGCGCGGCGGCACCCAGGAGCTGATGCGCCTGGAGCGGGAGATCAGCGGTATTCAGCGCTGGTTGGGCGAGTTGTCGGTGCTCAAGCATCGCTTTGCCTTGGTCAATGACGTCAAGGTGCTGGAGCAGCAACTGCTGGCGGCCAAGGATGCCCACGATGAATTGGCCGGTGCCCTGGCGCAGTCGCGACAATTCAGCGCCGAGGATCTGGACGAGCGTCTGCGGGATCTGGAAAAACGCTTGAAGTCGGTCAGGCAGCAGCTCGACCACGCGGACAACAACAGCTACGCCAAACTGCGTGAAGAGTTCTCGCAGCAGGATGTCGAACGTCTGATGCGCCTGTTCAACAGTTCGCTGTTCAGCCTGCCATTGGGTGAGCACGGCATCACGCTGGACGAGGACGGCCAGTGGGTCAAATCCCTGGAGCAGATCCTCGACGGCTTCAAGGGCGAGCGCTTCGAAGTGCTGGGGCTGTCCATCGACATCTCCCACATCGAGCCACCGGCGTTGCAAGCCTTGGCGGATCGCGCAGCACTGCGTGACCAGAAAGAACGCCTGGAAAAAGAACTCAAGCAGCTCAAGACGCAACAGGCGGTCGCTGCTGACCGCGCGGCGAGCAAGACCCAGACCGAAGCGCTGTACCAGCAAGTGCTGGATGCGCAAAAGGCCTTGGAAGACTTCCGCCGTACGCAAACCCTGAGTGCCGAAGAAGGCGAAAAACTGGAAAGCCTGGCGCAGATGGAAGCCGCCCAGGATGAGTTGAAACGCTCCAGCGATGCCTTCACCGAGCGCGTTCAGCAATTGTCGGCCAAGTTGCAACTGGTCGGCCGTCAGATCGCGGATATGGAAGCCAAGCAGCGTACGCTGGATGACGCCTTGCGCCGTCGCCAACTGCTGCCGGCGGACTTGCCGTTCGGCACGCCGTTCATGGACCCGGTCGACGACTCCATGGACAACCTGCTGCCACTGCTCAATGACTATCAGGACAGCTGGCAAGGTTTGCTGCGCGCCGATGGCCAGATCGAAGCGTTGTATGCGCAGGTACGCCTCAAGGGCGTGGCCAAGTTCGACAGCGAGGATGACGTAGAACGCCGCCTGCAACTGTTGATCAACGCCTATGCGCACCGTACCGACGAAGCCCTGACACTGGGCAAGGCGCGCCGTGCGGCGGTCACCGATATCGCACGTACCCTGCGCAATATCCGTAGTGACTACGACAGCCTGGAACACCAGTTGGCCTTGTTCAACCGCGAGATCAACAAGCGTCAGGTGTCCAACCTGCAGAGCTTTCGCATCGTGTTGGCGCCGAACAAGGAGGCGCTCAAGCATATCGACCAGATCATCCACAGTGCCGGTCAGTATGAAGAAGGCGAAACCTTGTCGGTGTTCGACCTCAGCCAGAGCGCCGAGCAGGACAACAAGAACGAAGAGGCCAAGGAATACCTGGCACGCCTGGTAGCCGCCAACCATAACCAGCTGGGCCTCAAGGACTTGTTCGAGCTGGCGTTCGAGATCACCAAGGTGCACGGCCAACCGGTGATTCACACCGACATCGACGGCGCGGCGTCCAACGGCACTACCATGACCATCAAGGCGCTGACCAACATGTACTTGTTGCTGCACTTGATGGACCGCGACCAGGCCGGGCGTGTGCGCTTGCCGTACTACCTGGACGAGGCAGCGGACATCGACGAGAAGAACCAGGCCGCGCTGCTGGAAACCAGCTTGCAGCTGGGCTTCGTACCGATCCTGGCGAGTGTGAAGCCGCAGGTGTCCGCCCAGGTGGCGATTGACCTTGAAGGCGGCAGCGGGCCGAACGGCATCTACATCGATGAAGCGGACTGGAAGTACATCCGTCGTCACGATGTGGTGAAGGCAACGATGAACGTGCAGGCGGACGAGCCGGAGTTGGATGAGGTTTGATCCACTGCGCTGAAACGCAAAAGGCCGCGATCTGATGGATCGCGGCCTTTTTTATGGTTTTGAGTAGCGTGGAGCCCTTGGAGGCCTCTTCGCGAGCAAGCCCGCTCCCACAGGTGACCGAGTGTTCGCTGCAGGAATGCGGGCGAATGTGGGAGCGGGCTTACTCGCGAAAGGCAGCGCCTCGGTCTATTTGCCCAGAGGAATCTTAGGCGCCCAGGTCAGCCATTCGTCTTCGAACTTGTCGAACAGCGCAAAGGTTTGCTGTGGCCGTGCGGCGTTGCCCATGCGCTCGCCGTCTGGCGTGGCAAAGGCGATACCACCGGCAACCAAGGTTTCCAGGGACTCGGTGCGCACTGTTGCACCTTTGAATAGCCCGAAGTCGACCCCGAAGCCGCTGGTGTTCCAGAAGCGGCTGCCACTCCGTACCAAAGGCGCGTACTTGGGCTCGATCAGGATATGGATCAGGACACGGTCCGCAGTCTGGCCCAACTCGTAACCCGTCACCTTGCCGACGGTGACTTCGCGATACGTGACCGGCACCCCTTCCTTCAACGAACCACGGCGGGCGGCGCTGAGGGTCAGGCTCAGGCCAGCCTCCTGGTGGGCGGCTTCAGGAGGCTGGTCCAGCGCTACAAAACTCTTCTGCGCAGCGGCGTTTTTCGCCGCCGGTTGCACTTCGATGTATTGGCCGGTGACCAGGGTTTCCAGGTTCGACGTTTTCATCAGGCCCAGCTCAGGCTTGACCACCCAGAACTGGCTGCCTGCGCGCGCGATCCGATCGGCCACTTGGGTGATACGTGCGCTGAGCAATACCGATTGCATGTCGGCACTCAGGTCAACGCTCTCGATCTTGCCCACATCCAGTCCCTTGAAACGTACCGGTGTGCCCGGGCGCAGTCCATCGGCGCGATCAACCCTGATGGTCACCAGGGTGCCATGCTGATTGGCCGCGTCACGGTCAGCAAACAGGCGGAAACGTGGAATGCGCCTTTTCAGGGGTACGTTGGGCTCCGGGGTTTCGAAAGCAATACCGCCAGCCATCAGGCTGGCCAGCGACTCACTCTTGACCTGGATGCCGCCGGTCAGACCGCCAGTCAGGGTGACGCCGCTGGCATTCCAGAAGCGCGTCGAACCGTTGACCAGGTTTTCGTATTCCTTCTCGATGTGAACGCCGATCACAAGCTGCTTGTTCTTGCGGGAGAACTGGTAGCTCTGCACCGAGCCGACTTTGACTTGTTTGTAGAGGATCGGACTGCCCACATCCAGGGAGCCGAGGCTATCGGTGAGCAGCACCATGTGCAGGCCTGGGGAGCGCAGGTCCAACGGCGGAGCTTTGGCACGGGCAGTGAACTCACGCTGTGGCGCGCCGCCTTTATCGCCAGGTCGGATGGCGATGTAGTTACCTTTGACCAAGGCTTCCAGACCAGTGATGCCCGCCAGTGAGATGGACGGCTTGACGACCCAGAACTGGGTGTCCTGCACCAGGTATTCCTCAGCGAGCGGATCGAGGGTCAGTTCAGCGTTCGCACTGGAGAGGCTTGGGTCGATCTTCAGGGTTTTCAGGCTACCGACCTGGATACCTTTGTACATGACGGGGGTGCGTCCAGCCTGCAAACCTTCGAAATCGGTCAGTTTGACCTTGACCCTGATACCGGCCGCGGCCGCATCAAAATCCTCATACAGACGGAAGGGCAGGCTCGGGTCGGTCGGCGGACTGTCCTTGCGATTCTCCGGCGTGGCGAAGGCGATACCGCCGGCAACGATGCTAGAGAGGGATTCGCTGCGCACCTTTACGCCGGAGAGGTTGGCGTCGATGCTGATACCACTGGCGTTCCAGAACCGCGTATGTTTGCGCACCAGGTGGGCGTAGGTCGGTTCGATATAGACCTTGATCTCGACGGTGCTCTGGTCTTCGGAGAGCAGGTAGCTTTTGACCTGGCCAACCTGGATCTGCTTGTAGAACACCGGGCTGCCACGATTCAGCGAGCCGAGTCGATCGGCCTTGAGGGTCAAGTGCAAACCGGGCTTGGCGTCAGATAACGGTGGCTCTTCAGACAGCGCCTTGAATTTGCGGGTGGGTTCACCATCACCTGGACTGGCAGCGATGTAGTTACCTGAGACCAGGGTTTCAAGGCCGGTGATACCCGCAAGACTGACGCTGGGTTTGACCAGCCAGAAACGCGTGTTGGTCTTGAGATACTGCTCAACGTCTTTGTTCATTTCGATGGTAGCGATCACACCCCGATTGCTGCCTTCGTCATCCAGAGCCATGGCTTTGACCTTACCCACGGTCATGCCTTTGTAGACCACTTCGGTCTTGTTGACCTGAATACCTTCGCCGCTTTCAAAACGGACTTGGATCTCAATGCCCTGTTGGTTATAGGCACGCCATCCCAACCAGCCACCGATGATCAGGGCAATCAGGGGCAACACCCAAATGGCCGACCAGTTGGAGGCTGGGCGGGTTTTAGCTTTAGGCAAATCACTCATGGTCGTCGTCCGACTCCGTGTTATCCCAAATCAGTCGGGGATCAAAAGTTACTGCGGCAAGCATCGTCAAGATCACCACACTGGCGAACGCTGCAGCGCCGAGGTCAGCCTCGACACTGGCAAGCCGGCCAAAGTTTACAACCGCCACCAGGATGGCGATCACGAAGATATCCAACATGGACCAGCGGCCAATGAATTCGATGAAGCGGTACATGATAATGCGTTGTTGCGCGGACAGCGGTTGATGGCGCTGCACCGAAAACAGTAGCAGACCGATACCCACCAACTTGAATGTGGGCACCAGGATACTGGCGATGAACACCACGGCCGCAATGGGGTACATACCGTGCTGCACCAGTTGGATCACGCCGGCCATGATGGTGCTGGGGTCGCCCTGGCCGAGGGTATTGATGGTCATGATCGGCAATAGGTTCGCGGGGATGTACAGGATCGCCGCAGTCATCAGCAATGCCCATGTGCGCGCCAGGCTGTTGGGGCGACGGGCATGGATAAGCGCACCGCAACGCGTGCACAGCTGCTCATCGGTGTCCGGCTCTTGCTTGTTCAGTTCGTGGCATTCGGTACAGATCAGAATACCTGCATCAATCGCTCGCATGATCATCCTCTCCAGACAGCGCCTGCCAGATCTGATGGGGCGACATCACCACCTCAAGCAGCACTTGAACGATTAATAGACTGACAAAACAGACGAGCCCCAGGCCGACTGTGATGGAGGCCATGTCAGCGAGTTTGACGATCGCCACAAGCACGCCCATCAAGTAGACCTCCAACATCCCCCAATCTTTCAGATGATGGTAAATACGGTAGAGCAACAACCCATAGCTGCGGCCAACCTTCCAGCGGATGCTGAGCAGCACGGCCAACTGGCAGAGCAATTTGAGCAGGGGAATGCCCATGCTGCACAGGAACACCACCACCGCGACGCCTTGCATGCCGGTATCAAACAAACCGACGACGCCAGTCCAGACGGTATCTTCGGAGGATTGCCCGAGTAGATTGAGCTGCATGATAGGTAAAAAGTTCGCGGGGATGTAAAGCAATAGCGCGGCAATTACCAAGGCAAGGCTTCGCTCCACGACATTGTGGCGATGAGCGTACAACTCGTATCCGCAGCGTGGGCATTGGGCCTTCTCACCGATGGCGAGTACCGGTTTACGCATCAGCAAGTCGCACTCATGGCATGCCACCAGATCGTCCAGCGGTAAATCCGACACCTCAAGGGTATCAACCGGATCGGGCATAGTAGGGCTCAGACTCTAAAAATGGTTAGGTGCCTATTCTAGTGGCCTGGTTCAGA
Organism: Pseudomonas sp. ICBG1301; assembly: GCF_016918385.1. Classification (NCBI taxonomy): domain Bacteria; kingdom Pseudomonadati; phylum Pseudomonadota; class Gammaproteobacteria; order Pseudomonadales; family Pseudomonadaceae; genus Pseudomonas; species Pseudomonas sp. ICBG1301. Next base: position 195,771 of record NZ_JAEKGB010000010.1, read on the forward strand.
AATAACTGTGCAAATTTGTCGGGGAGTGCCGGTGAATTTTCGATCGCCCAAAACAAAACCCCATCTGCTTTCGCAAATGGGGTTTCGGAATTTAATCTTGACGATGACCTACTCTCACATGGGGAAACCCCACACTACCATCGGCGATGCATCGTTTCACTG
>NZ_JAEKGB010000011.1:0-174575 GCF_016918385.1 Pseudomonas sp. ICBG1301
CCCCCTCCCACAGGGTTATGCGGTGTGCAGGGCGCCAGCGCTTGATAATGCAGGTTACTCATGCGGCACAAGTGGAATGAGGGTTGGCTTGCCTGCTCACAATTTGTGGGAGGGGGCTTGCTCCCGATGGCGGCCTGTCAGTCAGCTTATTTATGACTGATGCCCCGCTATCGGGAGCAGTTCCCCCTCATCTTCGTCACACCACTGCTGCTTCCATCGTTCTGGAACGCCAAGCATACGCCAACACCATCAGCAACCCCAGCGCAGCCATCGCCGCTCCGGCCAGGGCGATCGCCGGGTAACCCAGACCCGCGTTGATTACCGCTCCGCCCAGCGCCGCGCCAATCGCGTTGCCAAAATTGAAGGCGCCAATGTTCACCGCAGAGGCCAGGTTGGGCGCGTCCTTCGCTGCTTCCATGACGCGCATCTGTAGCGGCGGCACCAGGGCGAAACTGGCGATACCCCATACCAGGATGGCCAGAGCAGCCGGCACCGGCCAACGCATCAGCAGGGTAAACGCCAGCAAGACGAGAATCAGAACGCTGAGCGAGACGATCAAGGTGCGATCTATCGAGCGGTCGGCGGCCTTGCCACCCCACAGATTGCCCAGCGTCAACCCCACGCCAAAAAGCATCAGCATGGCGGTGATGTAGGCGGTGGAACCATGGGTCTCGCTGCTGAGGATCGGCGCGATGTAGGTGAAGACGGTGAACATTGCGCTGGATCCGACTACGGTCAGGGCCAACGCGCCCAGCACCGGACCACGCCCCAGTACCCGAATTTCGGCCATTACACCGCCGCCTTGCGGCGTCTTCAGGTTAGGCAGAGCGAACCACAACGCGGCCATGGTCACCACGCCGAGGCCGGTAATTCCCCAGAAAGCGGTGCGCCAACCGAACAGTTCACCAAACCAGGTGGCCATCGGCACACCACCGATGGTCGCCAGGGTCAGGCCCATGAACATCGCCGCAACCGCCCCGGCACGTTTCTCCGGAGCGACCACGCTGGCGGCGACGATGGAGCCAACGCCAAAAAATGCACCATGGTTCAGTGAGGTCACCACCCTGGCGGTCATGAGGCTGTAGTAATCGGTGGCCAGGGCTGACATCAGATTACCCAGGGTGAAAATTGCCATGAGCCCGATCAGCAGATAGCGCCGGGGAATCTTGCCGGTGGTCAGGGTCATCAGAGGTGCGCCGAGCAATACGCCCAACGCATAAGCACTGACCAGCAAACCGGCGGCAGGAATGGAAACGCCCAGATCCGCAGCGATACCCGGCAACATCGCCATGGGGGCGAATTCTGTTACGCCGATGCCGAAGGCACCGATGGCGAGCGCGACAAGTGGTGGATTGATATGCATGGAAGGCTCCTTATCTGTGCCGCTAATGCTACGATCCAGTTTTTTTAGGCGGTAGTTGGCATTTTTGGTAATCACCTTTGCGCAGGAGGCACAAGTGGACTTCAACGGTAGGTCAGGTGAAATGAGCGTGTTCACCACCGTGGCGCAGGAAGGCAGCCTGTCGGCCGCCGCACGTGCTCTGGGCCTGACACCCTCGGCAGTCAGTCGGATCATCGCGCGTACCGAGCAACGTCTTGGCACCCGCCTGCTGTTGCGCACCACCCGAGCGATCACCTTCACTGCCGAGGGCGAAGCGTTCCTGCGCGGTGCCCGGCGCATCCTGGCCGACATGGACGAGGTCGAAGAAGCCATCGCCGACCAAGGCGTTCCCAGGGGGCGATTGCGAGTCAGTGCCGCCCTTGGCCATGGACGGCTGGCCATCGTTCCTTTGGTCGCAGCATTCAGCGCCCGTTACCCGAACATTGTCGTCGACCTCACCCTCGGCGACGAAGTGGTCGACATTCTCGGCGGACAGGCCGACGTCGCGGTCCGCTTTGGCCATCTGCCCGACAGCCCGCTGACCGCGCGCAGGATCGGCGACACCGGCCAGGTAGTGGTGGCATCGCCCGAGTATCTGCAACGCCACGGTATCCCCCAGGAACCGGATGACCTGCTACAGCACAACTGCCTGCGCTTCAACTTCCGGCGCGCTGAACCTAACTGGCCGTTTATCCGCGATGGAAAAGAGTTTTCCCTGAAGGTCAGCGGCAACATCGAATGCAGCAGTGGTGAAGCGCTGGCACAACTCGCGAGAGTCGGTGCCGGCATTGCACGTATCGGTGAGTTCACCGTGAGAGGGGATCTGCAGCGCGGCGAACTGGTTCCGCTGTTGGAAGCCTGGAACCCCGGGGACCAGGAACCGATTCATGCGGTGTTCGTCGGCGGGGCGGCAATGCCGGCGCGGGTGCGATTGTTCGTGGACTTCTTGCTGGAACATCACCGGATGTAAGCGCAGGCCCAAGCTTATATTTTCCGGGTGCTCGTGATGTTGAGTGAACAATCTTGAGCTCTGGCACTGATGGGACGGCGTTTATTCTTTGTAGGAATGCATTCCATGAAATTAATGAATTTTTATTATCGCTACACATGACCTATGTTGATTCAAGGATATGGAGAATCACCTTGAACTCATCATCGCCCAACTCAGTTGAAAAGTTCGATAACACCCGTGCCAACGAGTACGGACGTCAAAGCCGCATCGCGCTGGCCGGTTATGACGCCTGTCAGGATCTGGCGGCGTGCATGCTCGCGGCAAGCCTCGGCAGCCGGGACTCGGCAAAAGTCCTGGCAGTCGGTGCGGGCGGTACGGCGCAGGAGATTATCGCGATGGCCAGGCTTGAGCCGGGTTGGCGCTTCACCGCCGTCGACCCCTCCGAATCGATGCTTGAAACCGCGAAGCAGCAGTTGGCCGCCAATGACCTGCTCGAAAGAACCGAGCTGGTGCTTGGGCATGTTGAAGCACTAGCGCCGGATGAGTCTTACGACGCCGCCACCTTGATCGGTGTACTGCATCATCTCGATGGGGACGAGGCCAAGGGACACATCCTGCGAGCCATTCGGGCGCGTCTGAAACCGGGGGCTCCGTTGATTGTGGCGGGCAATCAATATGCCTATGCCAGCCAGCCGTTACTCCTGGCTGCCTGGGGGCAACGCTGGCGGCAGCACGGCGCCGGCCCGGATGAAGTGAAAGCCAAGCTTGGGAAAATTCTTCAAGGCGCTGACCCTCCTCATTCTGAAGCGGCGGTTCAACAGTTGTTGCATGAGGCGGGGTTCGGGGAGGCGACGCGTTTTTTCAGCAGCCTGTTCTGGAGCGCTTGGTTGACGTGTAAAACCGGTTGAGCAGGGCGGCGTGAGCCGCGGTACAAACATCACGCGGCATCACGCGGGGGCAGACCCCATGCAAGGTAATAGTGGTCTGCCCCTTGTTTCTCGCCCCTAGTGGCTAGGCGTCGGCCCCTTGGGTTTGCGCGGGACCAGCGCCGTCGCAATCACACTGCCCATAGGCGTTGGTTTGGGCGCCTGGCGGTGCTCCACGGCCTTGACCGCCCATTCTTCCAGGCGCACGCGGTCGCGTTGGAACACCATCACGTGGGTCGAGCCGCCGAACTCGAAGTGACCGATTTCCGTACCGCGCTTGATCGTGACCGGCCTGGCACCTTCGTCGACGATAAACGCCGGTTCAATGATGCAGGTCGACACCTCCACCATGCCGATGCAGATCAACGCCACGTACCCGCAGGCAGGGTGCTCGAAAATAAAGATCGCGCGTGCCGCCACGTGGCCCAGGTAGGGTTGTGACTCGGTGCCTTCCCAGGTGCCCGGGCCTTCCTTCTGGGCCGGGCGTTGGGCGAAGTAAGTCCCGGGCTGTACCCATGAACGCACGAGGGTGCCGTCCAGTGGTGCGTTCCAGCGATGGTAGTGGGTGGCCGACAGGAAGCCCTGGTAAAGCTGGCCGCCTTCAAACAGCTTCGCCAACGTGGATTGGCCGGCGAACAGGTCCAGCAGCGAGTAGTTGACGTCCTTGATCCAGAAGTCGCTTTCAAGGGCGATATCGTTCTCATACTCCCACGGCGTGGTCTCGCAACCGATATTGACTTGGGTCTTGGCGTCGCCCTGGAAAGGCCGTGCGCCGGGCACGAATTTACGGATGAAAAACGCGTTCCACGAATCGAAGCCGTAGCCGGGTTTTTTCGGGTCGTACTCCATCTGGTCCCATACCCCGGCTTTCCAGGCGGCCTTGGAGATCCAGGAGCCCGGTTTCTCGGGGTTGTTGATGTCAAGTTTGTCCAGCGACTGCGGGCTCTTGAGGTAGGCGTTCCAAGTGTCGAGCACCTGCTTGAACTGCTGGTTGAAGGTGGCGTCATGAAACAGCGCAACGCCGGCTTCGGTGGCCATGGAGATCGCCAGGAAGCCATTCATGGGCGTGCCCACCTGAGCGGTGTCGTTGAAGGACGACGAGGTGCTGACGATCTCGTTGAGGATCTCGAAGAAACTGTCGTAGCCCTCGATCCACACCGCGTCACCATCCTCGGTTTTGATCTGGTCGCGGGTGTGGGGGGGCAGGGTCCTCACGAAGGCGTTGGCCTGCTCGATCATCGACATCACCCACATGCGGTACACGCTGTGGCTGGTCACCCATTGCTTGAAGGCCACCAGCTGCGGCTGCATGGGCGCCAGGGTGCCGGCTTTTTTCATCGCGGCGATATAGTTGCGCAGGGGCACCAGGTAATTGGCGGTCGCCCATACGCGGTTGGGCACCCAGAAGCCCATTTGCACGGGGCCGGCGTTGTCCAGGGTGAGCAGGTTGGAGCCGCTGCCCTCGACGGGCGGTGGGGTTTTACGCGGGAGAGTGGCAGGTGAAGAACGATCAGAGTGCGCCATGGTATTAGTCCTTTAAACATCGCTGCGTGGGGAAGCTCCTCTTGAGCAGTGTTCAGCGTAGCCAGCGCGGGACCGGGGTTTGTAATGGTTGGCTATAACCAGCTGCGGCCACCGACGAAAATCATCTTCGACACCAGCTCCACGATGTTCTTCACCTCCAGTTTTTTCATCAGCCGTGCCCGGTGCACCTCCACCGTGCGGTGGGAAATCCCCAGGCGCAGGGCGATTTCCTTGGACTTGAGGCCGTTGACGATCAGCATGGCGATTTCCCGCTCTCGTGGCGTGAGATCGCCGGTGCCGGTGTGGGGGCGGTCCAGGCGTTCGAAGTGCCAGATCATCAGCTTGAACGGGTCTTTGGGGGTGAGGGTGTAGCCATGGGACCGGGCCCAGAACACTTCGCCGCTTTTGTGCTGCATGAAGCGTTCATCGGAGTAGAAGCCGTTTTCACTGTCGAGCAACCAGTCATGGCTGCGCTTGCCGATGGCGTGGTAATCGGCCTGGGACGGGTAAATCAGCAGGGTCAACTGGTTGACCAAGGCGTCGCGGGTGTAGCCGAACAGCTTCAGGAATGCTTCGTTGCAGTCGACCATCACGCGATGGCGGGTAACGATCTGTGGCGCAGGCGACAGCTGGAACGCCAGGCGCTCGATATCTTCGAAGAGCGGTTCAAACACAGTCATTGGGCGTCCTGCCTCGTTGTATATCGCTGCGGTTACTACTTATCCATGTAAGTAGTTACACGAATTGGCGAGCGATCCAGGGTGGTTCATTGTAGGGAATGTTTACACCCACACCAGAAGAAATTGAATATGCCTGCTGATTGCGTCTCCATAGTTGCCGCTGGTCATTCGCGTTTTGGTCGCCTGGATGGCACCACCCTTGAGGACCTGATCGTAGAGGTCACCCGCGAAGCCCTGATGGACGCGGCCATTGATGCGGCAGAGATTGACGCGCTGTTTCTCGGCCACTTCAATTCAGGGCTGGTGCCCGACGGCTTTGCCGCCTCGTTGCTGTTGCAGGCCGACCCGGGGCTGCGCTTCAAACCGGCGACTCGTTGCGAAAACGCCTGTGCATCCGGTTCGGCGGCGATCCAGGCCGGGGTGAATGCGATCCTCTCCGGCAGCGCCGAGCTGGTACTGGTGGTGGGCGCCGAGAAGATGACCCACACCTCGACGGCCGCCGTCACCCAGGCCCTGGCCGGTGCCGGTTATCAGAACGACCCGGCCGAAGCCGGCCTGAGTTTCCCGCAATTGTTCGGCCGCGCCGCCCGGCAATACGCCGAGCGCTACCATTGCCCGCTGGGCTCGATGGCCGCCATCGCCACCAAGAACCACACCAATGCCATGGCCAACCCGTTGGCGCAGATGCATCGGGTGATGGATTTCGAGCACTGCAACAATGTGTCCCAAAGCAACCCGTTCGTGGCCGAGTCCCTGCGCCTGACCGATTGCTCGCTGATCAGCGACGGCGCCGCCGCGATTATCCTGGCGTCGCCCAAGCGTGCGCGGGCGTTTCGCCGCGATGTACAGATTCGTGCGCTGACTCAGGTCAACGACACGCTGCCGATTGCCCGGCGCGACATCCTCGCCTTCGAAGGCCCGCAGCGGGCGATTCACTCGGCGTTGCGCGGGGCCAACATTACCCTGGCCGACCTGAGCTTCGCCGAGGTGCACGACTGCTTTACCATCGCCGAACTGCTGATCTACGAAGCCATGGGCCTGGCGCCCAAAGGCGAGGGCCACCGTGTGCTCGACAGCGGCGTGGTGCGTGCGGGCGGGCGGCTGCCGGTGAACCTTTCCGGCGGGCTCAAGGCCAAGGGGCATCCGGTGGGGGCGACCGGCGTATCCATGCATGCCTTGGCGTTTCGACAACTGACCGGCGAGCCGATTGGCCTGGCGGTGCCCAACCCCGAGTTCGGCCTGGTGTTCAACATGGGCGGCATGGCGGTGGCCAACTACGCCTCGGTCCTGCACGCGCGGCGCAGCTGAACCATGAACATCGCCCATTGGCTACACGACACCCAACGTCGCCATCCGCAGCGCCCGGCGCTGTTCGAGGGCGCCCGGCAAGTGGCCGACTACGCCACCTTCGCCGCCCATGTGCGCCAGCGTGCCGCCTGCCTGGTGGACCAGCACGGCCTGGTGCCGGGCGATACCGTCGCGGTGCTGATGAAGAACAGCTGCGACTACCTGGAACTGCTCTACGCGATCTGGTGGATGGGCGCGGTAGCCGTGCCGATCAATGCCAAGTTGCATCCGGCGGAGGCGGCGTGGATCGCCGCTGATGCCGAGGCGCGCCTGATCTTTACCGACGGCGGCCGGGTATTCTCATCGCGGGATTTGCCCGCGCGCTGCAAGGAACTCGACGGTCACGTACTGCCACCGACCCGTGGCTGGCCGACCCTGGCGCAGCCGGTATCGCGCCAGGACCAGGACCTCGCCTGGCTGTTCTACACCTCCGGTACCACCGGGCGTTCCAAGGGCGTGATGTTGTCCCATGGCAACCTGATCGCCATGTCGCTGTGCTACGCCACGGATGTCGACCCGGTCAGTGCCGACGACGCGGCACTGTATGCGGCGCCGATGTCCCATGGCGCCGGGCTCTACAATTTCATTCATGTGCGCTGCGGCGCACGGCATGTGGTGCCGGCGTCCCACGGCTTCGAGGCGGCCGAGCTGTTCGGCCTGGCGGCGCAGTTGGGCAATGTGTCGCTGTTCGCCGCGCCGACCATGGTCAAGCGCATGGTCGAGCAGGCGCGGCGTCAGGGGTACCACGGCGAAGGCATCAAGACGATCGTCTACGGCGGCGGGCCGATGTACCTGGCCGACCTGCGTGAAGCCGTCGACAGCTTTGGCCCGCGGCTGGTGCAGATCTACGGCCAGGGCGAGAGCCCGATGACCATCAGCGTGCTGCCCCGCGCGGTGATCGCCGACCGCCAACGCCCTGATTGGGACAGCCTGGCGGCGTCGGTCGGGCATGCGCAATCTTGTGTCGAGATCCAGATTCTCAACGCGCAACACCAGCCGGTGCCGACCGGCGAGCGCGGCGAAATTGCCGTGCGTGGCGCCACGGTCATGCAAGGCTATTGGCGCAACCCTGAGGCCACCCGACAAACCCTGGTCGACGGTTGGCTGCTGACCGGCGATATCGGCTTTGTCGATGCGGCCGGTTACCTCACGCTCACGGACCGTTCCAAGGATGTGATCATCAGTGGTGGCAGCAACGTGTACCCGCGTGAGGTCGAGGAAGTGCTGGCCCAACACCCCGAGGTGTTTGAAGTGTGCGTGGTGGGCGAGGCGGATGCGCAATGGGGCGAGTCGGTGGTCGCGTTTGTGGTGACCCGCAGCGGCCAGCCGCTCGACGAGGCTGAGCTGACCGCCTGGTTTTTGGCACGCATGGCGTCTTTCAAGAAACCCAGGAAATACCTGTTCCGCGATGAGTTGCCCAAGAACAGTTACGGCAAAATCCTCAAGACCGACTTGCGGCAGTGGTTGAAAGACGCGAGTATCGCCGCCACTCGCTAGCCCGCATTTTTTCATGGATAGAACAACCGACAAGGAGTCCCTTCGATGGGCATTCACCCGCAAGACACGCTGCGCAAGCGGCGCCGCGCGTTTCTCGGCGCCACCTCCGGCCACTTGATCGAGTGGTACGACTACGGCGTCTACGGCTTTCTTGCCGTGTACATCGGCCAGGCGTTTTTCGTCTCCGATGACCCCACCACCAGCCTGCTGGCAAGCTTTGCCGCGTTCGCCCTGAGCTTCTTCATCAGGCCCTTGGGCGGGCTGTTCTTCGGCCCCTTGGCGGACAAGATCGGCCGCCGCAAAACCCTGATCATGGCACTGGTGATGATGACGGGCTCCACCGTGTTGCTGGGCTTGCTGCCCAGCTACGCGACCCTGGGCATCGCCGCGCCGATCCTGCTGATCCTGGTGCGTTGCGTCCAGGGCTTCTCGGCAGGCGGCGAGATCGGCACCGTCACCAGTTTTATCTCCGAATACGCCGGCCCCGGCCGTCGTGGCTTCGCCACGTGCTGGCTGATGGTGACTGCGGTACTCGGCCTGTTGCTGGGCGGCGCGGTCGCCAATGGCATGACCTGGGTGCTGGGCGCCGATGTAATGCAGGAATGGGCCTGGCGCGTGCCATTCCTGATCGCCGCACCGCTGGGCTTTATCTCGATGTACATCCGCTTGAAGCTTGAAGACAGCCCTGAGTTCCTGGCCCTGCAACGCGCCGGGCAAACCTCGCGGGCACCGCTGCGTGAAGTCTGGCAGTGGAAGCGGGCGATTGCCCTGGTGTTCTTTATCATCACCTTGCACAGCTCGATTTTTTACCTGGTGCTGACCTTCGCCTCGACCTACATGGCCAAGATCCTCAAGTTCGACAGCGGCACCACCTTGCTCTATGTGTTTGTCGCGAGTTTTTCGGCGGCCTTCGTGATGCCGTTCGGCGGTGCGTTCACCGATAAGTACGGGCGCAAGCCATTCCTGATGGTGATCGGCACACTGGCGACGCTGGCGATGTTCTGGCTGTTCAAGTCGGCCCCGACCGCCACGCCGGCAACGTTCTTTGCACCGCTGATGGCGGTGGCGATTCTGTTTGGGCTGTATGCCTCGTCTACCTATGCGCTGATGAGCGAACTGCTGCCGACGCGGATTCGCTCCACCGGGATTGCGGTGGCGTACAACGTGCCGGTGGCGGTGTTTGGTGGCAGTGCGCCGTTGATCTCGACCTGGTTGATCAAGGTGACTGGCGACATCACCTCGCCCTGGTATTTCTATGTGGCCACGGGCGTGGTGTCGTTGATTGCGCTGGTGGTGTTGCGCCGGGAGGACTTTGTGGCCAACGGTAGTCCTGCGACGGTGCCGGCCAATGCGGCGCTTGCCTGACTGGTGGGGGTTGGTCCGTTAAGGGTCACTGTGGCGAGGGAGCTTGCTCCCGCTGGGTCGCGAAGCGGCCCCAGCTTTTGCTTTGAAAAGACTGGGCCTGCTACGCAGTCCAGCGGGAGCAAGCTCCCTCGCCACAGGTTACCCGTTGTCCACTCTAGCGCTGCAGCACCCCACGAAAAGTCGCGCTCAAGGCCCGCAGCGTGTCGCGGGATCGCTCGTCGTTGATGCGGCTGTGCAGCTTGACCTCACTGACGGGCAAGGCGGGTAACCCGTATTGCTCGCCGACCTCCACCGCGCCGGCCGGTGCCACGCGGTGTGCCAGTGCGGCCACCCCCAGGCCGGCGCTGACCGCCGCTCCCACGGCCAGCACACCGCCGCCGACAAACACTTCGGTCCAGTCGATGCGTGCGTCATCCAGGGCTCGGGTTGCCAGCTGGCGAACACCGCAGGGCGCGGCCAGGGTTGCGATACGCAGTGGGGCATCCGGGCTGTGTTGCCACGTCGGCGCGGCAAACCAGCCAAAGCGCTCCACCGCCAATACTTCGCCATCTTGGCGATCGCCTTCGTTACGCACGATGACCGCGTCCAGCTCGTTGCGCTCGAACGCGGCGACCAGGTCGCGAGACGAGGCGATGCGCACTTCAAGAATCACCAGGGGATCGTAGGCGGCAAGGCGGCTGAGCCAAGTGGGCAAATCCGGCCCGGCCACGTGGTCGCTGATGCCGATTACCAACCGCCGCGCTGCGTGGCCGCCCAGGTCACCGAGGGCGCGTTCATGGGCGTTGAGCAGGGTACGGGCGGCGCCGATGAACCGCTCACCCTGTGGCGACAGCCGCACATGCCGGGGCGTGCGCTCCAGCAGCCGATAACCCAGGCGCTCTTCCAGGCGCTTGAGCTTGAGGCTGATGGCGGCCTGGGACGTGTCCAGGGCCTCGGCGGCACGCGTGAAGCTGGAGAAATCCGCCACCAGGACGAAGGCTTGCACGGTATCGATATCCAGCGGTTTGTTCGTATCAGTCATATCGTATACTTATTTCACATATATCCATTGATATCTTGTTGAAATTATCGGCGCTGCGCAAGCTGGCATCTCATCTTGCTCAGGAGTCTCTCCATGTTTGCCAAACAGTATTCACACCGCTTGCCCGCCGACTACGACATGCACGTGATCCACCAGCGCGCCGCACAATTGGGGCCTTTGTGGGATCACACCGAGGGGTTGCTGTTCAAGGCGTTTATTGCCCAGGAGCGTGGGCAGGCGGCAGGCAATGTCTATGCGTCGGTGTACTTGTGGGCCGACCCGTTGCAGGCGGTCGACTTTTTGCTGGGCGAGCGCTTCCAGAAAGTACTCGACAGCTTTGGTCGACCGCATATCGAAAGTTGGTTGCCGGTGGATGTGGTGCGCGGCCCCGCGTCGGGCGCGCTGAGTCTGTACCGGGAAGAGTGGCCGCTGGCCCCCGATGCGGACCGAGCGCAGGTATTGGCCGAGCAGAAACGCCACAATCAGCAACTGGCTGAGCGCACCGATACATTTGCCGTGTTCCTGGCCCTGGATGTCCAGGCATGGCGGCTGGTGCGGTTTACGCTGTCAGCCGGCGCGCTGGAGGCGGAGCATCCTGGCAGCGGCTATCAGGTCTTGTACCTGGCCCATCCTGGCGCCTAGGCCGACAGGCGGGCCTTCTGATCGTTGTTCGTTGTAACATCGGGAGGACCTCGCCGGTCGACGATGACCGCGTACCGAACCGAAGTGAGCTGTGATGCGAACCACCCGCTTGACACTTATCTGCCATGCCAGCACCCAGGCCCTGAAACGCGGGCGTTTTGCACGGGATGAGCCCGTGGATATGGATTGGCAACAGGCGGCACTCTCCCTGGCGGGTCGCTTCAAGCGGGCACCCCGCGTAGTCTGTGGCCCTGAGTTGCGTACACGGCAGACGGCGCGGATGTTTGCCGAGCAGCCGCAAGTCGACCCGTGCCTGCGTGAGTATGATTTTGGTCGATGGCAAGGCCAGCCCCTGGAGGCCATCCAGCAGTCCGAGCCCCAAGCCTTGCAGGACTGGCTGGCTGACAGCACTGCCGCGCCACACGGTGGCGAATCCGTGACGCAACTCTGCGAACGCGTCGGCCAATGGCTGCATGACCTCGAACAGACCCCCGGACATGTACTGGCGGTAACCCATCCGTTCGTGATTCGCGCCGCGTTGCTGCAGGTGATGCAGTGCGCGCCGGCTGCGTTCGGGGCGATTGATGTCGAGCCGTTGTCGTCGACTGAACTCAGGTTCAATGGGCGATGGCGCCTGCGGTTGGATGCGTGAATTGAAAGCGGCGTAACGCAAAAGGGTAGGGTGTGGCAAAATACCATCACTACGGCTGCGAATGATTTTTTCATGACGTTTTTAAAAGCCTAAATAATTTCTACGTTGCGTAAGGGATTCTATGCAAGTGAAAAAGTTAATTGCGGCAAAAACCAGCACTCATACGTTCGAATTTGAAAATCAAGAAAGCTTGAAGTGGGATGGCTTTTTTGAGGTGGATACGGTTCGATTGGTTCTCGGTAATAATGGTTCTGGTAAGACAACGTTATTAAGCAATATGGCAGCGTCCATTTCATCTGCTACTCCCTCTCCTCGTAGGGCGGCTTATGATGTTCGAGAGACATCGTCGGAAAAGCTGACGGATGCAGAACTTGAAAATATTGGAGTGATTTATTTTTCTCCGCTTCCGTATCGTCGCAGGCTACCTTTACGTAAAAGATTAGTTGATGCTTCTCCGCGTTTTGAAAAGAAAGAAAGTTTTGATCGTGTGGAGCAGTTTTATAAAGTCGCCAGCGACTTGGCTCTTAACTCAAACTTGAGGGCGGAGGTTTGCTATGAGTTTGAGTTGTTTAAGCTGGTGCTGGTGCCAGCGCTTGTTTCAATGAGCAACAATAAGGGGTTTCAGGCGGACGAGCCCGTAAATTTGTTTTTGGCTGAATATAAAAAACTTGCGCGAAAGCGCGAGTCGATCAGCTTGGATTATTATGAAAGTGAGCGTTTAAGTAGTCAGCTTGAAGGGGCGATCGACACGTGCGTGCTCAGATTTGAGCGTTTTGTACTTTCGAAACTTCCAAGAGGCAAGGGCCGGCTGGCTCTGCTTGCAACTCTATCGTCACTGGCAAAAAAAGAGTCTAATGTAAAGCGTGTTGGTCGGCTATTTTTTAATCTGCATGGTTTTGTTAATGATCCCTTTTATCAGATGGATGAGCAGCTGTTCAGTTCTCTGAGAACGACTTTGAAGGCAACGCTTGGTTTTATGAAAGCAGGAGAGAAGGACGACGTTAGAAGGCACAATCGCTCCTATTCTTTTTTGATACACTCAGCCAAAGACGCCGCCAGTATAAAAATGTCCGAAGCTGCGGTCGAGGTGCGCTGGACCGACCAAAGTTCAGGGTTGAGGGCGCTGGTTGATCAGTTTTCGCTGCTGAGAAATGCGTTTGCAAACATGAAACGTAAAGCGCTTAAACATATTTTGGTTTTCATTGATGAGGGCGATGCCTATCTTCACCTAGAGTGGCAGCGCCGCTATATCTCCCTTCTGAATAAGTTTTTGTTGAATGTGAAGTCAGAATTCGGCATGGAGATTATCCAAGTGGTCATCGCCACACACTCTCCAGTCATTACGGGTGATTTTCCTGCCTGCATGATCACCAACCTGGATCAGGAAGTCGTTCCTCAAAATACGTTTGCTGCACCGCTTGAAGATATTGTTCTGAATTCTTTTGGTGCCGCCGCCATTGGTGAGTTTGCAGCGACCAAGATAAATGAACTGAATGCTCGGCTCAAACAAGGTGAAGCATCAGCACTGGATCAGCTTTTGCTGGAAAGTATCGGTGACATTGGTATCCAGAAGGCGCTGTATCGTGCGCTGGAGGGGAAGTAATCATGATCATCAATATCGCGCACGTATGGCAAGGTGTGTCCGCAAGACATGAAGGGTTTTTGTTGGTGAAGCTACAGAAGCTGAGTAAGTTTCTAAGCGGCTTCAATGGCCCGAGTACGACGCACCATAAGTTGATGGAGTTTTTAGATATTCATAAAAAAGCTATTTGCCAGAGCGATCCACTTGCACTTCCCGGGGTGATCGCAGCTTTTTCTCAAACGTTCACGTGTGCAGTGGATGTCGACTACGTTAAGGGGTTGTTTGGAAAATACCTGTGTTATGAAAATTTCATTGCCAAAGAGAAAGTCGTATTGCTGAAAAAGTGGGACGCTTATGCGTTGTGCGCCTCTACGCAATTGAAGGTTTGCCCTTACTGCCATATTCAACCGATCGACACTTATGTCAGCCCGGATGGTTTAAAAAGCTACAGACCCAATATTGATCATTATTATCCAAAAGCCGAGTTTCCCTTTCTGGCTTTGAGTATTGGCAATTTCATTCCCTGCTGTGAGAAGTGTAATGGGCCGCAAATGAAAGGGGCGACGCGGTTCGACCTCACCCCCCATTTGCATCCGTTGGTGGATGCGGAAAATATTACGTTCAGGCTCATACCCAAAGGGCAGGCTATCGACCCTACAGCCCTGGCATTGCAGGCGAAGAAAACGGCCTATGAAATTGAGTTGGTGGCGTCCAACGGCACGTGTCAAAAGGTAGATAACTCCGTGGCAACCTTTCAACTGCTTGCTCGTTATCAGGTTTGCGTGCCTGATGCGTTGGCGGTAGCAAAACTGTCTCGACAAGGCAGTAGAAAGAAAATTTTGCCCGAGTTATTACCCGAGCTGGATTTCGATGACGATCATCCCTTGGGCTTCGATGACTCGGATGACAGTTATAAAAACGTGCTGATGGGTAAGCTCAAGCTCGACATCGCTCGGCAATACGGGGTGATTTGACCCAGCAGGCCGACAACATGGCAAAATCCACATCCCGCACTGAGAGCACCCCATGAAAACCATCCTGATCATCGGCATTGGCGCCGGCAACCCCGACTACATCACGATGCAGGCCGTGAAGGCGCTCAACCGTACCGATGTGTTTTTCCTGATGGACAAGGGCCAAAGCAAAGACAAGCTGATCGACCTGCGGCGTGAAATCTGCGAGACCTACATCACCGACTCGGGCTACCGTTTTGTCGAGGCCGACTGCCCCGAGCGTGTGCGCGGCGATATCGATTACACCACCGCCGTGCAGGACCTTAACCGCGATAAGCAAGCGACCTTCGAGCGGATGATCACTGAGCAAATGGCGGACGGCGAGGTGGGTGCGTTCCTGGCGTGGGGCGACCCGGCTTTGTACGACAGCACCATTCGTATCCTGCAGGCGATCCTTGCCAGTGGCCGCTGTGCGTTTGAATTCGAAGTGATCCCCGGCATTACCAGCGTTCAGGCCCTGGCGGCCCGGCACAAAGTGCCACTGAACCGTATCGGCCGTTCCATCGAGATCACCACCGGCCGGCGTTTGGCGGCGGGGCAGGCCAGTGATGCCGATACCCTGGTGGTCATGCTCGATGCCGAGGATTCCTACCGCACCGTGGCCGATCAGGACCTGGATATTTACTGGGGCGCTTACCTGGGCACGCCGGACGAGATCCTGATCAGCGGTAAAGTCGCCGAGGTGGCGCCGGAGATCGAACGGGTGCGCAAGGCCGCGCGCCTGGCCAACGGCTGGATCATGGATACCTATTTGCTGCGCAAACCTTGAGGTTACCCATGTTCAAACTCTTCGCCCTGACCTTGGCTTTGCTGGCCGGCACTGCCCAGGCCGACGCCACCTTGCACACCGATTTGCCGCTGTCGTACCTGGAGCAGACCCAGGGTGAAGCGCGCAACCAGCCGTTGGTGATTTTCCTGCATGGGTTCGGCAGTAACGAGGAAGATCTGTTCGGCATCAAGGACGCGCTGCCATCGACCTGGACCTACTTGTCGGTGCGCGCGCCAATGCCGGTCGACCCCAGTGGCTATCGCTGGTTTGCCAGGAAACCCGGCGACGGTGATTACGATGGCGAGACGGCTGACTTGCAACGCAGCGCCAGGCTGATCGAAGACTTCGTGACCCAGGCCACTGCCAAATATCACACGCAAAGCGATCGGGTGTTCCTGGTGGGGTTCAGTCAGGGCGCGATCATGTCCTACGAAGTGGGCTTGCGAAAGCCAGGGTTGGTGCGTGGGATCGCGGCCTTGAGTGGCAGCGTATTACCGGTGCTCAAGGCTGAACTGAAACCCGATGCGGCATTGGACAAGCTGGCCATTTTCATCGGCCATGGCACGTTGGATCAGGCGCTGCCATACACCGCGGCCACGCTGGCCAATGATGTATTGCTGGGGTTGGGCTTGAAGCCCGAGTTCCACGGGTATATGGGCATGCCGCATACCGTGAGTGAAGCCGAAGTACAGGACCTCAAAGCCTGGCTGGAACAGAGCCTGCGATAAAAATGCGGTCAAAAATGTGGGAGCGGGCTTGCTCGCGATTGCGGTGTATCAGGGGCAGATGAAGTGCCTGACACCCCGCATTCGCGAGCAAGCCCGCTCCCACATGGGTTTTGCAGTGTTTGGCCGATCGGGTTATTTACCGCCGGTGATTTGCTTCACCAACTGTTCATGCCCCTTCACATCATCGGCCCGGGAGATCGCCTGGATCACCAGCAAATGGTTACCTGAACCGCCCAAAAAGGTCGAGTTCAAGGTCTTGCCACCGCCTTGGGTCGCAGTGCTGTCCACTTGGCGCAGGCCCAAGCCTTTGAGGGTCAGTTTTTTCTCGTTTTGCTTCTTGAAGTCGGGCAGGGCGGCGCTCTGGTCCTTGACGAAGTCGGCCACCGCGCCGTCGAGGAATTGCGCGTCGTTATCCTTGATCGTAGCCCCGTCGTTGCGCACAGTTTCGGCGACGATCACTACACTTTTTGTGATCGCGTTGGCGTACAGCGTGCCCTGGGTGTCGGCGGTGCCTTCCTCTGCCTTGCCGGAAGGCAGCGTATCGGCGATGTAGGCCTTGGGCAGGCTGAAGGTGAATTTGCCGCCCAGGGTCGAGATGGTTTGCGTGGTCGGTTTGCCGGCAGCGAATACGCTGCCGGCGGTAAGCGCGAGGGCCAGCAGGGCGGCGGTCTTGATGAGAGTGGCCATGAAGCGCTCCAGTGATGAACGAAATTGCGGCGTATTCTGTCAGAAAATGCTTAAAGTTGACCACCAATGAGCCTACAGGCCCCGTAGCGTAAGGCTCTCGCTCATGAACAGCCCGTCAAGCCCCTTCAAGAGTTCTAACAGTTTGTTAGAAAAACCGTTAGGCCTTGCCCGTCCCTATCTGTACAGGAGGGAGGGTCGATACTCCGTCAGAGTCCGAATAAAGGGATCAAAGGACACCTGTACAATTGCCCTCAAGACCATCAACAGGCAAATAGCATTGGCTACTGCACGACATCTGTTGAGTACCTTAATACCTTCCACCTTGACCGCTTAGACACTACACGGGATGAACTGTGGGCTCGCCTGCGTGACATCGCTGGGCGCAGCTCGATTGCGTTCCACGATCAACGTTCGGGACTTTAATGAAATCGACGGGGCAAAACAGGAACCGGGTATCTCTCCGAACTTCGTACACAGTCAGGATGGGTCTCACCTGCGCAAGACAGTCGTTAAGGCGTCTGAAAGCTACGGCGTGGAGTTCTTCGCGTTAATTCATGACAGCTTTGGGACCAACCCAGCGAAGGCCGGGGCAATGTTCAAGGCTGTGCGCGAAACGATGGTTGAGACGTACACCGAGAACAATGTCTTGGACGACTTCCGGGAACAGTTCATCGAGCAGCTTAACGAGACCCAGCTTGAAAAGATGCCAGCGATTCCGGGTAAAGGGTCCCTGGACATCACGAAGATTCTTGAGAGCCAGTTGCTTTCGCCTAATGGCCTCAAGCTGCTCCTGATCGTTCTTGATTGCGCTAAAGTTCTATGTAGTTGTCCTCTTCATCAAGACGACCTGCGTATAGTTCAAGTTGAGTTGACAGTTCAGGTACGCTTTGCTTGACTCTTTCTATAGTGGTATCAATAGGGTATTCCGAGTCATCGCCGCGTAATACGCATACGAGGTGTGCTTCGAACCTTCCGTCTGGACGGTTCTTGGTTAATATGCTAATCGCTCTGCTTATTGTTTTGCGAATTGAGATAAATGCGAGTCTTGCTGCGACTGATTTTACTATTATATAAACGGTTTTGCCGTCTTTTGTGGCGAGGAAGTCAAAGCCGGCATCCCAGTTGGTCTCAGGTAAATGTGCTACGGTGTATCCGTTTCTTACATAGTGAAGCGCAACAGCCTTTTCAGCTAAGTGCCCAAATAACGCTGGCGAGTCATTTCGATACGAGTGCATTATCTGCTCTCGATCTTCCTCGTTTATATCAATCTCACCAAGCTTTGCAGTGGCTTTCTCGATTACATTTCTTATACTCGATGCAAGTCCGTTTATCTTTTCAAACTCAGTTCGTGTAACGCTACGGTTGTGAGCTACTTTGTTTCGAAGTTTGTAAAGTATTTCCCATTTTTTTTCAAGGCTATGATCCTTGTCTTCTACTAATTCAGAAAAGTATTTTTCCCAATTTGAGCGGGGAGTGTATTTAAGTATTTTTTCTTTGTCTTCTTCGCTGAATTTTGTTTTGGATAATAATCTGTCAAGGTCTTCGATTGAGATGTCACGTTTTTTGTCGAATAAAACTTGGTTTAGGTGGATGAAATCTAATTTGTGCAAGTTGTTTAGAAAAGGGTCTTCGTCTTCAAATTTTTCTATTTTTTTTGAAAGCTCTGAATTTATAGCATCGCGAGACCAATGCATGCCGACAGTTATAAGCATAAATTTTGCTATTAAGCGGCGCAACAAATTTTCAACTTCGTTTATTATCGGATATGCCTTTTCTGCATATGTTCTGCCGACCCCATCCCATAGCATGTTCACCACGGTGGATCCCGGTGAAATACGTTGCGCAATAGTTTTTAACCTGTCCGAGAGTTCGGAGAAGTCATCTATGTCGGATTGCTGGTCGCATTCAAGGATTAAAAGAAAATACCGTTCATTGTTTGCTTTTACTTTGTCAGTTTCCACGCGGAACTTAGCCGAGACTTGGGCTTTTCCTTTTGGGGTTTTCTTAAACGTTATAGTGTTTCCCGTAATTGAAATTAAGGAGTCGATTTTTAGAAAGTCTACAAAAGCTTTTTTGCTGTTGCAAAAGGCTTCATCATTGGGCATCAGTATGAGGAATTCTGTTTTCAAAGCCTTTCCTTTGGCAGAATTTTTTTGAGGCCGGAGTGCACTTAATAATGACTTCGGTTTAAAGAGCTTGGTTAACAAACCTTGCCGCATGGACCAATGATAACAGACCTCGACTGGCTTTTAGCTATCACATGGCTACTATGCAATTCGAAAAGCGCAACTTCATGGGTATCCAACTGGACGTGCTGACCGGACTGCCTGACCACGACCTGTTGTTCGTAGCGACACAGGTAGCCGGTGCGGCTGGCTTGAAGGACCCACACAACCAAGTCCCGCTTGCAGCTGCGAAGCTGGGGGCACTGCGTGTTGCGTCTATTGGGAATCTCTCAAGGGGTTATCACCATCTACCACCTTCTCTATTAACGGCTCAAAGGAGGCTGAAGCATGATCGTTATGACTACTCGCTGGCAGACCTTCGTGGCTGTCGTTAAGGCTCTGGCAAAGCACCGGGCCACCTACAAATTCCTTGCGTTGATCTTGGTGACCCTCGGAGCCGTCCAAGGCGGTCCATTTGTCGAAGCCTTTGGGAATGTCGTTTGCGTTCTGCTTGGGGGGATGTGATGAGTGATGCCAGCGAGATTTCTTTCGACCAATCGCTGCATGCACCCAAAATATTGCAAAATGGTTTGACCTTACAGCTATCCTAACGATTCTATCGCCCACGCAGCAAAGGACGCACAAGTGCCAATAATCAACCTGTTTTCTAAACGAATGGCCGAAGAGCGCGATGGCGCGACGGACGTTTACACATATGACCGGTTCTCTGACAATTTTCGAGTCCAGCTATCCTTAATGATTCAGGAGATTCTCGGGGATGTAAATATTGCCTATCGTGAGACTATCCCCAGAGATGTTTACGCATCTATCGTAGCGATTCTCCGAAAAGAGTATGGTGTTGAATATTTGGTATCCAGTGTTTACAGTGATACTCCCTTTCAAGAGTTACATACATTTCTGAGGAAGGAGTTAAATGTAGAACGCATTCTTGATGCGGTGGAGCTTGGCTATCGGTTAGGTCACCGCTATGCGCGTAAGCAGAATTATTCACCCGTTCATCGTTATGATTCAGAAAGTCATGTTGATGCATGTATTGAAGAACTCAATGGTAGATTCAAGGAGGCGGGGTACGGGTATGAGTTCGTAGTCGAGAGTAAAAGCATAATCCGTATAGATTCTGAGTTCTTACATGCGGAAGTGGTTAAGCCCACCATCAGTTTTCTTAGTTATCCAGGTTTTGAAGCTGCTCGTAGTGAGTTCTTTGGAGCTTACGAGCATTATCGGCATAAGCGTTATAAAGAATCACTCGTGGACGCGGGTAAAGCTTTTGAAAGTACGTGCAAAATTATCTGCAAAGCAAATGACTGGACGTATGCTCAAAGAGATACTGCTAATAAACTTATTTTGATTCTCATCGAAAAAGGTCTAATGCCTTCCTATAATCAGACCTTCTTAACCTCATTGCAGTCAGTTTTAGCGTCAGGTATACCCACACTCAGAAATAATCTTGGAGGCCACGGGGATGGCCCTGAAATTTTAGAGGTTTCTCCTGAGATAGTGGCCTACGGGCTGCACCTGACCGCATCCGCCATAATGATGCTGGCGGCTCTTCAAGAGAAACGTGAAGCCTCTTGAGAATCTGGCAGAAAAATCTGAATGACCACCTCAACAGTTTTACGCTGCCAGTTCCCCCAGGGGCCCTCTCGCGCCTGAGCCTTATCGCATGGGTGCGCCTGGGTCCTTATCGCGCGCCCAGGCGCCTCTGTAAGTTGTCCATTCCACTGTCACAAACCGTTAGAACTCTGTTAGATACAGTGTTAGAACTGGTCGGACAAGCTCACTGAGATGCCCATAGAGTGGGCCTTCCAGCCCTCATCGGCGGTCTTGCGTATTCTGTCAGAAAACTCGCAAGATCGTTCATCGACAGCCCTACACCTTATCGGACTCTTCCTGAAGCCGGTCCATCTCAAACAGCCGCGCCAGTTCTGCGCGGGCTTCCTGGGCGGTCTGCATCACCTTGGCCGCGTCGTCGTATACCGCATGTTGGGCGGCGAGGACTTGCAGGTCGTGGTTTTTGAAGCGCGTGATGCGGGCGTCGGCCTGAGCCTGGCTCAAACCGAGGCCAACCAGGGTGCGGCGGCTCATTTCCAGGCTGGAATAGAAGGTTTCGCGCACGGGCGAGGCGTCCAGGTCTACCAGACGGTGCACGTGCTGGCGGTTACGCGCACGGGCGATGATCTTCATGTGCGGGTAGAGGTTGCGCACCAGTTCGGCGGTCTTGATGTTGATCTCGGGGTCGTCCATGGCGATCACGAAGAACTCGGCCTGGTCGACCTTGGCCGCGTGCAGGATTTCCGGGCGCTGCGGGTCACCATAGAACACCGGCATGCCGCCGAAACTGCGGGTCAGTTCGATGGTTTCCACCGACGTGTCCAGTGCAATGAACGAAATATTCTGCGCCCGCAGGATACGCGCGACGATCTGGCCCATGCGGCCCATGCCGGCAATCACCACCCGTGGCGCATCACTCTCGATGGTGCGGTATTCCTCCGGCACTTCCACCGGTTTGACCTTGGGCTTGAACAGCTTGGGGCAGACCAGCAGCAACAGCGGCGTCACGGCCATGGACAGGGTGATGGTCAGCACCAGCACATCGTACAGGTGCGGTTCGAACAGGCCCTGGTCACGGCCGATCTTGAACACCACGAAGGCAAACTCACCGCCCGCCGCCAGCACTACGCCCAGGCGCAGCGCGCTTTCGCGGTTGAGGTCGCCCACCAGGCGCCCGACCGCGTATAGCAGCGGCAGTTTGAGGCCGATCAACAGCAGGGTCAGGCCGATGACCACCAACGGCGAACTGAGCAACAGGCTGAGGTTGGCGCCCATGCCCACGCTGATGAAAAACAGGCCTAGCAGCAGGCCCTTGAACGGCTCGATCTGGGATTCCAGTTCGTGGCGGTATTCCGAATCCGCCAGCAGCAGGCCGGCGAGGAAGGCGCCGAGGGCCATGGACACCCCGACCATCTCCATCAGCCAGGCGGTGCCGATGACCACCAGTAACGCGGTGGCGGTGGACACTTCACGCAGGCCGGTCTTGGCCACGATGCGAAACACCGGACGCAGCAGGTAACGCCCGCCGATGATCACCACGGCGATGCTGCCGAGAATTTGCAGTACATGCTGCCAGCCTTGGGCTTCAGTGGTGGGGTGGTCGCTACCGGCCAGCAGTGGCACCAGGGCGATCAGCGGGATCGCGGCAATATCCTGGAACAGCAGAATCGCAAAGGCCAGGCGCCCGTGGGGCTGGTTGAGTTCCTTGCGCTCGGCCAGGCTCTGCAGGCCAAAGGCGGTGGAGGACAGCGCCAGGCCCAGGCCGAGTACGATCGCGCTGTTCCACGCCTGGCCAAATAGCCACAGGGCCACCACGGCCATGACCAGGCCGGTGAGCAACACTTGGGCCAGGCCGACGCCGAACACCGCCTTGCGCATCACCCATAACCGCTTGGGCGACAGTTCCAGGCCGATGATGAACAACAGCAACACCACGCCCAGTTCCGAAAACTGCGCCACGCTTTGCGGGTTACCCACCAGGCCCAGCACCGAGGGGCCGATGACTACGCCAGCGAACAGATAGCCCAGCACCGCGCCCAGTTGCAGACGCTTGGCCAAAGGCACGGTCAGCACGGCGGCGAGCAGGAACACCACGGCTGCTTGTAACAGGTTGCCTTCATGGGGCATGGAGAACTCCAGGATCAATAAACACGCATCTACAGGCGCCATTAGAACGCCTTTTACCGTTGGAAACTTGTACTTGTGCGGCGAGATTATAATCAGCCACTGTGAAAAAACTCCTGCAGCAAGGCGGCGAGCGCTCACGCCGGTCAGGATTCACCTTTGTCAGCGCCATGCTTTGTTACTATCGCCGCCCATCGTCACCAGGAGTCACCGGCCCATGCAACACCAGTGGGATGAAATGCACCGTACCCGCAAGCCCACCTTTTTGCTGTGCGGCGAGCCCCAGGGGGAGGTGCTCAATCTCTACGTTCACGGTTATTCGGCGTTCTTCAACCGCCAGCAACTGGGCAGTTTCAAGCAACAACTGGCGAGTATCGAAGGCTCGACCAACCTGATGCTGTTCTGGCCGGCGGGGCATTTCCTGGAAAACCTGTTCGCACCGTTCAAGGACGTGCTCGCCTCGATGCTCGGCGGTGGCGGCGTGGGCGCTGCGACGGTGGGGGTGGGCAAGGCGATTGCCTATTTCCTCGACCATTACAAAAGTGTCGAGGCGCGTGTCGATGAAGTGGCCAAGACCTTATTGCCCGAGCTGGCCGGCTACCTGCGCGCTGAAGCGCTGCCGGTGCGGCGTATCAACCTGATCGGCCATTCCCTCGGCGCGCGCATTCTGGTCAAGAGTGTGTTGGCCAGCCCGCAGGTCGCCCGCGAGTTGCCGTTGAATAATCTGCTGCTGATGGGCGGGGCGATCTGTACGTCCAGCCCGTGGGAAGAGGTGTCGGTGCCATTCAAGGGGCGGGTGATCAACTGCCACTCGAGCAAGGACTGGGCACTGGCGATAAAACCGGATACCGAGCGCTGCATTGGTCGCTATGCCATTGAGGTCACACCGGCGTTGAAGGCCAAGGTTACCAATGTGCATCTGCCGACCTTCGATCATGCCGCCTACTGGCCGCAATTGCAGACGGTGGTGCAGTACACCGACCTGTTGCAAGAGCGGCGCGGCCTGATCCGCGCCGACCAGCGTAACGCTGAGGTGCGGTTTGCCGAGGAAGACGTGGCGCTGTTCCCGGCATTGGTGCAGGCACGCCCGGAAGAACTGAAGTTTCTCGCTGAGCTGATGGCGCAAAAGCGCAGCGCCTCAATCGATGCCAGTGTGCGTGAACCGCTGAAACTGGCCATCGAGTTGCAGCGCATGGGCGGTGACAGCTTCATGAACCTGGCGCGCGGCCATGGCGTGAGTTATCGCCAGATAGCCGAGGATGTGGCTCAACGGCTGGGGATCAAGTTCGATGAGCCGGTTGAGTCCGTGGCGCTGGCGGAGATCGAGGCGCAGGTCGCGCAAACACTGATCGAGCAGTACAAAGACAAACTGAGCGGCGCCGACCGGCAGGCTTTCGATGCTGAACTCAAGGCTGCCGCCCAAAGAGAGCAGGGGCTGTTCACCCGCTTCGACCTGGGCCGTTCGGCGACCACCGCGTTGAGCGGTACCGCATTGGCGGGGCTCACCGGGTTTATCCTGCGCCGGGGCGCGGCCACCGCGATTCCGGTGGTGGGCCAGGTGCTGGCGGCGGCGATGTTGCTGGTCAGCGGTGTGCGTGCATTTTCCGGCCCGGCTTACTCGATCACCACCTTGGCGGTGCTGGTGGTCGGCATGATTCGCCAGCGCATGGAGCGTGAGGCTCTCAACCAGGAAATGGACCTGGCGGTACAAGTGGTCGAAGCGTTTGACCTGCCCCGGGAAACGGTGATGCGCACGGTTGCGTCCGACTGCTAAGCTGCACGCCTGTCTTGTGTTGTCTGCCTGGAATGCCGCGTGAAATTCAGCCTGCCGAAAATCGCTACCGCCCCGTTCTGCCCACCGGAAGTGGCAGGCTCCGTTGCCGTCGACCCCAAGGCTTCGTTCTTCAAGCGGATGTTGATGTTCGCCGGCCCCGGCCTGTTGATCTCCATCGGCTACATGGACCCGGGCAACTGGGCAACGGCCATCGAGGCCGGTTCGCGCTATGGCTACAGCCTGTTGTTTGTGGTCCTGCTGGCAAGCCTGGCCGGCATGGCGGTGCAATGCCTGTGCTCGCGGTTGGGCATCGCCACCGGCAAAGACCTGGCCCAGTTGTGCCGCGAGCGCTACAGCCGGCGCTCTGCACGCACCCAGTGGGTGTTGGCGGAAATCTCCATCATCGCCACCGACCTTGCCGAAGTGCTCGGCTGCGCCCTGGCGTTTCACCTGCTGCTTGGCGTGTCGCTGACCACGGGCATCGTCATCACCGCCTTCGACACGTTATTGGTCCTGGCCCTGCAAAACCGAGGGTTCCGCCGCCTGGAGGCAATCATGCTGGCGCTGGTGGCGACCATCGGCGTGTGCTTCTTTATCGAGCTGGTGCTGATCAAGCCTTACTGGCCGGACGTGCTCAGCGGCTTCACCCCGTCGCTGTCAGCCATCAGCGATGCGGCACCGCTGTACCTGGCCATCGGCATCCTGGGCGCTACGGTGATGCCCCATAACCTCTACCTGCACACCTCCGTCGTGCAAACCCGGTTGATCGGCAAGGACCTCGCCAGCAAACAGGATGCGGTCAAGCTGGCCCGTATCGACACCATTGGCTCCCTGGCCCTGGCATTGCTGGTGAACGCCGCGATCCTGGTGCTGGCGGCGGCTGCGTTCTACAAGACCGGCCATACCGATGTGGTCGAGATCCAGGACGCCTACCACCTGCTGGACCCACTCGTGGGTGGCGCTTTCGCCAGTATCCTGTTTGGTATCGCCCTGCTGGCCTCCGGGCAAAGCTCCACCTTCACCGGCACCATCGCCGGGCAGGTGATCATGGAGGGTTACCTCAACCTGCGCATTCCGTGCTGGCAGCGACGGTTGATCACTCGTGGGCTGGCGCTGATCCCGGCGTTCCTCGGGGTGTGGCTGATGGGGGACGAGGCCATCGGCAAGCTGTTGATCCTTAGCCAGGTGGTGCTCAGCCTGCAATTGCCGTTCGCGCTTTACCCGCTGATCCGCATGACCGATGACAAGCAATTGATGGGGCCATTCGTCAATCGGCTGCCCACGCGGTTACTGGCGTGGTTCCTGTTTGCGCTGATCAGTGGGGCGAATGCGTGGTTGATTGGGCAGTGGTTGTTCTGAATCACCGATCCCAATACGGCACCCGTCCAAAACACTCCACAAAATAATCAATCACCGTGCGCACCTTCAGCGACAGCCGTCGGCCGCCGGGCCATAGCGCGGCTATCTGTTGCGGCTCCAGGGTCGTCGCCACTTCGTAGTCGGTGAGCACCGCCTGCAAGGTGCCGGCGCGCAAGCTCTCGCCAATCAGCCAGGACGGGAACACCACCAACCCCAGGCCCTGTTCGGCCGCGTGGGTGAGTGTGTCGGCATGGTTGCCGGTGATGGGGCCTTTGACGCTATAGGGCGTCCAGTCGCCTGGGGCGCGTCGAAAGAACCAGCGTTGCTGGCCGGTGACGCCCTTGTAGGCCAGGCATTGATGCTTGACCAGTTCATCAGGGTGGCTCGGCGTGCCATGGCGGGCCAGGTAAGCGGGGCTGGCGGCGATACGAAAGCGTTGGGGCGCGAAGATGCGTGCCTGCATGCTGGAGTCGTTGAGCACACCGATGCGAAACAGCAAGTCGGTGCCGTCTTGCAACGGATCGACGTAGGTGTCGGTTTGCTGGATTTCCAGTTGCAACTTCGGGTAGCGCCGGCACAGCTCGCCGAGCCATGGGGACAGGTGACGCTGGCCGAACACCATCGGCGCATTGATGCGCACCAGGCCGCTGGGCTCTCGTTCATGTTCCTGCAGGGCTTGGCCGGCGGCTTCCAGTTGCTCCAGCATGACGCGTGCATGCTGGCCGAGCAGGCGCCCGGCCTCGGTGGGGCTGACCGCACGGGTGTGGCGGTAGAGCAGTTGTTGGCCGAGGGCCTGTTCCATCAACTGGATCTGCCGGGAAATGGAGGAGGGCGCCAGGCTTTCGCGGCGCGCCACTGCGGAAAAACTGCCGTAGTCGAGCACCGCGACAAACAGGCGCAACGCCTTGAAACTCAGTTCATTCAAACCCTGCATGGTAATCCCTGGCTGTGCGTATTGCGCAAAGGTGTTGTCAGCATGCTCCCATTTATCGCACAGGACGGCCACCGGATAATGCGCGCCATGTTTCCTTTTCTGAAGCGCAGGTGATGTATGCAAGCCAGTTCTACTGCGGCCATGGCGCAGGCCCGGCCGAAAAAAAACCTATTGCGGCTGATGTTGTTGCCGTTGGTGATCATGGCGGGCATGGGCTTGTCGGTGGAGGCCGGTCTGTTGGGACCGCTGGCGGCTCAAGTCGGCCATTTATGGGCGACCTTGAGTATTTTTGGCGTCGGCTCGGCGATCCTGTTTTTGCTGCTGTTGTTCAGCGGCCCGCAAAAAGGCCCGGCGCTGGCCGGGCTGCCGCGCTGGCAATTGATCGGCGGGTTCCTGGGGCCAATCTATGTGGTGGTGCTGACGCTTGCCACGCCGTACATCGGGGTGGCGATGACCATGATCGCGATCTTGTCGGGTCAAGTCGGCAAGAGCGTGTTGATCGATCATTTCGGCTGGTTCGGCACTGCACGCAAACGGGTCAATGTCGAGCGCTGGATTGCGCTGGCGTTGATTGTGGCGGCATTGATCTTGATTGCACGAGGGTAAGGCGATGAACCTGATTTTATTATTGGTACTGGTGATCGCCGCCGGTGCGGTGCTGAGTGTGCAGGCGGCGATCAACGGTCGCCTGGGGCAGTCGGTGGGCGTATTGCGCAGCAGCTTGCTGACCTTCGCGGTCGGCGCACTGGTCACGGCATTGTTGGTTTTCTTCTTCGAACCGGCCCATGCCGTCAGTTTGCTGGATGTGCCCAAATGGCAGCTGACCGGCGCATTGTTCGGCGTGGTGTACATGATCGTGATGGTCGGCGCGGTGCCCGTGGTCGGCACGGCAGTGGCGACAGTGGCGGTCATCGTCGGCCAGTTGGGCATGGGCATGCTGATCGACAATTTCGGCTGGCTGGGCAACCCGGCCATCGAACTGTCGGGCAGCCGGATCCTGGCGATGGTGCTGCTGGCCCTGGCCCTGGTGTTTATGTATCGCAGCAACAGAAGCCAGGTCGACTAACGGCGCTGAACCCTGCTTGCTTGCCGGCAGTCACTGTTTAAGGTGCGGCATCCGCTGCGCCGGGACGACCATGTAAAAGGAGTCTGACCATGGCTGATAACACCTGTGCCTGCCCACATTGCAAATGCGTACTGGGTAAAAATGCGGTGATGAAGGACGGTAAGGGCTATTGCTGCGAAGGCTGTGCCGAGCACCATGCCCATGGCGAGCCGTGCGCCTCGTCGACCGGCTGTGAATGCGCCAAGTCGGCGCATGCTTGAATACGCTCGGTTAAAAACCCTCTCGGATTATCGGGTGGCGGTCATTACCATGGCCGCTCACCCTTGACTGAATGTGCACCCCATGGCCCTGGCCGCTCCCCCCGACCTGACTGATCATGCCGTCCCCGTGCAACCCCTGGCACGCACGTACCCGCGAGGCTTGTATGTGGAGCCGCACAGCCATGACTGGGGGCAGTTGCTCTACGCCATGAGCGGCGTGATGTGGGTCGAGACGCCCCGTGAAGCCTTGGTTGTGCCGCCGCAGCGCGCTGTGTGGCTGCCACCGGGTGTGGAGCATGGGATTCGCGTGGTCTCGGACCTGCAGATGCGCAATATCTACCTGCGCCCGGCGTTGGCCGCGACACTGGACAGCCAGGTGCAGGTGATTGAAGTCGGTGGGCTGCTGCGTGAGTTGATCGTCAGCCTGGTCGAGCAAGGCGATAGCGGCGATTCGACGTATTACGACGCGGTGGTCGGCCTGGCACTGTTGGAACTGCAACGGGCACGCCGCTCGCAGATCCGCATCGCCATGCCGCCGCAAGCGGATCGGCGGCTGATCAGCGCCTGCCAGGCGGTGATGGCGGCGCCGTCGCTGGAGATTCCCTTCGAGCAACACGCCGAGGCGGCAGGTGCCAGTGTGCGCACCCTGGCGCGGTTGTTCCAGCAGCATCTGGGCATGGGCTTCGCCGAGTGGCGTCGGCAAGTGCAGTTGGCCACGGCGGTGGCCGAGCTGATCCAGGGCCAATCGGTCAGCGGCATCGCCCGCTCCCTGGGCTATTCACCCAGCAGTTTCAGCGACATGTTCCGACGCGAACTCGGCGTGGCGCCGTCGCACTATGTCGGCTGAGGCTTGGCCGAAATCCTGAAGCACTTGGCCGATGCTTCCGGGATGGGCTCACTACACTGAGCCCATCAACTCGCCAGGCGTGAACGTCATGAACTACTTTGCTTCCCTCGCCATCGGCCTGCTCGTCGGCCTGATCTACGGTGCCTTGGACTTTCGCTCCCCCGCACCGCCCGCCATTGCCCTGGTGGGCCTGATGGGCATGCTGCTCGGTGAAAAGCTCTGGCCCATGGGGCGTGAGTGGCTGAGCGCCTGGTTGTCCTGATTTATTCTTTCCCTTCGATGGATATTGGCCATGAAAGCATTGCAATTTTCCGCCACGGGCGACCTGGCGGCCCTGAGTTTCGTTGAGGTCGCCCAACCGGTGCCGGCTGCGGGTGAAGTGTTGGTCCAGGTCAAAGCGGCCGGCCTGAACCCCAGCGATGTGAAAAACGTGCTCGGGCGTTTTCCCTACACCACGTTACCGCGTATTCCCGGACGGGACTTTGCCGGTGTCGTGGTGGAAGGCCCGCCAGCGCTGGTCGGCCAGGCGGTTTGGGGCACCGGCCGTGACCTCGGGTTTTTTGCCGACGGCTCTCACGCGCAGTACCTCACCGTGTCGGCCAAGGGTGTGGCGCACAAACCCACACACTTGAGTTTTGCCCAGGCCGCCAGCCTTGGCGTGCCGTACACCACCGCTTGGGATGCCCTGGAGCGCAGTGGTGTCGGCAAAGGCACGCGCGTGTTGGTGATTGGCGCCAACGGTGCTGTCGGCAGCGCGGCGTTGGCCCTGGCGAAAATTCGCGGTGCCCAGGTGCTGGCGGCGGTGCGCAAGGCCGATCAGGTCGAGGTACTGCAGGCGCAAGGGGTTGATGCGATTGCCCTGGCGCAACCTGAAGCATTGGGCAAGCAGGTCAATGCGGTGTTCGAGGGCGGGGCGGATGTGATCTTCGATACCACCGGTTTTTGGCTGCCGGCTGCGGTCGCGGGGTTGGCGCCATTCGGGCGCATCGCAATCATCGCCGCGCCGGTCGACGGTCACGTGCAACTGCCGGCCTTGGCGTTGTACCGCAAGGGGGGCTCGGTGGTGGGTATCAATTCGCTGCTCTACAACTGTGAGCAGTGCGCGGTGATGCTGGAGCAGTTTGGGCGCTTCTTTGATGAAGGCTCGCTGCCGCTGCCGACAGGGTTGCGTGAAGTGGCGTTGGCCGAGGGCGTTCAGTGCTATGAGCAAGTGAACAGCGGCAGTGCGGACAAGATCATTTTCCTGCCTTGATGCCGCCCAAAAATGTGGAAGGGGGCAAGCTCTAATGCCCGTCAGTTAAAACAACCTGCCGCAACCAAATTTGTAGTGAGCGGGCTTGCCCCGCGCTGGGCGGCGCAGCCGCCCCAACAAGGACGCCGTGGTGTTTCTGAAAGACCGAGGCGCCCAGGTTTGGGGCGGCTGCGCCGCCCAGCGCGGGGCAAGCCCGCTCACTACAGATCATGTGTTCTACAGCCCTCCCTGCATTTGATCTTTATCAGGCGTCTGGAACGCCTTTTTCCCACGCCGACCAATTCTTCAGAATCGCCTGTACCAACGGGTTACCCGTGCGGTACAGGTTTTCCAGTGCCGGCACGAACCCACCTTGGTCTGCGTACTTCAACAGGTTGTCCACCTCGCTGTAGCCGGGATAAGGCCGGTCGAAATCGGAGCCCGCACGCACCACGGCCAGCCGCTGGATATCCACCAGGCCTTCGCGACTGGCGCGCAGCAGGGCTTCATAGGTGGAGTTGTCTTCCTGCTGGGTGGTGCAGTATTCGCCTTTATTGTCCGTGAGCAGGCGAGTCCAGACCTCGGCACGTTCGCTCAGGCGCGTGCCGGAGAACCAGGTGTTACCGGCCAGGGTGTCGCAACGTGTGACCTGTGGCGGTTGGTTGGCCGGGGCGGACGGGTAGTGTTTACGCCAGGCGCTGGATTCCTTGCTTTCGCTCAACTCGACTTTCTGCGACAAGGCAAACGCCTTGGCCTGCAGCTTGGGGTTGAGCTCAAACACTTCGGTCTTGTAGTCCAGCGGTGGTTTCTCGTTCGGCCCCTTGGTATTGATGCCGATGTAACCCGTCGGCCAATCCTTGGGCGCATCGCGCGAATCCAGCTCCCACTGGGTGCCGAATTCCACCAGGTAATGGGCCCAGGCGGCTGTACCGATGGTGCCGTGCTTGGGGTTGATACCGGCAATCCCGGCGATCAGGAAGTAGCTCTGGCGCAGGTCGAACTTGGGCGACAAGGCCAGGGCGAGGGTGGAGGCGGCGGCGTTGGTCTGGCCCATGCCGGTGACCAGCAGGCAAACAGCCTGAGTGTTGCAGCGTATCACTGGGTATTCGGCGGAAAGCCCCGGCACGCGGACTTCCTGCTTGAGTTCCAGACGGTCTATCCACGTTTGCGCCTCAGGGGCGAACATGGTGATCAGCATCACCTTCGGCTTGATCGGCGCAGGCGCATCGGCCAGTACCACATGCGGCAAAAACGCCAGGCCGATGGCCAGCGAGAGACGGGTCAGTACGTTCATCTAAAGCTCCTTGATCAGAATTGGTAACCCACACCGGCGTAATAGCCCCAGCCTTCGGAGCGGGCGCGGAAGTTGCCCTCGCCGAAGTTCAACTCGCTGCCATCCTCCCAGTTGCCGCCGTTGTGGAAATAACGACCCACCAGGGTGAAGCGCAGATGGGTAAACGAGTACAGCAGCACGTTGGTGGCCACCAACGCATTGGCGGTGCGCGCCGGGTTGTCCTTGTGCAGGCTTGAGCCGAAATCGTAGTTGGTAAAACCGATATAGGTCAGCGACGCACCGTTATCGAACGTACTGATCGGCACGATGTACTTCATTTGCGCACGGTAGCCGTCCCACGAATATTCATTGCTGGCGCCATAGTTCTCCCACTGGTAGCGCCCATAAAAGTTGGCCGACAGGTTGACCCGCGAATGGGTGTCGATGTCGGTGCCCAGGCCGCTGTACAGGGTGTTGGCACGGTTGGACTTATTGCTGCCGTGGTCATAGATCCAGTCAAACGCGACGTACCATTCCTTGAACGGGCCGACGGCCAGGCTGCGACCTGCCAGGTAGTCGATGGAGATCCGCGGCTCGTGCTCCATGAACACGGGCGAGCCATGGTCCCACGCGCCTTTGTCATTACTGTTACCGATGCCGAGAATCTTCGGCACGTCGATATAGCCATACAGCTCGAACGGGCCCTTGCGGCCGAAGTACTCGTATTCCAGGTAGACGTCATCTTGCGGCTTGGGGCCGAAGCTGATGTCTTTGCTGCCGATCAGCGTCAGGTCCTGGTTGAACCAGTCCGACAGGTACGTGCCTTTTTTTGCGGGGCCGGCATCAGGGTTCTTGGTTTCAGGACTGAGCGTTTCGCCCTGTGCTGAGTCATCGACCGGTGTCGGCTGCGCCAAAATGGGTGCGCTGAGTACTCCCGTAACGGCGGCCAGTAGCAAGGAAACACCAAAGCAAGCATGACGCCTTGAAGTGGAGTGCATTGAAAATCCCTATTCGTACGCGGTTTGAACCCGATTGCTCGGGGTAAGGTGAACTGGGTTGCCCAGTTCATTCCGCAAACGTTTGCACGCGGCGTACCAACTTTGCTCAAAGGGTTGAGCAATATGAAAAAAACCTGAATTAATTGGCCTTTTGATCAAAAATGACTGCTAATCATTGGGTCCCTGGTTCGAGTCCAGGTCGTGGAGCCAGATAGTGAAAAAGCCTGCAGAGATGCAGGCTTTTTTGCCCTGTGTTTCACCTGACAATCAAAGCGCACAGTGTGACAGGCGTGAAGTTGCCGCCAATCCTCGGTGAAAAAATGTGCGAGCGGCTCCACCCCCACATTTTTGATCGAGTTTGCGCGGCAAGATACCTTCGTGATCAAGCGACCGGTGGCGTGATCTCTTTTTCCGACACGATGATTTTGTTCACCAGGCCGTATTCCAGTGCTTCCTCGGCATTGAGCCAAAAGTCACGCTCAGTGTCGGCGCTGATTTTTTCCGCAGTCTGCCCTGTCGCGTGGGCGAAAATACTGTCTAGGCGCTTTTTCATCCTGACAATTTCATTCATGTAAATCTCAACGTTGCTCGCCGGTCCTT
Organism: Pseudomonas sp. ICBG1301; assembly: GCF_016918385.1. Classification (NCBI taxonomy): domain Bacteria; kingdom Pseudomonadati; phylum Pseudomonadota; class Gammaproteobacteria; order Pseudomonadales; family Pseudomonadaceae; genus Pseudomonas; species Pseudomonas sp. ICBG1301. The sequence goes on from NZ_JAEKGB010000011.1 coordinate 32,970, forward strand.
GAAAGCCACCTGACGGTTGGTGCAGCAAGAACCGTGTGTTCGGAAGAGAGTAGCGATTTTCTTTTTTGGCTGCCGCGTAGATAAGTGCACCCGCGCTCGCGACGCTGCCAGAGCCAATCATGACCACTGGCGCGGAAATAAAACGAACCGCATCAAAGATCATGTCGCCCGATTCAACGTGTCCACCCGGCGAGTTAACGAAGACGTAAATCGGATCATCATTGATGGACGCGAGGATGTGCAGCTGTTGCACGACATCTTTTGCCATCCGCTCATCAACTACGCCGGTGATGAATACCTTGCGAGCCTTGATCGCATACTCCATCAATTTGGCACTGACGGCGCCCTGTTGATCCTTACTGCCCTGTTCTTGCTCGTCGTTATTCATAACGTCTCCTAGACATTTTCAAAGTTCCATTTTAGGCACCCCATCCTCGTGGGCATGCCCCGTGTCGAGGGGCGCAAAGCGACTCCCGGCACATAAACCGTTGCGACTTTAGGCGCTGGGTTGTGCATAAGTCAAAGCCTTTGGGACCTACTGACTCCAGCGCCAGCTGTGCTTTCGGATGCCGATGGATCTCTACGATTCTCAGCGAAATGGAGGGGAAAATGATTCTCCTCCTTACGATATTGGCACGGTGAAAATAGTGAATTTTAGATTTGCAAAAAATGAAATGCCTTCTACGCTCGGATAAATCTTACAAAGGCGTGGAAGTTTTTCTCACTCTTCTGACGGATAAAGTCGTACTCAGGATGAGGACGAGCCAAGGTGCTTTTGATGGCATGTTGGCGAAATGCGTGGTGCCACGCCTTGGAGTTTCTTCAAGAGGATACAGGGATGATCCGTAGTCCGTTATCGCCTTATCAGCGCGACATTTGGGTTGCCGCTGCTCAGTTCCCAGAGAACAATCAGTACACACTCTTCTGTTACGACCGGCTCGTTGGCGAGGTGGATGAGGAGGCACTGCACCATGCGCTGACGCTGGTTGCCAGGCGCACTGATGCCTTCGGTCTACGGCTGGGGGAGGAGGGTGGGACACCTTTTCAATGGCTCGCTGAAGAGCCAGACATTCCCATAACAATCGTTGATTTCACACATGAATCGGAGCCCGACGCTGACGTCGAGGCTTGGCTGCGCAACGCCTTTGACTTCAGCTACTCCCTGGACGGTGGCCCGCTTGCGGACCTGGTCCTGCTGCGGGCCACTGAGTCGGTGTATGTGTATGTCCGTGCTCATCACATCGTCTGCGACGCTTGGGGCTTGCAGAACTTCATGGGCCAGGTGCGCGGTGAATATCTGAGGTTGACCGGCACTGCAGTAGCCGACGCGCCAGCGACGTCTTATGTTGCGGTGATCGAGGCCGATGGATACACCCAGTCCGAACAGTACCAGGAAGACCGTGCTTATTTTTCTGCGATGCTGAGCGGCGTCGAGCCTGCGCTCTTCAATCGCAAACTACCGGCCGGCGCACGGGCCACTTCACGGCATGCCATCACGCTTGAGCGATCGCTGCTCGCGGCGGTCAGGGAGCGTGGTGAATCCCCTTTCCTGTTTATCAGCGCGGCGGTTGCGCTCTACCTGGCGAGGGTGCACCGGGTCGATGAAGTGGTTCTGGGGATTCCCGTGTTGAACCGTTCCGACCGCAGTACGAAGGCAGTGGTCGGGCATTTCGCCAATACGTTGCCGTTGCGTATCGAAGTCTTGCCGGGCCAGAGCGTGGATGAATTCATCGCGAAACTGCGCCAGGAGATCCGGGAGTTACTGCGCCATCAACGCATACCGCTGGGGGATGTAGCCAGGGGCTCGGGGCTGTTGTTTGACACCACCCTTTCCTACATGCGCTGGCCGCAGGCAATCTCGATACCCAGGGTAACCTGTGAAACCGTGGCACAAACGCACGCTCATGATCAGGATGCCCTGGCGATATGGGTCTCGGAGTTCGATGACCACAGCGATGTGGTCCTGGATTTTGAGTACGCTTGCGATATCTTCGATGAAGACTTCACTATAGTGGCTGCCGCGCAGCACATCGAGACGCTCCTGCGTGCTTTGGTAGCGGGTGGCGAGCGGCTGGCAGTGGACGTCGACCCATTGTCTGCCCGCGAGTACCACGACCTGGTTTACGCGCGAAACACTACCGACAAGCCATTCCCCACCGACATCACGCTGCCTGAACTGTTTGCCGGACAAGTCGCGCGAGCACCGCAGCAGACTGTCTTGATTGAGCCAGACGGTAACCGAATAAGCGCCGCCGAACTGTATCGCCGGGCGACGGATGTAGCGATCCGGTTGCGCGGCTGCGGTGTGGTGCCTGACGACCGCGTGGCAGTCCTGGTCGAGCGGGGCAGCTACCTGATGCCAGCCATTCTCGGTATCCAGTTGGCGGGTGCGGCCTACGTGCCCATCGATCCCAACTATCCGTTGGAGCGGATAGAGCTGTTGCTGGAAGATTGTGCTGCCAGGGTCGCCCTGGTGGTGGATCTCGCGCTGCCATCGGCGGCTTGCCCAGTGTTGCGGATGGTCGACATGCCGCTGGCGCCGGGCGAGCCCCTGTTGCCGGTGGCAGGCCCCAATCATCTGGCCTACGTGATTTACACCTCGGGCTCTACCGGTACTCCCAAAGGGGTGATGGTCGAGCATCGCTCTGTTGTAAACCGCTTGCACTGGATGCAGCGTGAGTACCCGATCGATGAAACGGACGTGCTGCTGCAAAAGACACCCATAGCGTTTGATGTGTCTGTCTGGGAATTGTTTTGGTGGAGTTTTACGGGCGCGAAGCTATCCCTGTTGACGCCCGGGGCGGAGAAGGATCCCCGCGAAGTGCTGCATGTCATAGAGCGTGACAGTGTCACCGTGATTCATTTCGTTCCGTCCATGTTGTCGGTAATGCTTGATTTGCTGGAGACCAACGCGAAGGCCCGAGAGCAGGCGGTGACCCTGCGGCGGGTATTTTGCAGTGGGGAGGCACTCGCGCCGACCCAGGTCAATCGTTTCAAGCGGATCTTTGGCGACACGGTGGCCTTGGTCAACCTGTATGGACCTACCGAGGCGACCGTTGATGTCTCGGACTTTGCGTGTGTTGGCGGCCCACTGTTACGGGTGCCGATCGGCAAGCCGATCGATAATATTCAACTCCACGTATTGGGAAAATGCTTCAGGCCACAACCTGCAGGTGCACCCGGCGAGCTTTATATCGGTGGTGCAGGGGTCGCGCGTGGCTATCTGAACCGGCCGCAACTGACGCAAGAGCGCTTTGTGCCCGACCCTTTCAAACCGGGCTCCAGGCTGTACCGCACCGGTGACCTTGCGCGCTGGCTTGCTGATGGCAACCTGGAGTATCTGGGGCGTGCCGATGACCAGGTCAAGATTCGAGGAAACCGGGTTGAACCCAATGAAGTCCGTGATCATGTAGAGCGCCTGCCCGGTGTGAGGTGTGCCGCAGTGGTGGCCAGTTCATCAGCCACTCGAGGAATATTCCTGGTCGCTTACTACGTGGCAGATGCCGAGTTGGATGCCGTTACATTGCGCGCCGAACTCGCCTCTGTGATCCCAGAGTTCATGATTCCTGCGTTCTTTGTGCGCCTCGACCAGATCCCCTTGACCAGCAACGGCAAGCTGGATCGCAAATGTTTGCCATTGCCACAGCGGGATTCGATGGGCGTCGCTCCGCGCACCCCCGCTGAATCATTGTTGGCGAAGGTCTGGGGTGAGGTCCTCGGAGTATCCGGCGTTGGCGTCCATGATGATTTCTACAGTCTGGGCGGCGACTCGATCCTCATGCTGCGCATACGGGCCAAGGCCGAGCGCAACGGGCTGAGTTTCAAATTGGCTGACCTGATGCGCAACCCGACGGTTGCCGGCCTCGCCGAACACGTGGTGCGGCCGAGCCTACCTCAGGGCATAGAACCGTTTGAGCTGGTCTGCGAAGTGGACCGCCCGAAACTTGAGGGCCTGGAAGACGCCTTTCCGGTCAGCAGGCTCAGCCTGGGCTTGCTGTTTCATTCCAGCCAGCGTCCCGAGTCGTCGATTTATCACGATGTCTTCCGCTATCGCTTTGAACTGGCATGGGATGCGTCAGCCTTTGGGCGTGCAGTTGACACCGTCGTGCAGCGATTCCCTGCACTGCGCTCTTCATTCGACCTGATCGGGTGCTCCGAGCCTATGCAGTGCATTCATGCATCGACCAGCAGCCAGATGAAGATAGTCGACCTCAGGGGCCTTCCCGATGCGCAAGCGCAGATCGATGATCATGTCCATCAGCGCCGCTTCCATCGCTACGCGCTGAACCAGCCGTCGCTTTACCTCTTCACGGGATTTGTCCGCGAGAGAGGGCTGGACCTGGTGTTCAGCTTTCATCACGCCATCCTGGATGGCTGGAGCGTGGGAACAATGATTGCGGCGTGGGCGGCGGCTTACCGTGGTCAGGTCTTGGCAGCAGATACTGCGCCGGCGCTCGCTACTTATGTGCGCGAGGAACGTCGCGCGCTCGCCTCCCGGGATACGGCTGATTATTGGGCGCACTTGCTGAATGGCAAGTCAATGACCAGGCTTGACGGGTTTCGCGCTCACGAGCGACTCCTGGGTGAGGAGTCAGTCATGGGGCAATGGGTCGCCTTGCCGGGCGAATTACTGGCAAGGGCTAAGACCATGGTTGCACAACGCGCGGTGCCGTTGAAGGCGCTGCTCCTGGCTGCGCACTGCCTCACGCTGCATGTGTTCTCGCGCTCAGACACGGTGGTGACCGGGGTGGTAACCCACGGTCGGCCGGACCTGGCGGACACTGACCGGATGGTGGGGTTGTTTCTTAATACTGTACCGGTCTGTTCGCAAACTGCCGGGCGATCCTGGTTCGAGGTTGTCGACGAGATACTCCGTCAGGAGCGCGATGGCCACGGACATCGCCGATACCCACTGAGCGCTATTCAGCAGGCTCAGGGTGACGTGCTTCACACCGCGTTCAACTACGTGAACTTGCATGTACTTGAGACACTGCATGAGTTGCGAGATCTTGAGGTCTGGGAAGAGACTAATTTTTCGTTGTTCATAAGTGCCATCGCCAATCCCGTGGGCGATGGCATGTACCTGCGTGTCGATACCGATGGCCACTCGATCACTCGTGCACAAGCGGACTTGGTGGGAGCGACGTTTGTTGATGTCCTGCGGCGGGTGGTCGATGCACCTGACGACCCGGTGGATTTCGCGTTCCTCGCGCCGCCACGGGGTGTCACACCGCTTCCAGAGCCGCTGGTGGGAGTGGTCACATTGTTTGAACGCCAGGTTCTGGCGAAGCCAGACAACTGCGCGATAGCCTTCAATGACGAGCATTGGACTTATCAAAAACTCGACCAGGTGTCGCATTACGTGGCCACCCGATTAAGGGCGGCAGGTGCTCATCCCGGTGCCGCCATTGGCGTGGCGATGAACCGGTCGCCGGAGATGATCGCCGTTATCTGGGGGATCCTGCGTGCCGGGCTGGTCTGTGTGCCGCTGGATGTGAGCTACCCCGCCCATCGACTTGCGCTGATTCTAGAGACGGCACAGCCTTATCGCGTGGTTGCCCATCCGCAACATGCCGGGGTCGCTGCGAGCGCCATTGTCTTGCAAGCGGAAGAAGTCGTTGCACCCATTTCCCCTGAGTCGTTCGCAGCCCCGGCCATGGATGACCTAGCCATGCTGTTGTTTACCTCCGGATCCACCGGTCGTCCCAAGGGCGTCGAACTACCGCACCGCATGTGGGCCAACTACACCCAATGGCAGCTGCGCGTACCCAGCGGTAGCCCGGGCTTGAGCACGTTGCAGTTCGCGCCCTTGAGTTTTGATATGTCGTTCCAGGAGATCTTCTCCACCTTGTGTGGCGGCGGGGAACTGCGCCTTGTTTCCAACGAAGAACGGCTTGATCCGGCGGCGCTGCTGCGCTTGCTTGAGCGCTATCAAGTTCAGCGCGCCTTGCTGCCCTTTGTCGCTTTGCAGCGGTTGGCCGAAGCATCCAACACGTTGGGCCTGCTACCAAATGCCCTGCAGGTTGTAGTGTCGTCCGGTGAGCAGTTGCGCATCACCGAGGACATCCGGGCGTTCTGCAGGGCGATGCCTGGCTTGTTGCTGGAGAATCAGTACGGACCGACCGAGACTCACCAGGTGACTTTCCACTCGTTGACGGGAGATCCCGCGACGTTTCCCGCCCTGCCGCCCATCGGCCAGCCATTGGACGGGGTCGAGATCCAGCTTCTTGATGCTGGCATGCGGCCGGTGCCTGTAGGGGTTACCGGCGAAATCTATGTCGGGGGTGAGTGCCTGGCCCGTGGTTATCATCGCGCTGCCCAACTTACCGACGAACGTTTTGTACCTCACCCCTGGCGTGAGGGCGCCAAACTTTACCGCACCGGTGACCTTGGTCGCGTATTGGACAACGGCGATGTGGTGTGGCTCGGCAGGGCGGACACGCAGGTCAAGGTGCGCGGTTTCCGTATTGAGCCGGTCGAGGTCGAGCTGGCCATAATGCGCCAAGCGCAACACCAGTCGGGCCTGGCGGGCGTTGCTGTGGTCGCCCGGGATCGAGATGGCACGGACGCGTTCCTTGCGGCTTTCCTGACCGGAGACCCGAGCAGGGTCGATCTGGTTGAATTGAAGAAGGCCCTTAGGGCCGAATTGCCGGACTTTATGATCCCGTCGTTTTTCGTCTGGGTTGACGGTTTCTCGCTGACGCCCAGCGGCAAACGCGACGATGCAGCCCTGCGGGCGATTCCACTGGCTCAAGAGGTCTTGGTCGAATACGAAGCGCCTCGCGATGAATATGAGCGCACGGTGGCAGAGCTTTTGTCTGAGTTGCTGGATGTGCCGGAAGTGAGCATTCGCGACGACTTTTTCGAGCTTGGCGGTACATCCCTGACGGCAATGCGGTTGGTGCTGACCCTTGAGAAACGGTTCGGCATCGATATTCCTATTGCCGCCTTGATCGAGTCACCCACCGTCGCAGGGCTGGCCGGACGGCTGCGTGAACGCAGCGCAGTGATGGCGTTTGATCCGCTTGTACCGATCAGGGCCAGCGGCAGCCGAACGCCGTTGTTCTTGGTGCACCCTTTGGGAGGGCACGTGCTGTGCTACTTGCCACTGGCTCGTGCGTTGCCGGCTGACATGCCCGTCTATGCCTTGCAGGCGGCGGGTAGCGGACAGGGTAGTACGCCGATCGAAAGTATCGAGGAGATGGCTGCCGAATATCTGGCCGCGGTCCGTCGTGTACAACCGCAAGGCCCCTACGTGCTGGCGGGCTGGTCATTCGGCGGGTTTGTCGCCTATGAGATGGCTCGCCAGTTGCGGGCGCTTGATCCGCAATCGGTAGAGCAAGTGATCGTCCTGGACTCGATCACTATTGATCGCGAGCGCTTCATGGGAGCATCAGATGATGCCTTGCTGCAGTTCTTTTACTGGGAGCTGGTCTGGTTTGAACGTAGCCACGAGAAAGTTGAGCCGCTGCCGGCTGAGCTGAGCCTGAACGAGAAGCTGGACCACATCGTCGAGGGCGCCATCAGCAATGGTGTACTGCCTGCGGGTACGCCGCGGGCAACGGTGCGGCGCTTGTATGAGCTGTTCCGGGCCAACTGGCGTGCGTTGATGGAGTACCGCCCGCCCGTAACCGATTGCGACTTTGCATTGTTGCGTGCCGACGGGCCATTGCCGGCTTCCCTTAAGCCTATGCATGACGCTGCCGGCACGCATTACAACGAGCCGAGCAATGGCTGGCGGCACTGGACCACCGGCAATCTCACCGTCATCGATGTCCCGGGCGATCACTTGCTGCTTATGAAAGAGCCGTATGTCGTGTCAGTGGCGGCGGCGATAACCGGGCTGCTTACCTCTTCCTCCCACACCGACGGAAATCGCCCATGACCAGCAAACGCAAGAAAATCGTGATCGTCGGCGCCGGGATCGGTGGGCTGGCGGCTGCCGCCTGTTTGAGCAAGGCAAACTTTGATGTCGAACTGTATGAGCGCGCCAAGGAATTACGCGCGGTCGGCTCTGCCCTGTCGCTGATGCCCAACGCGCTCACGGCATTGGCCAGGCTTGGTGTGACCCCGGACTTCAAAGAAGCCCAACCGTTCGAGTCCTTGAGGTTTCTGACGCGGCGCGGGCGGCCGATCAGGTCGATTGATTTCGGAAACCTGTCGCGCCAGCTCGGCCAGCCCAACCTGGCAATCCACAGGGCCAGCCTGCAACAGGCGCTGCTGGAGCAGACGGCGGACTGCAAGATTGAGTTGGGCGTTACCGCAACAGGGTACGTTCAAGCGGGTGACGGCGTCGTGGTGAGCTTCAGCGATGGCCGTGAGGTACACGCTGATATTCTTATCGGTGCCGACGGTTTCAATTCAGCTATTCGCGCCACCCTGGCCGGGCCGGAGAAACCCACCGACTGGCACTACATCATCTGGCGCGCCACGCTTGCGTTCAGTCACGCCAAGATAACCGAGGGGTACGTGGCGCATTATTGGGGGCGAGGCCAGCGTTTCGGTCTGGCGGACATCGGGGGCGGCAACGTCTATTGGTGGGGTACTCGGAACATGCCCGCAGAACAGGCGCGAGACTGGCGCCGGGGCAAAGCGGGCATACAGCAGTTGTATGCCGGTTGGGCCGATGAAGTGCAGGCGGTTATCGAGGCTACACCCGAACATACGATCACCAGTCTACCGGCCCAGGACCGTCCATTTCTTGAGCGTTGGGGCGCGGGGCCAGTTACTTTGCTCGGTGATGCGGCGCACCCGATGCTCACCAGCCTGGGCCAGGGCGCGGCAATTGCGATTGAGGATGGCGCGGTGCTGGCTCACTGCCTGGCCACCATTGACGATTCTCAGGCGGCCTTGCGGGCCTATGAAGATCGTCGACGTGATCGTGCCCGGGCGATGGTTGAAAGTTCACGGGCACTGAGCTGCGTCGAGCAACTGGAACATCCGCTGCGTACGTTTGCACGTGATGTCTACTTTCGCTATGTACCGGAGCGCACCTTCACTCGTCAAAACGAGTTGGCGCTGACATTCCCGGGGGTGGAGTGATGACACAGGTTAATCGTAGGCTTTCTGCGGTGGAGCGTTGGTACTGGCTGTGTGACCAACTTTCGGTGTTGAACGTGATTTCCCGGGTGCGTGTTCGTGGCGATGTACAGCTCGACGATTTGCGTCGTGGTCTGGATGAATTGCAAGTACGACACCCGTTGCTGCGCGCCAGGATCGAGCATGATCAAGGCCTGGACCCTCGGTGGCTACCCTGCGTGCGGCCTATCCCCTTACGCACTGTTCGCGGTACGTATGACGAGCAGTGGGTGGATGTAATCAACACCAGTGAATTGGTGGAGCGTGTCGACCCGGACACCGGGCCGCTGATCCGCGCCGTGGTGATCAGTGGCGAAGACAACGTGCATGACCTGTTGGTAGTGGTGCCGCACATCATTGCCGATGGTACGACGGCATTGTCCCTGGCCGAGCAATGGCTGACCCTGGCAGCTGACCCTCACGCGCCGCGATGGACCGCGCGGGTGCTTGCACCTGCGGAAGAGTTGCGACCGGCGCGGTATACCGGCGAGGCGGCGGAACAGAGCCTCGCCGAGCAAACTTCAAGTGATCAGGCATTGATGGCGCTTTGTCGACCTGGCCGGGTTGAGCCCAGCGTGGCGGTCGCACTTGATGCGCGGCGTACCCGTCTGTTGCATCGAGAGTTGGATGGTCAGCAACTTGAAGTCCTCACGCGCGTATCCCGTGAGCAAGGCACAACGGTGCACGGAGCGTTGACCGCGGCATTGGTATTGGCGGCCGCGCGTGACGCGGACAGGCAGCCGGGATTCTTTACAGTCGGCTCACCTATCGACTTTCGGGGTGAGTTGCAGCCTGTCGTGCGTAGCGACGAGGTAGGCTCCTACGTTGCCACCGTCCCATCGGTGGTCGACGCCGCATTGCCGTTCTGGGACATCGCCCGTGCCCTCACCACCGACCTGAAGCAGCGTAAACAGCAGGGTCACCACTTTAACCTGGTGACGTTGGTGGTCGCGGCGGCGCCGCTTTCAGTGGAACAGGCCCGTCCGTTCATGGCTTTCATGGAAGCCGAGGGGCCAATCAATCTGTGCTCGTCGAACATTGGGCGCTACCCGTTTCCCGAGAGGATCGGTGCCTGGGAAGTGTCCCAAGCGCAGTTTCTGACGGGCATCTCAGTCAACGGCTATTTCGTTGCAACTATCAACAGCAGCCACGGCCGGCTGTTCTGGAATTTCACCCACATCGACGAAGCCGTGCCGGCCAGTCGAGCACAGTGCCTGGCTGATGAGTGCATTCGAGAGCTGCTGTGCGCTCTTGATCAGCCAACTCGATCCGTTCGTGAGGAGCAATGACATGATGTTCAGCAGCAAACCTTTGTCGACCGAGGGCAAATTTGTATTGATCACCGGTGCGTCCTCTGGCCTTGGTCAGGAAACTGCCTTACAGCTGTCTGAGCGCGGCTTTGAAGTGATCGCCGGGGTACGTCGGCAAGCCGATGGCGAACAGCTCATTGCGCAGTGCCCATCAGGGCGGATCAGCGTAGTGCTGGTTGATGTGACCGATGAAGACTCGATCAAGGCCGCGGCAACCAACGTGTCGGCGCGGGTCGGGGCGGCCGGTCTGTGGGGCCTGATCAACAACGCCGGGATTTGCGTGTCGGCACCACTGGAGTGCGTGTCCAGCGACCTGCTGCGCAAACAACTGGAGGTCAACCTGATTGGCCAGCTTGCCGTCACACGCGCGTTCTTGCCGTTGCTGCGTCAGTCAAACGGCGCGCGCCTGGTCAACATAACCTCTGGGCTGGGTTCTGTTGCGATTCCCTATCTGGGGGCTTACTCGGCAGCGCAATTTGCCAAGGAAGGTCTGAGTGATGCCCTGCGCCGTGAGCTGGCACCCATGGGCATTGCTGTCTCAGTGGTAAGCCCCGGCGCTATCTGGACACCTATTTGGGACAAGATCTCGGCTGAAGGCGAGCGTGCTCTGGCGTCGGTGCCGGAAGCTATTGCCTCACTTTATCGCGAGACCTATCTGCGGTTTCTTAAGGGTAACGAGCAGGGCGCGCGCAACAGTCTGACCCAGCCTGCCGACGTGGCTGGCGCAGTGTTCGTGGCGCTCACGGCAAGCAAGCCCAAGACTCGCTATCGCGTCGGTGCTGACGTAAGGCGCGGGACGATGCTGGCGTGGCTGCTCCCTGATGCCATGGTCGACAAGATGTTCCGGCCCATCGTGACCCCGGCCCCGGCTGAAAAGGAGGTGCAACGTGTCTGATCGCGAACTCAGGCTGGGAGAGGAACTGATTTCTCCCTTGCATTCACTTTATGACGGCTTGCAGGTCGACGGCTTACCACGTCCTGCACACTTGGCACCGAATCACCCCGTGTGGTTAGTCACGCGTTATCAGGATGCCCGGACAGTCTTGTCCCATCCCGGAGTACGGCGGGACGCGAAGCAGGCCGCTGAGCTCTATGCTCAACGTACCGGGATCCGGCGCGCGGAAATCGGTGAGTCCCTCAGTCATCACATGCTCAATTGTGACCCGCCGGACCACGCACGCTTGCAGGCCCTGGTGGGCCGCGCCTTCACCAGGCGTCAGATTGAGCGCCTGCAACCGCATATAGAGCGGGTGACTGAAGCACTGCTCGATGCCATTGCCTTGCGTGAGCAAGCCGACCTGATGGCTGACTTCGCCGTACCTTTGACCATCGCGGTGATCTTCGAATTGCTCGGCATCCCTGAGGCCGAACGCGAGCATGTGCGTGATTCGTGGGAGCGCCAGGCGCAGTTGTTGTCACCCGAGGATGCCAATGCACTGGCCGATCATCAGGCGGTGTACTTGAGGCGCCTGTTGCAGGCCAAGCGCCAACAACCGGCCGACGATGTGTATAGCGCCCTGGTACAGGCCGCCGACGAGACCGGGCAACTGACGGAGCTCGAACTGGTGGGCATGGCGCATTTACTGTTGATGAGTGGGTTTGAAACCACCATGAACATGATCGGCAACGCCATGGTCACGCTGCTTACTCACCCGCAGCAATTGGCCCAGTTGCGTGCCCGGCCCGAGCTGTTGCCCAACGCTATGGAAGAGCTGGTGCGTTATGACAGCCCGGTGCGTGCGTCCATGTTGCGGTTTACGATCGAAGACATTGTGCTGGGAGACGTCATCATTCCCAAGGGCGAGTACATCCTGGTCTCCAACCTGACCGCCAATCATGACGCGGACCGATTTGACGATCCCGACGTCCTTGACTTGACGCGCGGCACTGATGGCCACCTCGGGTATGGCTTTGGTGTGCACTATTGCGTCGGTGCGGCGCTGGCACGCCTGGAAGGGCGCATCGCGATTGGCCGGCTGCTTGACCGGTTTCCCGACTTATCCCTCGCCGTACCGCATTCGGAATTGCAGTGGCTTCCGATCACTTTTTTACGGGCCTTGATCAGCGTTCCTGTCTTGCCCGGGCTGAGCGTTGCGTCCACCTCCCCACTAAAAAGGAATACACGATGAATGCCAGAGAGATTCTTACTCATAGCTTGCAGCTCCTGGAGAACGGTGACGCCAGGGGCTGGTGCGATCTGTTTCATGAGCAGGGCGTGCTGGAGTTTCCTTATGCACCCCCTGGCTGGAACACCCGCTTTGAGGGGCGCGAAGTCATCTGGGCGCACATGCGTAAGTTCCCGGAGCACCTGAGCGTCAACTTCACCGAGGTGCAGTTCTACGACACCGCCGATCCTGACCTGGCCATCGGTGAGTTCCATGGCGACGGCGTGGCAATCGTGTCGGGTGGCAAGCTCAAGCAGGATTACATCTCGGTAATCAGGTCCCGGAACGGGAAGATTCTGCTTTACCGCGATTTCTGGAACCCGCTGCGCCATCTTGAGGCGCTGGGTGGAGTGGAAGCCGCCGCCAAGATCGTCCAAGGAGTCTGAACAATGTCACGTGCAGCCGTTATCTGTGGCTTGGGTGGCTACGAACCTGAGGCAATTGTCACAAACGACATGCTCGCCGAAGAACTGGATACCTCGGATGAGTGGATTCGCACCCGTACGGGTGTGGGCCAGCGCCATATCGCAGGGGCTCACCAGAGCACTGGCGACCTGGCGATCGAAGCGGCGGCACGTGCATTGTCCAGTGCTGGATTGACACAAGTGGATGCCGTTGTACTTGCGACGGCCACGCCTGACTTTTCCTGCCCTGCGACTGCGCCGAGGGTCGCCGCCAGGCTTGGAATGAGTGGTGTGATGGCTTTCGATATTTCGGCAGTTTGTACCGGGTTTGTGTATGGGCTTGCCGTAGCCAGCTCGTTGATCACCGCGGGTGTGGTGCACAGCGTATTGCTAATTGGTGCGGACACCTTCACGCGCACCCTCGATCCTGGCGACCGCTCCACCCGGGCGCTGTTCGGGGACGGCGCGGGCGCCGTCGTACTGCGCTCCGGTGACAGTGCCGAACCTGGTGCCTTGCTTGGGTTCGACTTGGGTAGCGATGGCAGCCTGGCCGGGTTGCTCATGACCCCTGCGGTCACTCATGAAGAGCGTGCAAATCAACAGTCCACTAGCTTTTTCAGCATGGATGGACGCGCTGTATTCAACGAAGCCGTCAACCACATGACCGAGTCGGTGCAGCAGGTCCTGAAGGCCGTTGGCTGGGAGGTACGTGACGTCGACCGTCTCGTTCCACACCAGGCAAACACGCGCATTCTGGCGGCAGTTGCCGATCAGCTGGACATCCCGTTCGAGCGCGTCGTGAGTAACCTTTCGGAGGTTGGAAATACCGTCGCAGCGTCCATTCCCCTGGCGTTGGTGTATGGGCATGGCGCGGGGAGCCTGCAGGAAGGTGATCGGGTTGTATTGACAGGATTCGGCGCCGGGCTCACCTGGGGTTCGGTGGCGCTGCGTTGGCCAAGGATTGTTTAAATTTCTTATTTCAGGGAGAAAAAGTATGGCTGTTACCACGGAAGACAAACTACTCACGCTGCTCAGTGATTACGCCAAGGTGCCCAGGGACAGCATTACTGTTCACAGCAGCATGCAGGACTTTGCCGACGACTCTCTAGCCATTACCGAGTTGTCGTTCAAGTTGCGAAAAGCGTTTGAGGTACCCATTGCTGACCAGGATCTCGACCCTCTGGAAACCGTTGGCGAATTACTAGAACTGGTAGATTTGCGCCTGGCGTCCTGACCCACGATCACAAGCCAATGCACTGTCCTCACTCCGACCACGCCGCTCTGGCGCAATGGCAAGGGGGCATTTTGGATCAATCATCAAAGCCGTCAACGGCTGGGGGTAGATGTGAGTCAGGATTTCAATTCAAGCATCGAGTTGCACCGGGAATCCGCTTTTTATGAGCGTGACTCCGGCGCCACAACAATCATGACCTTGGCCAACTTTCCGGATGATGTATTGCCCTTGTTGCAGATGGAAAGCCTGATGACGTTTGAGGCGATGGCCTATTTTCGCTGTGACATGTTGGTGGAGTTGGGATGCTATGACGGAAGGGCGCTGGAAATTGCCAGGCTGCTGAATGCACGCTACCTCGGTGTCGATCTTAATCCAAGGGCGATCCAGCTCTTGCAGGCTCGGATCGAGCGCGAGGGCATGTCGGAACGGGCGGGCACAATCGTCGCCGATGTGCTCAACCACATCGCTTGCGGGCAAGCGCCACTAGGCGCGCGCGAACTCTACCTGTTGCCTTTCAATTTACTGGGCAACTTTCGTGATCCGACCCGGTTGTTGAAGTCCTTGGCGGCGCGCAATGTCGCTGTAGTGATTTGCGTGTTTGGAGACAGTGTCGAAGCAAGTTGTGTCAGACAGCGCTACTACCTCAAGTGCGGGGTGGAGAACCTTGAACGCCACTCACAGGCGGATGGAATGATTTTTACCGGTATCGATGGTTTTTATTCAAGGTCTTACTCCAAGGCGGCGTTGCATTCGCTGTTGACGGAGTGCGGGCTGACGATCATTCGCACCAGTTCAAATCTGTTTGCCCACTGCGCTACGGTTTTGCCCAAGGGCGTAGGCGGCAATTCCCACTGATGGTAATTGCAACGATGCTCCGGTACGCAAGCCACAGTGTTATTTATTTTATTGTTTGAGGTTGAACTGTTATGCCCCTGATTATTTATGTTCTCGGCGCTGCAATCTTCGCGCTCACCACCAGCGAATACATGGTGGCTGGATTAATGCCTGCGTTATCGAGTGACTTCGGCGTTTCGTATGCTGCAGTGGGTTACTTGGTGACGATCTATGCCGGTGCGATGGCCTTGGGAGGTCCCTTGCTGACCGTCGCACTGCTCGCCATGCCTCGCAAGAAAGCGCTATTGGGGCTGATCGCGTTGTTCGTGGTCGGGCAGGTCATTGGCGCACTGGCACCGGGTTACGGAATTATGGTGGTGGCCAGGCTTGTCACGGCAATTGCGGCTGCCGCATTCTTTGGTGTCGCGCTGACGGCATGTTCAGAGCTGGTGGAAGGCCATTTGTTTGGCCGTGCCTCGTCCATGGTGTTGGGCGGCCTGATGGTGGGTACCGTCCTCGGATTGCCGGCGGCGACGCTGGTGGGGGACTGGTTCGGATGGCGGGTCAGCTTCGTGGCGGTGGCCGTCGTGGCCTTGCTGGTCGGGTTGCTCGTGATGAAACTGATGCCATCGCTGCCGCCGCCGCCAAGCGTTTCCTCGTTGCGTTCAGAACTGGCGGTGTTCAAGAACGGCAAGCTGTGGGAGGTTTATGCCACCAGCCTGTTGTTGATCGGTGCAACTTTCGCCGGCTTCACCTATTTCGTACCGATCCTTACCCAGGTCAGCGGTTTTTCAGCTCCGACCGTCCCTGCGTTACTGGTGGTATACGGTCTCGCAACCTTGGTGGGGAACAATGTCGTGGGCCGGTTGGCCGACCGTCACACCATTAGTGTCATCGCCTACGGCCTGGTGGCGGCGATAGCTGCCATGGTCATTTTTGCGCTGTTTGGCCAAGTCAAAGTGGTCGCAATCGCGGCGCTGGTCGTTATCGGCCTGACGGGCGTCTCAATGAACCCGGCGCTAATTACCCGAGGGGCGCGTGTCGGCCATAACAACATGCTGGTCAACTCCGTACATACGGCGTGCATAATGCTTGGCGTCATGGCGGGGTCGTGGATAGGCGGTTGGGGCATCGCTGCCGGGTTGGGGCTACAGGGCGCACTATGGGTGGGCGCCGGTCTAGGGGTGTTGGCACTCCTCTCACTGATACCGGAGTTCAGGGCCCGTACTGCTCAATCAACATTTGCGAGATAGAGGCTGGCGGATCATGCTTGTCTCCTTTCTTGTAGAAGGTAGTAACTGATTATTAACCCTTGGCTCTCTGGTTTGAGCCCCTATCTGGGTCGCCCTGTCTAGTCCTGAAATGGGTTTACACCCATTTCAGGACTAGACATTGAGCTAGAGATTCGATGTACGTCTCCACCACGTTTTTCGTGGCATCATTCTGATTAACAGGTAGCAAATGACTGGGTTTCATTTTCACGGGACAACCCAAAGAGCTCCTTGATGTTCGAACGCTATCTGCAATCCTGGAACCTGAGTGCCGACGGCGAGCCTATCGTGACGCCCGGCAGCCACTTGCTGCCCGTGCGCTGGCAAGGCTGCCCGGCGATGTTGAAAATTGCCCATACCTCGGAAGAAAAGCTCGGTGGGCGGTTGATGAGCTGGTGGGCAGGCGACGGCGCCGCGCAGGTGTACGCCCATGATGACGATGCGTTGTTGATGGAACGTGCCACCGGCCCGGGTTCCTTGATGCGTATGGCGCTCACGGGTCAGGATGACGAAGCCAGTCGGATTGCCTGCGCGACGGTTGCCAGACTGCACGCGCCGCGTCCTTCGCCACCGCAAGGGTTACTGACCCTGGACGTCTGGTTTCAGTCTTTGTGGAATGCGGCTGAGGATGAGGGCGGCAGGTTGCTCGACTGCGCAGCGACGGCGCGTGCGTTGCTGGCGGCGCAACAGGACATCGTGGTGCTGCATGGTGATGTCCATCACGACAATATTCTCGACTTCGGTGCTCGGGGTTGGTTGGCGATTGACCCAAAGCGGGTGATGGGCGAGCGCGGTTACGACTACGCCAATCTGATCTGTAACCCGGATTTGCCTACCTGTAACGACCCGGTACGTTTCACCCGCCAGGTTGACGTGATTGCACAAATGGCAGGCCTCGCCCGCCCACGCCTGCTGCAATGGGTAGTGGCGCATGCCGGATTATCGGCAGCCTGGTTTCTTGAGGACGGAGAACGCCAGCGCGCAGAAATCAATCTTGAGGTCGTCCACCTGGCACAAAGCGCGTTGGCCCGGTAACCGACGCTACAAGCCAGTGCGGTTGAACCATCGCATCGCCGTTTCACGGCGATATTCACTCGGCGTCAGATTCATCTCGATCCGAAAGTGCCGGTTGAAGTTGGAGAGGTTGGCGTAGCCCACTTCAAAGCAGATAGCCGCCACCGACATCTCGCTTTGCAGTAACAACCGGCAGGCGCGCTGCACGCGGAACTTGCGCATCAGCTCGATAAAACCATGGCCGGTGTTGCGCTTGAAGAACCTCGAGAAGCCCGCTTCGCTCATCTCCAGTTGCCGGGCGATCACCGACAGGCGCACGTCGCCGGTGAGTTCCCGGATCAGGTAGTCGAAGGCCTGGTTGATGCGTTCGGCACTGCGCGCATCCAGCGTGGGGGCGTAGCAGGGGCTGGCCAGTGTCTGAACCTGCTGCTGTGGTGCGTTTTTCAGGGTGTCGAGCAGTTGCAGGAACAGGATCAGCCGTTGCAGGCCCTGGGCATGACCGATGGCCTCGATCAACTGTGCCGCCTGCGTGGCCGTGCTGCCGCTGAATGCCAGGCCGCGCCGCGCCCGTTCGAACAAGGGGCGCAAATCGCCCAGCTCCGGCAGGTTTTTACGCAAGGCGAGGAGGGCGGCGCCGTCAAATTGCAGCACCACGTCGCGCCCCTTCAGGTATTCGCCGGGGGCGAGGTCGCCGATCCAGTCGTGAGGCAGGTTCGGGCCGATCAGCGCAACATGCCCGGCGTTGAAAGCGCCGATGTAATCCCCGGCGACCAGTTTGCCGCTGCCTTGGCGGATCAGGTGGATTTCGAACTCGGGATGGTGGTTCCAGCGCGCCAGGTCGTAAGGGTAGTCATGTTCGAACCAGCGAAAGCAGCGGTCCGGTTCGGGCAGGATCACTTCAAGTTCGGCGGGGCGATGCTCGAACAGTTCGGCGCGGCTGACGGGCATGCTCATGCCTCTTTTCAAGTAAGGGAACGCCTCAAAATACGCGCACCGGCAGCCTCTGCGCTACCCAGGGTTTCGCCCTGAGCCGATACTTTTTTGATTTTGGCGACGAGGTTAAAAAAGTATCAGTCGAGCATTCGCCATGTGTTTGAGCGGGTTTGGTCAAGCTGCTGTAATCGGCCCTCAACTCCAAAAACACGCTATGGCCCCCGAGGGACCACGCTCATGAAACGACTGCAAGGTAAAAGTGCGCTGATCACCGGATCGGCACGCGGCATCGGCCGCGCCTTTGCCCAGGCCTATATCGCCGAAGGGGCTAGCGTCGCGATCGCCGACATCAACCTGCAACACGCCCGGGCCACGGCACTCGAGTTGGGCCCACAGGCTTACGCGGTGGCGATGGACGTCACCGACCAAGCCTCTATCGATGCGGCGATTGCCGCCGTGGTCGCCCATGCCGGCAAGCTCGACATCCTGATCAACAACGCGGCGCTGTTCGACCTGGCGCCGATTGTCGAGATCACCCGCGACAGCTATGAGCGGCTGTTCTCGATCAACGTCGCCGGCACGCTGTTCACGTTGCAAGCCGCCGCACGGCAGATGATCAACCAGGGCCATGGCGGCAAGATCATCAACATGGCCAGTCAGGCAGGGCGGCGTGGCGAGCCGTTGGTGGCGATCTATTGTGCGACCAAGGCGGCGGTGATCAGCCTCACGCAGTCGGCGGGGTTGAACCTGATCAAGCACGGTATCAACGTCAACGCCATCGCCCCGGGGGTGGTAGACGGTGAGCACTGGGACGGGGTGGATGCGCTGTTCGCCCGGCATGAGGGGCTGGCCCCCGGCGAGAAGAAGAGGCGGGTAGGCGCCGAAGTGCCGTTCGGGCGCATGGGCACGGCGCAGGACCTGACCGGGATGGCGATCTTCCTGGCCTCGCAAGACGCCGACTATGTGGTTGCGCAAACCTACAACGTCGACGGTGGCAACTGGATGAGCTGACCGCGTCTATTCAGCAAAGCTGCGATCAAAGAAATACACCGCTCCAGGCTTCAGGTTCTGCACGGTCGCCTGGGGCCTGCCGCCTTCGCCGTGCTTCTTGCGCCCGGTCTCACGCAGATATCCCGCCTCGGTCAGCTTCAACAGACGCTGACGAATACTGGTCTTCAACACCGGCCGCGCCAGCACCAGCGAAAAAATCGTGGTCGCTTCCGGCGCACTGAACTCATCCCCCAGGAACAACAACGGCAAGCTGCTGTACAGCGACTTGGAAAACAGCCGCTCCTGGACTGCCGCGACGATCAGGTTATGGTCAAACGGTAGCTTGATGCTGCCATTTGCCAGCGCATTCAGTGAAAACCAGCCCTGGTGTTCAGCCAGCGTCACCTCTTGCGCAACGATCGCCAGGTAGAAGGTGGACGACGACCAGCAACGCGGGTCGCGAAATGCATCGCCCACAGTGCCGACCTGCTCGCACCAGGCCAGGTCCAGGCCGACTTTGGCGCTCACCCGCAAACGCTCCACCGCATCCTTGAGGCTCAAGTCTTGCACATCGCCGTTGACCACCACCCCGGGCAGCGCCCAATGCCCGGCGAAGGGTTCGGCGTCGCGCTTATTGAGCAGCAGTTTCAATTCGCCGGAGGCGCGGCAGTAGAACAGCGCGCAGAGGTCGACGGTATGCAGGTAAGGGCTAAGTGGCATGGGAAATCCTTCGCAACAGCGGTGGCGCACAGTCTAACCAATCGAACAGATATGTCATGTACTGGTTCCAGCATAGATAAACAAATGTTTCTTGCAATGAAAGTACATGACGTGTACTTTTGTTTCCAGGCCACAGGAGAACCACCATGACCCTCGCGAAAACCGCCCTCGCTTCATTTGATGTCGATGCCCAGAAGAGCTTCACGCCACTGTGCCCCAACGAACTGCCGGTGGCGGGTGGTGACCAGATCGGCGCCGAGCTCAACTACATGGCCAGCCTCGTTGGCCACCGCGTGGGCAGCAAGGACGCCCACACCCCGCACGCACCGTGGGTGGTGACCGAGGCCAGCGCGATGTTGCAACCCACCGGCCTGCCTCACGCCGACCTCACCTGGGTCAGCCACTGCGTGCCGGGTACCGAGGGTTTTACGCTGCTCGATGAACTGCCCGCCCCGTATGACTACGACTACTTCGTCTGGAAGGGCGTCGAACCCGATCTGCACCCTTACGGTGCCTGCTATCACGACCTGCACGACAAGCTTTCCACCGGTGTGATCGAGTATTTGAAGGCCCAGGGCGTCGTGCGGGTGATCGTCGGCGGCCTGGCCCTGGACTACTGCGTCAAGACCACCGCGCTGCAATTGCTCAAGGCCGGCCTGGAGGTCGTCCTGCACCTGCCGGCCTGCCGGGGGATCAGCGAGGAGGGCAGCGTGCAGGCCGTCAATGAATTGCTCAAGGCCGGTGCCGTCATCAGCAGCACCCGCGAAGAACTGGCAGTACACGCCACGCGTTAAGGAGACTCACCATGGAAAGTGCCTACAACTACGAAACGCCGGTGATCCAGGGCTTGCTCGACACCGACTACTACACCTTCACCATGATGCAGGCCGTATTGCATCAGTACCCCAACGTCGATGTGGAATACAACTTCATCGTGCGCTCCAAGGAGAAGCTCGGCCACTTGATCCCGCAACTGCGTGCTGAACTTGAGAACATGGCCGGCTTGCAGGCCCGTGAAGGCGAACTGCGCTTTCTGTTCAACCCGCGTTTTCGCGAATACCTCACGCCGGATTACGAACGCTTTCTCGGCCTGTTCCGTTTCAACCTGCGCTATATCCACGTCAGCGAAGTCGACGGCCAACTGAATATCCGGGTTATCGGCCCGATGCTGCACTGCATCATGTTCGAACAACCGGTCTTGGCGCTGGTCAGCGAACTGCGCAACCGTGACAAATACCCCGACGTCACCTTGGAAGACCTCACCCGCAAGCTCTACCAGAAGTTCGACTGGCTGGAGAAAAACCTCAGCCGCGAGGAGTTGGCCGACTTGCGCGTGTCTGACTTCTCCACCCGTCGGCGCCTGTCGTTCAAGGCCCAGCGCGAAGTAGTGGACATCATGCGCCGCGACTTTCCCGGCCAGTTCGTCGGCACCAGCAACGCGCACCTGGCCTACGAATTCGACCTGCCGTTGATCGGCACCATGGCTCACCAATGGCTGATGGTGCACCAGCAACTGGGGCGCCTGCGCGAGAGCCAGAACGCCGCACTGGAGCACTGGGTGGGTGAGTACCGTGGCCGCCTGGGGATCGCCCTGACCGATACGATCAGCACCGATTTCTTCCTCAAGGATTTCGATCTGTATTTCGCCAAGCTCTACGACGGCCTGCGCCAGGACTCCGGCGATCCCATCGCCTGGGCCGACAAGGTGCTGGCCCGCTACAAACAGTTGGGCATCGACCCGATGACCAAGGACCTGATGTTCTCCGATGGCTTGAACTTCGAGAAATGCCTGCCGATCCTGCGGCACGTGCGCGGCAAGGCCAAGTTCGGGTTTGGCATGGGCACCAGCCTGGCCTGCGATGTGGACGGTGTACAACCGCTGAGCATCGTGATGAAGCTGGTGCGGGTGCACGGCGAGCCGGTGGTGAAGTTCTCGGATGACCCGATCAAGAACGTCTGCGAAGACGCCTCGTTCTTGCAGTATGCAGCACAGGTATTCAACGTCGGCAGCGTGGAGGTGTGACATGCAAACCCAGCAACGTATCGCTCAGGAACTGAACATCGACCGCTCGCTGGTCCAGGGCGGCGAGCCCCGCGAGATCCAGCGGCGTGTCGACTTCATCAAGTCCACGTTGCGCCAGTCGGGTTGCACGGCGTTGGTGCTGGGCATCAGCGGCGGCGTCGACTCACTGACCGCCGGGCGCCTCTGCCAACTGGCCGTCGAGCAACTGCGCGCCGAAGCGCATGCCGCAAGCTTTATCGCCATGCGCCTGCCGTACAAGACCCAGGCCGACGAAGGCGACGCCCAGGCGTCCCTGGACTTCATCGCCCCGGACCAGATCGAAACGCTCAACATTGCCGCCACGGTCGATGGCTTGATGGCCAGCCTGCGCGCAGCAGAGGCCAGCGCCAGCCATGTCGATTTCATCAAGGGCAACGTCAAGGCCCGGGCACGCATGGTCGCCCAATACGCCGTGGCCAACCTGCACAACGGTTTAGTGGTGGGCACCGACCATGGCGCCGAAGCGTTGATGGGCTTCTTCACCAAGTTCGGTGACGGCGCCTGTGACCTCGCACCGCTGTCGGGCCTGACCAAGACCCAGGTACGGCTGCTGGCCAGCGCCCTCGGCGCACCGGGCAACCTGGTGCACAAACACCCCACCGCCGACCTGGAAGAGCTGGCCCCGGGCAAGCTCGATGAGCACGCCTATGGCTGTTCTTACGCCGAGATCGATGCCTACCTGATGGGCGAACCGGTGACTGAACGGGTGCGGGCAATCGTCGAGAAGGCGTACCGCCAGACAGCGCACAAGCGTGCGCTGCCGATAGCGCCTGTCTGATCAACGCTCGATCGACCGACTCCAGCGCGCGTTCCACTCCGGCCGCGCCTGGTTGACCTGGTCCCAATCAATCGAAATTGCGCTCTGCAAGTAACCCTGCATGGCCTCCACCCGGCCACGGGTCTTGTCGGTGGTCGGGGTGGTCGGGTTCGACGGAATCTGGTCACCTTCTTCCAGTGCCGGCGCCTGGGCTTCGGCGGTCAGCAAAAACGCCGCGAGTTTCTGCGCCAGTTCCGGCTGGTCATTGCGCGCAATCACGCACTCGGCCACGTTCAGCACCACCGCACCTTCTTTGGGCTGGGCATATTCCATCGGGATGCCGAGCAGTTTCTGAGTGGTGACCTGGGTCGGTGTGAGCGGGAAAATGGCGGCTTCGTCGGTTTGCACCATTTCAGATATTTTTGCGGAGCTGGCGATGTACTCCAGTACATTCGGGCCGATGGTGCTTGGCCAGGCCTTGAAGCCGGGTTCCACATTGCTCTCGTCGCCGCCCTGGATGCGGTTGAACATCAAAAAGCCGTGCAGGCCGAAAGTGGAGGAGGCCAGCGACTGGAACACCACTTTGTCCTTGAAGCGCGGGTCGGCCAGGTCCATCCACGACGTGGGCGCCGCCCAGCCTTTTTCCTTGAACATCTTGGCGTTGTAGCCAAGGCCGGTCACGCCGAGCGTGACGGCCACGGCTTGATCCTTGATCTTCGCCTTGGCGGGGATCTGCTCCAGGGTCGGATTGGGCGTGAGCTTGTCGCACAGGCCCATGGAGATGGCGCGGTACATGATGCCGTCATCGAGGAACATCACGTGCATCTGCGGGTTGTCTTTGTTGGCCTGAACCTTGGCGAGGATGTCCGACGACGTGCCGGGCACGATCACCACCTTGACGTTATTGGCTTTTTCGAAGGCGGGCAGCACCTTGTCGGCGTACACCCGCTCCATGGTGCCGCCGTTCATGCCCAGGTACAGCGTGGGCGCTGCCTGGGCGGTGCAAGCAAGTGTGGCGAGGGACAAGCAGGACAGTGCAATACGTAGGCTCATGGATGTTTTTCCTCTCAGGCTTGGAAACGACGAATGGAAAACGCTGCAATGGGTTGGCGGCTGGCGCCTGTGCAGACCAGGTCCGCCAGGGCTTCACCGACCGCCGGGCCAAGCTGGAACCCGGCGCCGGCAAAGCCGAAACCGTGGAGCAGGCCGGGTTGGGTGCTGCTGGGACCGATCACCGGTTCATGATCGGGGAGGTAGCCTTCGGTGCCGCTCCAGGTACGGATCGCCTGCGCGCCCTGGAGAAACGGGTACAGCTCAGTGGCGTTGCGCAAGATCTCCAGCACGGCCGCTTGCCCTGGGCGCGCCGTCAGCGGGCCTAGGGCGAAGCCGCGGCCGCCGCCCAGGATGCAATTGCCGCGGGCGACCTGGCGCGCGTAAATCCCACCGCCTTCAACGCCGGTACTCACCGTCATCACCACCGGCAGCGGTTCGGTCACCAGCATCGCCGGGTGCGCCGCAGTGATGGGCACCGGCTCGCCAAACTGCGCGGCGACGGTGCCGGCCCACGCGCCGGCACAGTTCAGCAGCCAGGGTGCGTGTAAGTGCAGGCCGTTGGCACAGCGCACCTGGAAACACGCTCCGTCGTGCTCAATGCCAATCACTTCGGCCTGCTCAAAGATCGTTGCGCCCAGGCGTTGCGCGGCACGGGCGAAGGCCGGCGACACCAGGCGCGGGTTGGCATGGCCGTCCTCGGGGCACAGCGAAGCACCGACCGCGATGTCGCCCACCCAAGGGAACCTGGCGCGCAGCTGCGCGTGATCGAGCAGTTGCAAGCCCAGGCCGAATCCTCGCGTCTGGTCTGCGTAAGCCTGCAACGCGGCAAAATCCGCGTGACTGCGCGCCAACTTCAGATGCCCGGAACGCACGTACTCGCCATCGATACCGATCAACCCCGGCAAGTCCGCCCAGAGCTGATGGGCACGTTGCGACAGCGGCAGTTGATGCAATGGCCGACCCTGACGCCGCACCCCGCCATAGTTGACGCCGCTGGAATGGGAGCCGCAAAAGTCCCGTTCCAGCAGCGCCACGCGCTGGCCGCGCTGCGCGAGCATCAGGGCCGCCGATGCGCCGACAATGCCACCCCCCAGCACAATGACGTCGATCATGGTTGCACCTGCACGCCAAATGGCAGCGGCTTGATCGGTGCCTGGCCGCGTAGCCGCCCGATCTGCTCAATGCCTCGGCCGCTGTGTTCGGCAATGATTTCCGCCGCCGCCAAACCGCACATGCGGCCCTGGCAGCGGCCCATGCCGACGCGGCAATGGGCCTTGACCCGGTTGATCTCCCAGTGGCCTTCGTCGACCACCGCGCGCACGTCGCCCACGCGGACTTCCTCGCAACGGCACAGGATCAACGCATCGGGCGCCTCGGCTGCCCACTGCTGCGGGAAGGGGAAGGCGGTTTCCAGGCCCTGACGAAAGCGCTGGATGCCCGCCAACTGCTGCTCCAGCCAGGCGGCGCGACGCTGATCAATGGCGATAGCCACATCTTCCAGCAGCGCCAAGGCTGCCCGCTCACCGGCCATGTGCGCAGCCTCCGCGCCCATGATGCCGGCGCCGTCGCCGGCCAGGTACACCGCGTCGGCACTGCTGCGCCCGGCGCGGTCGCGTTGCGGCAACCAGGCACGATTCAGGGCGTTCCAGGCAAATTCGCAGCCGAGCAGGTCCGCCAGTTGGGTTTCGCTGCGTAACGCATGGGCGAAGGCCACCGCATCACAGGCCAGGCTCTGTTCAGCCCAACGGATGGCGCTGACCCGTTGTTCACCGTCAATCTGCTTGAGCGTCGCCCCTTGATGTACGGGAACCCCATGGGCCGTGAGCCAGGCGCGGTAGTACAAGCCCTTGGCCAACGTCAGCGGTTGACCGAGCAACGCCGGCAATGCCCGGCATTGAGCGCTGAAGGGCGCGCTGTCGAGCACCGCCACCACGTTGGCCCCGGCCTTGGCGTATTGATACGCCACCAGATACAGCAACGGCCCGCTGCCGCAAAACGCCACGCGCTCACCGATGGCACAGCCTTGAAACTTCAAGGCGATTTGCGCAGCGCCAAGGCTGTACACCCCAGGCAGGGTCCAGCCCGGCACCGGCAGGATACGATCGGTGGCGCCGGTGGCAACGATGATGCGCGAGTACGCAAGGCTTTCGGCGCGGCCGTGATGGAGCAGGTCCAGGCGACCGCCTTCGGCATTCCACACCAGGGTTTCGGGCTGGTAGTCGAGCAACGGCGCCAATTCATCCATCGTGCGGTGTACCGCCTCAGCCTTGCCCGCTTCAAAACCGTAAAGCTGCTTGGCCGAACGCTGGAAGTTCGCCGGTTGCCGCCGATAAATCTGCCCGCCGCCGCGCAGGCTTTCATCGATCAGGCACGGCTTGATGCCATGCTCGAGCAGGGTACGCGCCGCACTGATCCCCGCCGGGCCTGCGCCCACAATCACCACCGGCTTCATGCTTGGCGCCCCGGGTCGCGGCTGATGGCCTGGCCCTCTTCCAGGAGCGTCGAGCAGGCCCGTACGCGACGCCCGTCCTCCAGCCGTACCCAGCAATCCTGGCAGGCGCCCATCAGGCAGAACCCGGCGCGGCGCTCGGCGCTGAAATCGCTGCCTCGCAGGTGATCGGCGCAGGTCAGGATGGCCGTGAGCAGGGTGTCGCCCAGCAGCCCCGTGGCCGGTTGCCCGTCCAGGGTAAAGGCCAGGGCAGGGCGCGTGGTTTCGGCCAATCGCTTGAACAGCGCCATCAGTGTTTCCCCACCAGTACGCGGTCCAGGCCGTAGACCCGGTCCAGTACAATCATGGTGGCCGCTGTCAACCCGATCACCAGCGCCGACACCGCCGCCATCATGGGGTCGATGGATTCGGTGGCGTAGACGTACATGCGCACCGGCAGCGTTTGCGTGGCCGGTGAGCTGACGAAGATCGACAGCGTCACTTCATCGAAACTGTTGATGAATGCCAGCAGCCAGCCGCCGGCCACGCCGGGCAGGATCATCGGCAGGGTGATCTGGCGAAACAGCGTAAAGCGCCCGGCACCGAGGGATTCGGCCGCTTGCTCGGCACTGCGGTCGATGCCGATGGCGGCCGCCAATACCAGGCGCAGCACATACGGCGTGATGATCACCACGTGCGCCAGCATCAGCCAGGTGAAGCTGCCGTTGACGCCCATCAGCGCAAACAGACGCAGCATCGCCACCCCCAGCACCAGGTGCGGGATGATGATCGGCGACAGGAACAAGGCACTGCAAAAGTTGCGTCCGGGGAACTGATAGCGGCTGATGGCCAAGGCGGCGGGCACCGCAATCAGCGTGGCCAGGCTTGCCGCCGTGAAGGCCAGGACCAGGCTGTTATAGAACGCCTGGATAAAGTCCGCGCGCTCGAACACCGCACGAAACCAACGCAGGGAAAACCCCGAGGTGGGCAGGCTCAAGGTGTTTTCCGGGGTGAAGGCCACCAGGCACACCACCACCAGCGGCGCCATCATGAACAGCACCACCAGGCCGTGAAAACCCAGGGCCAAAGGACCGTTTCTGGACATGCGCTTAAACCCCCAGGGACTTTTTGTAGCGGCTTTCGACCATGCGGTTCCAGCTCAGCATGATCAGCAGGTTGACCAGCAGCAGCACCACCGCGATGGTCGCGCCCATGGGCCAGTTGAGTTCCGAGAGGTACTGGTCGTACACCACGGTGGCGACCATTTTCAGGCGCCGCCCGCCCAGCAGGCCGGGAATGGCGAATGAGCTGGCGGCCAGGCCGAATACGATCAAGGTGCCGGACAACACGCCGGGCATCACCTGCGGCAAGACGATCTTGCGCATCACCGTGGCCTGGCTTGCGCCCAGCGAAAGCGCCGCCTGTTCAGCCGACGGGTCGAGTTTTTGCAGCGAGGTCCACACCGGAATGATCATGAACGGCAGCATCACGTGCACCAGCGCGATGATCACGGCAAATGGCGTGTACAACAGCTTCACCGGGCGCCCGCCGAGGGCCTGGATCACTTGATTGACCAAGCCGTCGGCGCCCAGCAGCAAGCTCCAGCCGAAGGCGCGCACCACCACCGAGATCAACAGAGGGGTGAGGATCAGGATCAGGAAAATCGAGCGCCACGGGGTACCCATGCGGCTGAGGATGTAGGCCTCGGGCACGCCGATGACCACGCACAGCAAGGTCACCAAGGCGCTGATCCAGAAGGTGCGCCAGAAAATTTCGTAGAAATACGCATCGCGCAGCAAAGACAGGTAATGGGCCAAGGTCCACTCATCGGCCTTCACGCCGACCTGATAGTCGAACACGTTGAACGACAGCACCAAGGTCAAGCCCAGCGGCAGCAGCAACAGCCCGGTAAACAGGGCCAGGGCCGGCAACGACAATAAGTAGCCCCGACTCATGGGCACACCTCATCCGCCGCCAATACGCGCAACAACTCGGCTTGCCACTGCAGGCCCACCGCCGTGCCGCAGCCCAGTGGCACGCTGCCGTCGTTGCTGCAGGCCACGGTGATTTCGCCGAGCGGGGTGTGGACGCGGTACAACCATTGACTGCCGAAGAAGTAGCGGTCGCGCACGCTGCCTTGCAGGCGGCCGAGGCCGGCGTCTACCAGTTGGATTTTCTCCGGGCGCAGGCTCAGGGTCAGTTCACCGCTGCCGCCTGCCTGGCGCACTTGCGGGTTGCCGAGTGCGTCGTAGTCGCCGGGCAACAGGTTGGCTTTACCGACGAAGTCCGAGATAAACCGGGTGCGTGGGTGCTCATAGAGTGTGTACGGCGCGTCGATCTGGGTCACACGCCCGGCCTGCATCACCACTACGCGGTCGCTGATCGACAGCGCTTCGGCCTGGTCGTGGGTAACCATCAAGGTAGTGATGCCCACGGCGCACTGGATGCGGCGAATTTCAAATTGCATTTCTTCGCGCAGGCTGGCGTCGAGGTTGGACAGCGGTTCGTCCAGCAGCAACACCGGTGGTTCGATCACCAGCGCACGCGCCAGGGCCACCCGTTGGCGCTGGCCGCCGGACAGCTCGCGCGGGTAGCGCTCGGCATGTTGCGCCAGGCGTACCAGCTCCAGCACGTTTTTGACCTGGGTGGCGATTTGGCTGGCCGGCACTTTGCGCATCTTCAGGCCGAACGCGACGTTGTCGCGCACGCTCATGTGCGGGAACAGCGCGTAACTCTGGAACACCACGCCCAGGCCGCGACTGGCGGGCTTGGCGTGAGTGATGTCGCGACCGTCGAGCAGGATTTGCCCGCCACTGACGTCCACGAAGCCGGCGATCATTTGCAAGGTGGTGGTCTTGCCGCAACCCGAAGGGCCGAGCAGGGACACGAATTCGCCTTTTTCCACCGCAAGGTCGGTAGCGACCACCGCGTCGACGGCGCCATAGCGTTTGCTCAAGGCGTTGAGTTGGAGAAATGCCATAGTGCGTTCCACCTTTTTGAGTCGCGTCGAGACGCGCTTTTTTGTTTTGGGCAGATGCGAAAGAAGTGTCGCGGGTGCGTTGGCGCTCGATCTCAAGTCGGCTGCCGATTGTTGTTCATTTCGCCCCTGTGAACGCAGATTAGGACGAAGAGCCGGAAGGGTGGAAGATGGAATTTCACTGAATGAAGTATTATTTTCGGTTTTATTCAATAGTCAGAATAGTTGAGGCTTTTCGATGGAAAATAATTCCACTGAACGGAATGTTGAGGGCAAGGAAGTCGGCGCGGGCAGTGTGTCTCGGCTGTTTGCGTTATTGCGCACGCTGGGCACGGTACCGGAGGGCGGCGAACGCGTGACCCAACTGGCGCAGCAGGTGGGCCTGTCCCAGCCCACCACCCACCGCCTGCTGCGCAGCCTGGTGGACGAGGGCATGGTCGAGCAGGATGCGCGCAGCAAGCGCTACCGCCTGAGCCTGGAGTTTTTCGCGCTGGCGGCGAATGCAGGCAAGACCGGCAACCTGCGTGACCTGGTGCGGCCAAGCCTGCTGCGCCTGAGTGCGTCCCTGGGCGACTCACTGTTTTTGCTGGCCCGCAGCGGTTTTGATGCGATCTGCCTTGACCGCAGCGAAGGTCCATACCCGATCCGCACCTTCACCGGCGATATCGGCGGGCGCGTGGCGCTGGGTGTCGGGCAGGGCAGCCTGGCGATCCTGGCGTTCCTGCCGGAGGAAGAGCGTGAAACGGTGATCCGCTACAACTTGCCCCGCCTCAAGGACTTCCATCTGTATGACGAAGTGCTGTTGCGCTCGGAAGTGGAGAACGTGCGCCAGCTTGGCTATGCGGCGCGCAATACCGGGGTGCTGGAGGGCATGGCCGG
This sequence comes from Pseudomonas sp. ICBG1301, assembly GCF_016918385.1. NCBI lineage: Bacteria > Pseudomonadati > Pseudomonadota > Gammaproteobacteria > Pseudomonadales > Pseudomonadaceae > Pseudomonas > Pseudomonas sp. ICBG1301. The sequence continues at coordinate 63,079 of NZ_JAEKGB010000011.1, forward strand.
CTTGGCGGTGCCCATCCTCAACCGCGAGGGGCATGCGGTGGCGGCGTTGAGTGTGGCAACCATCAGCGACCGGCTGGGGCCGAGCCGCTTACCGATGGTGGTGGAGTTGTTGAAACGCGAAGCGGCGGCGATCGGGCCGCGGATCAACCCGTTTGATCCGACCTTGCGTCGGCCTTCACAGACGTTTGGTGGCTCGTGAGGGGCCGTCGGGGGGCACGGTAGCGGCTTGCGAACTGTCGAGATTTAATTGATATGTCCGGGTAAAAGCCATTAAATCCGGATAAAAAAATAAGTCGACACGCCATTGGGGCGAGACCTGCCCAGTGTCGAAGACGCCTCGCGGGCGCTGTTTTGCCCAAGACGCCACTGATTTTTCCAACAAGATCGCGCACTGGCCGCTGGACGTGCAAAAGCATCTGGCTTGGCTGTCACGCAATGCCTTCGCTGCCTAATCTCATTTATGGATCCGTATCCCCATGGAAGTCACCCCAAAACGGCCACTGTGGCAGATCTACCTGCTCTTTCTGGCACCGATGGTGCTGTCCAACTTTCTACAGAGCTTTTCCGGCACCCTCAACGGTATCTACGTTGGGCAGATGCTCGGCACCCAGGCGTTGGCGGCGGTGTCGGGGATGTTCCCCATCGTGTTTTTCTTTATTGCCCTGGTGATCGGCCTGGGGGCGGGCGCCTCGGTGCTGATCGGTCAGGCCTGGGGTGCCCAGGAAACTTCAATGGTCAAGGTGATCACTGGCGCCACCCTGACCTTGGGCGCGCTGGTGGGCTTGGTCGCGGCGGTGCTGGGCAGCCTGTTTGCGCGCCCGGCCTTGCAGGCGTTGGGCACGCCGGTTGATGTCTTGGAGGAGGCCGTCGGGTATGCCCAGATGATGATGTTGATCATGCCGCTGTTGCTGGTCTTCATCCTCTACACCCAGTTGTTGCGCGGCGTCAGTGACACGATCTCGCCGCTGCTGGCGCTGATGGTGTCGACGTTGGCCGGCCTGTTGCTGACACCGGCGCTGATTCGCGGCTGGCTCGGCCTGCCGCCCCAGGGTATCCAGAGTGCGGTGTACGCAGGGCTGGTGGGTAACACCCTGGCGATGCTGTTCCTGGTGCTGCGCCTGCGGCATAAAAACCATGTGATGGCGCCGGATCGTGAGTTGCTCGGCGCCTTGCGCCTGGACCGCGTGATTCTCGGTAAAGTCCTGCGCATCGGCCTGCCCACCGGCTTGCAGATGGTGGTGTTGTCGCTGTCGGAGTTGGTCATTCTCGCCCTGGTCAACGGCCACGGTTCCCAGGCCACGGCGGCGTATGGCGCGGTGACGCAGATCGTCAACTATGTGCAATTCCCGGCATTGTCGATCGCCATTACCGCCTCGATCCTGGGCGCCCAGGCGATCGGTGCCGGGCGCCTGGAACGTATCGGGCCGATCCTGCGCACGGGCCTGCTGATCAACACCTGCCTGACCGGTGGCTTGATCGTGCTCGGCTACCTGCTGTCGCATTGGCTGCTGGGGCTGTTCATCACCGACGAGGCTGCGCGAGTCAACGCCGAACACCTGCTGCACATCATGCTATGGAGCGTGCTGGTCTTCGGTTTCCAGGCGGTGATCGGCGGGATCATGCGTGCCAGCGGCGTGGTGCTGATGCCGGTCGCCATCTCGATCTTCTGTGTGCTGTGCGTTGAGCTGCCGATGGCGTACCTGTTCAATGCGCATTTCGGCCTGGAAGGGGTGTGGATGGCGTTTCCGGTGACCTACCTGGCAATGCTGGCCTTGCAGACTGCGTATTATCGAGGGGTATGGCGGCACAAGCAGATCAAGCGCTTGGTGTGATACAAGCTTGCACAAATCCACAAAACAAGACGTTTGATTGATGGCAAATCCCTACGCCGAGCTGTTCCTGGCGCCTGGCTCGCGCGCTTTTGTGTTGGCCGGCATGTTGGCGCGCATGCCGGTGTCCATGACCGGTATCGGGCTGATCACGATGCTCTCGCAGGTGCACGGCGGCTACGGCCTGGCGGGCTCGGTGGCGGCGGTGTTTGCCTTGGCCACGGCCTTGTGCGCGCCGCAGGTTTCACGTCTGGTTGACCGTTACGGCCAGGGCCGGGTCCTGCCGATTGCCGCATTGATCGGCGGCGGGGCCTTGTTGCTGTTGTTGCTGTGCACCTATGTGCAAGCGCCGGACTGGACACTGTTTGTATTCGCGGCCTTCGCCGGTTGCATGCCCAATATGTCGGCCATGGTGCGGGCGCGCTGGACCGCGTTATATCGCGGCCAACCCAAGCTGCAAACCGCGTTTGCGCTGGAATCGGTGCTGGATGAAGTGTGCTTCATCATCGGCCCGCCGATATCGGTCGGCTTGTGCGTGGTGGTGTTCCCGCAGGCCGGGCCGTTGGTTGCGGCTTTGCTGCTGGCGGTGGGCGTCACCACCTTTGTGCTGCAACGCGCAACCGAGCCGCCGGTCCATGCACACCAGAGCCATCATGGCCGCTGGCTGATCGCTTCGCCCTCGGTATTGATCCTGATGGTGCTGTTGCTGGCCATGGGGGTGATCGTGGGCGTCGTGGATGTGGTCAGCGTGGCCTTTGCCCAGCAGCAGGGCCAGCCGGCCGCGGCGAGTATCGTGTTGTCGGTGTATGCCATCGGTTCGTGCCTGGCCGGGCTGGCTTTCGGCGCCTTCAAGCGCAAGGCGCCGTTGCCCCGGCAGTTCCTGTTCTGCGGTGTGGCGACCGCGTTGAGTACATTGCCGCTGCTACTGGTGAGCAATATTCCCGGCCTGGCGCTGACGGTGTTCATCTCCGGCTTGTTCTTCGCGCCGACCCTGATTGTGTCCATGGCCCTGGTGGAGCAGATCGTCCCACCCAGCCGCCTGACCGAAGGCATGACCTGGCTGATCACCGGCCTGAGCATCGGCGTGGCCATGGGGGCCGCCAGTTCGGGTTGGATGATTGACCACTATGGCGCCAGCCGTGGGTTCTGGGTGGCGCTGATGGCGGGGGCGGTGGTGCTGGGATCAGCGGTGGTAGGGTATCGGCGGTTGGGCTGATGCGGCCCCTGTGCTTGCCCTTTCCAGAAAGTCGTCCACCGCCTCCCGAAAGGCAGTCTCGATTGCTGCTTCGGTTTGTCCTTCGTAACTGACCAGCGCGTCGATATGTAAAACTTTGCCAAACAGGCAATTGTCCTCGACGCTGGTTTCAACTGATCCAGTGTGCCCCTTGTATTTCAAAGCACGATTCATTGAGCGGTTTCTCCTGACTGCAACAGTTCGGTGACCTGGCGCCGCTCACCCTAGGCCAGGCATTTCACTCGCAACATCAGTTGCGTACGGGTTTTGTGTAGGACCGTTCCCGGTCGCTGCGTTCCAGCAGATACCGGTCCCAACCCCCCCGCTAATTTTTCCCTTCCCGGTTCGTTTTATAGGGACGACGTGCCTTTGTGCTTCCCGCCTATTGCTCCGGACCCCAAGAAATGAATGCTGAAGACTCCTTGAAACTTGCTCGCCGGTTTATCGGACTGCCCCTGGAAAAACGCCAATTGTTCCTGCAGGCCCTGCAGAAAGAAGGCGTGGATTTTTCCCGGTTTCCGATTCCGGCAGGAGTGGAAGTGGAGGATCGCCAGGCGCTGTCCTACGCCCAGCAGCGCATGTGGTTTCTTTGGCAATTGGACCCGGCAAGCGGTGCCTACAACCTGCCCGGTGCCGTACGGCTAAAGGGTGCGCTGAATGTGCCGGCGATGGAGCAAGCCTTCGCCAGCCTGGTGGCGCGCCATGAAACCTTGCGCACGGTGTTCCAGCGCCAGGCGGACGATCGCCTGGCGCAAGTCGCCAAAGTGCCGTCGCTGGTCATCGAGCAGGTGGATCTCAGCACATTGCCGGCTGATGCGCGCGAGCCGGCCGTCAACGACGCGGCAACCCGGCAATCGCTGCTGGCGTTCGACCTGGAGAACGGCCCGCTGCTGCGCGTGCAACTGCTCAAGCTTGATGAACAGGAGCATGTCCTGCTGCTGACCCTGCATCACATCGTCTCCGACGGTTGGTCGATGAACGTGCTGATCGACGAATTTATCCGCTGCTACGACGCCCATGAGCGCAATGAGCAGCCCCAACTACCGGCGCTGCCGATCCAATACAGTGACTACGCCCTGTGGCAGCGCCGGTGGCTGGAAGCGGGGGAGCAGGCGCGTCAGTTGGAATACTGGCAGGCGCGTCTGGGCGATGAGCATCCGGTGCTGGAGTTGCCGACCGACCGCCCACGCCCGGCGATGCCCAGCTATCAGGGCACCCGCCATAACTTCGCGATTGACCCGGCACTGGCCGCGCAACTGCGCAGTTGCGCGCAAACCCATAACGTCACCCTGTTCATGCTGCTGCTCGGCGCGTTCAACGTGCTGCTGCATCGCTACACCGGGCAGGGCGATATTCGCGTCGGCGTGCCGATCGCCAATCGCAACCGCACCGAAGTCGAAGGGCTGATCGGTTTCTTCGTCAACACCCAGGTGCTGCGCACCGAACTCACCGGGCAAACCCGCGTTGCCGAGTTGCTGCAAGGCATCAAGGAGCACGCCCTGGAGGCCCAGGCCCATCAGGAATTGCCGTTCGAGCGCCTGGTGGAAGCGCTGAAAGTCGAGCGCAGCCTCAGCCATACGCCGCTGTTCCAAGTCATGTACAACCACCAGCCGCTGGTGGCGGATATCGCCGCCGTCAGCACCGCATCGGGCCTGGAACTGGCGCTGGTGGAATGGCAAGGGCGTACCACCCAGTTTGACCTGACCCTCGACACCTTTGAAAAGTCCGGCACCCTGCATGCCGCACTGACCTACGCTAACGACCTGTTCGACGCGCCGTCCATCGAGCGCATGGCGCGCCACTGGATCAGCCTGCTGCAGGCCATGGTTGCCGATGGCGAGCAACGCATCGGCGAGCTGCCGATGCTGGCCGCCGACGAGCAGCATGTGCTGGTGAACGCATGGAACCAGACCGCCGAGACCTACCCGACCGAACGCGGCATCCATCAGTTGATCGAGGACCAGGTGCAGCGCACGCCGCACGCACCGGCGTTGCAGTTTGGTACCAGCACTTTGAGCTACGCCGAGCTGGATGCCCGTGCCAACTCGTTGGCTCATGCCCTGCGCGAGCAGGGCGTCGGTCCGGACGTGCTGGTCGGCATCTGCGTCGAACGTTCCATCGAAATGGTGGTGGGGTTGCTGGCGATCCTCAAGGCCGGGGGCGCCTACGTGCCGCTGGACCCCGAATACCCGCAGGACCGCCTGGCCTACATGATCGAAGACAGTGGCATCGCACTGCTGCTCAGCCAGCAACACCTGCTGCCGATGTTGCCCGCCGCCGGTGTCCCGGTGATTGCCCTGGACCAGGCCGCAGGCTGGCTCGACGGCTACAGTCGCGAATCGCTGGCCGTGGATCTCCAGGCGTTGAACCTGGCCTACGTGATCTATACCTCCGGTTCCACCGGCAAACCCAAGGGCGCCGGCAACAGCCATCGTGCGCTGGTCAATCGCTTGTGCTGGATGCAGCACGCCTATGGCCTGGATGAGGGCGACGCGGTCCTGCAGAAAACCCCGTTCAGCTTCGACGTCTCGGTGTGGGAGTTCTTCTGGCCGCTGATGACCGGCGCACGCCTGGTGGTCGCAGCGCCAGGTGAACACCGTGAGCCGGCGCGGCTGATCGAAACCATCGGCCGGTTCGCCATCACCACCTTGCACTTCGTGCCCTCGATGCTCCAGGCGTTCATCCACGAGCCGGGCGTGCACGCCTGCACGGGCCTCAAGCGCATTGTGTGCAGCGGTGAAGCCTTGCCCCTGGACGCGCAATCGCAAGTGTTCGCCAAGTTGCCGGGGGCGGGGTTGTACAACCTCTATGGCCCGACCGAAGCGGCCATCGACGTGACCCATTGGACCTGCGTCGAAGAAGGCGCCGACAGCGTGCCGATCGGCCGTCCGATCGCCAACCTGGCCACTTACGTGCTCGATGCCCAGCTCAACCCGGTGCCCGCCGGCGTTGCGGGGGAGCTGTACCTGGGCGGCACCGGCCTGGCGCGCAGTTACCATCGGCGCCCGGCGCTGACGGCCGAGCGCTTTGTGCCGAGCCCGTTCCTGCGCGGCGAGCGCTTGTATCGCACTGGCGACCGTGTGTGCCAGCGTGCCGACGGCGTGATCGAATACCTCGGCCGCCTCGATCATCAGGTGAAACTGCGCGGTTTGCGCATTGAACTGGGCGAAATCGAGGCCCGCCTGATGCAGCACCCCACGGTCCGCGAAGCCGTGGTGCTGGTGCAGGGCGGCAAGCAGTTGGTCGGCTACCTGGTGCTGGAAAGCGCCGAGCCCGCCGACCTCAAGGCGTGGCTGCTCGGCAGCCTGCCGGAATACATGGTGCCGACGCACCTGATGGTGCTGGCCAAACTGCCGGTGACTGCTAACGGCAAGCTGGATCGCAAAGCCTTGCCGCTGCCGGATGCCGCGCCGCAACAGGCATTCATCGCGCCTGAAAGCGCGCTGCAAAAAGCCCTGGCGGCGATCTGGAGCGACGTGCTGGGCCTGGAACAGGTCGGCCTGGACGACAACTTCTTCGAACTGGGCGGCGATTCGATCATCTCCATCCAGGTGGTCAGCCGTGCACGCCAGGCAGGCATTCGCCTCAGCCCGCGGGACTTGTTCCAGTATCAGAGCGTGCGCAGCCTGGCCTTGGTGGCAAGCTTTGAGCAAGCCAGCGTGATCGACCAGGGGCCGGTCACGGGCGAGGTGGTCCTGACGCCGGTGCAGCAGAGCTTTTTCGAGCAGGCGATCCCGGCGCGCCACCACTGGAACCAGTCGTTGCTGCTGACCCCGCGTGAACGGCTGGAGCCTGGGCGCCTGGAGGCGGCGCTGGTCCAGTTGATCAACCATCACGACGCGCTGCGCCTGCGTTTTGTGCAGCATGCCGATGGCTGGCGGCAAGCCTACGCCGCGCCGGTCAGCGACGCCGCGTTGTGGCAGTCCCAGGCCAGCGACGACACTCAACTGGCCGCCTTGTGCGATGAAGCCCAGCGCAGTCTCGACCTGGGCCAGGGGCCGCTGTTGCGCGCCGCCCTGGTCAATATGGGCGATGGCAGCCAGCGCCTGCTGGTGGTGGTGCATCACCTGGTGGTGGATGGCGTGTCGTGGCGCATTCTGCTGGAAGACCTGCAACAGGCTTACCGCGCAGCACCGCTGCCGGCCAAGACCAGCGCTTTCCAGCAGTGGGCTCGGCAGTCGCAGGCTCATGCCCAACGCCTCAATGCGCAACTGCCGTACTGGCAGGCGCAGGCCGTCGACGCCGAACTGCCCTGCGACAACCCCCACGGTGGCCTGCAAAATCGCCTGGGCAGCAAGATTGAAATCCGCCTGGATGCCGAACATACCCGCCAACTGCTGCAAGAGGCGCCTGCGGCGTATCGCACCCAGGTCAATGACCTGCTGCTGACCGCACTGGCCCGCGTGGTCGGGCGTTGGAGCGGCCAGCCCGCTGCGTTGATCCAGTTGGAGGGGCATGGGCGTGAAGACCTGTTCGACGATATCGACCTGACGCGCACCGTGGGTTGGTTCACCAGCCTGTTCCCCGTGCGTTTGCAGGCTGAGGGTGAGCTGGCGAGTGCGATCAAATCGGTCAAGGAACAGCTGCGCGCCGTACCCGACAAGGGCTTGGGCTACGGCCTGCTGCGCTACCTGGGCGCCCCTGAGGTGCGCGAGGTCCTGGCCGGCGCCGCTGCGCCGCGTATCACCTTCAACTATCTGGGGCAGTTCGATCGCCAGTTCGATGACTCGACGCTGTGGGTGCCGGCCAGCCAGACCAGTGGCCAGGCGCAGGACCCCGAAGCGCCGCTGGCCAACTGGCTGACGGTGGAAGGGCAGGTGTATGGCGGCGAGCTGGCGTTGCAATGGGGCTTCAGCCGCGACATGTTCCAGGCCTCGACCATCCAGCGCCTGGCGGACGAGTACGCCGCTGAACTCAAGGGCTTGATCGAGCACTGCTGCGCCACGCCGGCAGGGCAGGTCACGCCGTCGGACTTCCCGTTGGCACGCTTGACCCAGGCGCAACTGGACGCGCTGCCGGTCGCCGGGCCGGCCATCGCCGATCTGTATCCGCTGTCGCCCATGCAGCAGGGCATGCTGTTCCACACCTTGTACGCGCCCGAGGGGCAGGCTTACATCAACCAGCTGCGCCTGGACATCGAAGGTCTGGATCTGCCCAGGTTCGGCCGCGCCTGGCAGGCAGTGCTGGACCGTCACGACATCCTGCGCAGCAGCTTCCATTGGCAGGGCCTGGACAGCGCCCACCAGGTGATTCAGCGTCAAGTCGACCTGCAATTGCAGGTGATTGAAGACGTAAGCGCCGACTGCGAGGTGCTGGCCGCAGCTGAGCGCGAGCGCGGCTTCGAGCTGAGCAGCGCGCCGCTGTTTCGCCTGCTGCTGGTGCGCGGCGCAGGTATGGCCTGGCAGCTGATTTTCACCAGTCACCACATCCTTATGGATGGCTGGAGCAACGCCCAATTGCTCAGTGAAGTCCTCGCCCATTACGCCGGCCAGGCGCTGCCGGCGCCGTTGGGGCAGTTCCGCGATTACCTGGGCTGGCTGCAGCAGCAAGCGTCGGGCGAAGTGTTCTGGAAAGCCGCCCTGGCGCCGTTGCAAGCGCCGACCTTGTTGGCTGACGCGCTGCGTGCGCCGGTCGATGGCGTGGGCATGGCGGATCATCACGTGGCCCTTGGCAGTGAGTTCACCCAACGTCTCGGGGTCTATGCCCGTCAACACAAAGTTACCCTCAACACGCTGTTGCAAGGCGCCTGGAGCCTCTTGTTGCAACGCTACACCGGCCAGGTGTGCGTGGCCTTCGGCGCCACCGTGGCCGGGCGTTCGGCACCGTTGCCGGGGATCGAGCAGCAACTGGGCCTGTTCATCAACACCTTGCCGATCATCAGCGCGGCTGCACCGGCGCAATCGGTTGCCGACTGGCTCGGCGAGCTGCAAGCCCTGAACCTCAGCCTGCGCGAGCACGAACACGTGCCGCTTTACGACATCCAGGGCTGGGCCGGTCAATCAGGTGCTGCGCTGTTCGACAGCTTGCTGGTGTTTGAAAACTTCCCGGTGGCCGAGGCCTTGAAGCAGGGCGCACCGGCCGGCCTGCGCTTCGGCCCGTTGCACAACCATGAACACACCCATTACCCACTGACCCTGGGCATCGAGCTGGGCGACAGCCTGCGCCTGGAGTTCAGCTACGACTGCGCGCGTTTCAGCGCGCCGCAAGTCGCAGGGTTGAGCGCCAACCTGCAGCACCTGTTGACGCAAATGCTCGCCGACGCCCGTGCGCCGCTCGGCACCCTGCAACTGCTGGACGCCAGCGCGCAGCACGACGTGCTTGCACTCAGCCAGTGCGCCGCCGCTGCCCAGCGGCACACGCGGGTCCATGAGCGCATTGCCGCTCAGGCCCAGGCTACCCCGGATGCCTTGGCGGTGCAGGCCGGTGATGTGCGTTTGAGCTATGCCCAACTCAACGCGCGCGCCAACCGCCTCGCCCACCATTTGCTGGAGCAGGGCGCAGGCCCGGGCCGGCGGGTAGGGTTGGCGGCACGGCGCGGCCCGCAATTGATCGTCAGCCTGCTGGCGGTGCTCAAGAGCGGCGCGGCCTATGTGCCCCTGGACCCGAACTACCCGGCCGAGCGCCTGGCCTACATGCTGGCTGACAGTCGCCTTGATCTGCTGCTCTGCGAAACCGGGTTGCTCAACGAGCTGCCGCTACCCCCGGGGCTGCCCCGCGTGGCGTTCACCGCCAGCGGCGACGAGTCGGCCGGCCACCCCGCCAGCAACCCGCTCAATCGGGCAGCGGCGGCCGACCTGACCTACGTGATCTATACCTCCGGCTCCACCGGCCAGCCTAAGGGCGTGGCCATCGACCACGCGGCCCTCGGCCAGTTCTGCGACAGCGCTGAACGCTACAGCCGGCTGACCGCCGAGGATCGTGTACTGCAATTTGCCACGTTCAGTTTCGACGGCTTCGTCGAACAGTGCTACCCGCCACTGTGTGCCGGTGCGGCGCTGATCATGCGTGGCGATGAACTGTGGGATGCCGGGCAACTGGCGCGGGAAATCGTCGAGCAAGGCGTGACCCTGGCCGACTTGCCGGCGGCCTACTGGTACTTGCTGGCCAAGGAATGCGCCGTCGACCGCAAGCCACTGGGTAACCTGCGCCAGGTACATGTGGGCGGTGAGGCCATGTCGGTGGAAGGCTTGCGTGCCTGGCATGCGGCAGGGTTGGGCGGCGTGCGGCTGGTCAATACCTACGGGCCGACCGAAGCCACCGTGGTGTCCAGCGTGCATGACTGCCAACTGGCCGATGCCGGCGAGGTGTTCGGTGTGCCGATTGGACAGGCGATTGCAGGCCGCTCGCTGTATGTGCTCGACAGCGCGTTTGAGTTGCTGGCCACCGACGGCGTCGGCGAGCTGTGCATCGGCGCCGACGCCGGGCTGGCCCAGGGTTACTTCGACCGCCCGGCGCTGACTGCCGAACGTTTCCTGCCGGACCCGTTTTCTGCCGTACCCGGTGCGCGACTTTATCGCAGTGGCGACCTGGCCCGTTACAACGCGTCGGGCGCCCTGGAGTATGTCGGGCGCATCGACCATCAAGTGAAGATTCGCGGTTTCCGTATCGAAATCGGCGAAATCGAAGCCAGCCTGCAAGCCTTGCCCCAGGTGCGTGAAGCGGCGGTGATCGCCCAGCCGAGCGCCACCGGCGCGCAATTGGTGGCCTACATCGTTGCCGCCCGCGAGCAGACACTGGACACCCAGGCACTGGCGAGCACGCTGCGCCAATCCCTGCCGGACTACATGGTGCCGGCCCATTGGCAGGTGCTGGACGCCTTGCCGTTGAACAACAACGGCAAGCTCGACCGTCGCGCATTGCCGCTGCCGGACCTGAACCGGATGCAGCACGCCTACGTCGCCCCTCACAGTGCCGTGCAAATCCAACTGGCGGCGATCTGGCAGGCCGTGTTGCAGGTTGAGCAGGTCGGGCTCGATGACCATTTCTTCGAGCGCGGCGGCCATTCGTTGCTGGCCACCCAAGTGATTTCGCGGGTGCGCCAGGCCCTTTCGCTGGAAGTGCCGTTGCGCACGCTGTTCGAGCAGCCGACCCTGCAAGCCTTCGCGGCCGCCTGCGCTGGGCTGCAAGCCGACACCGCGCCGCCGCTGGTGGCGGTGAAGCGCGATCAACCGCTGCCGTTGTCCTTTGCCCAGGAACGCCAATGGTTCCTCTGGCAACTGGACCCTACCAGCGCCGCTTATCACGTGCCGAGCGCCTTGCATCTGCGCGGCCCGTTGGACGTTGCCGCGCTGGAGCTGGCCTTTCAAACCCTGGTGCAGCGTCATGAGCCGCTGCGCACCACTTTTGTGGAGCAGGGCGAGCAGACCTGGCAGGTGATTCAACCGCGCCAGACGACTTTGATCGAGCTTGAACCCATCGCCGCTTCCAGCGTCGAGCAGGCCGTAACGCAAGAGATCCAGCGCCCGTTCGACCTGCGCAACGGCCCGCTGATGCGCGTCAAACTGCTGGTGGTGGCGCCCGAGCACCACGTGCTGGTGATCACCCAGCATCACATCATTTCCGACGGCTGGTCGATGCAGGTCATGATCGACGAACTGGTGGCGCTCTATCAGGGCCAGGCTCCGCTGCCGGCGTTGCCACTCCAGTACGCCGACTATGCCGTGTGGCAGCGCGACTGGATGGCGGCCGGGGAAAAACAGCGCCAGCTCGATTACTGGCGTGGGCGCCTGGGCAGTGAACAAACGGTACTGGAATTGCCGCTGGACCATCCGCGCCCGGCGCAGCAAAGCCATCGCGGTGCACGCTGCACGATTGAACTGGACCGCGCCTTGTTGGCCGAACTCAAGGCCCTGGCCCAGCGCCAGGATGTGACCTTGTTCATGTTGCTGCTGGCTTCGTTCCAGACCTTGCTGCATCGCTACAGCGGGCAGTCGCAGATTCGCGTCGGGGTGCCGATCGCCAACCGCAACCGCCTGGAAACCGAGCGGCTGATCGGTTTCTTCGTCAACACTCAAGTGCTGCAAGCCGACCTCAGCGGGCACATGACCTTCGAGCAGTTGCTCGCCCAGGTCAAGCGCCGTGCCCTGGAGGCGCAGGCGCACCAGGACTTGCCCTTCGAACAATTGGTGGAGGCGCTGCAACCGGAGCGCAGCCTGAGCCATAACCCGCTGTTCCAGGTGATGTTCAACCACCAGGACAACCTGCGTCCGGCGCCGCTGCAGTTGCCTGGCCTGGACCTGCAGCCGGTGGACTGGGCGGCGCACACCACCCAGTTCGACCTGAACCTGGAAACCGAAGCGTCGGCCGACGGTTTGTGGGCCTCGCTGACCTACGCCACCGACCTGTTCGAGGCGGCGACCATGGAACGCTTGGCCGAGCACTGGCAAAACCTGCTGCGTGCCGTGGTGCGTGATGGGGCGCTGGCCCTGGATGAGTTGCCGATGCTCAGCACGGCGCAATCGCAGCAACTGATCAGCGACTGGAACCGCAGCGACCACGCTTACCCACATGAGCGCTGCGTGCATCAGTTGTTCGAAGCCCAAGCGCTGGCCCAGCCGCACGCGGTTGCGCTGCAATTCAATGACCAGGCCCTGAGCTATGGCGAACTCAACCGACGCGCCAATCGCCTGGCCCACCGTTTGATCGCCGCCGGCGTCGGTCCGGATGTACTGGTGGCCGTGCATGTCGAACGCTCGGTCGACATGATCGTCAGCCTGCTGGCCACGCTCAAGGCCGGTGGCGCCTACGTGCCGCTGGACCCGCAATTCCCGGCGGACCGGCTGGCCTTCATGCTCGAAGACAGCCGCGCCCGGGTGCTGTTGACCCAGCCGCACCTGCTCGGGCAACTGGCGCAGCCGCAAGGTCTGCGGGTGTTGCAGGTGGACGCCGCCGACGGCGCTGAACACAACCCGCAGGTTGAGGTTGTGCCCGAGCACCTGGCCTACGTGATCTACACCTCCGGCTCCACGGGCAAGCCCAAGGGCGTGATGGTGCGGCACCAGGCGTTGTGCAGCTTTACCAGCGGCATGGCCGACACCCTGCACATCGATGCGCAGGCGCGCGTGCTGTCGCTGACCACGTTCTCGTTCGACATCTTCGCCCTGGAGCTGTACGTACCGTTGACGGTCGGCGCCACGGTACTGTTGAGCGACCAGGCAATGGCCCTCGACCCGGAAGCCATTCTCGATCTGGCTCACCAGCAATCGGCCAGTGTGCTGCAAGCCACGCCGTCCACCTGGCGCATGCTGCTCGACAGCCCACGCGCCGAGCTGTTGCGCGGTATCCAATGCCTGTGTGGCGGCGAGGCGCTGCCGACGGACCTGGCCCAGCGCCTGCTCGACCTGCAAGGGCCGGTCTGGAACCTCTATGGTCCGACGGAAACCACCATCTGGTCGGCTGCCCACCGTCTGTCTCAGGCGCAGCCTTTTGTCGGACGGCCGATCGCCAATACCTCGCTGTTCATCCTGAATGCCGGCATGACCCCGTGCCCGTTGGGCGCCCCCGGTGAGTTGCTGATCGGCGGCGTGGGCTTGGCGCGGGGTTATCACGCACGGCCGGCACTCACCGCCGAACGCTTCGTGCCCAACCCCTTCGGCGCCCCTGGCGAGCGCCTGTACCGCACTGGCGACCTGGCGCGTTACCGCGACGACGGCGTAGTGGAGTACATCGGCCGGGTCGACCATCAGGTCAAGGTGCGCGGTTTTCGCATCGAACTGGGCGAGATCGAAGCCTGCCTGCGCGAACATCAGGGTGTGCGTGAAGCCGTGGTGCTGGCCGACAACGAGCGCTTGATCGCTTATCTGGTCAGTGCGGCGCCCGATACGCAGGAGGCGTACAAAGCCGCCCTGCGCGAGCGCTTGCCGGATTACATGGTGCCGGCGCACCTGCTGTTTCTCGACAGCCTGCCGTTGACCCCCAACGGCAAGCTCGACCGCAAGGCGCTGCCCAAGCCGGACGCGAGCCTGGCGCGCCAAATCTACGTGGCGCCGGTCAGCCCAAGGGAGCAGCAGGTTGCGGCGATCTGGGCCGAGGTGCTGGACGTGCCGCAGGTCGGCCTCGAGGATCACTTCTTCGAACTGGGCGGGCATTCGCTGCTGGCCACGCGAGTGGTGTCGCGCGTGCGTCAGGCACTGGCCCTGGAAGTGGCGCTCAAGACCCTGTTCGAACAACCCTTGCTGGGTGACTTCGTACGTGCCCTGGGCGAGGAGGGCGTCGCCGCACCGGCGCTGCTCAAGGCCGACCGTACGCAGCCGTTGCCGCTGTCCTATGCCCAGGAACGCCAATGGTTCCTCTGGCAACTGGACCCGCACAGTGCGGCTTACCACATCCCCAGTGCTTTGCGTCTGCACGGCCCGCTGGACCTGGACGCACTGCAACGCAGCTTCGACAGCTTGCTGGCCCGCCACGAAAGCCTGCGCACCCATTTGCGTCAGGACGCCGGCGGTACGGTACAGGTCATTGAAGCGACCGGCGTGATCGATATCGCCCTGGCCGACACCGAATACGCCGATCTCAAGGCGCGGGTCGCGGACGAGATTGCACGGCCGTTCGACCTGCTGCGCGGGCCGCTACTGCGGGTGACGTTGTTGCGTCTGGCCGAGGACGATCATGTGCTGGTGCTGGTGCAGCATCACATCGTCTCCGATGGTTGGTCGATGCAACTGATGGTCGAGGAGCTGGTGCAGTCTTACGCCGCCTTCAGCCAGGGTGAACAACCGCAGCTGCCGGCGCTGCCGATCCAGTATGCCGACTATGCCGTGTGGCAACGCCAATGGATGGAAGCCGGCGAGAAAGCGCGTCAACTGGCCTACTGGCGCGAGCAACTGGGCGGTGAACAGCCGGTGCTGGAATTGCCGTTCGACCACCTGCGCCCGGCGCTGCCCAGCCATCGCGGGGCACGCTTGGGTATCGAGCTGGCGCCCGAGTTATTGGCCGGGTTGCGCCAACTGGCGCACAACACCGGGGTGACGTTGCCGATGGTGCTGCTGGCGTCCTACCAGGCGCTGCTGCACCGCTACAGCGGCCAGGAAGATGTGCGCGTCGGGGTGCCGATCGCCAACCGCAACCGCCTCGAAACCGAGGGGTTGATCGGTTTCTTCGTCAACACCCAGGTGCTCAAGGCGGATCTCCATGGGCAGATGAGCGTGGAGCAATTGCTCGCCCAGGTACGCCAACGCTCCTTGCAGGCCCAGGCCCATCAGGACCTGCCGTTCGAACAACTGGTGCAAGCGCTGCAACCGGAGCGTAGCCTCAGCCTGAGCCCGTTGTTCCAGGTGCTGTTCAACCACCGCGTCACTGCGGCGGACAGCCACTTGCAACGCTTGGTCGACCTGCACGTCGAGGTATTGAGCGGGGAGGACAGCGTCGCGCAGTTCGACCTGGCACTGGACGTGGAAGAAAGCCAGCAGGCGCTGCGCGCCTCCCTGAGTTACGCCACCGACCTGTTCGCCCCGGCCACCATCGAACGCATGGCCGGGCATTGGCAGAACCTGTTGCAAGGCATGGTCGCCAACCCTGCGCAACCCCTCAGCCAACTGCCGTTGCTGGATGCTGCCGAGCAACAGCAGATTCTCGGCCGTTGGAACTGCACCGATTCCGGCTTCTCGGCCGAGCGCCTGGTGCATGAACTGTTCGCCGACCGCGCCCGGGAGAACCCCAACGCCGTCGCAGTGAAGTTCGATACGCAAACCCTGAGTTATGGCGAACTCGACCGCCAGGCCAACCGCCTGGCCCATGCGCTGATCGCCCGTGGTGTCGGTCCTGAAGTGCGTGTGGCCATTGCCATGCCGCGCAGTGCCGAGATCATGGTGGCATTCCTGGCGGTGCTCAAGGCCGGCGGCGTGTACGTGCCGCTGGATATCGAGTACCCACGCGATCGCCTGCTGTACATGATGCAGGACAGCCGCTCCCAGCTGTTGCTGACCCATTCGGCGGTGCAGCATCGGTTGCCGATTCCCGACGGTTTGCAAGCCCTGGCAATCGATGAGGTGTCGGTGTGGGCAGATTACAGCGACAGTGCGCCGCAAGTGACGCTATACGGCGACAACCTGGCCTACGTGATCTACACCTCCGGCTCCACCGGCCTGCCCAAGGGCGTGGCGGTGTCCCACGGGCCGTTGGTGGCGCACATCATCGCCACCGGCGAGCGCTATGAAACCGGGCCGACCGATTGCGAATTGCACTTCATGTCCTTCGCCTTCGACGGCTCCCACGAAGGCTGGATGCACCCGCTGATCAACGGCGCCAGCGTGCTGATCCGCGACGACAGCCTGTGGCTGCCGGAATACACCTACGAGCAGATGCACCGTCACAAGGTGACCATGGCGGTATTCCCACCGGTGTACCTGCAACAACTGGCCGAGCATGCCGAACGAGACGGCAACCCGCCGGCCGTGCGTGTGTATTGCTTCGGCGGTGATGCGGTGGCGCAGGCGAGCTATGACCTGGCCTGGCGCGCACTGCGCCCGACCTACCTGTTCAATGGCTACGGCCCGACGGAAACCGTGGTCACGCCGCTGCTGTGGAAAGCCCGCAAAGGCGACCCGTGCGGGGCGGTGTATGCGCCGATCGGCACGCTGCTGGGCAACCGCAGCGGCTACGTGCTCGATGCGCAGTTGAACCTGCAACCCATCGGCGTGGCCGGTGAGTTGTACCTGGGCGGCGAGGGCGTGGCGCGGGGTTACCTGGAGCGTCCGGCGTTGACCGCCGAGCGTTTTGTGCCGGACCCGTTCGGCAAGCCCGGCAGCCGCGTGTATCGCAGCGGCGACTTGACCCGTGGGCGCCCGGACGGCGTGGTGGATTACCTGGGGCGTGTCGACCATCAAGTGAAGATCCGTGGTTTCCGCATCGAATTGGGTGAAATCGAAGCGCGCCTGCGTGAGCAGGACAGCGTGGGTGAAACCGTGGTGGTGGCCCAGGACGGCCCGACCGGCAAGCAGTTGGTGGCGTACGTCGTGCCGGCCGATACCGGCCTGAGCAATCAGGCCGAGTTCCGTGACGCCTTGCGCCACGCCCTGAAAGCCCGCCTGCCGGATTACATGGTGCCTGCGCACTTCATGTTCCTGGCCCAGATGCCGCTGACGCCCAACGGCAAGCTCGACCGCAAGGGCCTGCCCGAGCCGGACGCAAGTCTGCTGCAACAGCAGTACGTGGCACCTGAGAGCGAACTGGAGCAACAGATCGCCGCGATCTGGGCCGAGGTACTGCGCCTGCCGCAGGTGGGCTTGAACGACAACTTCTTCGAAGTCGGCGGCCACTCCTTGCTGGCGATCCAGATCACCTCGCGGGTCCAGGCCGAACTGGGCCTGGAGGTGCCGCTGGTGGAACTGTTCCAGACCGAATCGCTGCGCAGCTACGTGCAGGCTGCAGCCACCTTCCGCGCCGGCAGCGCGGAAGATTTTGATGATCTACGTGACTTTTTGAGCGAACTAGAGGCGATTTGAACCATGCTTTCCAACCCCAATATCGATCTGGTGTCGCGCTTTCTTCGATTGCCTCTGGAGCAGCGCCAGCAGTTCTACCAGCGCTTGCAAAGCCGTGGCATGAGTTTCGCTCAACTGCCGATTGCCCCCACGCGTCACGATGCCGAAGTGCTGCCGTTGTCTTACGCCCAGGAGCGCCAGTGGTTTCTCTGGCAACTGGACCCAGAGAGCGCCACCTACCACCTACCCGGTGCCCTGCGTTTGCAGGGGCGCCTGGACCTGACGGCACTGCAGCGCAGCTTCGACAGCCTGCTGGCCCGTCACGAAAGCCTGCGCACCCGATTGGTCGAGCAGGGCGAACAGGTGCTGCAAACGGTGCTGCCCGAGGCGCAGGTCGAGATCCATCAGGCGTGCATTGAAGAAGCGCAGTTGCTGGCCTTCGTGGAAGCGGAAGTCGCACGGCCGTTCGATCTGCACCAGGCGCCGCTGTTGCGGGTGACCCTGTTGCAGTTGGCTGAAGACGAACACGTGTTGGTGATGGTGCAGCATCATATCGTCTCAGATGGGTGGTCGATGCAGGTGATGGTCGAGGAGCTGGTGCAACTCTACGCGGCCTTCAGCCAGGGCACTGAGCGGCAATTGCCGGCGCTGCCGATCCAGTACGCCGACTACGCCCTGTGGCAACGCGGCTGGATGGAGGCGGGGGAGAGAGCGCGTCAATTGGCGTACTGGCAAACTCTGTTGGGCGGCGAACAACCGGTGCTGGAACTGCCCCTGGACCGCCCGCGCCCTGCCCAGCAAAGCCATCGCGGTGCGAGCCTGCAAGTGCACCTGCCTGCGGCGCTGGTCGCGGGCCTCAAACGCCTGGCGCAGCAAGAGGGCGTGACGCCGTTCATGTTGTTGCTGGCGTCGTTCCAGACCTTGCTCTATCGCTACAGCGGGCAGTCGGATATCCGTATCGGCGTGCCGATTGCCAACCGTAACCGCGTCGAGACCGAGCGGCTGATCGGCTTTTTCGTCAATACCCAAGTGCTCAAGGCCGACCTTGACGGGCAGATGACCTTCGCCGAGCTGCTGCAACAGACCAAACGCCGCGCCCTCGAAGCCCAGGCCCACCAGGACCTGCCATTCGAGCAACTGGTGGTGGCCTTGCAGCCGGAACGCAGCCTGAGCCATAACCCGTTGTTCCAGGTGATGTTCAACCATCAGACCGACGCCCAGGGCGGCCGCGACGGCCAGCAACTGCCGGGCCTGCGCGTGGTGGAGCTGGACTGGGACAACCACACCACCCACTTCGACCTGAGCCTGGACACTCATGAGTCCGCCGAAGGGTTCTGGGCGGCGCTGACCTATGCCACCGACTTGTTCGACGCCGCGACGATCACGCGTCTGGCCGAGCATTGGCAGAACCTGCTGGCGGCGATCGTCAGCACGCCTCACTGCCGTCTCGCGGAACTGGCCATGCTGAGCACCGCGCAAACCCACGCGCTGCTGCACGACTGGAATGCCCCGGCGACGGCCGCCGAACCCGAGGCGGTGCATCATCGGTTCGAGGCCCAGGCCCAGGCTCAACCCGAGCATCCGGCGCTGGTGCTGGATGACCAGGTCATCAGCTACGGCGAATTGAACCGGCAGGCCAACCGTCTCGCGCACTACCTGATCGACCAGGGCGTCGGCCCGGAAGTGTTGGTGGGCGTTGCCGTCGAGCGCTCCTTTGCGATGGTGGTCAGCCTGCTGGCGGTGCTCAAGGCCGGGGGGGCCTATGTGCCACTTGATCCGCAGTATCCCCGTGAACGCCTGGTGCACATGCTTGAAGACAGCGCCGCGCAACGGGTGCTGACCCAATCCCACTTGCGCCCGCGCCTGCCGTTGCCGGCGGGGCTGGCGGCATTGGACCTTGACCTTGCCGACAGCGCATTGGCGCAGTACAGCGACGAGAATCCGCAACGGGCTTTTGAACCGCAGAGCCTGGCCTATGTGATCTACACCTCCGGCTCCACCGGCAAACCCAAGGGCGTTGCCATCAACCATGCCGCCTTGAGTGAGTTCGCCGGTATCGCGGCGCATTATTCACGGCTGGTCCCGAGTGACCGGGTGTTGCAGTTCGCGACCCTGAACTTCGATGGTTTCGTCGAGCAGCTGTACCCGGCGCTGACCCTGGGTGCCAGCGTGATTCTGCGCGGGCCGCAGCTGTGGGACGGCGCCGAGTTGTACCGGCAGATCATCGCCCAGGGCATTACCCTGGCCGACTTGCCAACCGCCTACTGGAAGCTGTTCCTGCACGATTGCCTGGCCGCCGGACCACGCAGTTATGGGGCGTTGCGCCAGATCCATATCGGCGGCGAAGCCATGCCGCTGGATGGGCCGATGGTGTGGCAGCGGGCGGGACTGGGCCATGTGCGCCTGCTCAACACCTACGGGCCGACCGAAGCCACGGTGGTGTCCAGCGTGCTCGATTGTACCGACCCCGCCAGCGTGGTTGGCGTCACGGCCAGCCCGATTGGCCGTGCACTGCCTGGGCGCGGCTTGTATGTGCTGGACGGAGACCTGAACCTGCTGCCGACCGGGGCCGTGGGCGAGTTGTATATCGCCAGCACCAGCGGTTTGGCCCGTGCCTATTTGCAGCGCCCGGGCCTGACCGCCGAGCGTTTTGTCGCCGACCCGTTCGGCGCCGCCGGCGAGCGCCTGTATCGCAGCGGCGACCTGGCGCGTTATCGCGCCGACGGTGTGGTCGAGTACGTCGGGCGTGTCGACCACCAAGTGAAAATCCGCGGTTTCCGTATTGAACTGGGGGAGATCGAAGCCTTGCTGCTGGCCCAGGACAGCGTGCGCGAGGCACTGTTGCTGGCGGCCGACAACCAACTGTTGGCCTATCTGGTGCCGACGCAGCCATTGTCCGAAGCCGAGCGCGTAGCGGCGGGCGAGCTATTGATGCAAACCCTGCGCGAGCATCTGCCGGACTACATGGTGCCCGCGCACCTGATCTTCCTTGACCGCATGCCCCTCAACCCCAACGGCAAGCTGGACCGCCAGGCGCTGCCCAAGCCGGACGGCAGCCCGCTGCAGCAGGCATGGCTGGCGCCGGTCAGCGCGTTGCAGCAGCAAGTCGCGGCAATCTGGGCGGATATCCTGGGTGTCGAGCGGGTCGGTTTGAACCAGCACTTCTTTGAACTGGGCGGGCATTCGCTGCTGGCAATGCAGGTGGTATCGCGTATTCGCCAGGCGCTGGGCCTGGAAGTGCCGCTCAAGGCGCTCTTCGAACACCCGCGCCTGGAAGCCTTCGTGGCCGCGATGCAGGTCCAGGACAACAGCGCGCCAACGGCTCCGGCCTTGTTGCCGGCCGGTCGCGAACAGCCGTTGCCGCTGTCGTACGCCCAGGAACGGCAGTGGTTTCTCTGGCAATTGGAGCCCCACAGCGCGGCCTATCACATCCCCAGCGCACTGCGTTTGCACGGGCAGTTGGACCATGCCGCGCTGCAACGCAGCTTTGACACGCTGCTGGCCCGTCATGAAAGCCTGCGTACCCATATCCGCCAGGAGCATGCAGGCGCGGTGCAGGTGATCGAGGCGTTTGCGAGGTTGCCCATCACCCAGGTGGATATCGATGAAACCCAGCTCAAGGCGCGGGTCGAGGCAGAGATCGCCCAGCCGTTCGATCTGCAACAAGGCCCATTGTTGCGCGTGACCTTGTTGCGCCTGGCGGCGGACGAACATGTGTTGGTGCTGGTGCAGCATCACATCGTCTCCGATGGCTGGTCGATGCAGTTGATGGTCGAGGAACTGGTGCAGTTGTATGCTGCTTACAGCCAGGGCCAGGACTTGCAGCTGCCGGCGTTGCCGATCCAGTACGCCGACTATGCCGTGTGGCAGCGCCAGTGGATGGATGCCGGCGAGAAGCAGCGTCAGTTGGCGTACTGGCGCGACGTGCTCGGCGGTGAGCAAAGCGTGCTGGAGTTGCCGTTCGACCACCCGCGCCCGGCAGTGCAAAGCCATCGCGGTGCGCGCCTGGCTATAGAACTGGCGCCGGCGTTGACGGTGGAGCTCAAGGCGTTGGCCCAGCAACAAGGCGTCACGCTGTTCATGCTCTTGCTGGCGTCGTTCCAGACCCTGTTGCACCGCTACAGTGGCCAGGAAGAGATTCGCGTCGGCGTACCGATCGCCAACCGCAACCGCAGCGAGACCGAACGCCTGATCGGTTTCTTCGTCAACACCCAGGTGCTCAAGGCCGATCTGCACGGCCAGATGAGTGTCGAGCAGTTGCTGCAACATACCCGCCAGCGGGCGCTGGAGGCTCAGTCGCATCAGGATTTGCCGTTCGAGCAACTGGTCGAAGCCCTGCAGCCGGAGCGCAGCCTTAGCCACAACCCGCTGTTCCAGGTGATGTTCAACCACCAGACCGATGTCGGCCAGGCGCAGGTGCAGCAGCAACTGCCACGCCTGCGGGTTGAAGGCCTGGAGTGGGAAAGCAAGACCGCCCACTTTGATCTGGACTTGGATATCCAGGAGTCTACCGAAGGTATCTGGGCGACCTTGGGGTACGCCCAGGACCTGTTCGAAGCCGCCACCGTGCAACGCATGGCCCGGCATTGGCAGAACCTGTTGCAAGGCATGGTCGCCAACCCTGCACAACCCCTGAGCCAACTGCCGTTGCTGGATGCTGCCGAGCAACAGCAGATTCTCGAACGCTGGAACTGCACCGATTCCGGCTTCTCGGCCGAGCGCCTGGTGCATGAACTGTTCGCCGACCGCGCCCGAGAGAACCCCGACGCCGTTGCAGTGAAGTTCGATACGCAAACCCTGAGTTATGGCGAGCTTGACCGCCAGGCCAACCGCCTGGCCCATGCGCTGATCGCCCGTGGCGTGGGGCCGGAAGTGCGTGTGGCCATCGCCATGCCGCGCAGTGCCGAAATCATGGTGGCCTTCCTGGCGGTGCTCAAGGCCGGTGGCGTGTACGTGCCGCTGGATATCGAGTACCCGCGTGATCGCCTGCTGTACATGATGCAGGACAGCCGCTCCCAGCTGTTGCTGACCCATTCGGCGGTGCAGCATCGGTTGCCGATTCCCGACGGTTTGCAAGCCCTGGCAATCGACGAGGTGTCGGTGTGGGCAGATTACAGCGACAGTGGGCCGCAAGTGACGCTATACGGCGACAACCTGGCCTACGTGATCTACACCTCCGGCTCCACCGGCCTGCCCAAGGGCGTGGCGGTGTCCCATGGGCCGTTGGTGGCGCACATCATCGCCACCGGCGAGCGCTATGAAACCGGGCCGACCGATTGCGAATTGCACTTCATGTCCTTCGCCTTCGACGGCTCCCACGAAGGCTGGATGCACCCGCTGATCAACGGCGCCAGCGTGCTGATCCGCGACGACAGCCTATGGCTGCCGGAATACACCTACGAACAGATGCACCGTCACAAGGTGACCATGGCGGTATTCCCGCCGGTGTACCTGCAACAGTTGGCCGAGCATGCCGAGCGTGACGGCAACCCGCCGGCCGTGCGTGTGTATTGCTTTGGCGGTGATGCGGTGGCGCAGGCGAGCTATGACCTGGCCTGGCGTGCACTGCGCCCGACCTACCTGTTCAACGGGTATGGCCCGACGGAAACCGTGGTCACGCCGCTGTTGTGGAAAGCCCGTCAGGGCGACCCGTGCGGGGCGGTGTATGCGCCGATTGGCACGCTGCTGGGCAACCGCAGCGGTTACGTGCTCGATGCGCAGTTGAACCTGCAACCCATCGGCGTGGCGGGTGAGTTGTACCTGGGCGGCGAGGGCGTAGCGCGGGGTTACCTGGAGCGTCCGGCGTTGACCGCCGAGCGTTTTGTGCCGGACCCGTACGGCAAGCCCGGCAGCCGCGTGTATCGCAGCGGCGACCTGACCCGTGGACGCCCGGACGGCGTAGTGGATTACCTGGGGCGTGTCGATCATCAGGTGAAGATCCGTGGTTTCCGCATCGAACTGGGCGAAATCGAAGCGCGCCTGCGCGAGCAGGACAGCGTGGGTGAAACCGTGGTGGTGGCGCAGGAAGGCCCGACCGGCAAGCAACTGGTGGCCTATGTGGTGCCCCTGGACCCGACCCTGCTGGACGACGCCGTGGCCCAGTCCAACGGCCGCGAAGCCCTGCGTCGCGCCTTGAAAACCCGCCTGCCGGACTACATGGTGCCCACGCATCTGCTGTTCCTCGAACGCATGCCGCTGACGCCTAACGGCAAGCTGGACCGCAAGGGCTTGCCGAAGCCGGATGTGAGCCAATTGCAGCAGGTGTATGTGGCGCCCCAGAGCAAGCTGGAGCAGCAGATCGCCGCGATCTGGGCCGATGTGCTGCGCTTGCCGCAGGTGGGGCTGCACGACAACTTCTTCGAACTGGGCGGTGACTCGATCATTTCGATCCAGGTGGTCAGCCGCGCGCGTCAGGCCGGCGTGCGGTTCACGCCCAAGGACCTGTTCCAGCACCAGACCGTGCAGAGCCTGGCTGCCGTGGCCCGTGAAGGCGAGGGCGCGGTGCAGTTGGACCAGTCGGCGCAGACCGGCGCGTTGTTGCTGCTGCCGGTGCAGCAGGCGTTTTTTGCCGATGAAATCCCCCAGCGTCACCACTGGAACCAGTCCGTGGTGCTGCAGCCCCACCAGCCATTGCAGGCGTCGCTGCTGGTCGCGGCCTTGCAAGCGCTGATTGTGCACCACGACGCCTTGCGCACGGCATTCGTCGAGGACGCGGCGGGTTGGAACGCGACGTATCGCGAGCCGCAGCTGCATCAGGCGGATCAGCTGTTGTGGCAGACGTCGCTGAACCAGGTCGAGGAGCTCGACGCCCTGGGCGACGAGGCCCAGCGCAGCCTTGATCTGGCGGCCGGCCCCTTGCTGCGTGCGGTGCTGGCGCAATTGCCCGACGGCTCCCAGCGCTTGCTGCTGGTGATCCACCACCTGGTGGTGGACGGCGTGTCCTGGCGCATCCTGCTGGAAGACCTGCAACGCTCTTATCAGCAGCTCGCCCAAGGTGCCCCAGTGGTCTTGCCGGCCAAGACCAGCGCCACCCGCGCCTGGGCCGAACGCCTGCAAACCTATGCGCGCAGCGCGGCGCTGGAGCAGGAGCTGGGCTGGTGGCAAACGCAGTTGCAGGGCAGCCCGACCGATTTGCCGGTGGCTGACCCGCACGCCAGCTTGAGCAACCGCCTGGCGTTGAGCGTGAGCACCCAACTGGACGCGAACGATACCCGTCGTTTGTTGCAAGACGCGCCGAGTGCCTACCGGACCCAGATCAACGACCTGCTGCTGACGGCCCTGGCCCGAGTCATCGTGCGCTGGACGGGTGAGGCGTCGATGTTGATCCGCCTGGAGGGCCATGGGCGCGAAGACCTGTTCGACGAGATCGACCTGACCCGTACGGTCGGTTGGTTCACCAGCCTCTATCCGCTGCAACTGGTGCCGGCGGACTCCCTGGCCGCGTCCCTCAAACAGATCAAGGAGCAACTGCGCGCGGTGCCCGACAAGGGCCTGGGGTTTGGCGCGCTGCGCTACCTGGGTAATCCCGAGGCGCAACAGGCGCTGGCCGCCTTGCCGCGCCCACGCATTACCTTCAACTACCTGGGGCAGTTCGACGCCAGTTTCGACAGCGGCGAGCAAGAGGGGCTGTTCGCGCCCTCCGGTGACGCCAGCGGTGCCGAGCAGAGCCCCGATGCACCCTTGGGCAACTGGCTGGAGATCAACGGCCAGGTGTACGGCGGCGAGCTGAAGTTGAACTGGAGTTTCAGCCAAGCCATGTTTGACGAAGCGACCGTGCAGCAACTGGCCGACGATTACGCCGCGCAACTCAAGGCGCTGATTGATCACTGTTGTGAGCCGGCCAGCCAGGGCGTGACGCCATCGGACTTCCCCTTGGCGCGGTTGTCGCAAGCGCAACTGGATGCCTTGCCGCTGAATGTCGGTGAGGTCGAAGACCTGTATCCGCTGTCGCCCATGCAGCAAGGCATGTTGTTCCAGTCGTTGTATGGCGCTGGGTCTGGGGATTACATCAACCAGATGCGTATCGATGTGCAGGGCCTGGACGTCCCGCGTTTTCGCCAGGCGTGGCAGGCGGCGGTCGACCGTCACGAGATCCTGCGCAGTGGTTTCCTCTGGCAGACCGAGCTTGAGCAACCCTTGCAGGTGGTCTACAAACAGGCCTGCCTGCCGTTTACCGAACTCGATTGGCGCGAGCGTGCAGATAGCGCCCAGGCGCTGGATGACAGGGCGCAGGCCGCCAGGACCCAGGGTTTTGTGCTGGAGCAGGCGCCGTTGTTGAGCTTGTCGGTGGTGCGTACCGCAGCGTCGAGTTATCACCTGATCTACACCAACCACCATATGTTGATGGACGGCTGGAGCGGTTCGCAGCTGTTTGGCGAAGTGTTGCAGCAGTACGCCGGTGAAGCGTTGCCGGCGCCGACCGGGCGTTACCGCGACTACATCGCCTGGTTGCAGGCACAGGACAAGGCGGTCAGCGAAGCGTTCTGGAAGGACCAGCTGGCAAACCTGCGTGAGCCGACCCGCCTGGCCCGTGAGGTGCGCGACGCGCAACCTGGGGCCAACGGCGAATACCGCCTGAGCCTGGATGCCGCGCAAACCGAACAGCTGAAAGCCTTCGCCCAGCGCAACAAAGTGACGCTCAATACCTTGGTGCAAGGCGCCTGGCTATTGCTGCTGCAGCATCACACCGGGCAGGCCACGGTCGCCTTCGGTGCCACCGTGGCCGGGCGCCCGGCGGAACTGCGCGGCATCGAGCAGCAGGTTGGCTTGTTCATCAACACCCTGCCGGTGGTGGCGACGCCGGACGCGCAATGGACGGTCAGCCAGTGGCTGCAACAGGTGCAGGCACAGAACGTGCGCTTGCGTGAGCAGGAGCACACGCCGTTGTTCGACATCCAGCGCTGGGCCGGGTTGGGCGGCGAGGCGTTGTTCGACAGCATCCTGGTGTTCGAAAACTACCCGGTGTCCGAGGCGCTGGAGCAGAGCGCGCCGTCGGGGCTGAGCTTTGGTGCGGTACACAGCCTGGAGCAGACCCACTATCCACTGACCGTGCTGCTGGCGATTGGCGATACCTTGGGCCTGGAGTTCAATTACAACCGCCAGTGCTTCAGCGCACCGCACATTCAACGCCTGGCCGAGCACTTCCAGCAATTGCTGC
The DNA here is from genome assembly GCF_016918385.1 of Pseudomonas sp. ICBG1301. Classification (NCBI taxonomy): domain Bacteria; kingdom Pseudomonadati; phylum Pseudomonadota; class Gammaproteobacteria; order Pseudomonadales; family Pseudomonadaceae; genus Pseudomonas; species Pseudomonas sp. ICBG1301. The sequence continues at coordinate 89,719 of NZ_JAEKGB010000011.1, forward strand.
AAGCACTGGCCGGCGATGCCTCGCAGCGCCTTGGTGCATTGCCTTCACTGGCCCGCGACGAGCGCGAGCAGGTGCTGCTGGGGTGGAACGCCACGGCCGAGACTTATCCGCTGGATCAGGCGGTGCATCAATGGATCGAGGCACAGGTGGTGCGTACGCCGCAGGCGCCGGCCGTGGTGTTTGGCGGGCAGTGCCTGAGCTACGCCGAGTTGAATGCGCGAGCCAACCGCCTGGCCCATCGCTTGATCGCCGAGGGTGTCGGGCCGGACGTGCTGGTCGGGCTGGCGCTGGAGCGTTCGCTGGAAATGGTGGTGGGCCTGTTGGCGGTGCTCAAGGCCGGCGGCGCCTACGTCCCGCTGGACCCGGAATACCCGCGTGACCGGCTGGCCTACATGCTCGAAGACAGCGGCGTGGCCTTGTTGTTGACCCAGGGTCACCTGCTGGCGCAATTGCCGATCCCCCAGGGCGTCCAACACCTGGTGCTGGAGCCGGGTGACGCCTGGCTGGCGGACTATGCCGAGCACAACCCAGGCATTGCGGTCGATGGCGAAAACCTTGCCTATGTCATCTACACCTCCGGTTCCACCGGCCAACCCAAGGGCGCCGGCAATCGCCACAACGCCCTGACCAACCGGTTGTGCTGGATGCAGCAAGCCTATGGCCTGGATGCCGGTGACAGTGTGCTGCAGAAAACCCCGTTCAGCTTCGACGTGTCGGTGTGGGAGTTCTTCTGGCCGTTGATGACCGGCGCGCGCCTGGTCGTGGCAGCGCCGGGAGATCATCGTGACCCGGCCCGGCTGGTCAAGTTGATCAACGCCGAGACCATCACCACGCTGCACTTCGTACCGTCGATGTTGCAGGCATTCCTGCAGGATGCGGCGGTTACCTCGTGCCATAGCCTGCAACGCATTGTGTGCAGTGGTGAAGCCTTGCCTGCGGATGCCCAGCAGCAAGTGTTTGCCAAGCTGCCGGATGCCGCGTTGTACAACCTGTATGGCCCCACCGAGGCGGCTATCGACGTGACCCACTGGACCTGTGTGGAGGAGGGTCGCGATGCCGTCCCGATTGGTCGACCGATCGCCAACCTCGCTTGCTACGTGCTGGACGGCAACCTGGAGCCGGCGCCGGTGGGCGTGTTGGGCGAGTTGTACCTGGGCGGCAAGGGCCTGGCGCGGGGTTATCACCGCCGTCCGGGGTTGACCGCCGAGCGCTTTGTGACTGACCCGTTCGGCAGCGGCGAGCGGCTGTATCGCACCGGTGACCTGGCGCGTTATCGCGACGACGGCGTGATCGAATACGCCGGGCGCATCGACCACCAGGTGAAGCTGCGCGGCTTGCGGATCGAGCTGGGAGAAATCGAGGCGCGCCTGCTGGAGCGCGCGAGTATTCGTGAAGCGGCGGTGCTGGCGGTGGATGCGGCTTACCTGGTGGGTTATGTGGTGCTGCAACAGCCAGAGGACGACTGGAAGGGCGCGGTCATGGCCCATCTGGGCGCGCAGTTGCCGGACTATATGGTGCCGGCGCAGTGGGTGGTCCTGAGCCAGATGCCGTTGAGTCCCAACGGCAAGCTGGATCGCAAGGCCTTGCCCAAGCCCCAGGCCCAGGGCGCCGAGCGCTATCAGGCGCCCCAGACCGAGCTGGAACAACAGGTGGCGGCGATCTGGAGCGACGTGCTGGGTGTGGAGCGGGTTGGGCTGAACGACAACTTCTTCGAGCTGGGCGGCCATTCGTTATTGGTACTGATGCTCAAGGAGCGGATCCGCAAGCTCAGCGAGGTCGATTTGTCCATCAGCCAATTGATGCTCAACCCGACCGTGCGCGGCCAGGTCAACTGCTTGCAGGGCGACACGCGTCGCTCGCTGATCGTCAAGCTCAACAGCCAGACGCAAGGCACACCGCTGTTCATGTTCCACCCAAGCTTCGGCTCGGTGCATTGCTACACCGCGATTGCCCTGGCACTCAGGGAGCAGCGTCCGGTGTTCGGGGTGATCTGCCGCGCACTCGCCGAAGCCGGTACGCCGGTGCCGCCGTGGCAGGCGATGGTCGAGGATTACACGGCGCAACTGTTGGCGGCGCAGCCCCAGGGCGCCTTCCGCCTGGCAGGCTGGTCGCTGGGTGGCAACCTGGCGATGGAAGTCGCCTATGGCCTGGAGCAGGCCGGGCGCGAGGTTGAGTTTGTCGGCTGGATCGACTCGGCACCGCCGCAATGGCTCAAGCCGTATTGGGATGCGGTGGTAACCCAGGATGATCGCGAGGTCTCGGCCAACGAGCGACGTGCGGCCTTGCTCGGGGTGATGTTCCCGGCCTTTGCCGAACAGATCCAGGACGCCTGGCAGGCGTGTCAGCGCGAGGCTGAGGACCGGCAGTGGTCGGTGTTCGTCGCCTGGGCCGAACAGACCCTGGGCGAAGCCTTCACGGCGATCAAGGAGGAGTTGCTGCGTGGCAATGAGGCGCAGATCTCCTGGGAGGTTGACCGGGCCCTGAGCGAACGCATGACGGCATCCGACTTCAAGCCGATCAAGGCCCCCGTGAGTTGCTGGTGGGCGTCCATGAGCCGGGCAGGGCGCTTCAAGGACCTGATCGAGCAGAGCATGGCGACAGTGATCGGGCAGGGGCGCATCGAGCGTTCGGTGATGATCGATACCGACCATGACGGCATCATCGACAGCGCCGCGTTCATCAGCAGCCTGGTGGCCGCCATGTAGCGAGCGGGCTCGCCCTAATGCCAGTCGGTTAAGGCTTAACGCGGTCACGGTGGGAGGGGGCTTGCTCCCGATGGCGGTGTGTCAGTCACGGTTTCTGAACCTGGCACACCGCCATCGGGAGCAAGCCCCCTCCCACAGGTTGTCCATCGTTCGTTCTATCGCTTAACTGATTGGCAGTAGGGCCAGCCCGCACAAGGTTCGGTCGCAAGGGGGCAGGTATAAAAAAACGCCCGATGAAAGCAGGGCTCTCATCGGGCGTTTGTTCGACCACGCTGGGTGGTCAAGGGCTCAGGTCAGAAGTCCCAGCGGGTGCTGACCATCACGTTGCGCGGCTCACCGTAGGCGGCCGAGTTATAGAAGCCCACGTTGGTGTAGTAGGACTTGTCGAAGATGTTGTTGAAGTTGACGGTTGCCGACAGGTTCTTGGTGACCTGGTAGCGTGTCATCAGGTCCACCAGCCAGTAGGATTCCTGGGTAATGTCCTGGTTCTGGTTGAGGGGTTGGTTCCAGACCTCTTGCCAGCCCTTGGTCTGCCAGCGCACGCCGCCGCCGATGGTGAACTTGTCGAGGTCACCCTTGAGCTTGTAGGTGGTGTTCAGGTTGACCTGGTGCTCGGGCTCGAAGGTGGAGATTTTCTTGCCGTCGTCGTCACGCACGATCTTGTGGGTGTAGCCGCCCTGGACTTGCCAGCCCGGGCTCAGCTCACCGGAAATTTCTGCCTCATAACCCTTGGTGACCGCCTTGGAGCTCTTGAACGCGTAGTTGTTCGGGGTTGGCGTCTGGTTGTTGTAGGCGTCGTCCGAGATCGGCCGGTTGGTCTCGTGCACTTCGAAGTAGGCGATGCTGGTGTTCAGGCGGCCGTCGAAGAACTCACCCTTGAGGCCCAGCTCGTAGTTTTGCCCTTCGTCCGGGTCCAGCAGTTTGCTGTCGCGGTCCTTATAGGTGCTTTCCTGGGGCTGGAAAATATCGGTGTAGCTGGCGTACGCGGAGAAGTTGTCGTTGAGGTCGTAGATCACCCCGGCGTAAGGGATGAACCGCCCGGTTTCCTTGTACGAAGGGTTATTGCCGGTGACATGGTAGTTGGCCACGCGCCCGCCGAGGATCACGTTCAGGTCATCGATCACGTTCAAGCGTGTGGTCACGTAGTAGCCGTTCTGGCGGATAGTGTCGTCGATGTACTGCTGCACCGGCCCGTAGATTGGCCTGCCGAGCTTGCCGTTCCAGTTGTAGAAATCGACTTTGTTGCCCTGCGGCCATTCCGGCGACCAGTAACCTTTGCCCTGCCAGCGCGAAGTACCGATCGAGCCGCCCACCACCAATTCATGTTCACGACCAAAGAGGCTGAACGGCCCGGTGGCATAAAGATCGGCCGAGGTGCTTTTGGTTTCACCCGTGTATTTCTGTCCGTTGATCTCGGCGGTGCCGTCGGCGGCCGGCTGGACGAACTGAATCGATGCAAGATCAGCGTGGTAGCCGTTGATCTTGTGATCCAGTTGCAGTTTGGTCACCCAGCCGTCACCCAGGTCATGCTCGAGCATGGCGAAGGCGGTACGGGTGTTCTGCTCCCATGAACTCCAGGTGGTACCGTTGTTGTAGGAGCGCGGCATCTTGTTGATGCTGCCGTTGGAGTTGACCAGCGGGAACGCGCCGGACCAGCTGGAACCTTTCGGAATGTTGTCCTGGTAGTCGAAGCCGACGGTCAGCATAGTGTCCGGGGACAGGTCGAATTCGGTGATGCCGTAGTAGGTTTCGGTCTTGCGCGAGTAGTGGTCCATGAAGGACTTCTTGTCCTGGTACGCCGCCACCGCCCGGCCACGCACATTGCCGCTCTCGGTCAAGGGGCCGCTGACATCGACTTCACTGCGATAGTTGTCCCACGAGCCTGCGCCCACGGTCACATGGCCCTTGAAGTCGGCGGTGGGCTTCTTGCGGATCAGGTTGATGGTCGCGCCCAGGGAGCCTGCGCCGTTGAGCAGGCCGGTGGCGCCCTTGAGGATTTCGATACGGTCATAGATCGCCATGTCGCTCAGGGTATTGCCCGCCGAGTAGCCGACGTTGCGCACGCTGGACGGAATGCCGTCGTACTGGAAACTGTTGACCGAGAAACCCCGGGAGTAGTAGTTGGTGCGGTCGGTGTCATAGGCCGACACGGTGATGCCCGGGGTGTGGCGCATCACGTCATCGACGTTGTTGAGGCCGAAGTCTTCGATGTGCTGGCGGGTGACCACGGTGATCGACTGTGGGGTCTGGCGTGGCGTGAGGGTCAGGCGCGTCGCGGTGGCGATGGTGCCTGGGGTGTAGGAGCCGGAGCCCTCGGTAATATTGCCCAGCACGTTACCGTTGACCTGAGTGGGGCTCAGCTCCAGGGCAGTGGTGTCGCCGGCAGCAGCAACGGTCAACGCATTACCGTTGAGGCTGTGGGTGGTCGATGTGCCCGCCAGCAACTGGTCAATGGCTTGCTGTGGCGCCATCTTGCCCTTGACCGCACGGCTGTTTTTGCCCTGCACATCGCTGGGGCTGTACAACACCTGCACGTTGGCCTGGCGCCCGAATTCCTGGAGTGCGCTCCCCAGCGCCTGGGCAGGAATATTCAACTCGATCTCCTGAGCCTGCACATAGCCTGCGATCGGCAACGATACTGCCAGGCCCAAGGCGCTTGGAAGAAGGTTGATGTTCAGGGCCCGGCGCATGGTTAACGCCTTGCTCAGTGGGCTGAGGCCGAGTCGTGCTGGCATGGATGCTTTCTCTTCTAGGTTTTAAGTGGGCAAATTCTAGGTGTTAATTGAGGCTGGTTCTCATTACCACTAGTGAGACGTTCCTACCTCAGAAAACCGGAAAACAAAATTCACGCCGGTTCCAGCGCGTGCACCACCTGGCCGGCACGCAAGCGCACCAACTGGTCGGCGATATCGAAATAACGGTCGTCGTGGCTGATCACGATGATGGTTTTGCCCAGGCGCTTGAGGTCCGGCAGCAGCTCGGTGTAGAAGATCCGGCGGAACGCCGGGTCCTGGTCGGCGGCCCATTCGTCGAACACTAGCACCGGGCGCTCCTCCAGCCAGGCGTTGACCAGGGCCAGGCGCTTGCGCTGGCCGGTGGACAGGTCGGTGGTGCTGAACACGCCATCCTTGACGCTGACCTTGTGCGCGATTTCCAGGCGCTCCAGATATTTGGCGGCACTGTCCAGCGACTGCGTGGCGCTGCCCTGCACCAGGTCATCGAACAGGTAATAGTCGGAGAAGATCGTGGTGAACAGCTGGCGATAATCGTCGCGCTCGGGGTCGGTCACGGTCTCGTCATTGAGGCGGATTTCACCCGACTGCGGGGTGTACAAACCCAGCAGCAGTTTGATCAGGGTGGTCTTGCCGCTGCCGTTTTCGCCGACGATAAACACGATGTCGCCTTGCTTGATGCTCAGGTTGATCGGCCCCAGGTGGAACGGCGCGCTACCCTCGACCGCCGGCGGGCTGTAGCTCACATTGCGCAGTTCCAGGCTGTTGACCATCGGTTTGGGCGCCTCGCTGTCATCCATCAGCAGGTGCGGCTCGGGCGAGGAGAAACGCTCGGACAATTCACTGATACGGCCAAAGGCAATCTTCGCCTTGCCCACCACCGGCAGGTAACCCAGCAGATGTTCCAGGGGGCCTTTCATGTACAGCAGCACCAACACGAAACCGGTGATCACCGTGGGATCCGGGTTGGGGTTGTATGCCTGCATCGCCAGGGCCAGGCCGATGACCACGAAGAACAGCATCGAGCCGAAGGTCTTGGCCAGGATATAGATGTTGACCGAGCGCACCTGGATGTCGCTGATGCGGTCGGCGGTTTCCTGGATGCGGTGGGTGTTCATGCGAAAACGCCGTGGGCGGTGCATGCGCAACTCCTTGGCGCCGGAGGCAATCGCGTTGTAGTAACGCTGCAATTCATCCTCATGGCTGCGCGCCAGGTCGAAACCCTGGATGCCTTTGCCGCCGGCAATGAACTGCACGGCGCTGCCGATGATGATCGCCACCACCATCATCAGGAACATCGGCACCGACAAGTAGGCCAGGTAGCCCAGGCAACCGAGGGTGACCGTGGCGGCGATGGCCAGCGGGGTGAATGCAAAGGAAAAGTCGCTGATGGTGTCGACATCGTGGGTCAGCACCGGGATCAGGCGGTGGGAACGATAGCGTTCGATCTGCCCGATGGGCGCCGACAACACCTTCTCGCCGAGGTCTTTGCGCAGGGCGGCAATGATGCGCTGCCCGACGTAGTTGGTGCCGATGTCCGAGATGATCGAACTGACCAGCGCCACAACACACAGCGCCGCAAAGGTCAGCACCACGCCCTGGGTCATGCCGTTGGCCGAGTGCAGGGCATTGTTGATGGTGGCCAGCAGCAGGGTAATGGCCAGGCCGCCCGCCATGCCGAGGGCGACGGAGACCGTCACGATCATACGAAAGGGCCTGAGCAGGGCGAGCAGGCCATTGAAGGCGCCGCGTTTGGGGTCGGTCATAAGTACATCCCGGAGAGTGAAAAGAGGGGCTGGGCACACAGACCCTTACCCCTGACAAACGAAGCGTCGGCGCAAGGATTTAGCTCGGCGCGCCGGGCGGCGGCCACGCCGGATAAATTGCCGCGACGCTGGTTCGTTCTTGTGCTGTAGGCGCACGTGTATCCACGCGCTGCGCAGTCCCCTCAGCGAGAGCGAAACAATGACGAAAAAGAACCTGGTTTATGTGTGGTCCCTGAGAAATGCCGCCGCCGACAAGGCCGGGCAGCCGGTGGCCTACAAGGACCACGAGCGCTACATGAAGTCGGTGCTGGAGTTTCTGGTGGGATCCCTCAATGACACGCCGCTGGGCCAGCGCTACAACCTGGTGGGCGTGGTATATGACGATGACGAGCAGAACCCACGGGACCAGCAACTGGTCAGCGACTATGGCTTTGCCTACCAGCCTGGCCGCCAGTGGTTGTACCCGGCGGACTTGCGGGTGCAGGGCACGCTGGTCAACGACCTGCTGCTGAGTGTGCCGTCCACCTACCGTCGCTTGCCGCGTGGCAGCGCGGAACATATCGCCGGCAAGCAGGATTTCGAGCGTCGCCTGCACGACACGCTGGTGGAGTTGAAGGCCGATATCGTGGTGCTGGACGGTTTGCTGGTGATCCTCGATGAGCTGGTACGCCCCGGCGCGCCGTTTGCCCGACGCATCATGAATATCCACCCCGGCATTACCCGCCTCGAGTCGCCCTATGAGCGCCGTGGCGCCTATGCCACCTGGAATGCGTTGTACGGAGCGCGTGGCCAGGCGGTGGTGGATTGGGCGACCAAAGAGACCAAGCCTTGCGAACCGCTGTACCTGACCGGTGCGTCGTTCCACTACGTGGACAACGGTATCGACTCCGGTGAAGTCTTCCACGACGTGCTCAACACCGAGATATCGCCGCAGGACACCATCCTTGAACTGCGCTGGAACAACTTCAACAACAGCTTGTTCCCGGCGTTGCATGAAGGGCTGGAGCGGTTGGCGCAGCAGGGCTGAACTTGCATGTGACCCAAGTGTGGGAGGGGGCTTGCTCCCGATGACGGTGTGTCAGGTTCAGAAACCGTGACTGATACACCGCCATCGGGAGCAAGCCCCCTCCCACAGGGGATTAGAGTGTGCGCTAGAGATCACGCACTACGCGAAACCCGATCCAGTCGCCCCGCGTCTGCGGGTAGATGTTGTTGCGGTTGCCCGAGCGCGAGAATACCGGTGCTTCGCCCCAGTCATTGCCGCGGATCTGGTAGGACTCGCAGTTCGGCTCCATCCAGGCGCTGCCGTCGGTCGGGGCGCCGATGTAGTTGGGGTGTTCGCAATCGGCGACCCGTTCGTAGACGTTGCCGTGCATGTCATACAGACCAAACGCATTCGGCGGGTAGCTGCCCACCGGCGATGAATAGCTGTAGCCGTCCGCCGGGCCATAGGTGTTGGCATGCTGGGCGATGCTGTAGCCCTTGCCTTCATCGAACGGGAAGGGGAATGGCCCGGTGGAGCCGGCGCGGGCCGCGTATTCGCGTTGGGCTTCGCTGACCATGTGGTATTGCTGGCCGGTTTTCTTCGACAGCCAAGCCACGTAAGCCTTGATGTCGTCCATGTCCATGCACACCGCCGGCTGGCGCGGCCCCTGGGGGTAGCGCGGTTTGCTGGCGATGCATTCACGACCAGGGCGGTCGTCACCATTGGCGATCTTGACGCCGGTCTGGCGGACGTAGCTGTCCCATTCGCCGGCCGTGACCTGGAAGCGGCTCATGGCGAACGGCTTGGCAAAGGTCACTGCATGCATCGGGCCTTCATCGGGCTCGCGGCCGACTTCGTCTTCCGGTGTGCCCATGGTGAACGTGCCGGCGGGCAGTACCACCATTTCCGGGCAGTCCTTGCAGTCCTTGAACACTTTGCCGGGTTGCGCGGCGGCGGCCTGGGCCAACCCCGGCAGCAAGGTGCTGCACAGGGCGGTCAGCGCCAGCGTGGTCAAGGGTTTGAGTCGCAATGCAATCATGGGGACGCCTCGTTCAAAGGAAGAATGGGAGTCACAACCGCTGGCTCAGCACGGTCATGAAACGGTGTATCTCATCCGAGCTGTTCAGCAGGCCGGGGGAGGTGCGGATCACCGGGCCGACATCACGGTCGACCGCGTCGATGACCACGCGGTTTTTCATCATGTGCGCGGCCACCGCATCGCTGTCCTGGCCCTTGACCCGGAAGAACGTAAACCCTGCCGACAGCTCGGGGCTGCGCGGTGTGACCAGCTCGATTTGTGGGTGAGCCAGCAGCTGGTTCTTCAATTCGCTGTTGAGGGCATGGATGCGCGCCTGCACCGGCGCCTTGCCCAGTTGCAGGTGCAGCTTGAACGCCTCGTCGGCCGCCCAGCGATGCTCGAAGGCGTGATAACCGCCGGGCGTCATGGTGGTGGCGAAGTTGGTGTCTTCGGAGAAGGTCGGCACCATCGGCGTGACGTACTTGTTCTCGGTTTCGCGGGCGCAGACCAGGCCGGTACCGCGTGGGCCAAACATCCATTTGTGCGTGCCGGCGATGAAGAAATCGCAGTGCATGTCCGGGAAGTTGAGGTTTTCCACGCCGAAGCCGTGTACGCCATCGATCACATACAGAATGCGGTCCTGGTCGTCACGGTTGCGATTATGTTCCGCCACCAGTTTGCCGATCTCGCCGACCGGCAGTTTCACGCCGCTGCCCGATTGCACCCAGGTCATGCCGAGTACGCGGGTGTTGGGGCGCAGGTTGCGCTGGATATTGCCCAGCACTTCATCTGCGGACACCTGGCTGGGGTTGTCGAACAGCGCGATGCGGCGCACCTGGGTGCCTTGTTTCTGCACGCGAAAATCCAGGCTGTTCTGGGTCGCGTAATGCTCGTGCACCGTCGTCAGGATTTCCTGGTCGGCACGCACCTTGATCCCGCCGTAGATCATCGCCAAGCCTTCGGACGTGCTGCCGGTCAGGGCGATCTGCGCCGGTGTGGCGTTCAGGTAGCGCCCGGCCCATTCACGGACCTGGCCTTCGCGCTTCCAGGTTTCCTGCAGGTCCCAGTCCATCGCCAGCCCGGGGTTGCGGTCGATCTGCATGCGGTAGCGCTCGATGGCGTCGCGCACGGGCTTGGGGTGTGACGCTACCAGGAAGTTGGAAAAGTGCAGGTAATCCGGGTCCTGGTTGAACAGTTGCTTGAGTCCCGTCCATGGGTCGTTCGCCAGCGGTGTGGCTGGTGCTGCCAGTGCCTGTGGCAGCAGCGGCAGGCCGGCGGCGAGTACGCCGGCCTGCTTGAGAAAAGTACGGCGGTTGGTCATGGACTTACTTCGTCGGTGATTAACGGTTGGCCAAAGGCTTGGCGGCTTTTTGTACCTGGTCCCAGACCCGCAGGAAGTTACCGCCCCACAGCTTGGCGATATCGGCTTCGGAGTAGCCGCGCTGGATCAGTTCGGCGGTGACATTGCGCACTTCGCCGACGTTCTCCCAGCCCTGGATGCCGCCGCCGTCGTTGAAGTCCGAAGCGAGACCGACGTGATCGATACCGATCTTGCGTACGGTGTAGTCAATGGCGTCGCCCAGGTCCTTGAGGGTGGCCTTGGGTTCTTCGTCGAGGATGGCGTACAGCGCACTGGCGTATTGGCCGAAGCGCTGTTCGGGCCATGCGGCAATGATTGCGTCGCCGGGCATCAAGGCCACGGCCAGGTTGGGCAGGGGCGGCAGGTCGAAGCGTGCGCGCAGGGCGTTGAGCTTGTCCTGGGTTGGCTGGCTCAGCGGGCGCAGGTAGGCGGAAAAGCCTACGATCTGCACCACGCCGCCGCTGTTCTTGATCAATTGCAGCTCTTTGTCGCTGAGGTTGCGCGGGATGTCGACGAACGCCCGCGGTGCCGAGTGGGAGGCCACCAGCGGCGTGCGGCTCGTCTGTGCCACTTGCTCCAGGGCTTTGGTCGACATCTGCGACACATCAATGATCACGCCCAGGTCATTCAGGCGGTGGACGGCTTGCTTGCCGATCTCCGACAGTCCCTCGAGGGCGTCCACCGAGTCGTTGAAAAACGGCAGTGGCCGCGAAGAGTCGGACCAATCGTTGTTGCCCACGTAACTGAAGCCGAACATGCGCATGCCGCGCGCGGTCCACAGGTCCAGCTGGTTCAGGTCGTTGCCCAGCGGGTAGGCGTTGAGCATGCTGATGAAAATCGCGAACTTGCCCTCGCCATGCAGGCGCCGGAAATCATCCGGGGTGTAGGCGATGCCCACCTGGTTGGGGAAGTCGCGCACCATGCCGGAGATGATCTTGTAGCGCACCTCCTGCTCGTGGCGGGCTTCTTCGACAAAGCCCTCGGTGGGTTTGTGAGGCGCGTTGGGGCCGTTCCAGATTTCCGGCCAGCCGAAAATGGTCAGCGCCGCGCCGGACAAGCGACCACGCGCCGCCTTGGCCAGGTCGAACTGGCCGCCGCCATCCTTGTCGGCCTCGTTGCCGGCGGTGCCGAAATCCAGGGGGACGGTGATGTGGCTGTCGAAAGACAACAAACGGTCCTGCATCTCGTTGGCCTGCTTGATCACCTCCAGCGGGTAACCGGCATTGCCCTTGAACCAGTGATCCCAGGCCAGGAAACCGGCCCCGGCACCGATCGCCAGTGCCAGCGGCAGGCCGATGTACAGCGCCTTTTTCGAACGTGGTTTTGTCATTGCCATCTCAGTCAGTTGCGGCCTTTGCTATCAGGGAGGAACGAGCGATGGCGGGGGAAATTTAGAGCCAGCGATGCACCGGTAAATTTTGCCGGGCTGCAAACGTTCTAGCTCTGATTAAGCCGTTTCCTAAGGTAGACAATGACGATCTCTCGACGTGGGTTCATCGCAGGCCTGGCGCTGACCGGCGCGGCTGTGCCGGCGGCCCTTTATGCCCATCGTGAGTTGACGCGCGAAGAAGCGTTCCCCATCACCCCCGGCGAAGCCACGGTCGACCTGGCCGATACCCAAGGCCAGCACTTGGCCAATACCTTGCGTGGCGTCTGGAACCTGCGCCTGGAAGGGCGCGATGCCGGCCTCAAGGGTTTGCCTTCGCAAGGCCTGGCGCTGCTGCTGGACATCGCCCCCCGTGGCCGTGGCCTGCGCGGTTACCTGGACACCGCCGACAACCTGCGCGCCGAAGGCGAGCCGCGTTACCGCGTGCTGGGCGATCTGGTGACGGGTGAGGGCGCCTTGCTCTATTGGCGGCTGATCGACCGCGATTCGCCCGCCGGCGTCCCCGCCTATGAATTCAAGATGACCCTCGATGAAGTCTGGGCCGATTTCGGCAACGCCGGCAGCGGTACTCTGACCGGGCAGATCCTCGACCTCAATCGCCCATTGGCGCTGACCGAACGCGACAACCGTTTTGTCGCGCACAAACAGCTGTTCCCCGAAGCCCGCCAGCGTATCGGCCTCAATCCCACGTTGCTGGCCTGGTTGATCTCGCCCGAGCATCGCCTGTTTCACCAGCTGTGGCACGCCACCCGCGACCAATGGCACAAGCTCTCCGAGGAGAAACGCGACGCCCTGCGCGGCATCGGCTGGCAGCCCGGCCCGCGTGGCCAGGAGCGTGATGCGCGAGGCCAGCGCAAGGACCGCAACGGCTCGGGCATCGACTTCTTCTTCATGCACCGGCATATGCTCGGCACGGCGCGCTCCATGCAGGACCTGCCGTCATGGCCGCAATTCCCTGAACCGCAACCGGCGCTGGAACGCGACCGCCTGGGTTTCCTGCGTTACTTCGACAACCACGACGGCTTCGCGCTGCCGCCGGCCTGGTCGGCCCCGGACGATGCCGACTACACCCAGTGGGTTGGTGACATCAAGGCGGCCGAGACTTACCACAGCAACTTCCAGGTGTGGGAGTCGCAATACCGTGACCCGCGTTACCTGGCCAAGTTGACCCTGGGCCAGTTGGGCTCGGAAATGGAACTGGGCCTGCATGACTGGCTGCACATGCGCTGGGCCTCGGTACCTCGCGACCCGTCCAATGGTGCCCCGGTGCCTTTCGCCCGCGACCCCTCGGACTTTGCCGCCCGCTGGTATGCGCCCGAAAACGACTTCCTCGGCGACCCGTTCTCCTCCCACGTCAACCCGGTGTTCTGGCATTTCCACGGCTGGATCGACGACCGCATCGAAGACTGGTTCCGTGCTCATGAACGCTTCCACCCGGGCGAAGTGAGCCGCCGCGAAGTCAACGGCGTGGCCTGGTTTGCCCCAGGTCGTTGGGTCGAAGTCGACGACCCGTGGCTGGGCCCCGATACCCACGGCTGCAGCACCACGCCAGGGCTGCAAATGGGCCGCTCAATGGAGATGGACCCGGAAACCATGAAGCTGGCCCTGCGCATCACCTTCGGCACCGATGAAGACCTGCTCAAGGGCTGGTTCAAGCGCGTGCCGCAACGGCCGTGGTATGCGCGGCATTTGAAGGTCAAGCGCGAGGGTCAGGCTTGACACCCGGCAGCCGGCGCGCAAGGATCAACTCAATTTTTGAAAATTGAGTTTCAGCGATGGCGAAAATCCATAAGCCAGCCGACTTTGCGGTGTTGTTAAAGCAATACGGCCTGGAGATTTTTGAGCTGGCACGCCAATACAAGGCGGTTGACGGCAAAGGGCGGTATTTGCACTGGGATGAATTTCGCCGCTATCCGTCACCGGGTGTCGACAAGGACGCCGCATGGGCCGCCATCAAGATGGCTCGGGCCTGTGGGAGCAAGACGCTTGAGCTGCGCAGCGAGTGCGACAGCCCTTTTTTCTTATACAACACTGATTTTTGTGATGCGGTGATTCACGCTGTTGAGTCGATCACGTCCCGGTTGGGAGGCGCGGCGGCGGCATCGCCCCAATATCGGGACAACACCCAGTATCTGGTGGACTCATTGATGATGGAGGAGGCGATTTCCAGTGCTCAACTGGAAGGTGCGGCGACGACCCGTAAAATCGCCAAGGACATGTTGGCTAAGGAGCGTGCGCCACAGAACGACGATGAGCGGATGATCCTTAACAACTATCACCTGATGCGGCATGCCAAATTTAACAAAGACGAACCGCTTTCTGTTGCGTTGATCTGCGAGTTTCACGGCATTGCTACAGCGGGAATAGACGAGGAAGACGTCCATCCGGGGCATATCAGGATCCATGACGATATTTTTGTCGGCGGGGCGTCTGATGAAGTGGTCCATCAACCCCCCAGGGCGGCGCTGCTGCCGGACAGGCTTGAGGCGCTTTGCCGGTTTGCGAACGAGCGGCATGACGGTCAGGGTGGCACGCACTTTATCCATCCAGTCGTGAAGGCCATCATCCTGCATTTCATGATCGGTTATGAGCATCCCTTCAGGGACGGTAATGGGCGAACCGCACGTTCTTTGTTTTACTGGTTCATGCTCAAAAGTGGCTATTGGCCGTTTGAATACATTTCCATCAGTACGCTGCTCAAAGAAGCCCCGATGCAATATGGCCGTTCCTATATCTACACCGAAACCGATGCGTTTGATCTGACTTACTTCGTCATCTACCAATTGCGGATCATCGAGCGCGCCATCCATGATTTTATGGATTACTTCGAAGGGAAACGGCAAGAAGCCCTGGAACTGATGGGGTGGGTGGACACGCTGGAGTTGAAGGAGGGACTGAATTATCGCCAGGCTCATTTCTTGAAGAAAGTGCTCCAGCATCCGGGACGTGTATTCACCCCCAAGGAACTCACCCACGACTATGACATCTCGGAAAATACCGCACGTAAGGACCTTGAGAAACTGCTGGGCATGAAAGTGCTGTTCAAGGTCCAGGAAGGTAAATCGTTCCTGTATGTGGCACGAGAGGATGGGCAAGCCAACTTGAAGGCGCTGGCATCTGCGAGTTAGGGGAGGCTCAAACCTGCTCCTCCCCCCGCAATTGCACGCTCATAGCGTCACAGCTGGCTGCCCAGTCGCTTAACCACTGCGGCATCGCAGGTGAGGTCTCGTCCAGGCCCAGTTCACGCAGGAAATCCGCCGGGGGCAGGGTGCCCTTGGCGTTGCGGAACAGCCCGCGCATCACCACCACGCCAACCACCCGGCCCTGGCTGACGAAGCGGTGCTCCATCAGGCTCCACTTGTGGTCCCAGCCGAGCATGCGGGTGTGCACCTCGAACGCTTCGAACAGTTTCAACTCGCGGCGGAACTTGCCCCAGGTATCGCCCACGATCGGCAAGGCTTTTTGGCGCAGGGCCACGCGAAAGGCGCCGGTGCGCAGTACAAAATCCATGCGTGCCACGTCCGCCAGGGAAAAATACCGGCCATTGGTGACATGCCGGTTGAGGTCCAGGTCCAGCGGCCACACCCGCATACGCACCACGGTGGTGTCCAGCCCATGCACAGGGTTACGCCAGGGGCGGCGGCACAGCATGCGGAACAAGCGAAACCAGAGATTCATAAAAACGCCAGGCAATTGATCGGAGCGGGCACTGTAAAGGTGTCGGATCGGCTAAGGTAGGTGCGCAAATGACTTATTACATGCGAAAAGCGCAATAGGCCCCTCAATGCACATCACCTTGCTTCTGGCCGATCAATGCTCCGCCGCCAGTGCCACCCTGGCCCTGGAAATGCTCAGCGCCGCCAACCTGTTCGCCGAGACGCCGCCCTTTGAGCTCACTGTTGCATCCCTCGACGGCGAGCCTGTGGCGGCCTGGGGTGGGCAGCGTTTGCAGGTGGACCGTTCGCTGGCGCAAGTGGCCCAGACCGACCTGGTATTGATCCCGGGATTTCTCTTTACCCTGAAAGACGCCTTGCCGGCGTTTCCAAGCTACGGCCCCTGGCTACGTGAGCAGCATGCGCGTGGCGCAGTGCTGGCCTCGATGTGCACCGGCGCTTTTCTGCTGGCCGAAACCGGCTTGCTATGCGACCTGCGCGCCACTACCCATTGGGCGTTTGCCGAGCTGTTCCGGCGCCGTTACGCCACGGTGCGCCTGGATGACGCGCAGATCCTGTGCGAAGAAAACCGCATGATCACCTGTGGCGGCGCCAGTGCGGCAATGGATTTGATGCTGCACCTGATTCGCCGTTTCGGTTCGCCGGAACTGGCCCACACGTGCAGCCGATACCTGCTGATCGATACGGTACGCACCGAACAATCGGTATATGCCATGTGGTCGCTGCCCAAGAGCCATGGCGATGTTGAAATTCTGCGGGTACAGCATTGGTTGGAGCAGCACTTTGCCCAGCCGCTGGTGATCGACGAGGTAGCGCGGCGCTTTGGGTTTGGCGTGCGCAATTTCAAGCGGCGCTTCAAGGAGGCGACCGCCCATACGCCGATTGCCTACGTGCAGGCCCTGCGCCTGGAGCGGGCCAAGCAGATGCTCGAATCGACGCGCATGACCCTCGAAAGCATCACCTACGCGGTGGGGTATGAAGACAGCAATTCGTTTCGCCGCCTGTTCCAGCAACGGGTGGGGATGTTGCCGGCGGCCTATCGCAAGAAATTTCTCGGCGTTGTGCGGTGATTCAACGGCGCAATTGCGGCTCTTCTTCGATACACGTCACCAGAAACTCCATCACCACTTTCACCGAGGGTGAGCGGCGCATATCCGGGTACACCGTGAGCCAGATATCTCGAACCGGGCCTTCGCTGGCCGTGGGCAGCCTGACCAGTAACGGATCGTGGTCGCCCACCAGGGTCGGCAATACTACGGCGCCGACCCGGGCGCGGGCTGCCATTTGCTGGGTAATCAGCTCACTGGCGGCAAACACCACCGGCCGTTGGCCGCGCACTTGGTGCATCCACGCCTGTTGGGGCAGGTGATCGCGGCTACTGTCATAGGCGACGAAGCCCCACTGCGGCGCTGGCAATTGTTGCAGTTCGGGCGAGCCATACAGCCCGAAGCGCACCACGCCGACCTTGCGCCGCACCAGCGCGTTCTCGTCGGGCCGCACGGTGCGCAGGGCAATATCGGCCTCGCCCTTGTCCAGTGCCGCGACCTGGGTAGACGGCATCAGCACCAGATTCAACTGGGGATACTGCGCACGCAAACGGGCGATGTGGGGGGCGATGCAATGGTTGGCGATGGACGGCGGGCAACTGACCCGTACCGTACCGACCATTTCGATGGAGGCGACCCGCGACAGGCGCATGACGTCAGTGGCCATTTCGTCCATGCCGGCCGCCAGTTTCGCCAACGCCAGGCCCTGCGCAGTGAGCGGCCGGCTACGCGGCAAGCGGTCTACCAGCTTGACGCCCAGGGCTTTTTCCAGCGCGTCGACGCGGCGCCCGACGGTAGCATGTTCCACCTGCAACTCCCGCGCGGCCGCCGACAGCGACTGGGTGCGTGCCAATACGGTGAAGAAGTACAGATCCTGCCAGTCGAACATCGGGTTATTTCCGCACGGAGGTTGTGAATAGATGGGGAATTTTCAGTCTGATAGCGTCCTTTTACCATGGGCACTTCCTACTGCAAACGGAGTTGTTCCCCATGAAAGCCATCACCCTGCACACCTACGGCGGCCCTGAAGTGGCCCAACTGCGCCATGACGTACCCAAACCCCAGGTCATCGCTGGGCATGTGTTGGTGCAGGTTGCCTGTGCGGGCATCAATTTCATGGATATCCATACCCGCCAGGGCAAATACGCCAGGTCAGCGACCTACCCGGTGCGCCTGCCTTGCACACTGGGCATGGAAGGCGCGGGTGTGGTGGTAGAAGTGGGGGCCGACGTCAGCCATTTGCACGTGGGTGACCGCGTAGCCTGGTGTATCGCCTGGGGAGCCTATGCCGAGTACGCCTGTGTGCCTGTCGACAAAGTGGCACAGATTCCCACCGCGATCCCTTTCGATCAGGCGGCTGCAGCGATGTTTCAAGGGAGCACCGCCCATTACCTGATCGAGGATGTGGCGCGTCTGAAAGCCGGTGATACCTGCCTGATCCACGCGGCATCCGGCAGCATCGGTCAATGGCTGGTGCAGATGGCGCGTCGACTCGGCGCGACCGTGTTCACGACCGGTAGCACCGCTGAAAAATGTGCGATTGCCCTGGAGCGGGGGGCCCACCACGCCTGGACCTATGACGGATTTGCCGAGCGGGTGCTGGAGGCCACCGATGGGCGCGAGGTGGACGTGGTATTTGATTCGCTGGGTAAAACCACCTTGCGCGACAGTTTCAGGGCATGCCGTACCCGTGGCTTGATCGTCAACTACGGCAATGTTTCGGGCTCGTTGACGGATCTTGATCCGATGGAGCTGGGGGAGGCCGGTTCATTGTTTTTGACACGACCGCGGCTGGCCGACCATATGGCCGATGGTCCTACCGTGCAACGACGGGCGAACGCGGTGTTCGCGGCAATGCTGGAGGGCTCGCTGACGGTGGAGATCGAAGGGCATTACACGTTGGAAACGGTCAAGCAAGTGCATGAACGCATCGAAGCACGGCAGCAGATCGGCAAGGCGGTTCTGTGGCTGGAGCGCAACCTGCATTAATCGAAGACGAAAAAAAACCGGCTGATCAGGCCGGTTTGGGGTTCCCGCCAACAGCGCGGGGTCAGGCATTGTTGCTGTGCAGACGGTCGGCACCACCTTCGGCCAGGCCACGCTCTTGCAGACGATCAGCGCCACCTTCGGCCAGACCACGTTCCTGCAGACGATCCGCGCCACCTTCGGCCAGGCCACGCTCTTGCAGACGATCAGCGCCACCTTCGGCCAGGCCACGTTGTTGCAGACGATCCGCGCCACCTTCAGCCAGGCCACGTTGTTGCAGACGATCCGCGCCGCCTTCGGCCAGACCACGTTGTTGCAGACGGTCAGCACCGCCTTCAGCTACGCGGCGTTCCAGCAGGCGGTCAGCACCGCTTTCGGCTACACGGCTATCCATCAGGCGATCCGCGCCGCCTTCAGCGACAACGGGGTGAGCAAAAGCATTGGCGGCGAGTACCGAGAAAGCGAGGCTAAGCAAGATTTGGCGTTTCATGAGAGTGTGCTCCGAGTATTGGGTTTGGGTGCTGCTGGGTATGGGTTTGATGTTACGCGTTGGATTTTTCAAGAGAACTTCATTGCGCTGATGGTGACTATCGATGCCAACGATGGCCCGTTCTCACGGGCCATCGCAGGGCCGGTCATGGCATCTGCGGCAGTTCCTGAGGGCGCAGGTCAAACACCAGCACCTCGGCGTCAGTGCCCTGGCTCAGGCGAATCTGGCGTTCATCGCGAATGCGTGCGCCGTCACCTTCCTGCAGGCGCTGCCCATTGATCTCGAGGCTGCCACGTGCCACATGGATGTACGCGTAGCGGTCCGGCGCCAGATCGAGGGTTGCGCTTTCGTCACCGTTGAACAGGCCCGCATAGACCCGGGCATCCTGGCGCACGTTGAGCGAACCCTTGGCGCCATCCGGCGAGATGATCAACTGCAAGCGCCCACGTTTCTGCGCCTCGCTGAAGTGCTCTTGCTGATAGCGCGGCTTGGCGCCGACCACATCCGGCACGATCCAGATCTGCAGAAAGTGCACACCGCGGTTCTGGCTGTGGTTGAACTCGCTGTGGGCCACGCCACTGCCCGCGCTCATCAGTTGCACGTCACCCGGGCGGATCACCGAACCGGTGCCCAGGGTGTCCTTGTGTTCCAGGGCGCCTTCGAGCACATAGGAGAAAATCTCCATGTCGCGGTGCGGGTGCTGGCCGAAGCCCTTGCCTGCGGCGACGCGGTCATCGTTGATCACCAGCAGGTCGGAAAAACCTTGCTCCTGGGGGTTCCAGTAATTGGCGAATGAGAAGGTGTGGAACGACTTCAACCAACCGTGATTGGCGGCGCCGCGTTCCGAGGCTTTGCGAAGGGTCAGCATGGGATGTTCTCCTCAAAAGAAGCGGTCTGCACGATGCAGGGCTTCGGTGTGAGGAGAAGGTTACTGGTTAGCGATAGGTTGATTAAGAAGCTGAATTTTGAATAACTGTCCCGCTACAGTTGACGATTGCCCGCTGAGCCGCCCTGAGGTAATCGCGATAGCGCAGTTGAAGTTTGCGCCAGGTCATCGGGTTCACCCCTTCGATACGGCTGAACAGGTGGCAGAAGTGCGCCTGGTCGAAGAACCCGCATTCCTGGCTGATTTGCGTCAGGCTCAGGCCGGAGACGGCAATCAGCCGCTTGGCTTGCTTGACGCGTTGCTGGCGGATCCATTTCTGGGGGGCTACACCTGTAGTGCGCTTGAAGGCCCGGGAGAAATGGCTGCGCGACAGTTCACAGGCGCGGGCCAGTTCCGTCACGTCCAGCGTCCCGGACAGATTGGCGAGGATCAACTGTTTGACCCTCTGTTCGCGCTGTGGGCACAGCATTCCGGTGACAGCAACGGGTTGAGCCATGATCGATCTCCGTGGTCGATGGGCGCGGGGTCCTGCCTACCTTACCGGTGAATGCAGCCCCCGTGTAGAGCGCTGCAAGCATCTCTTGCGCAGAGCACATACGTGCAATTTTTGCGGATCGGCACATTGCACACTACTGCCAATATTCAAGTACCCAGAGGAAAAACACGATGGACTCAACAGCGCAAGGCGGGCCGGATGAGGTCGTGACCCTGGTGGTCAAACACCGCGTGAAAAAGGGGCTTGAAGCCGATTACGAAGCCTGGCTGCGACGCATTGTGCGCATTGCCGGTGAGCGCCCGGGCCACCTCGGCGTTGATGTGGTGCGCAGCAAGCAGGACGCCCTGGCGCTGTTCACCTGCGTGTTGCGCTATCGCTCGGCCGATGACCTCAAGCACTGGCTGGACTCCCCCGAGCGTCAGGAGCTGATCAACCAGGCCGCACCGATGCTCGCCGACGGCGACCGCACCGAAGTCGGCTCGGCCAACGAGTTCTGGTTTTCGCCCCTGGCCGACACCGCCGCGAAGCCTCCGCGCTGGAAGCAGGCGGTCGTCACCCTGTGTGTGATCCTGCCGCTGACCCTGCTGGTGCCGATCATCTGGGGCCCGGTGCTGCGCTTGCATCCGCTGCTCTCCAACTACGTCGTCGCCACATTCCTGATCACCCTGACCATCGTTCTGCTGGTGGTCTACCTGCTGATGCCGGCGGCCACCCGCCTGTTCGCTCCCTGGCTTGAAGCCTCTGTAAAGGAAACCCTATGAACGCCGATCTGATTTTGTTCAATGGCCAGTTCCACACCGTGGATCGTGAAAACCCGCGTGCCACCGCCGTTGCCATCAGCCAGGGGCGCTTCGTCGCCGTGGGCACCGATGGTGAAGCCATGGCCCTGCGTGGCAGCGGCACCCAGGTCATCGACCTCAAGGGCCGCACAGTCATTCCGGGGCTTAACGACTCGCACCTGCACTTGATTCGTGGCGGGCTCAATTACAACCTCGAGTTGCGCTGGGAAGGTGTGCCGTCCCTGGCCGATGCCTTGCGCATGCTCAAGGACCAGGCCGACCGTACGCCCACGCCGCAATGGGTGCGCGTGGTCGGTGGCTGGAACGAATTCCAGTTCGCCGAAAAGCGCATGCCGACCCTGGACGAACTCAACCAGGCCGCGCCGGACACGCCGGTGTTCGTGCTGCACCTGTACGACCGCGCCTTGCTCAACCGTGCCGCATTGCGCGTGGCCGGGTACACCAAGGACACGCCCAACCCACCGGGTGGCGAGATTGTGCGCGACAGCCACGGCAACCCAACCGGGATGCTGGTGGCCCGGCCCAATGCGATGATTCTGTATGCGACCCTGGCCAAGGGGCCGAAACTGCCGTTGGAATATCAGGTCAACTCCACCCGCCAGTTCATGCATGAACTCAATCGCCTGGGCCTGACCAGCGCCATTGACGCGGGCGGCGGTTTCCAGAATTACCCCGATGACTATGCGGTGATCGAGCAACTGGCCAAGGACGAACAGTTGACGGTGCGCATCGCCTACAACCTGTTCACCCAGAAGCCCAAGGAAGAACTCAGCGACTTCAAGAACTGGACCGGCAGCGTCAAGTTGCACCAGGGCGATGATTACCTGCGCCACAACGGGGCCGGCGAGATGCTGGTGTTCTCGGCCGCCGACTTCGAAGACTTCCTCGAACCGCGTCCCGACCTGCCGCAGACCATGGAACAGGAGCTGGAACCGGTGGTGCGCCACTTGGTCGAGCAGCGCTGGCCGTTCCGCCTGCACGCGACCTATAACGAATCCATCTCGCGCATGCTCGACGTCTTCGAGAAGGTCAACCGCGATATTCCGTTCAATGGCCTGCCGTGGTTCTTCGACCATGCCGAAACCATCACGCCGCAGAACATCGAACGTGTACGTGCCTTGGGTGGCGGTATCGCCATCCAGGACCGCATGGCGTTCCAGGGCGAATATTTTGTCGAGCGCTACGGCGCCAAGGCCGCCGAAGCCACGCCGCCGATACAGCGCATGCTCGCCGAAGGCGTACCGGTAGGCGCGGGCACCGACGCCACGCGGGTGTCGAGCTACAACCCGTGGACCTCGTTGTACTGGATGGTCAGCGGCCGCACCGTCGGTGGCCTGGCGCTGCATGCCGAGGGCCTGCCGCGTCTGACCGCGTTGGAACTGTTCACCCATGGCAGCGCCTGGTTCTCGTCCGAGCAAGGCAAGAAGGGGCAGATCAAGGTCGGCCAATTGGCGGACGTCGCGGCGTTGTCCGCCGACTTTTTCAGCGTCGATGAAGAAGCCATCAAGTGGATCGAATCGGTGCTCACCGTCGTCGGCGGCAAGGTGGTGTACGGCGCCGGTGACTTCGAAGATTACGCACCGCCGCGCGTGCCGGTGCTGCCGGACTGGTCGCCGGTGGTCAAGGTGCCGGGCCACTGGCGCCCGAGTTCACCGTTGCAGGCCCAGGTCCACCAATGCAGCGGCCCCTGCGGCGTGCATTCCCACAGCCACGAAAAAGCGCGCCTTTCCAGCGTGCCGGTCAGCGACTTCCAGGGTTTCTGGGGTGCGTTCGGCTGCTCGTGCTTTGCATTCTGATTACCCAAACCCCCGTAAGGAGTTGAACCATGGCTAGCCCTCGTTTGAACAAAGATGACGCCGTTGTACTGTTGGTCGATCACCAGACCGGCCTGATCTCCCTGGTGCAGGATTTCTCGCCCAACGAATTCAAGAACAACGTACTGGCCCTGGCCGATGTGGCGAAGTTCTTCAAGTTGCCGACCATCCTCACCACCAGCTTCGAAAGCGGCCCCAACGGCCCGCTGGTTCCAGAGTTGAAAGAACTGTTCCCGGACGCGCCGTACATCGCCCGTCCTGGCCAGATCAACGCCTGGGACAACGAAGACTTCGTCAAGGCAGTGAAGGCGACCGGCCGCAAGCAGATCATCATTGCCGGTGTGGTGACGGACGTGTGCGTAGCGTTCCCGACCCTGTGCGCGCTGGAAGAAGGCTTTGAGGTATTCGTGGTCACCGATGCCTCCGGCACCTTCAACGAAACCGTGCAACAAGCGGCCTGGGCACGTATGACCGCCGCTGGTGCCCAACTGGTCAACTGGTTCGCCGTGGCCTGCGAGCTTCAGCGCGACTGGCGCAACGACATGGAAGGCCTGGCCAACCTGCTGTCGCCACGCATCCCCAACTACCGCAACCTGATGAACAGCTACTCGGCCTTCACCGCCAAGTAACCCATCCCCATCGTTCCCACGCTCCGCGTGGGAATGCCTCCCGTGTCGCTCCGCGTCACGACCTGCACTGCGGACGCGCAGCGTCCAAGGGCTGCATTCCCACGCAGCGCGTGGGAATGATCAGTCAGGGCGTGTTATAAACCCGGAAATGTCCACCGAGAAGCGACAATGAACCCCTTCGAAGACATGCGCCTGTTCTGCCAGGTCATGGAGTCCGGCAGCTTCACCGCCGCCGCCGAGCAATTGGGCCTGTCCAAACAATTTGTCAGCCGCCGCCTGATCCAGCTCGAAGACCGCCTCGGCGTGCGTCTGCTCAACCGCTCCACCCGCCGCCTCGACGTCACGCCGCTGGGCCAGAGTTACTACGAATCCGCCTTGCGCCTGCTCAGTGAAGTCGAGCAGGTGGAGCAGGGCATCGCCGGCCAGAACAGCGAACCACGCGGCACCATTCGCCTGAGTGCGCCCTTGTCATTTGCCATGGCGCACCTGGGTTGCCTGCTGCCGCTGTTCCTGCAACGTCACCCGCATGTCTCGGTGGAAGTCGACCTGAGCGACCGCCCCGTCGACCTGATCGGCGAGGGTTATGACCTCGTGTTGCGCATCGGCACCCTGGAGGATTCCACCCTGATCGCTCGGCGCATCGCCAGCGTGCAGCGTGTGTACTGCGCCAGCCCCGACTACCTGGCCGTGCGCGGTACGCCGCAAAAGCCCGAAGACCTGGCCGGCCATGATTGCCTGCCCTATGGTCACGGCCGCCAGGTGCAGTGGCGTTTCCAGGCCAAGGGCAAGTTGCAGTCGCTGAATGTCAGCGGGCGTATGCGCGTCAATAATGGCGAGCTGCTGCGCGACACAGCCATCGCCGGAATGGGCGTCACCTACCTGCCGACCTTTATCGTCGCCGATGCCTTGAAGGACGGGCGCCTGGTGACGTTGCTGGATGAGTACGCCCCCGACCCCCTGACCCTGTCGGCGGTGTACCCGCAGCACCGGCAAAGTTCGCGGCCGGTGCAGGCGCTGGTGGAGTTTCTACGCGAGCGCCTCGCCGGCGGTTGTTAATTGGCCCGGTTGTGGAGTGCTTGCTGAGCCAGGTAACGCTCCAGATTGGCCAGGAACGCGTCGGCGATCTCATGCTGGCTGCGCGTGGAAATCGCCGAGGTGTGCGGCGATAAGCGCACGCGCGGATGACTGTACAGCGGATGTCCCTCCGGCAACGGCTCCGGCTCTGTCACATCCAGTGATGCCAGCCCGATCTGACCGTTATCCAGCGCTTCGAGCAGCGCCTCCTGATCCAGCAAACCACCCCGCGCGATGTTGATCAGGTGCAATCCCGGCTTGGCGCTCCCCAGGACCTCACGGTTGATGATATGCCGCGTGGCCTCGGTCAGCGGTGCGGCTACCACCAGGTGATCGGCGCGGGCGAACAGGTCATGGATATCCTTGGCAGTTTCCACGCCCGAACTGAACGGTGCCTGGCTTTGACGTAGCGCCACGACGTTGATCCCCAGGGCCAGGGCCTTTTGCGCCAGGCGCTCGCCAATCGCACCAAACCCCAGGATCCCCAGCGTGGTGCCCTTGAGAGGGCGCAGTGCGGTGAACTGCCACTGGGCATCCTTCACCCAGATATCCGGCAAGTGTTTGGCCGCAGCAAAGATCGCCGCCAGGGCGAACTCGGCGAGGTTATCGGCGGCGCTGCCGCGTGAGGTGGTCACCGGCGGGCCGTTGAACAGCCACTGGGGGTAAAAGTCGATACCCGAGGACACCAGGTGTACCCACTGAACGCCGTAAGGCCAGCCGGGCGGCGGGGTGTCGGGGGCGGTGTAGCCACGCACGTTGATCGGGCGCAGCAGCAGGACATTGGCCTGGGGCGGCAGGTCGCTGGGCACGCCGACCGGTACACCGATGACCTGGGCTTGCGGGAGCAGCGTGACCAGGCGCTGGCGGATCACGGCGTTGAAGTCTTCGTCCAGTTGGCTGGCGATAATCACCTGACTCATGTGCGTTCCTTCTGACGTTGTGCGAACACGGCTTTGCCGACGCCTTGCAGCACGGCGTCGTTCTGCGGGGTGTGGACGCGGCTGCACAGCACGTCGCGATAGTGCCGTTGCAGCGGGCTATGACGTGAAAGGCCGGGGTTGCCCGAGGCTTCGATGGCCAGCTCCACCGCACGGATCGCGTTGTGGGTCACCAGGTACTTCAACTGCGCCGCGTGAGTGGCCGGGGTGTGCCCTTCGGCGGCAGCGTCCAGCAGGCTGCGGTTGGCGAACAGCAACGTGTCGATATGCCCGACGGTTTCCTGGAACCGTGGCAGGGTGGCCAGCGCCGCCCCAAGGTTGGATGGCTTGCGTTCTTCCAGCCAGGTAACCAGCCAATCCCGTGCGGCCTGGGCCACGGCGTCGTACACCGACGACAACAACACCGCCATCCACCGAAACCCTTCGCCATCCAGCTCGGATTGCGGCGCGCTCCAGGGGCTGACGCTGACCGCGTGGTCCAACGGCACCAGCACGTTGTCGAACACCACTTCATGGCTGCAGGTGGCGCGCATGCCCAGGTGGTCCCAGGTGTCGATGATGCTCACGCCGGGGCTGTTTTTTGGCACCAGCCAGGCGCCCACCAACGGGTCGGTATCGTCACTGCGCGCCCACACGCTGAACCAGCTCAGGCCATGGCTGCCGGTGGAGTAAATCTTGCGCCCGCTGATGCGCCAACCTTCAGCGGTGCGCACTGCGGTAGTTGCCGGCAAACCGCCACGGGCCGGGGTGCCCAGGTCGGGTTCTACACGCAACGCATTGATCAGCGCGCCGTTGCGCACCGCCTCTTCTGCTACTTGGACACGGAGGTGCGGGGGCCAGGTTTTGCTGTCTTGCAGGCGTGTGTGTTGCAGGTATTGCATCACCAGAATCAATGCGGTGGAGGGCTCGCCCTTGGCTATCGCACTGATGGCCTTGCGCGCCTGGGGCAGGCTGGCGCCGCCACCACCCAGGGATTTGGGCACGGTGAGGGCGACCAGGCCGTGCTCGTGCAACAGCTTGAAGTTGGCGTGGGGGAAGGCGCCGCTTTCATCAAACCGATGCGCAGTGCTGGCCAGCTCGGCGCTGAGACGCTCGAGCAGGGCATCGAAATGGGCCACTTCCACGGAACGCAAGGACGCTTGAGTCATGAGTCTGTACTCGCTTGAAATGGTTGTAGTGAGCGGGCAAGCCCTAATGCCAGTCAGTTAAGGATTAACGCGGTCACTGTGGGAGGGGCGGTACGACGATTCGACTTGCTCCCGATGGACTGCGTAGCAGGCCCATTTTTGAGGCCGCTGCGCGGCCTATCGGGAGCAAGTCGAATCGTCGCACCGCCCCTCCCACAATTTATTCATCGCCCGCTTTATCGCTTAACTGACTGGCATTAGGGCAAGCCCGCTCACTACGAGGCTTCGGTGTAGCGGTTGGTTGGTACTTGCAGGCCCAGGTTGTCGCGCAACGTATGGCCGCTGTACTCGGTGCGGAACAACCCGCGCTGTTGCAGCACCGGCACCACCCATTCGGTGAAGGATTGCAAGCCGTCCGGCAGGAGCGAATTGATGATGAAACCGTCGCTGGCACCGGTCTCGAACCAGGTCTGGATCGCATCGGCAACTTGCTCCGGGGTGCCGACGAAATCACGCTTGGGCCGCGAGAAGCGCAGCGCCACTTCGCGCAGGGTCAGGCCCTCGTCCCTGGCCCATTGCTTGATGCGGTCGGAGCCGCCTTTCTGGCTGTTGGAGCCCAGGTCACCGAGCTCCGGGAAGGCGGCGTCCAGCGGGTATTGGCTGAAATCGTGGTCGTTGAACGGGCGGCCGAGGGCGACGATGGCGTCTTCCACGCTGACCAGATCAACAGCCTGCTGATAACGGCTTTCCACCTCGGCGGCATCGCGCCCGATGATCGGGCGGATGCCCGGCAGAATCGCCAGGCTGTCGGCATCGCGGCCAAAGCTTTCGGCGCGCCGCTTCAGATCCTGGGTATAGGCCAGGCCATCCTCGAGGCTCTCCACATGTACAAAAATCGCATCGGCATGCTGTGCGGCGAAGTTACGCCCGTCTTCCGAGGTGCCCGCCTGGAAAATCACCGGCTGGCCCTGGTTCGAGCGGGCGATGTTCAGCGGGCCTTTGACCGAGAAAAACTCGCCTTTATGGTTCAGCGCATGCAGCTTGCCTGGGGTGAAAAACTCGCCGCTCTGCTTGTCATAGACAAAGGCGTCATCTTCCCAGGAGTCCCACAGACCCTTGACCACGTTGAGGTGTTCCTTGGCGATGCGGTAGCGCACGGCATGCGGCGGATGCTCGGCTTTGCCGAAGTTGTCGGCGGTGCCGCTGAGCCACGAGGTGACGACGTTCCAGCCGGCACGGCCGCCGCTGATATGGTCCAGGGAGGCAAACTGGCGCGCCACCTGGAAGGGCTCGGTGTAGCTGACGGTCACCGTCGCCACCAAACCGATATGGGTGGTCTGTGCCGCCAGTGCCGAGAGGAGGGTCAGCGGCTCGAAACGGTTGAGGTAATGCGGGCTGGATTTGGCATGAATGTGCAGGCTGTCGGCGATAAATACAAAGTCGAACTTGGCACGTTCGGCCAGCGCGGTCTGCTGCTGGTAGAAGCCGAAATTCGTACTGGCATTGGGTTGCGCCTGCGGGTGGCGCCATTCGCCCCAGCCGTGGCCGACACCATGGACCATGGCGCCCAGTTTCAAATGGCGTGGCTTGAATTGACGTGGCTTGCTCATGTGCGGCTCCTGGCTCAGCGCGAGGCTTGGGAAGTGGGGAAGCGGGTGGCGTTGAAGCTCCTGTCGAACCCCTGGGATACGTCGATGCGTCGGGGGAGCAGGCCCTCTTTCTGATAGGTATCGGCCGTGGCTTGCAGGCCACTGATCACCGAATCGTCGATGGCGACCGGGCTCAGGTGCGTGTCTTTGGCCACTTCCACATGCACGGCCAACGGCAGGCCGGTGATTTTGGCCTGGGCGGCGGCGTATTCATCAGGGTGTGCGTTGGCCCAGGCATAGGCGCGGTCGACGCGAGCGACAAAGTCGTCCAACTGCACACGCTTGTCGGCGATCGCCTGGCTGGTCGCCGCGAAGTACAGGTGATTGCTCAGCAACTGATTGCCGCTGACCAATACGCGGGCCTGGCTTTGCGAGGTGACCACGGTGGTGTAGGGATCCCAGGTGGCCCAGGCGTCGACCGTACCGTTATCCAGCACCAGGCGGGACTCACTGGGCAGCAGGAAAATGAACTGCACATCCTGGGTGGTCAGGCCGGCACCGGCCAGGGCCTTGATCGCCAGGTAATGGCCGATGGAGCCGCGCCCGGTGACGATCTTCTTGCCCTTGAGGTCGGCCACCGTCTTGATCGGCGAGTCTTTGGGCACCAGCAGGGCGGTGGTGTTACGCCCTTCGGCGTGGATGATGCTGACCACCTTGAGCGACGCACCGGCCCCCAGGGCGAACACATACGGCGCATCGCCGAGCGCACCCACATCCACGGCACCGGCATTCAGCGCTTCACCCAAAGGCGAGGCGGAGGGGAACTCCGACCATTGGATGGCGTAGGGCACATTGCGCGTTTCACCGGAGGCTTCCAGTAGCGCCTTGATCGTGGATTTCTGGTTGGCAACACGCAGGGGTTGCAGGTCGGCGGCGGCGACTATGCCAGCCAGCCCCAGGGTCAAGGCGGTGCCCAGCAGCAGGCGTTTAAAGACGAGGGTCAAGACCATGGGATACAGGCTCCAGGCAGATCAGAATAAGGGTTCGGCTACCTCCGCCTGGAGAAGGGGTCGGTGAGGAGTTAACGTTATTCCCATAAAAACCTGCTGTGAAGTTCTTTTTGGTTATATGTTAATTATTAAAAAAAGTGATTATTTGAGTTTGTAAATATTCTTAATGTGCATTTATTGTCGGCGCGCGTGGGGTGTGATGGAGGGAGGTGAGCCTTGCATGCGAGGATGCCCCGAAGCAGAATCCGCAGCTTTCCAGGGACTCGCACAACAAGGATATCCATGCCGTTGAACACGCTATTCATCGTTTCGCTGGGGCTTTTAGCGCTGGCGCAAACATCACTCGCCTGCGCGGAGAATGCCAATGGCAAAAACCTCTATTTCCAGAGGTGCGCCATGTGCCATGGCGCCGATATCAAGGGAACGGGGCCGCTGGCCAATAAAAGCACGCCGCCCACGCCCGATCTCACCACCCGCGCTTTCAAGAAGCGCCTCAGTGATTACCCGGGCGTTATCGTCGCGTCGGTCATCCTTCGCCCCAATGGCGACCTGATTCCCAGGACTTTGCGAGAGAACGGCGTCAAGATTGCGCCGTTCGCTTGGGGGGTTAAGGACTTTCGCGACTTGAATCAGTACATGACGGATGTGATTTCGAAAGCCCAGTGAGGGGGGCTCAGATCACATAGAACCCATGGGTGCCGTCACGCGCCAATTGCGCCACCAGGCCGAACTCCCAATCCAGATACGCCTGCATGGCTTCCTTGGGGTTGTCGGTGCCCTCATACGGTCGGCGATAGCGGTCGATACGCGGTGAGGCCAGGTGGGTTTCGCCTTCTTCCAGCGGCAGTTGCGCATTGATCCAGCCAGCGGTGCCGTCTTGCAGCAGGAACACTTGCTTGCCGGTGATGGCCTCGACTTCAGCCACTGCCAGGCGCGCCAATTGGCTGCTGCCGCAGGTCAATACGTAGCGTTGGGCACTGGGGACCTTGGCCAGGGCCTGGGGCAATTGTGCGCGCAGCACCCACCAGGCCCTCGGAATGTGGCGTTTGACGTAGTTGGCGCTGGCGGTGAAATCCAGTACCACGGTATCGCCCTG
Organism: Pseudomonas sp. ICBG1301; assembly: GCF_016918385.1. NCBI lineage: Bacteria > Pseudomonadati > Pseudomonadota > Gammaproteobacteria > Pseudomonadales > Pseudomonadaceae > Pseudomonas > Pseudomonas sp. ICBG1301. The sequence continues at coordinate 120,327 of NZ_JAEKGB010000011.1, forward strand.
GTCCAACCAGTCGGCGAGGGTGTGAGGGCTGATCAATTCGGCCTGGGGCGGCGCAGGTACGGGGGCGACCCACGCACCTTGTTCGCTGAGATCGGACGCTTGCACATCATCCAGCACATGCACCTCCCAGCCCATTTGAGCGAGCCAGGATGCAGACATATTGGCGCGCACGCCATCGTCATCCACCAGTACCAAACGCGCCCCGCGGACGCTGGCGACATGGTCGGTTTCCTGCACCAACTGGCCACCCGGCGTGGAGCGTGCGCCCGGTAGATGGCCGGCTTCGAATTCTTCCGGGGTACGTACATCGAACAGGTAAGTGGTGCGCGCGGGTTGCTGCTGCCAGCGGTGCAGGTCTGCCAAGGTGGCGCGGCCGACGCGAGCCTTGTCGGCGACGCGGCGTGCCGCCTGGGCTGCTGCCTGGCGATGCTCTTCGCTGGTCGGCGCAAAGCGGCGTGACTGGCCATGGGCAAGCTTCTGCCCGGCCAGGGTCCAGCCGATGGTGCCATTACGCAGGGCCGAGACCGGGTTGGCCACGCCGGCATTGATCAGCGACTGGGTGCCGATAATGCTGCGGGTGCGCCCGGCACAGTTGACGATGATGCGCGTGGCGGGATCGGGGGCCAACTCGCGGGCGCGCAGTACCAGTTCGGCACCCGGTACGCTGATACCGGTGGGAATGCTCATGGTCTGGTATTCATCGAAGCGGCGTGCGTCGAGCACCACTATATCGGCCTGGCTGTCGAGCAGGGCCTGCACGTCTTCGGCGGCCAGGGACGGCGTATGGCGTTCGCTTTCCACCAGTTCGCCAAAGGCTTTGCTGGGCACGTTCACGTCGATAAACAACTCGCCACCGGCTCGGCGCCAACCGTCGAGGCCGCCGTCGAGCAGGCTGACCTGGGTGTAGCCCAGCGCAACCAGGCGCTCGGCGGCGCGGGCGGCCAGGCCTTCGCCATTGTCGTAGACGGTGACCGGGGTATCGCGCCGTGGAATACGCGAATACACCTCCAGCTCCAGTTTGGACAACGGGATATTCGCGGCGAACAACGGGTGGGCTTGGGCAAACGGCGCTTCTTCACGCACGTCGATCAGGGCGACTTCTTCACGGTCCAACAGCGCCTGGCGAATCCGGGCGAAGCTTGCAGTCGATACGGTGCTCATAGGGCAGGGCTCTTTTCTTTGGACAAATCCCAGATGTTCGGGAGGAAGGCGTTGGAGTAACCGGAGATAAACAGTTTCTCGCTGCCGTCGGGCTGGTACACCGCGCGGCGCACGGCACCGATGTTGGCGCCGTACACGTGAATGCTGATCGACACCTGGTCGCGGTAGGCGTTGCTGACCTGATGAATATCGCCGACCTTGGGCGACACCGCCTCGACCTGGCCTGGCACCAATTGAAGCGGCTTGCCTGCGGGCTTCAGGCTGCCATCGGCGGCGCGTTCGAACCCCTGGGAATACTCAGCGCCGCGCAACATACCGATCAGCCCCCACACCCGATGGTCATGAATCGGCGTGCTTTGCCCCGGCCCCCATACAAAGCTGACGATGCTGAAGCGCTGGCGCGAATCGGCATGCAGCAAAAACTGCTGATAGCGCTCGGGGTCGGGTTGCGCGAAGTCATCAGGGAGCCAGTCATCATGGCTGACCAGGGATGCCAGAAGCTTGCCACCCCGGTGCAGCAAGTCGCCTTCGCGAGGGTGGCCGTCGATCAATTCCGCCAGGGCGCCTATGAAGGCTCTGAGTCTTTCGGGGTGCTTGGCCTGGGTCATGACAACTCCATCCTGTGGTCGCTGGTGATGGTTTTATATAAGCATAATATCTACGCTTAATATGCTATTTATTAATGATTAGCTTATAGCTGAAGGTAATTTAGAACTGGTCCGAATAGCGTTAGACGTTATTGATTACAGCCTGGGCTATCCAGGCAACGCGCCTGCAACTATGCTTCCCACACATCTTAATGACGCTTCTCTATGTGCGACCCAAATGAAAATTGACGATATCGATGCCTTTGTCGAAGTGATTCGTTGCCAGTCCATCAGCCACGCCGCCGAGTCGTTGCAACTGACCCAGCCGGCCATCACCCGCCGCGTGCAGAACTTTGAGCAGGCGCTGGGCGTGGAGCTGTTCGACCGCAACACCAAGCCACTCAAGCCTACGCTGATCGGCACCCGGGTTTATGAACAATGCCGGTTGATCCTGCGCGAGATGGATGCCCTGCGCGAATTGGTGGCCACCGACGCACCGCCCAGCGGCGTGTTGCGCCTGGGCGTGCCGCAGACCCTCGGCGACGTGGTGTTGCTGGACGCGCTCAAGCAGTTGCGCAGCGACTACCCCGACCTGCGGGCCCAAGTCGCCACCGGCTGGGGTAGCCAGTTGGTCGGCAAGATCGAGCGCGGCGAACTGGATGCCGCGGCCGCGTTGTTTCCGGCTGGCAAGATCTTCCCTGACAACATCGTCGGCGAGTCCATCGGCAAGATGGAGTTGGTGGTGGTGTGCGCCAAGGCCCAATTGCCGAAAAAGCCGGGCAAGTTGGCGGATGTGTACCAGAGCGGCTGGATTCTCAACCCTGATGGCTGTGGTTTTCGCGCCGGTTTGCAGCGCACCTTGTCCGACCAGGGCCTGGCGTTGCGGGTGAACCTGGAAACCTTCGGCACCGAGCTGCAACTGGGCCTGGTGGCGGATGGCTTGGGCTTGGGCCTGGTGCCGCGCCCCTTGTTGGAGCGCAGCGCTCACCGCGAGCAATTGGCGGTGATGCCACTCAAGGATTTCAAGCCGGTGATGGATCTGTGGCTGATCTATCCGCACTTCCTGGGCAACCTGCAGGGGCCGGTGGATGCGTTCGGCAAGTGGGTGGCGGCCTCGCTGCAGAAGATCCGAGCGGCGGCATGATATGAAAAAAAATAATAATTAGCTTAGATTAAAATGTGCTTTTTATTATTTTTCGGCATCCCCTAGGCTGCCTGGACGTCCTTAAGGCCATCCAGGAAGTTTGCCATGAGCAGCGTTACCTCTATCTCCAGCGTGTCCAACACGGTTCGTCAACGCGTGACTCCAGAAGAGTGGGAGGTACGCGTCAAGTTGGCCGCGGCCTATCGCCTGGCGGCGCTGTACAAGTGGACCGACCACATCTACACGCATTTCTCCGCCCGCGTGCCGGGGCCGGATGAGCATTTCCTGATCAATGCCTTCGGTTTGCTGTTCGATGAAATCAGCGCGTCCAACCTGGTCAAGGTCGACCTCGACGGCACTCTTGTCGACGACCCGACAGGGCTGGGCATCAACTACGCCGGCTACGTGATCCATAGCGCGATCCACGGCGCGCGGCCGGATTTGCAGGCGGTGCTGCACACTCACACCCGCGACGGCATTGCGGTGTCGGCGCAAAAGAATGGCTTGCTGCCGATTTCCCAGCATTCCATCGCGTTCTCCGGGCGCGTGGCGTACCACGGGTATGAAGGCGTGGCGTTGGACCTGGACGAGCGCGAGCGGCTGGTGGCGGACCTGGGCGACAAGAGTGTGATGATCTTGCGTAATCACGGGCTGCTGACGGCTGGCGTGAGTGTCGAGCATGCGTTCCAGCAACTGCAAAGCTTGGAGCGTGCGTGCAATATCCAGATCGCGGCGCAGGCGGCGGGGAATGAAGAACTGATATTTCCGCCCGCAGAGGTGGTGGCCAAGGTGGAGGAACAGGCCAAGGTGTTCAGCAACGGTGAAGGCCCGGGCGTTGCGCGGCATTGGAATGCGTTGATCCGGCAGTTGGAGCGCAGCGATACCGACTACAAGAACTGATCTTTGAGCTAAGTGATAACAAAATGTGGGAGGGGGCTTGCTCCCGATGGTGGTGTATCAGTCATACATCGGCTGACTGATACACCACCATCGGGAGCCAGCCCCTCCGGGCTTTATGTATTACGCGACTTGCTGCGTTCGTTGCGCGACCAACTGACGGGTGAGGGGGATCAAGCGCTTGCCGTAGTCAATCGCATCATTGAGCGGATCAAACCCACGGATCAGGAACGTGGTAATGCCCAGATCGTAGTAATCCAGCAAGGCTTCGGCGACCTGTTCAGGCGTGCCCACCAACGCTGTCGAGTTGCCCTGCGCACCCAGCAAGCCGGCGATCCCGGTCCACAAGCGCTTGTCCAGTCGTGCCCCTTGTGCCGCCGCCGCCAGCAACCGACGGGAGCCTTCATTCGGGGGTTCGCGGCGTACAAAGCCAGTCTGCTCGGCCAGTGCCGTGGCCTGCTGCAAGATGCTTTCGGCACGTGCCCAGGCGGCCTCTTCGGTTTCGGCGAGGATCGGCCGCAGCGACAGACTGAAGCGAATCGTACGCCCGTGCCTGGCCGCTTCCGCACGCACCTGGGCCACGGTTTCGCGCACCTGCTCGTAGGTTTCACCCCAGAGCGCATACACGTCGGCATGTTTGCCCGCCACCGCGATCGCCGCCGCAGAGGAGCCGCCAAAGTACAACGGAATATGCGGCTGCTGCGGCGATTTCACCGAGGAGTGTGCGCCTTCGACCTGATAGTAGGTGCCGGCGAAATCGAAGGGGGTTTCGCTCGTCCATTCCTGGCGCACCACACTCAGGTATTCGTCGGTGCGCGCGTAGCGCTCGTCCTTGCCGATATGGCTGCCGTCGGCACGCAGTTCGCGGTCGTCGCCGCCGGTGATGATATGCACGGCGGTGCGTCCGCCGTTGAATACATCCAGGGTGGCGAACTGGCGAGCGGCCAGTGTGGGTTGGGCAAAGCCCGGGCGATGGGCGATGAGGAACTGCAGCTTTCGAGTGACGCTGGCGGCATGGGAGGCAATCAGCGTGCTGTCCGGGCTGTTGGAATGGAAGGCCACCAGGGCGCGGTCGAAACCCGCCTCCTCGTGGGCGCGGGCCACGGTTTCGACATACTCGGGTTGCAGCACCGGGCCGCTGCGCGGGTGGATTTCGGAGGCGTGATGGCCGCCGATATAGCCGATGAATTCGATGCTCATGGTCACTCCTTGTTGGGTTGGGGTTCAACACCTCCACCGGGCAAGGGGTCGGTTATCCGGGTCAAAAGTAGGGCGGGGAGCGCGCCTTGTAAAATGCCGATTGGTTCTAACCTAATTATTAAAGAGTAGAATTACTCTGTATTGTGTTTATCAGTAATTTGCATTTTATCGGTGTCAGGCAGGCGCATCCGCCAGCGCAATGCTCGGCTGCTCGACATTGCCGCCGGCCCCCATGCGGTCGGCCAGGTAACGCGCCGGCGGTTGGCCCACGGCCTTGCGGAACATGGTGATAAAGCCACTGGCGTTTTCATAACCCAGGTCCAGCGCCACCGTTTGCACGCTGTCGCCCTTGGCCAGGCGTTGCAGGGACAAAATCACGTGTAACTGGCGGCGCCAGCGACCAAAACTCAAACCCAGTTCCTCCAGCAACAAGCGCGTCATGCTGCGCTCACTCATGCCGATGCGGACGGCCCATTGGCCGAGGCTGGATTTGTCAGCGGGATCAGCCAGCAGGCTGTCGGCCAGGCGGCGCAGCCTCAGGTCCTGGGGCATGGGTAAGTGCAGGTCTTCGATGGGCGCTTCGGCCAGTTCGTCGAGCAACGTATTGATCAGGCGCCCCTGGGCACCGTCGACGTCGTACAGCGGCGGGAAACTCACCGCCTTGCTGATCAACTCGTGCAACAGCCGCGACACCGCCAGGGTGCAGCACTGTTCAGGCAAGGCGTGGGCGGCGTCCGGGTCGATCAACAAGCAATAAATCTGTGCTTCACCCGACCCGCGTGCCGCGTGAAAGGTGCCGCCGGGAATCCACAGGGCGCACTGCGGCGGCACGATCCAGATACCGGCTTCGATCTCGCAGTGGATGACCCCGCGCAAGGTGTACATCAACTGGCCTTTGCGGTGGGCATGCTGCTGATGTTCCCAGGTGGCCGAGGTGCTGCTGGCGCCCACCCCCACCACGGCGCGAGGGAAAATGTCGGCGTCCCTGGACATCGAAGGGTCGTGCATATCAAGGCGGTGGTGTCTCATGGCGGGCTTGGCACATTGGCTGAATTGCGAAATAGTTTGGCTATTCTGTGCAATGCCGTCCAGTACTTGGCGCTCTATGATGAGAGTCACTCTCATTAAGGTGAGTTTTAAGGAGCAATGCCATGCGACTCGACAGTTCAACATTTCCCATCGTCAAAATCGTTTTCGATGCCCCCAACGATGGCGGGCCGGAGGATGCCTTCCTGGTTTTCGAAGGCCTGCTCGCTCGCCGGCAACCGTTCCTGCTGCTGCACGAAAAGGCCGTGGACGAGAACAACTATGAGCACTCCCACGAAGAGCGCAAGCTTGCGTCCCTCTGGATGAAGAAGAACAAGCCGGCGCTGCAGGCGTTCGTCAGAGGCATGATCCAGGTGGAACCCAGCGCGGCCAAGCGCCTGGCGCTCAAGCCGTTTACCGTGACATTCGGCAAGGCTTGGGGTTACCCGTTGCTGGTGGTGGAATCCAGGGACCGGGCCTGGGCGCTGGCGCGGGATGTGCTGGATGAAGAGGTGTCGGATGTGGCGCATTTTTGAGGGCGTGCCGGCTGGCCTGTGGCGTGGGGGTAGCTCCCTTGCCACAGGCATTTCAGGTATTCTCCGCGCCCCGCTTATCACCGATTCCAAGAAAGATGACAGGACAAGACATGCAGGCGCTGCTGGAGTCGATTCTCGACGAAGTACGCCCCCTGATCGGCCTCGGCAAAGTCGCCGACTACATCCCCGCGTTGGCCGACGTGCCCGCCAACCAACTCGGCATTGCGGTATACGGCAACGACGGCTCGGCCTACTGCGCCGGTGATGCCCACACCCTGTTCTCGGTGCAGAGCATTTCCAAGGTCTTCAGCCTGGTCCAAGCCATCGATCACGGCGGTGAAACCATCTGGGAACGCCTGGGCCATGAGCCTTCCGGGCAACCGTTCAACTCGCTGGTACAGCTGGAATTCGAACGCGGCCGCCCACGCAACCCCTTTATCAATGCGGGTGCGCTGGTGATTTGCGACATCAACCAATCGCGGTTTGCCGTGCCGATTCTGTCGATGCGAGACTTTGTACGACGCCTGTCGGGCAACCCGCAGATCCTGGTCAACAGCATCGTCGCCGACTCCGAAGCCCAACACGGCGCCCGCAACGCGGCCATGGCCTACCTGATGAAATCCTTCGGCAACTTCCACAACGACGTGGACGCCGTACTGCACAGTTACTTCAACTATTGCGCGCTGCAGATGAGCTGCCTGGATTTGGCCAAGGCATTCAGCTTCCTGGCTAACGAAGGTACCAGTGCCCACAGCGGCGAGCAGATCCTGACCGCACGCCAGACCAAGCAGGTCAACTCGATCATGGCCACCAGCGGGCTGTATGACGAGGCGGGTAACTTTGCTTATCGCGTGGGTTTGCCGGGCAAGAGCGGGGTGGGTGGCGGGATCGTCGCCGTCGTGCCGGGGCAGTTTACGGTGTGCGTATGGTCGCCGGAGTTGAATGCAGCGGGGAATTCGCTGGCGGGGATGAAGGCGCTGGAGTTGTTGAGTGAGCGGATTGGGTGGTCGGTGTTTTGAGTCGTAGAGCTCGTCCCCACGCTCCGCGTGGGAACGCATCCCGTGACGCTCCGCGTCACCATTGCGCGTGATTCGAACCTCGTACTAACCGACGGGACGCGGAGCGTCCCAGGCGGCATTCGCACGCGGAGCGTGGGAACGATCATGCGTAACCGCGTAAGGCGCCTGTCGGCCAAGATCGTCCCCACGCTCCGCGTGGGAACGCATCCCGTGACGCTCTGCGTCACCACTGCGCGTGATTCAACCTCGTACTAACCGACGGGACGCGGAGCGTCCCAGGCGGCATTCCCACGCAGAGCGTGGGAACGAGCTGTTACCTCAGGCCTTACGTTTTACAAACAGATCCACCATCAAGAACAGCGCCCCGGCGGTAATCGCAATATCTGCGATATTGAACACCCCGGTATGCGTCGGCCCCACGTTCAACACCAGGTAGTCAACGACATGACCGTCGCGAAAGACACGGTCGATCAAGTTGGCGATACCACCGAGGGCAATGGCATAAAGCGGCAAGACTTTACGCAGGGGTTGGCTCCAGTTGGACAGCGACCACCCCATCGCCCAGGCCACCACGACGGCAACCCCCACGATAAAAACCAGTTGTTTGACCTGAGGGGGGAGGGCCGCGCCCAGGCTCAGGAATGCGCCGGGATTCAGGCTCAGCTCCAACGCAAGGTTGAACGGGGTGGAGCCGATTTTGAAACTGTTGGCTTGTAGTGAAACCAAAGCCAACAGTTTCACCAACTGGTCCACGGCAATAAAGGTGATGCCGGCGAGGAGGGCGAAGGTGCGGCCTCGCAGTAGGGACGATGTGCTCAAGCGGTAACTTCCTGTTCCGGGTCTGTCGGGAGGGCGCCCGAAGATAGCTCAGGCGCCTGGTGCCGTCTACGCTCACGCCGCTAGGTGAGTGAGATCGTCCCCACGCTCTGCGTGGGAACGCATCCCGTGACGCTCTGCGTCACCATTGCGCGTGATTCGAACCTCGTACTAACCGACGGGACGCGGAGCGTCCCAGGCGGCATTCCCACGCAGAGCGTGGGAACGATCATGGTAGGTGTTTTGAGTTGTTGAGCTCGTTCCCACGCTCTGCGTGGGAATGCATCCCGTGACGCTCTGCGTCACCATTGCGCGTGATTTAAACCTCGTACTAACCGATGGGACGCGGAGCGTCCCAGGCGGCATTCCCACGCAGAGCGTGGGAACGATCGTGCGTGACTGCGTAAAGCGCCTGTCGGCCAAGATCGTCCCCACGCTCCGCGTGGGAACGCATCCCGTGACGCTCCGCGTCACCACTGCGCGTGATTCGAACCTCGCACTAACCGACGGGACGCGGAGCGTCCCAGGCGGCATTCCCACGCAGAGCGTGGGAACGATCATCTCAGCGTGATGGGGGCTCCACCCAAAAAAAATGCGCCCCTGAGGGCGCATTTTTTGTTCAGTCAGCAATCGCTATCAAGCAATCGCATCCCACGCACGATCACCGTGCTCATCCTTGATTCGGGTCGGCAACCCCATCACGTCCAGCGCCTTCAAGAACGGCTCAGCCGGCAGTTCCTCGACGTTGACCATGTGCTTCACATCCCACTCGCCACGGGCAACCAGCAGCGCGGCGGCTACCGGTGGCACGCCTGCGGTGTAGGAGATGCCCTGGCTGTCCGTCTCGGCAAAGGCTTCTTCATGGCACGCCACGTTGTAGATGAACATCTCGTGGGGCTGGCCATCCTTGGTGCCTTTGACCAGGTCACCGATGCAGGTCTTGCCGGTGTAGCCCGGAGCGAGCGACGACGGGTCGGGCAGCACGGCCTTGACCACTTTCAATGGCACCACTTCCACGCCTTCGGCGGTGGTGACCGGCTTTTCCGAAAGCAGGCCGAGGTTTTTCAGTACGGTGAACACGTTGATGTAGTGCTCGCCGAAGCTCATCCAGAAACGCACATTGGGCACGTCGAGGTTTTTCGACAGCGAGTGCACTTCATCGTGGCCGGTCAGGTACAGGTTCTGCGAGCCGACGACGGGCAGGTCGTCAGTGCGCTTGACTTCGAACATGGTGTTGCTGGTCCACTGGCTGTTCTGCCAGCTCCACACCTGTCCGGTGAACTCACGGAAGTTGATTTCCGGATCAAAATTGGTGGCGAAGTATTTGCCATGGGAGCCGGCATTGACGTCGAGAATGTCGATCGAATCAATGCGGTCAAAATGCTGTTGCTGCGCCAGCGCGGCATACGCGTTGACGACACCCGGGTCGAAGCCCACGCCAAGGATGGCCGTGATGTTCTTCTGTTTGCACTCTTCCAGGTGGTTCCATTCGTAGTTGCCGTACCACGGCGGGGTCTCGCAGACCTTGCCCGGCTCTTCGTGGATGGCGGTGTCGAGGTAGGCAACGCCCGTATCGATGCAGGCGCGCAGCACCGACATGTTGAGGAACGCGGAACCTACGTTGATGACGATCTGCGATTGGGTCTCGCGGATCAGGGCCTTGGTCGCTTCCACGTCCAGGGCGTTCAGCGCGAAGGCTTGGATGTCGGCGGGAACCTTGAGGCTACCCTTGGCCTTGACGCTGTCGATGATGGCCTGGCATTTGGAGATGTTGCGCGACGCGATAGCAATACGACCGAGTTCGTCGTTGTGCTGCGCGCACTTGTGGGCCACCACCTTGGCGACACCTCCTGCACCAATGATAAGAACGTTCTTTTTCAATTGCTTTATCTCTCCTTTATCCGCCAGCTTACGAAAGGCTGGACAGGTAGTCGTCGTAACCAAATTCACGAACCACCTCGACGGTACCGTCGAGTTGTTTCACTACGATGGACGGCATTTTCAGGCCGTTGAACCAGTTTTTCTTGACCATGGTGTAGCCTGCGGTGTCGATGAACGACAGCCGATCGCCGATGGCCAGCGGACGATCAAATTGATACTCGCCGAAGATGTCACCGGCCAGGCAGGATTTGCCGCACACCATGTAGGTGTGGTCACCCTCGCTCGGCGCCAGCTTGGCGTTGAGGCGGTAGATCAGCAGGTCCAGCAGGTGGGCTTCGATGGAGCTGTCTACCACGGCGAGGTGCTTGCCGTTGTAGAGGGTGTCGAGCACGGTCACTTCCAGGGAGGCGCTGTTGGTGATCGCCGCTTCGCCGGGTTCCAGGTACACCTGCACGCCGTATTTTTCGGAGAAGGCTTTCAAGCGCGCGCAGAATGCGTCCAGCGCATAGCCTTCACCGGTAAAGTGGATGCCGCCGCCGAGGCTGACCCACTGGACCTTGTGCAGCAGCTCACCGAAGCGTTCTTCGATGGTGCCCAGCATCTTGTCGAAGAGGCTGAAGTCGCCGTTCTCGCAGTTGTTGTGGAACATGAAGCCGCTGATCTGCTCGATCACGCCTTCGATCTTCACCGGGTCCCACTCGCCGAGGCGGCTGAACGGACGCGCCGGGTCGGCCAGCAGGTAGTCGGAGCTGCTCACTTGCGGGTTGACGCGCAGGCCGCGGGTCTTGCCTTCGCTGCGCTCGGCAAAACGCTGCAGTTGGCTGATGGAGTTGAAGATGATCTTGTCGCAGTTATCCAACATCTCTTCGATTTCATCGTCGGCCCAGGCCACGCTGTAGGCGTGCGCCTCGCCTTCGAACTTCTGGCGACCGAGCTTCAACTCATACAGCGACGACGAGGTGGTGCCGTCCATGTATTGCTGCATCAGGTCGAATACCGACCAGGTGGCGAAGCACTTGAGGGCCAGCAACGCCTTGGCGCCGGACTGCTCGCGCACGTAAGCAATCTTCTGCATGTTGACCAGAAGTTTCTGTTTATCGATGAGGTAGTACGGCGTTTTGATCATTTTTGAGAGCCTGCGGCGGTGCCTGCCAAAAAAGGACACGCATTGTGCCCGCACTTGGATCAGATCGAAAGGTTAGCGAGCGGAATTCACCGCGCGCGTTTGCAAGTTACGCAGCTTGTGTGACTTTCTATCGCTATGATGGTCCGTCTGGGCAGGTGGTCCTGGAGTTGTCGACGGGAGGTCAAAACCGAAGGGCTCAACCCAAGCTCCCCGCCGTGCTAACGTCTGCTCCTCTGAATCAGCCTGCGCCCACGTCTTTATGAAAATGCCCGACATAGAAGCTATCCAGGCGTTTGTCCTGGTTGCCGAACTCCAGAGCTTTACCCGTGCCGCCGATGTGATTGGCGGCACCCAGGCGGCCATCAGCCTGAAAATCAAGCGCCTGGAAGAAAGCCTCGGCCATAAGTTGCTGGAGCGCACGCCGCGCAAGGTTACGTTGTCTGCCCATGGCCAGATGTTCGTGGCCAATGCCCGGCAATTGCTCGATCACTACCAGAACACATTGAAGTGCTTTGGGCGGCAGAAGCGCACCTTGCGCGTGGGGGTCAGCCATCACATCGTGGGCGCCGACCTCAGTGTCTGGTTGCGCCGCCTGGCCAGCGTCGATCCTGAGGTGGTGGTTGCATTCAGCCTGGGCACCTCGCGTGACATGCTGGTGAACTATGAGCAGGGCAAATTGGATGTGGCAATGATCCTGCGCCATGACAATCGGCGCCAGGACGGAGAAGTGGTGGGGGTCGAGCATTTCGGTTGGATGGCCGCCGAGGGCTTCACGCTGCGCCGGGGTGATGCGTTGCCATTGGCTATCCAGCCCGAGCCCTGTGGGATGCGCAGTATGGCCCTGAGCGCGCTGCAATTGTGCAACCGCTCTTGGGAGGAGGCGTTCGTCGGCAGCGGAATTCTTGCTATCGGTGCTGCGGTGGTCGCTGGAATCGGGGTAGGGGTGATGGTGGAGCGCATGGCGCCGAAGGGATGCGTGGATGCGCAGCAGCGCTTTGATCTGCCACCGCTGCCCGCACGTGAGGTGGTGCTGTATACCGCACAGCGCGATGCTCAGGCGCAGGCGCTGATCCAGGCGTTGAGTGCCGACATTCCGGCTTAAAGCCACAGGCGCCCGAGCGAGGCGATCAGCCAGGTAAGGCTGCCGATGCCAAGCAGGGTGGCAGCGAGTGCGGCGAAGTGGGCCAGTAGCATGCTCATCGGTGACATCACGTATTTCCTTACGGGGGAGGAAGTACGAGTATGAAAATCGCCGAGTAGCTGAAACAGCCGCGTCGCGCTATTTCAATGATAAGTAAAACGATGGGTTGCAGGGCGCGCTGCACCCCCATCGCCATAAAAGCTTCATCTTCCTGGCACCGTCCTGCCACATTGCGCCGCTACTGTCCTCGCCAATGAGATCGATCTCAAGCGAGCGACAATGACTGACTTGAAAGACGTAGCAAGGCTGGCTGGCGTATCACGCGCCACCGCCGCGCGCACTTTTGCTTCCCCCGACCAGGTGCGACCGGCCACCCGTGAACAGGTGTTCGCCGCGGCCCGTGAGCTGGGGTTCCGTCCCAATCTGCTGGGCCGCCAACTGCGCCTGCAAACCACCCGGTTGATCGGCGTGGTGGTGCCCAACTTGCTCAACCCGGTGTTCGCCGAACAGTTCCAGGCCATGGAGCGTGCGGCACGGCTACGCGGTTACAGCCTGCTGTTGGCGACCACCGACTACAGCAGCGAGCGCGAAAGCAGTGTGGTGGAAGAGCTGTTGCGCCAACGGGTCGACGGCTTGGTGCTGACCGTCACCGATGCCGAAAGCAATGCGGTGCTCAGTAGCCTGAATACCGAGAAAACCCCGTTTGTGCTGGCGTATCACCAACCGGGCAATCCCGATTACAGCGCTGTGTCGGTGGACAACCGCGCGGGCATGGCGCTGGCCACCCGCTATTTGCTTGAGGCGGGCCACCGACGCATCAGCATGGTCGCCGGTCCCGCGTTGCAGTCTGACCGTGCGCGCTTGCGTTACGCCGGTTATTGCGACGCGATGCAGGAATACGGCCTGCGCATCCGTCCGGTCATCGAAATGCCCGCCCACACCCAGGCCGAATACGCGGTCATCGCGCCGTTTCTGCAAGGCGCGCAGGCGCCCAGCGCACTGGTGTGTTCCAACGACTTCCTGGCCATCAGCCTGATCGCCGAGCTGCGCCGCAACGCCTGGAACGTGCCCGAACAGTTGTCGGTGATGGGCTTTGACGGGATTGCCCTCGGTACCCAGATGCACCCCACCCTGTGCAGCGTGGTGCAGCCCATCGCGCTGCTCGCCAGCACCGTGATTGACCAATTGTTGGCGCAGATCGCAGGTCTTGCCCCGACGTCCCATTGCCTGCCTTGCCATATCCGGCCGGGCGAAAGTACTCAACCCCATCAGGAGACTCCTAATGCGCACACTGCGTAAAACCCTGGCCGCCGTGCTGCTGTTCGGCACCGCCAGCCTGGCCCAGGCCGCCGAGACCGCGATTTGCTACAACTGCCCGCCGGACTGGGCCGATTGGGGCACGCAGCTGCAGGCCATCGCCGACAGCACGGGGGTGCACGTGCCGCTGGACAACAAGAATTCCGGGCAGTCGCTGGCGCAACTGGTGGCTGAAAAAGCCGCACCGGTAGCGGACGTCGTCTACTACGGCGTGACGTTCGGCCTGCAGGCGCAAAAAGCTGCAGTGGTCGACGCCTACAAACCCAAGGCCTGGGAACAAATCCCGGCAGGCATGAAGGACCCGGCCGGTCACTGGTTCGCGATCCACTCCGGCACCTTGGGCATCATGGTCAATGTTGATGCGCTCGGTGGCCTGCCGGTGCCGCAAAGCTGGGCCGACCTGCTCAAGCCGCAATACAAAGGCATGGTCGGTTACCTTGACCCGTCCAGCGCTTTCGTCGGCTACGTGTCGGCGGTCGCGATCAACCGCGCCATGGGCGGCGACCTGGACAACTTCGCCCCGGCCATCGATTACTTCCAGAAACTGGCGAAAAACGCCCCCATCGTGCCCAAGCAAACTGCGTATGCACGGGTGTTGTCCGGCGAGTTGCCGATCCTGGTGGACTACGACTTCAACGCCTACCGCGCGCGTTACAAGGACAAGGCCAATGTCGCCTTCGTGATCCCCCAGGAAGGCAGCATCAGCGTACCGTATGTCATGAGCCTGGTCGCCAACGCGCCGCACCGTGCCAATGCCGAGAAGGTCCTCGATTTCGTGCTGTCGGACCAAGGCCAGGCACTCTGGGCCAAGGCTTACCTGCGCCCGGTACGCGCGATGAAAATGCCCGCCGATGTTGCCGCGCAGTTCCTGCCCGACAGCGACTACGCCCGCGCCGGGGTGGTGGACTACGCAAAAATGGCCGCCGTGCAGGAAGCTTTTGCCGCCCGTTATTTGAACGAGGTCAAGTAAGTGGCAGCAAAACGCATGACCTGGCCGCTCGCGCCGGCCCTCGCGCTACTGCTCGCGTTCTGGCTATTGCCGCTGGCGCATCTGATGCTGCTCGGCGCCGAGAGCCGTGACGGCCAGGGCAGTGGTTACTGGCAGGTGCTTAGCAGCGCGCAGTATCTGGGCAGCCTCGGGCAAACCCTGGTCCTGGCCGTGGTGGTGACAGCGGTCGCGCTGGTGATCGGTGGCATCAGCGGCGTATTCCTCGCTCGCCAGCAATTCTTCGGGCGTTCGGCGCTGGTCGCGTTGCTCACCTTTCCGTTGGCGTTTCCCGGCGTGGTCGTGGGGTTCCTGGTGATCCTGTTGGCCGGGCGCCAAGGACTGTTCGCCGCACTGGGCCTGCAACTGGCCGGTGAGCGTTGGATCTTTGCCTACTCGCTGGCGGGGCTGTTCGTGGGTTACCTGTACTTCTCGATCCCACGGGTGATCCTCACGGTGATGGCGGCGTGCGAGAGCCTCGACCGCAGCCTGGAAGAAGCGGCCCACTCGCTGGGCGCCGGGCACTGGCGCGTGGTGTGCGATGTGATCGTGCCGGGCCTGGCACCCGCGTTGGCGTCCTGCGGGGCGATCTGTTTTGCCACGTCCATGGGGGCCTTCGGTACGGCCTTTACCTTGGGCACACGACTGAATGTCACCCCGGTGGCGATCTACAACGTATTCACCAACTACGCCAACTTTGCCGTCGCCGCTGCGCTGTCGGTGGTGCTCGGCGCGGTGACCTGGGCGGTGTTGTTGCTCACGCGACGCCTGGTGAAGAACTCGGGGACTGTGCTGTGAAGCGTTCATCTCTGTTTGTCATTCAATTGCTGTTCACCCTGCTGGTATGCGCCTTCATGTTGGTGCCGGTGCTGATGTCGTTGCTGGCCGGGCTGACGCGCAACTTCTTCGTGGGCTTGTCCAGCGGCTTGACCTTCGATTGGTTGCTCCAGGTGTGGCAGGCCTATTCGCCCACGGTGTGGTTGTCGCTGCAACTGGCCCTGGCCTGCGCGGTCGTTGTCTGCGTGATTGGCGTACCTGCGGCCTATGCCCTGGTGCGCATGAACAACCGCTTCAGCCGCGCCTTCGAAGAATTGATGGTGCTGCCGGTGGCGATGCCGGGGTTGGCCAGTGCGTTGGCGTTGCTGTTGACCTACGGCCAGTTCGGCAGCTTTCGCAGCAGCTCGCTGTTCATCCTGGTCGGCCACGTGCTGTTCACCTTGCCGTTCCTGGTCCGCCCGGTGATGGCGGTGATGCAGCGTCAGCAGCTGCCGGTGCTGGAGGAGGCCGCCGCAAGCCTTGGTGCGGGGCCGCTCAAGCGTTTCTTCAGCGTGGTGGTGCCCAACTGCCGGGCAGGGATCCTGGCGGGTGTGCTGATGGTGGTCACCCTGTCCCTGGGTGAGTTCAACCTGACCTGGATGCTCCACACACCGATGACCAAGACCTTGCCCGTTGGCCTGGCCGACAGCTACGCCTCGGCGCGTCTGGAAATAGCCAGTGCCTACACCCTTATCTTTTTGCTGATGATCGTGCCGCTGTTGATTGCGTTGCAGGCCATCAGTGCTCGTTTGTCCCGTGGAGAGCGTCGATGACCGCTATCACCCTTGATCTGAAAGGCTGTCGCAAGGCGTTCGCCGACGGCACCGTGGCCGTGCATGACTTGAACCTGACCGTCGAGGGCGGTGAAACCCTGGCGATTCTCGGGCCTTCCGGATGCGGCAAAACCACCACGCTGCGCCTGATCGCGGGGCTTGAACGCCCGGATGTGGGCCAGGTGTTTTTCGGCGATCAGGATGTCACCCGCCTGCCCATCGAGCGTCGCGACGTGGGCATGGTGTTCCAGAACTATGCGCTGTTTCCCAACCTGGATGTGGCCGGGAACATTGTCTATGGCCTGAAGATTCGCGGCCTGTCGGCGCCCGAGCGCAATAAGCGCTGTGAAGAGTTGCTGGAACTGGTGGGCTTGCAGCACCACGGCAAACGCAGCATCCACGAACTCTCCGGCGGCCAGCGTCAGCGGGTGGCACTGGCCCGTGCCTTGGCGCCACGCCCGAAGGTGTTGCTGCTGGATGAGCCGTTGGCAGCCCTCGACGCGCAACTGCGTGAACGCCTGCGCAGTGAGCTGAATGAACTGCTGCGTGGCCTCGGTATCACCAGCGTGTTTGTCACCCACGACCAGGGCGAAGCCATGGCTCTGGGCGATCGCATCCTGGTGATGGAACACGGCCGTGTCGCCCAGCTGGCCAGCCCCCGCGACATCTACCAGAAGCCGGCCAACGCCTTCGTCGCCGGGTTTGTCGGCAACCTCAATGCCTTCTCGGTGCTCGGGCAAACGCCGCACGGCCTGAAAGTGTGTGGCGGTGAACTGCCGTGGCAGGCGCTCGACCAGCCCGGCACGGTGTATTGCCGCCCCGAACACCTGCGGGTGATGGAAGGCGAAGGGCACTTGTACGGCCACGTGGTGGCGCAGTTTTTCCAGGGCGCGCAAAGCCGCCTGATCGTCGAAGTGGGCGGCCCGCAACCGCTGCTGGTCGACAGCCAGGATAACCAGTTGCATGCCGTTGGCGCGCCGATTGCCCTGGCGATCGCGCCGCACATGTTGTTCACCCTGAATGCTTGAGAATTTATGTTGAATCGTCCTTTTCTAGTCGCGCAGATCAGTGACCTGCACCTCAAAGCCGGCCAGCGCCTCACCTATGGCGTAGTCGATACCCTGGGCGCGCTGCGCCGTGCCGTCGACCATTTGAACGCCAGCCACCCACGGCCCGACATCGTGGTGGTCAGCGGCGACCTGGTGGACTTTGGTCGCGCCGATGAATACGCCGTGCTGCGCCCCGAACTCGCACGCCTGCTCATGCCGTGCTACCTGGTGCCCGGCAATCATGACAACCGCGGGGCGCTGTTGGATGCATTCCCCGAGCATGCCTACCTGCCGGTGTCGGCGGATGGCCCATTGGATTGGGTGGTGGATGAGTATCCGCTGCGTTTGATCGGGCTTGACTCCACGATTCCCGGCGGCCATGGCGGCCAGTTGCTGGACAGCCAGTTGCAATGGCTCGACGAGCAATTGTCGTTACGCCCGCACGCGCCGACTTTGCTGATCCTGCACCACCCGCCGTTTATCAGCGGCATCGGCCATATGGACCGTGAGCCCTTCATCAATGCCGCTGCCCTGGAACAACTCGTCTCGCGCCATCCGCAAGTCGAGCGCCTGTTGTGCGGGCATTTGCACCGTCCCATGCAACGGCGTTTCGGTGGCAGCCTCAGTTGTGTATGCCCCGGCACGTCCCATCAGATCGTGCTGGATTTGCAAGACGCCGCGCCCGCGCATTTCAACCTCGAGCCGGCGGGTTATCTGTTGCATCGCTGGGATGCGCAACACGGCTTGATCAGCCACAACGGCGTGTTCGGGGAATACCCGGGACCGTATCCGTTTTATGACGCCCATGGATTGATTGACTGAGGTCTTACGGAGGTTCACTCGCTCAACTAAGTCTCTGACCGTTCGTTAGCGCACCGGCCCATTCAAGTGCGGTCGCGTGCAACCTGCTGCTTATTTTTTGCGCCCGGAACCTGGATTCCGCGCCGGAGTTCGTCCTGATGAAAGCTACTTTGAATGTATTAAGCGTATTGACCGGCGGCCTCGGCCTGGCCCTGAGCCCCTTGGCCTCGGCTGATTTCCTGGGGGACAGCAAAGCCAACCTGGGCCTGCGCAACTTCTACTTCAACAACGACAACCGTGACGGCGCCGCCGCACCGTCGAAGACCGAAGAGTGGGGCCAGGCGTTTATCCTCAACTATCAATCGGGCTTTACCGACGGCACCGTCGGCTTTGGCCTGGATGCGGTCGGCATGCTCGGTGTGACCCTCGACAGTGGCGCCGGGCGCCACGTCGGCAGTTCGATGATCCCCAGCGATGACGGCAAGGCCACCGACAACTGGGCCCGTGGCGGTGCGACGGCCAAGGCGCGTTTTGCCAAGACCGAAGCGCGTTACGGCTACCTGCGCCCAAACCTGCCGATTCTGGTCAGTAACGATGGTCGCCTGTTGCCGCAGTCCTTCGAGGGCGGGCAAATCACCAGCAAGGACATCGACAACCTGACCCTCATCGGCGGCCAACTGCAACACACCACCGGCCGTGGCTCCAGCGACAGCAGCGGCCTGGCGGCGGCAGGCGGTACCCGGGAAAGCAATAAATTCAACTACGCCGGTGCCGACTACCAAGTGAACAAGGACCTGATGGTCCAGTATTACTACGCCAACCTCGAAGACTATTACCAACAGCACTTCGCCGGCTTGATTCATGTGTTGCCGCTGGGTGACTACGGCTCGCTGAAGACGGATCTGCGCTACTTCAAGACCACGTCCGACGGCAAGAACAGCAGCGCCGCCGGCCGTGCCGAGGGCTACAAGTTCGGCGGCTATACCAAAAACGGCAGCGGTGAAATCGACAACAACACCTGGAGTGCGGCGTTCATCTATTCTCTGGGCCCACACGCGATTACTGCCGGTTACCAGCAGGTGTCAGACGACAGCAACTTCGCCCAACTCAACCAGGGTGGCCTGGTGAACAAAGGCGAGGGCGGTTCCAGTCTGTACCTCTACACCGACCGCACTGTGCAGACGTTCATCCAGGCGGGCGAGCGCACCGCGTTTGCGCAATACGCCTATGACTTTGCCGCCTTGGGTGTACCGGGCTTGAAGGCTTCGGTGATGTACTTGAAGGGTGACCATATCCAGACCGCCAGCGGCCAGGATGCCAGCGAATGGGAACGTGATATTTCCCTGGATTATGTGGTGCAGAGCGGCACCTTCAAGAACGTCGGGTTCGGCTGGCGTAACGGTATGTCACGCAGTGAAGTGGCCAGGGACCAGGATCAGAATCGCTTGTTCGTGAGCTATTCGATTCCCCTGATGTAAACCCTTGTAGTGAGCGGGCTTGCCCCGCGCTGGGTGGCGTAGCCGCCCTAAACCCTATCGCCGCGGTGTTTCAGGAAGCCCCAGGTGCCTGGGGTTGGGGCGGCTGCGCCGCCCAGCGCGGCAAGCCCGCTCACTACAACGACCACAAACGTACAAGAGTGTTGCCAATCGCCCTCAGTAGACTCAAGGCATTCTTTTTACTGCAGGTTCCCCATGGATATCTTCCTCTACGCCTTCAGCGTCATGTACAGCCCTGGCCCGGTGAATTTCATGGGCCTCAACGCCGGGCTCACCGGTCAGTTTCGTCGCTCTACCGGGTTCTTCGCCGGCGTGGGGTGCGCGATGTTGGTGTTGTTCGTGCTGTTTGGCTACACCGGCGAAGCGATTATTTCCCACGCGGCATTGCCGTACATTTCCCTGGTGGGCGGGGTGTACACCTTGTACCTCGCCTATCAGGTGTTCACCGCCCGTACGGTAGTGGAAGAAGACACTTCAACGGCACCGGCCAAAACCCTCACGTTCTGGAATGGCCTGGTGATCCAGCTGCTCAACCCTAAGGGCATCATGGCGGTGTTGCCGATCACCAGCGTGATGTTGCCGGCGGCGCATATCACCGGGCTGGCCATTGCCAGTGTTTCTGCCGCGTTGGCCTTCGCAGCGTTCGGTGCGCCGTGGATGTATGCGTTGCTCGGGGCTTTGTTGGGGCGGCGGATCAATGGCGCGTCGGCGTTCACGTTGTTCAATCGCTGCATGGGTGTGGCCCTGGCGGTCTGTGCCTATTTTATGTTTCTCGCGTTTTACAGGCATCTGAGTGCAACGTGAGGAGAACTTGTGTTTGTCTCAAATAGTATGAGTTTGTCTCACTATCGCGCCGCTCCTTTGCTGTTAGGGTCAAGCGATGAAATCCGTGGTTTGACCCAGGGGGAGAGTGATGAGCTTACCTGCACAACCGGCCGAGGCGGTCGTTGAATTTTGGAAACGGGCCGGACCCAAGCGTTGGTTCGCCAAGGACGCTGCGTTTGACGCGGCCTTTCGCGACACCTTCTACGAAACCCATATGCAGGCTGCCCGTCGCGAACTGGAAGACTGGCTGGCGTCGGCAGAGGGCACGTTGGCCTTGCTGATTCTGCTGGATCAATACCCACGCAATGCCTTTCGCGGCACCGCGCATATGTTCGCCACCGACCCCCTGGCGCGGCTGTATGCCCGGCGCATGGTGGACGCGGGGTTGGATAAGCTGATCGAACCTGAGCTACGTGCGTTCTGTTATTTGCCGTTCGAGCATTCCGAAGACCCGGCGGATCAGCAGCGCTCGCTGGCGCTGAATCAGCGACTGGATGCCCGTACCTTTCATTGGGCCAAGGAGCACGCGAACATCATCGAACGGTTCGGGCGTTTTCCCCATCGCAACGCGGTGCTGGCCAGGGCTACCACCGAACCGGAGCAGGCGTTCCTCAAGGCGGGTGGTTTTGCGGGTTAAGCCTCGGTAGGTGTCGCTGTGTTCTTGGGCTCGGTCGAGCGAAATCGCCGCAGACCCTTGAGGTCGATCGCCCAGCGCAGGGCCTCGGTGGCCGAAGGACGGGGGCCTTGGCTGATCGCGTGTTCATCCTGGGTCAATGCGCCGAGGTAGCCCTGAGCGCCGCTGCGCTCGCTCCAATAGTGGGTGTGGCTGAGCCAGGAGCGTGCGAGCCAGCCTTTGCAGCGACCCACAGTGACCGGCAAATCCAGCACGCCATTGCCCATCACCGGCTTGACCGGGCCGCCGACGATGTCGCCAAACAGGCCGTAAGGTGCGGGGAAGTAGAGGTTGGTCCAGCGCGTCACCGCAAATGCGGCGGCATGGTGCAGGTAGAGCGGGGTGAAAGCCTGCCCACCGAGCATGACCGGTTGGCGGGCGCTGTAACCGTAGCCTTGGTCATCCTTGGTGGGCGGGCAGGCCGGGGCTTCACGACGTTCCATGCGTTGCTTGAAGTCGCTGACGCTGCGGCCCAGCAACAGGCTGGCATGCGCCATCGGGCTGCCCACGGTGACCAGGTCGGTGATACGCCAGGGGTTGCCCAGGTTGCGTTGTTCGATAAAGGCCGCGGCCTGTTGTTCGCGAAATCTCAGGGTGCTGCCCAGGCCGCCATCAAGGGCCGCGCCGGCATCGGGCAGCGCTTGCTTGAGCACCGGTTGCAGCGGTTCGTGGTTGGCGTAGCGTCTGGCCAATTCGTGATTGCTGGGGATGACCTTGTTCAGTTGATCGTGATGCTCGTGCCACAGGTAACCGACGATGTCGTAGGCAATCACGCTGCCCAGGCTGTGGCCGACCACGATGATCCGGTCGTAGTCACCCTGGTTATGCAGGGCGCGCAACAGCGCTACGCCATCGGCGCGGATCTGTTCGCGCACCACGACATTCTGCGGGTTGGGGCTCAGGTATCGCGCCGCATCACCCAGGTAGGACAGGGCGGAATAGCGTAATCCGAGGCCGATGGCGCCCAGTAGCAGCGGCACCAGCGCGAAGGGGTTGTCGGTGTGATCGACGCGGCCCCAGGTCGTGGCCAGGGTGCCGCTGGCGATCAGCAGCAAAAGTGCCAGCACGGTCCAACGCGTGGTGCGCCAGATAGGCACGATCGCGTCGGGAATATCCCGGCGCGGGCGCTTGAAGAGGTCCCACAACCAGCTCAGCAGGTGGCCAAGCTTGGTGCCCTGCATCTTGTGGGCCCAATAATATTCGTAGAAGTCGGTGGACGTGCGGCCTGGCGACTTCAATACGCGCAGGTCGAAATTGCGCGACAACCGATCCGGCTTGCTCCAGTAGAAGGGTTTTGCGTCGGGCGTGTTCGCCGGGATCATGGCGTCCACAAAGCCATGCAGGGTGTCCATCGGGCGCTGTTCGCCGATGCCGTGGATGACCACAACCGCTTGTTTCATGTGCTATTCATTCCTTGAAGGCCACGAAGGGGGAGCAATGTCGAGAAATCGCGAATAGCCATAATATTGCCACTACCCGTGCTATTCCTGCCAGGAATGCCCCCATAAAAAACCCGCATTTTCTTTACCAACACATATCTCGTAGCGTGGCATTTCACCCAAGGAGACTCGCCATGCAGTCGTTACGCCTCTACGTTGACGCTCAATTCACCAGCCCCTATGCGATGTCGGTATTCGTCACCCTGCACGAGAAGGGGTTGGCGTTCGACACCCGTACCCTGGACCTGGACGCCGCACAACACCAGGCGAAGGACTACACCGAGCTGTCGGTGACGCAGCGCGTGCCGACGTTGCTGGACGGTGACTTTGCCCTGTCGGAGTCCTCGGCGATCACTGAATACCTCGAACAGGTCTACCCCGGGACGCCGGTGTACCCGGCTGACCCCAGGCAGCGGGCGAGGGCGCGGCAAGTCCAGGCGTGGTTGCGCAGCGACTTGCTGCCGATTCGTCAGGAACGCTCGACGCTGGTGGTGTTTTACGGCGCGAAAATGCCGCCCCTGTCGCCCGTGGCGCAAGCCGCTGCGCACAAGTTGCTCAGTGCGGCGCAGGCGTTGTTGGCGGGCAACCCGGCGTACTTGTTCGGCGAGTGGTCGATTGCCGATGTGGACCTGGCGGTGATGCTCAACCGGCTGATCCTCAACGGTGACGAGGTGCCGGCCGAGCTGGTGGCGTATGCCGAGCGTCAGTGGCAGCGCCCGTCGGTGCAGGCCTGGGTCAACCTGCAACGCCCGGCGCTGTAAGCGGCGACAGCCATTCGTGGGCGACACGCCGGTCGAGGTCTTCCCAATCAGCCATGCCCAGCACGCGGGTGGTGTTCAAGCCACGCAGGTAACCGCGCAGTTGCTGGGCGCTGGCGTAGCGCTCGTCGGCGTCGGCCGTTTCGTCCTGCAGCACGGCTTCATAATCGACCAGGTAATCGGCGACCCGCTCGCGAAACTCCGGCAATACGGCTTCGCGAATGCGGTCGAAGGTTTTCTGGTGCGGCTTCATGGCGTGGTCCTTATAAGTTTTATTGAAAGCGGGCGGTGTAACACTATCGGTTCAAATGATAGTCACCATCAAGGATCGCAAGTTCTGTTTTTGCTGGAAAAGGGGAGAATTGCACCATCGAGACGCTGCTCAAGGAAATGCGCGATGAGGACGATAATCCAACTGGGTTTGATGATGTTGATGCTGGGTTCGGTGGTCATGACCACCCCGGTTAGTGCCGATGAACTGCGTACGGGCCATTTGCTGCCACTCGTGGGTAGCGTAGACTCCCTGGCGCACGCGCAGTCGGTGGGGGTGTTATACAGCGAAAACACCCGCGACAACCTCCGCTACCTTGAGCGCTACCACGCCATGGCCATGAACGGCGCCAAGGATGCCCTTGACGGACGTATCCGCGAGGCATTCGTCAACAGCTCCGATCCGGAGTTGGCCATCGATTGGCTATTGGGTTCGCTGCAGGGCACTTTTTTGTCCGTCACGGTCTATAGCAGCCTGGATGAGCTGGTGCAGGCGCACCCGGACGTAGTGGTGATGCTCGATACCCATAACCAACTGCTGACCCCGCGCAATGACTGGGTGGAAGCAAGCTTTACCGCACGGTTCTATGACGCGGACTTGCAATACATCGCCAAGGCCGAAGGTTCGGTGCACAAGCAGGTGTCATCGGTGTGGGTGCATGACAAGGCGGCGCCCGAGATCGCCGCGCAGATCGAGCAGCAGCGCGATGTGCAGCAAGATGCCTTGAGGCAGTTTGATGTGTCGCTCAAGGCGTTGGTCCGAGCGGGTTGATGTGAACTTTTTTCAGTTATTTTCAGGAATTTCTATGCGCTCTTTTTTCGCCCCGGCCCTGGCCTTTGCTTCTTTGGGACTGACCGGTTGTGTTTCCGCCCCCAATGCTCCGACCTTGACCCTGCAAACCAGCAAGACACCTGAAGGCTACGTGCAGTGCGTATTGCCCACGCTTGAAAAGCACGGCATCACCTCCACCGTGACGCAGAACTCGCGCCACGCCAAGGTGCTGCTGACCAGCAAGTTCGCTGCTGATGATGTGCTGGAAGCCTACAAGTCCCAGGACGGCACCAAAGTGTTCCTGTATGAGCGCAAGCCACTGGCATCGGCGATCACGCCCTCCCGGCTGGAACAGGCAGCCAAAGACTGCCAGTAACCTGTAGTGAGCGGGCTTGCCCCGCGCTGGGTTGCGTAGCAGCCCCAAAACCAGGCGCCTCGGTCTTTCTGAACCACCGCAGCGGCAGGGTTTAGGGCGGCTTCGCCACCCAGCGCGGGGCAAGCCCGCTCACTACAAGGTTTTCAGGGTTTCGCTTCGCTGCTGAAACTGTCGACCGCCCTGACCAGGCCCTTGGCCGCCAACGCCACCAACTCACCGCCTTTTTCCACGGTCGCCAGGGCCGGGTCCGAGCCCATGCGTCCGTCGGGGAAGCGTGCGCGGAAGTCCAGCGCCTCGCGGATCGGACCGGTGTTGGCAATCTGCGGCGAATAATCGGCTGACTTGATCGACTCCGGATACGCCCACTGCGTGACCGCGATCTCCGACGGCGTGGCATGGCTGCCATGGCCCACCGGGAATTGGCGGTGCGCCAGATCGCCGACACCTTCAAGGTCCCACCAGTTCACCAGTTTCAGCGCAAACCCGGCTTCGCGACGGGCGTAGCTGGCCTCGGCATACAGTTCGGAAAACGCGGCCTCGATGGTGGCGATATTGCCGCCATGGCCGTTCAGAAACAGGATCTTCTCGAAACCGTGCCCGGCCAGTGAGCGCACCCAATCGCCAATCGCGGCGATAAAGGTGGAAGGGCGCAGCGAGATGGTGCCGGGAAAGCCCAGGTGATGCTGGGCCATGCCGATATTGAAGGTGGGGCCGATCAGGATGTCGGCGTTCTTCTGTGCCTCATGGGCGATGATCTCCGGGCACATCCAGTCGGTGCCCAGGAGGCCGGTCGGGCCATGTTGTTCATTGGAACCAATGGGGATCACGACCGTGCGGCTGCGCTCCAGAAACTGCCCGATTTCGATCCAGGTGGACTTGTGTAGAAGCATGCGGCGCTCTCTTTTATCGGTGGGGACAGGCTATCCACCACGGATTGTACGACTACTGGCCACCTGTTGGGGTTTGCAATTGAGGTAGGTCGAGGACTTCAGCCAATGCCGGTCCGGGTACCAGGAAAACATGAATTGCCCATCCTTGAGCTTGTCCACCACCTGACGCGCCACTTGCGGGCGTACGGCCGGGCAACCCTGGCTGCGCCCGATGCGGCCTTCGCGTTTGCTCCAGGCCGGGTTGACGTAGTCGGCGGCGTGAATCACCAGCGCACGGTCGCGGGCCTGGTCATTGAAACCGGGCTCCAGGCCGTCCATGCGCAATGAATAACCGTGGGTGCCCAGGTAACTTTCCTGGGTGCGAAACAGCCCCAGGCTGGACTGGTGGCTGCCCTCGCGGTTGGAAAACTGCGTGGCGAAGTTTTCCCCGGATTTTGCGCCATGGGCCACCAGGTCACGCAGCACCAGGGTTTTCTTGCGCAAATCGAAGATCCACAGGCGACGAGCGGTCGAGGGTTGCGAGTAGTCGATAACCGCCAGGCGATCGGAGCGTTCTTCACCATTATTGACCGCACACTGCACGGCGTTCAGGGCGCTTTTCAATACGGTGGGATTGAGTTCTGGAGCCGAGCGCGCCAGGCTGTTATACAGGGAGGGAGGATTGCCATTGGCGGCGATCGCAGCCTGGCTCAGTACGGCCAGGCTTATGGCAGCCAGGCCGAGGCGACGGATAAAAGTCAGCATCTACAGTACATCCCCCCACTGTGGATTGGAGCAAAGTCATTGTTCAAAAAACACGCATGTTACTTGAGCATTTGCTTGCTCGTTGCACCACTGGTCGCGACAGCCGAACTGTTGCCGACAGACGCAGTCCCTGTCGCGCCATCCAGCCCAATCCAACTGGCCCTGGCGCAACTGCCAAGCGTCTGCCCCGACCTGGCGCCGCACATCGACGCTGCCGCACTGCTGCGGTTGCAGGCGTTCTACCAGCAGCAGGGCGACGCTCCGTTGTGGGCAAGCGGTGAACGCCGTTCAGCGTTGCAGGCCCAGCTGCAGTTGCTGGCCGACGATGGCCTGGATCCCACCCACTATAGCCTGCCTGCCGTAGACGCCACGGCCAACGTGCTGTGCAGCGATATCGACAGCAGCCGCCAGTACCTGCAAGCCCTGCAGGACCTGCATTACGGTCGCCTGCAGCAATCGCGGTTCGAGCCGCTATGGCATGCGCTGCCGCCGGCCCGTGACCCGGACACCGTGGTGCTGGCGTTTGCCGCCACGGGGTTGCAAGACATGGCGCAAGCGTTCGATCAGGCCCGCCCCAGCGCGGATTTGTATCGCAGCCTGCGCAATGCTTACGCGACCGTGCGCCTGCAACCCTTGCCGCATTGGGACCCGGTCGCCAACGGCCCCTTGCTGCGCCCCGGCATGGAAGATCCGCGTGTGCCGGAACTGGCGCGCCGCTTGTTCAGCGGCGGCTACCTGGCCAAGGCGAGCCCCGGAAACGGCAAGCAGTACCGGGACGAGTTGGTCAAGGCGGTGAAGGCGTTCCAGGCCAGCCACTCATTGCAAGCGGATGGCGTGATCGGCGCGGGGACCGTCGCCGAACTCAATATCAGCCCGGCCATGCGTCGCGAACAACTGCGCATCAACCTCGAGCGTTTCCGCTGGCTGGCCCAGGACCTGGAACCCGAAGGGGTGGTGGTGAACGTCGCGGCGGCGCAACTGAGCGTCTACCAAAGCGGTATCCCGGTGTGGCAGACGCGCCTGCAGGTGGGCCGCGCCGAACGCCAGACGCCGCTGCTCAAGTCGCGCATCACCCGGTTGACCCTCAACCCCACCTGGACCATCCCGCCGACCATCATGCGCGAGGACAAACTCCCGGCCATTCGTCTGAACCCCGAGTATTTGCGCCAGCAAAACCTGCAGGTGCTCGATGCCCAAGGTCACCCGTTGACGGCAGACCAGGTGGACTGGTCGCGCCCGGGCAACATTCTTCTGCGCCAGGACGCCGGCCCGCGTAACCCGTTGGGCCGGATAGTGATGCGCTTTCCCAACCCGTATTCGGTGTACCTGCACGACACGCCCAGCCAGCCGTTGTTTACCAAAGGGCCGCGAGCGTTCAGTTCGGGCTGTGTGCGGGTGGAGCAACCGTTGCTGTTGCGCGACCTGCTGGTGAGCCCGGCCGAACGGACGCGCACCGATGAGTTGCTGGCCACCGGGTTGACCCATGAGTTCAGGCTGGCCACACCGGTGCCGGTGCTGCTGGGGTATTGGACGGTTGAGGTGAATCGTGAGGGTGGCTTGGTGTACGCGCCCGATATCTATGGGCGCGACCCGGTGTTGATCAAGGCGATGGGGGCGGTGCTCTAGGGGCTGCCCAGCGCCCGTTGGGCGGCGTTACTCGGGGATCAATTGCTGGCGGCATTCCAGCACCAGCCGGGCGCCGCCCAGTTCACTGGTGCCGACCTCCAGCTTGAAGCCATGCAGGTTGATGATCGCCGCGACGATCGAGAGACCCAAGCCGAAGCCGCCCTGCTGATCGCTTTCATCCACCCGATAGAAGCGTTGGAACACCGATTTGCGTTCGGCCACCGGAATGCCGGGGCCGGAGTCGAGTACTTCGATCCGCGTGCTGCCCATGTCCGTGGCGGCGCGCAGGATGACTTTGCCCCCGGAGGGGGTGAACTTGATCGAGTTGCTCAACAGGTTGCTCAAGGCTTCGAACAGCAACGCGCGGTCGCCGGTGATCCACGGCAGGGATTCGGGGATCTGCAGCACCAATTCCACTTCGCCTTCTTCCGCCAGGGGCAGGTAGAAATCATGCAGTTCGCGCAGCAGCGGCAACGGGTCCATCACCAGAAAACCCGAGCGCCGCTGGTGGTCTTCCAGCTCGGAGATGCGCAGCAGCCCGCGAAAGCGCGCCATCAGGGTGTCGGTCTCGGCGATGGCGTCATCCAGTTTCACCGCGTGGGCGGAGTCTTCTTCGGCTTGTTGCTTGATGCGGTAGAGCTGGGCGCGCAAGCGTGTCAGCGGGGTGCGCAGGTCATGGGCAATGTTGTCGCAGACACCCTTGACCTCGTTCATCAGTTTTTCGATGCGGTCGAGCATGGCGTTGACGATGGCCGCCAGCATATCCAGTTCGTCACGCCGATTGGACAGCGGCAGGCGGTGTGTCAGGTCGCCGGCGACGATGGCCTCGGCGCTGGCCTGAATCCCGCGAATGCGCCGTAGCGGCTGGCGCCGCAATAGATGCCAACCGGCCGCGCCGGGGATGATCGTCAGGGACAGTGCCCACAACAGGGCATGCCAGATGATCCGGGTGACACCGAACAATGAGCCGTTGGCGCGCACCAGTACCAGCCAGCGGCCGTCTTCGGTGTGGGTGGCGACGGCGTCGCAGCTGTCCTTGGGCAGCTTGGGGTCGTTGGAGTCGACGCAATTGGCCAGGGCGTGGATCTTGCCGTCCAGGGGCAGGTCGGGCGGCACCGCACGGATCGGCCCGCTCAATGGGCGGAACTGTTCATCGAACAGGCCGTAGGCGTCCACGCCCTTCATGTCGAAGGTCATGCTGGTGGTCAGTGCCTCGACCAGTTCCTCGCCGTCAAAACGCTGGAACAGGTGCTGACGCTGCATCAGGGAGTGACGCGACAAGTCGCCCAGGTAGCCCGAGACCTCGTAGTACAGCACCCCCATGAGGATGCAGCTCCACGCCACGAACAACGAACTGTACAGCGCCAGCAAGCGGCTGCTGGAGGAGCGCCAGCCCTTAGAGGGGTTCAGCAATGACATACCCGGAACCTCGTACCGTGCGGATCAACGGCGTGAGGCCCGGTGGATCGATTTTTTTGCGCAGGCGACCGATGTGCACGTCGATCAGATTGGTGCCGGGATCGAAGTGGTAACCCCAGACTTCTTCGAAGATCATCATCCGCGACAGGATCTGCCCGGTGTTGCGCATCAGGAATTCCAGCAGTTTGTATTCGGTGGGCAACAGGCTCAGCGGCTGTTCGGCACGGCTGGCTTCGCGAGTGATCAGGTTCAGTTCCAGGTCGGCCACGCGCAGGGCGGTTTCGAGTTCCTTGACCGTGCTTTTGCGCCGCAGCAGCACTTCGACCCGGGCGGCCATTTCATCGGAGGCGAACGGTTTGGTCAGGTAATCATCGCCACCGGCACGCAGGCCGCGTACACGCTCGTCGACGTCGGAGAGGGCGCTGATCATCAGGATCGGCGTCGACACCCCGATGGTCCGCAGCGTGGTGACGATGGCCAGGCCATCGAGTTCCGGCAGCATGCGGTCGAGGGTGATCAGGTCGTAATCCCCGCTCACGGCACGGACCAGGCCTTCGCGGCCGTTGTCTACCCAATCGACATCCAGTCCATGGCTACTCAGCTCGGCGACGATCTCGCGGGCCGTTACGGCGTCATCCTCGATGGTCAAAATGCGTGTCATAGGATTACCTGGTGAGCGTTCACACTAGAAGTGGGGGCATTTTGCCAAGAAATGATAGCGGGCTTACTAAAAAAATATTCATGTTAGGCAAATCGAGAATTCGCTGGGTGGAAGTGCATAACGCCCACCTCTCACGGCTCATTCTTGCAAGTTGCATGATTTTGAGAAGTTCAAGTTATTTAACTGGTTGAAATATATAGGATTT
Source organism: Pseudomonas sp. ICBG1301 (assembly GCF_016918385.1). Classification (NCBI taxonomy): domain Bacteria; kingdom Pseudomonadati; phylum Pseudomonadota; class Gammaproteobacteria; order Pseudomonadales; family Pseudomonadaceae; genus Pseudomonas; species Pseudomonas sp. ICBG1301. The sequence goes on from NZ_JAEKGB010000011.1 coordinate 150,756, forward strand.
ATTTTTTTCGGCGACTGGCATGGTGCCTGCACTGTCCTTTTTGGGACTTGTAACACTATTTTTCATGCCTGGAGCTAAACAACAATGATCACATCCTCATCCACGCTGCAAGAATCAAGCACGCTCTCCGGGGTTTCCTGGGGGGCTATCTTTGCCGGGGCCGCAGCTGCCGCAGCACTTTCCCTGATTCTGGTACTGCTGGGCTTCGGCCTGGGGTTCTCGGCGGTTTCGCCGTGGGCCGACAGCGGGATCAGTGCCAAGGGGCTTGGCATTTCTACCATCGTCTGGCTGGCCTTCACCCAGATCGTCGCGTCCGGGCTCGGTGGTTACATCGCCGGTCGGTTGCGGGTGAAGTGGGCCAATATGCACACGGATGAGGTGTACTTTCGCGACACCGCCCATGGTTTCCTGGCCTGGGCCGTCGCGACGCTGATCACCGCAGTGCTGGTGGTCGGCTCGGTCAGCAGCGTCGTCAGCGGCGGTGTCAAAGCCGGTGCGGCGGTTGCCTCGGGTGCCGCCAGCGGCCTGACTCAAGCAGCCGGCGGTGCCGCCAAAGGCGCCAACAGTGGCGACTTCGATTATTACGTCGACAGCCTGTTCCGCGATGACCGCCCAGCCGCCGTCAGCGATGATGCCGCCCATGGCGTGGTTGCACGTATCTTCACCCGCACCCTGAGCAACGACGGCCAACTCGCTCCTGAAGACCGGACCTACCTGGCCCAGTTGATCAGCCAGCGCACCAACCTCAGCCAGGCTGACGCCGAAGCGCGTATCGACAAGGTCTACGGCGATGCCCGCAAAGCCATCGAAGACGCCAAGCTCAAAGCCAAGCAAGCCGCCGACACCGCTGCCAAAGTCGCTGCCTACACGTCGCTGTGGACCTTCATCACGCTGTTGATCGGTGCCTTCTTCGCCAGCTTCGCCGCCACGTTCGGCGGTCGCCGTCGGGATGCCGTGGTGTATGTCGAAACCGAAACCTACGTTCGTTAATTCAAGGAGAACACTCTCATGCGCTCATTACTCTTGTGGTTTCTCGGCGTGCCTATCCCGGTCATCATTCTGATCGCGATCTTCATGCACTGATCGCAGAAATAAAACCGCGCCGGGATATCCCGGCGCGGTTTTTTTTGGCTATAAGAAATGGGCTTTTATACCTGTCAGATTTGACAGTATACGCAGTGTCTCGAAGTTACTACGGTGACAGTTGCCATTTGGGCACTGATCACTCAATGAGGCATTGCCATGAGCCAGACATCCGGAACCATGACTGCTGCAATTAACAATCCGCAAGTAACGCCTTCGAACTATCCGTTCACCGGTGATGCTGATCGCATGATGCTGTATTTCATCGGCAACGATCTGTATTTCTCTTCTTCCGAGCAGCTAGGGCCTGACATCAACGAAGTGCAAGGCTTCGACTTTTGCATCCCGGGGGTGCCCGCCGATGGCGTAATGCACACTTACGACTTAGTGAACGAAGCGACCGGGGTTTTTTGGGCCTCTGAGGGATCCTGGGCGACTCCCTATACCGCTACTGCGGGCAGTATCAGCGTTTCGCTGGACTCAAAAAACAGGCTGTTCGGCACGTTCAACTTTGTCGGCAGCAACGGCAATAAAAGTGTGCAGGTGAGCCGGGGTGCCTTGGATTTGAGCGGCTTTATCACCGAAGTATCCAAATCGGTATCGCGCAAAGTGATGGACACCGGCCATATGATTGGGACCATTGTGGGCGGACCTCTCCCGGACCCTAACTTCAACGCGACGGTGGTCAATATTCAAAAAGTCCAGAGCACTGTTGACTACTGGCAAGTAATAGGTCAGCAGGTGGAAGACGATATTGCTCACACCCGCACCTGGATCTTGATTGTTGTCCCTGTCGGCACTACCGGTACAGAGTTTGACCTCAGCCCCAGCAGCCCGGTGAAGGTGACACTTGGCAGTGTCCCTTCATTAGGTTTTGCTCACGCAGTCAGCGGTAAAATCAGATTTACGTCCATGCCGGCGACGGGGCGCGCAGCGGGCGACATCGACTGCCTGGTGCAAAAAAACCAGGAACCGTCCATCCGGATAAAAGTGAGTTTCGATATCCTCGACACGGTGTAGCGGTCTTGATCATCAAACTCTATGGGTACTGCTGGGCGGCGTTGGGTGTGACCTATAGTGATTGCTGCCTCACTCAAACCGCGCCTTGCCAACAGGCGCGGTTTTTTGCTGTAGGGCGAGCCAACCGCTGAGCAGCAACACACTCGCCGCTGACGTCATGATCACCAGCGGGGTTGAAGTGCCATCCGACAGCAACCCGGTGAGCCAGCTGCCCACGGCCGTCAGGAACATCTGGATAAAGAAGAACAGCCCCGAAGCCGTCCCGGCCACTGCGCCGTAAGGCTGCAACACCGACAGCTGGCAAGCTGGAATCGCCATGCCCACCGACACCATGATCACCACCATCGGCAGCACAATCGCCAACCATTCTCCCGGCAAAACAGAAGTCGCGGTGGCAAGTGTCGCACTGCCGACGATATTCAAGCCGATTGCGGCGCTGATCAACCGGTCGGGTTCGAAACGTTGTACCAGCCGTCGAAACAGGTTCGCGCCGAGCATGTAGCCGCTGATCGTGGCGGCAAACACCAGCGCGTAAGCCGTGGCAGACAAGTGAAAGCCGCGTTGCAGCAAAGCTGACGACTCACTGATGAAAGGAAAGTAGGTGCTGTAGACGCAGCCGATGGCGAGCGAATAGCGCAGGAAATAGCGGTCACGCAGCAGTTGGCCGTAGAGCCGCAACAGATTGCGCGGCGGCGCGGCAGCCACCTCTGCGGGGCGGGTTTCCGGCAAGCGCTGATACACCACCAGAGACAGCGCGGCCCCGATCAACCCGAGCAGCACGAACAGCCCGCGCCAGTTGATCAACGGCAGCAGCAGGCTGCCCAGCACGGGGGCGGCCATCGGCGACACGGCCATGGCCATGGAGATCAAGCCCAGCAGACGTGCCTGCTCCTGGCGGTCGAAGTAGTCGCGCACGATCACCCGGCCGATCACCGTGGTGCAGCATCCGCCCAGGGCCTGGAACAAGCGGGCGATGATCAGCACGCCGAGGTTGTCGGACCCGGCGCAGGCGGCGGTGGCCGCCACATACAGGAACAGGCCGCTCAGCAGCACCGGTCGACGACCGAAGCGGTCGGTCAGCGGGCCGCTGACCAGCAGGGAAATCGCCGAACCCAGGGTGTACAGCGTGAGGGTCAATTGCAATTGGGCGTCGCGGGCCTGGAAATAGTCGGCCATGGCGGGCAGGGCTGGCAGGTGCAGGTCCAGGGTGATGCGCGGCAAGGCGATCAGGAGAGTCAGCAGCACCAGCCAGAATCCCGTGGAGAGGGCGCGTTGTGTCATGGAAAGCCTCGATACCGTTCGTGGAGCCTCGAACTCTACTGGCTTTGTGGTTTAATCCTTTGGGCCACTTATGTATGGAGTGAATGGACCACTTATGAGTCGAGGAAAAGCCGCATCCGCCTTGGACCTGCCGCGTCCCGCCGCCTTGGACGCAGGCAAGCAGCAGGGCGCTTACGATGCGTTGCGTACCGCCATCCTGAACCGGCAACTGCCGGCGGGCAGTCGCTTGCCGTCTACCCGCAGTCTGGCTGAGCGCTGGTTGGTATCGCGTGGCACGCTTGAGGCGGCCTATGAGCGCTTGCAGGGTGAAGGCTACGTGCAGCGGGTGGCCGGCTCGGGCACGCGGGTATGTGCGGTGATCCCCGAACAGTTCATTGCGGCTGCGGCGCCCAGCGCAAGCGCACGCCGTGCGGCGTTGCCTGATCAGCCTGATGCGGTGGTGCAGAGCCACGTGCCTTTCGTGGCACGGCGCCCGGATGCCGGCCTGTTCGACTTGAAAACCTGGGCGCGTTGCCTCTCCCGTGGCTTGCTCCGCGTGGGCCCTGGTGTGCTGGAAGCCGCCCACCTGGCCGGGCTGCCGGCCTTGCGTGAGCAGATCGCCGATTACCTGCGCAGCTATCGCGGCCTGCAATGCGAGGCCGATGAAGTGATCGTCACCACCGGCATTCGCCACGCCCTCGACCTGATCGCCCGCACGCTACTCAAGCCCGGTGACACGGCCTGCGTTGAAGACCCCGGTTACACACCCGCACGTCGCCTGTTCGGCTTGGCGGGTGCACAGGTCAAGGCCGTGCCGGTGACGGCCGAGGGCCTGGATTGCGCGCAACTGCCTTCCACCGCACGCCTGGCCTACGTGACCCCGGCGCACCAGGCGCCGCTGGGCATGACCCTCTCGGTCTCGCGGCGCCTGGCGTTGCTGGACTGGGCCGCCCGCGCCGACGCCTGGGTGATCGAAGACGACTACGACAGCGAGTACAACTACAACAGCGCGCCCCTGGCGGCGCTCAAATCCCTGGATTGCGGCGACCGGGTGCTCTACTGCGGCAGCTTCAACAAGAACCTGTTTCCCGGTTTGCGCGTGGGGTTCATGGTGGTGCCCAAGGCGTTGCGCCCAGCGCTATTGCGCACCCTGCAACTGACCGGGCATTCGGTGGGCGCCACGGATCAGCTGGGGTTGGTGGAGTTGCTTGGCAGCGGTGCCTTTGTGCGTCACCTGCGCGCTTCGCGCCAGGCTTATCAGGCACGGCGCGACGCATTGCTCGCGTGCTTGCCGGACGGCTGCTCAGTGAGTGGCCAGCAGGCCGGGTTGCACTTTGTCTTGTGGTTGCCGCCGGGTGTGGAAGAACAGGACTTTTGTGAGCGGGCCACTGCCGTCGGGTTGGCGCTGCAGCCCTTGGGCAAGTTCTGCGTAGAGGCCAGCCTGCCGCCGGCGGTGATCATCGGCTACACCGCGCTGACCCTGGCGCAGATCCGTTTTCACGGGCGGGTGCTGACAAAGTTGCTGATCGCAACGTGAGTCGGTGTCTGTCGCTCAGTCTTCGAACCCGACCTGTTCATGAATCTCGTCCACCTTCAATTCCAGGCGATACGCCACTGCAATGAACAGCGCCTGGCACAGGCACAAGGTGGCGCTCAACGAGCGGAAGGCGAACGAGGAACCTTCGTTCACCAACAGCACCGTGTTCGCCCGCTTGGCCAGGGGCGAGAGGTTGCTGTCAGTGATGATCAGGGTCTTGGCCTGCTGGTGCTGGGCGATGCGCAGGCAGTGCTGGGTCTCTTTGCCGTAGGGCGTGAAGCTGATGGCGATCACCAGGTCGTTGGCCCGTACGCTGCGCATCTGCTCGCGGTAGCTGCCGCCCAAGCCTGAGATCAGGTGAATGCGCTTGTTGGTGTGCTGCAGGTTGTAGACCAGGTAATCGGCGACGGCGAAGGAACGGCGCACGCCGACCACATAGATATTGTCGGCATTGACCACCAGGTCCACGGCTTTCTCGAACGCCGCGTCATCGAGTTCCAGCCCCAGGCGCTCGATGCCGGACAGCGTGGCGTTGACGCATTCACGTGCCAGGTCGCCGCCGCTGGCTTTCTGCGACTTGTTGGCGATCATGCTGCGGATGCGCTGCTGGTAGTTCTGTACCGGTGTGGTCTTGTGGGTATACGCCTCGCGAAACAGCGCCTGCATCTCACTGAACCCACTGAAGCCGAATCGTTGCGAAAAGCGCACGATGGCGGAGGGGTGCACTTCGCATTCGCGGGCGATATCGCTGATGCGGTCGACCATGATCCGGTCGCGCTGCTGGCTCATGTAGCTGGCAATGCGCTTGAGCTGACGCGGCAGGCTTTCGTATTCGTCGGTGATCAGTTGCAACAGGCGCTCGGCATTGATCGGAGGGCTGGCGAGCGTGGCTTCCAGGGTAGTCTCGGGATCGGTGCGGGACATGGGCAATCCTTCTGGCGTTTTCGTCTGTTGCGCGGGTGGGTGGCGCAAGTCTACAGGGTAGGCGCAAAAAAATACCCCGGCATCACGGCCCGCGCGGCGTGCTGAAACGATGCACGGCGAATGGCGAGCCATTATGTCAGTGTACTGGAAAAAATATTCCACAAAAAATAAATATGGAATAAATATTGATTGCGCTCCCCGGACGTTCTAGTCTGCTCCCACCAAGAGCGTTTGCTGTCGCCACGGCAGTACAACGCAGGCTGATAAAAATAACAGGAGCCAGCATGGGCCAGACTCGTTTTGCCAGTGGGCGTCAATTGGATCTGATTTGCCTCGGGCGCCTGGGCGTCGACCTCTACGCACAGCAAGTGGGCGCGCGGCTTGAGGACGTGTCCAGCTTCGCCAAGTACCTCGGCGGGTCCTCCGCCAATATCGCTTTCGGCACCGCACGCCTGGGGCTCAAGTCGGCGATGCTGAGCCGGGTAGGGGACGACCATATGGGGCGTTTCCTGGTGGAATCCCTGGCCCGTGAGGGCTGCGATGTCAGCGGCATCAAAGTCGATCCTGAACGCCTCACCGCCCTGGTGCTGCTTGGCCTCAAGGACCGGGAAACCTTCCCCCTGGTGTTCTACCGCGAAAACTGCGCAGACATGGCCCTGCGCGCCGAAGACATCAGCGAAGCCTTTATTGCCTCCAGCAAAGCCCTGCTGATCACCGGTACGCATTTCTCCACCGATGGCGTGTACAAGGCCAGCATCCAGGCGCTGGACTATGCCGCCAGGCACAACGTCAAGCGCGTGTTGGACATTGACTACCGCCCGGTGCTGTGGGGCCTGGCCGGCAAGGCGGACGGTGAAACCCGTTTTGTCGCCGACCAGAATGTCAGCCAGCACGTGCAGAAAATCCTGCCGCGTTTTGACCTGATCGTGGGCACCGAAGAAGAGTTCCTGATCGCCGGTGGCAGTGAGGACTTGCTGAGCGCCCTGCGCAACGTGCGCGAACTGACCCCGGCCACCCTGGTGGTCAAGCTCGGCCCGCAGGGCTGCACGGTGATCCACGGCGCCATCCCGGCGCGACTGGAAGACGGTGCGATCTACCCCGGTGTGCGCGTGGAAGTGCTCAATGTGCTGGGCGCCGGCGATGCGTTTATGTCGGGCTTCCTCAGCGGTTGGCTGAACGATGCGGGCGATGAGCGTTGCAGCCAGTTGGCCAATGCCTGCGGCGGCCTGGTGGTGTCGCGCCATGCCTGTGCTCCGGCGATGCCCACGCCTGCCGAACTGGATTACCTGTTCAACAGTCCGGTGCCCATCACGCGGCCGGATCAGGACGTCACCCTGCAACGCCTGCATCGCGTCACGGTGCCGCGCAAGGTCTGGAAGCCGTTGTTCGTGTTTGCGTTCGACCATCGCTGGCAATTGGTCGACCTGGCGCAAAAGGGCGGGCAGGATCCGGCGCGCATCAGCGATATCAAGCAACTGTTTATCCAGGCCATCGAACGGGTGGAGAAAAAACTTGGCGAGCAGGGCGTCGAGGCCGATGTGGGCCTGCTGGCCGACCAGCGTTTTGGCCAGGATGCGCTCAACGCCGCCAGCGGTCGCGGCTGGTGGATCGCGCGCCCAGTGGAAGTACAGAACTCGCGACCCCTGGCGTTCGAGCATGGGCGTTCGGTCGGCAGCAACTTGATCGCCTGGCCTCAGGAGCAAATCATCAAGTGCCTGGTGCAATTTCATCCGGACGACGAGCCGCTGCTGCGCCTGGAACAGGAAGCGCAACTCAAGGCGCTGTACGAGGCCTCGCTGGTCAGCGGCCATGAACTGCTGCTGGAGGTCATCCCGCCCAAGGATCATCCATCCCCTTACCCGGAGGTGCTGTATCGCAGCCTCAAGCGCCTGTACAACCTGGGCATCTACCCGGCGTGGTGGAAGATCGAGGCGCAGTCGGCCGAGGACTGGAAAAAGCTCGATGAACTGATTCAAGAGCGCGACCCTTACTGCCGTGGCGTGGTGCTGCTGGGCCTGAACGCGTCGGCGCAATGCCTGGCCGATGGCTTCCAGCAGGCCAGCCACAGCACCACCTGCCGTGGTTTCGCCGTGGGCCGTACGATCTTCCAGGAGCCGAGCCAGGCGTGGATGGCGGGGGAGATCGATGACGAGACCCTGATCCAGCGTGTGCAGGCGACGTTCGAGCAGCTGATCAACGCCTGGCGCAGTTCCCGAACCTGATCACAATTCCAAATATGCAATGCAATCAAATGTGGGAGGGGGCTTGCTCCCGATGGCGGTGGTTCAGCTATAGAAGTTTTGCCTGATTCACCGCCATCGGGAGCAAGCCCCCTCCCACATAAAAGCAGATCTCAGCGATACCTGAAAAATAAAAAAGGTGCAGCCATGCCCGCAATCCGAATTGGCATCAACCCGATCTCCTGGAGCAACGACGACCTGCCGGCCCTGGGCGGTGAGACTCCCTTGAGCACCGCCCTCAGCGAAGGCAAGGACATCGGCTACGAAGGATTTGAACTCAACGGCAAATTTCCCAAGGACGCCAAGGGCGTCGGCGATGTGTTGCGCCCCTATGACCTGGCGCTGGTCTCCGGCTGGTACTCCAGCCGTCTGGCGCGGCGTTCGGTGGCCGAAGAAATCGAAGCCATCGCCGGCCATGTCGAGCTGCTCAAACAGAACGGCGCCAAGGTGCTGGTGTATGGCGAAGTCGCCGACTCCATCCAGGGTTCGCGTGTGCGCCTGATCGAGCGCCCGCGGCTGCACAGCGAGCAAGCCTGGCAGGCATACGCCGACAAACTCACTAAATTGGCGCGTTTCACCCTGTCTCAGGGGGTGCGGTTGGCCTACCACCACCATATGGGCGCCTACGTCGAGTCTCCCGAAGACATCGACCAGCTGATGCGCCGCACAGGCCCTGAAGTCGGCCTGCTGTTCGACTCCGGCCATTGCTACATGGGCGGTGGCGAACCCATCGAGGTGCTGCGCAAACACATCGACCGCATCTGCCACGTGCATTTCAAGGACGTGCGCAAAGCGGTGGTGCAACTGGCGCGCAACCAGATGTGGAGCTTTCCCGATTGCATCGTCAACGGCACCTTCACGGTGCCGGGTGACGGCGATATCGATTTTGCCGAATTGCTCGATGTGCTGCTGGCCGCGAACTACCAGGGCTGGCTGGTGGTGGAGGCCGAGCAGGACCCGGCCGTGGCGCCCAGCTATATCTACGCCAAAAAGGGTTATGACACCTTGCGTGCACTTCTCGACGAGAGGGTTTGAGTGATGAGCTTGCTGGTCAAAAGCAGCAAATGCGGACAAACCATGGTGGCCCTGGAAGCCGGTCGCCTGGAGTACGTGGGTTTTTCCGCTTACCGCCTGAGCCTGGGCGAAACCCTGCCGGTCAGCGCCGGGGATAACGAGCTGTGCCTGGTGCTGCTCAGTGGCCGGGTCGATATCCAGGGCGAGGGCTTCAACTGGCAGAACCTCGGTGATCGCCAGTCGGTGTTCGAGGAGAAGTCTCCGTTCGCCGCTTACCTGCCGCCCGGCACCGAGGCCCAGGTGACGGCGTTGAGCGATGTGCAAATCGCCGTTTGCGCCGCGCCCGGTGCACCGGGTTTCGAACCGCGCCTGATCCGCCCCGAACAGTGCAAGCGCAGCGTGCGCGGCAAGGGCGCCAACACCCGCTATGTCTGTGACATCCTGCCCGACAGCGAGCCGGCGCATTCGCTGCTGGTGGTGGAAGTGCGCACGCCGTCCGGGCATTCGTCGAGCTACCCGCCGCACAAGCATGACACCGACGACCTGCCGCGCCAGAGCTTTCTCGAAGAAACCTACTACCACCAGATCAACCCGCCCCAGGGCTTCGTGTTCCAGCGCGTCTACACCGATGACCGCAGTATCGACCAGGCCATGGCCGTGGAAAACAGTGACCTGGTGGTGGTGCCCAAGGGCTATCACCCGGTCAGCGTACCGTATGGCTATGAGTCCTATTACCTGAACGTGATGGCCGGCCCCAAGCGTGCCTGGCATTTCCATAACGACCCGCAGCACAGCTGGCTGCTGGACCTTTAAGGGGCGCTTCATGACCACAACCCGACTGACCATGGCCCAGGCCCTGGTGAAGTTCCTGGATAACCAATACATCGAAGTCGATGGCGTGCAGAGCAAGTTTGTCGCCGGGGTGTTCACGATTTTCGGCCACGGCAATGTGCTCGGCCTGGGCCAGGCCCTGGAGCAGGACAGCGGCGACCTGGTGGTGCATCAGGGGCGCAACGAGCAAGGCATGGCCCACGCTGCCATCGGTTTTGCCAAGCAGCACCTGCGCTGCAAGATCTACGCGTGTACGGCGTCCGTGGGCCCGGGTGCGGCGAATATGCTGACCGCCGCCGCGACGGCCACCGCCAACCGCATCCCGTTGTTGCTGTTGCCCGGCGATGTGTATGCCAGTCGCCAGCCCGACCCGGTGTTGCAACAGATCGAGCAGTTCCATGACTTGAGCATCAGCACCAACGACGCCTTCCGTTCCGTGAGCAAGTACTGGGACCGTATCAACCGCCCCGAGCAATTGATGACGGCGGCCATTCACGCCATGCGCGTGCTCACCGACCCGGCCGAAACCGGCGCGGTCACCCTGGCACTGCCCCAGGATGTGCAGGGCGAAGCCTGGGACTATCCCGATTATTTCCTGCAAAAGCGCGTGCATCGCCTCGAGCGTCGCCCGGCCACCACGGCGATGATCGAGGATGCCGTGGCGGCGTTCCGGAGCAAGCGCAAGCCGCTGATCATCTGCGGTGGCGGGGTGCGTTACTCCGGTGCGAATGCTGCGCTGCAAGCCTTTGCCGAACGTTTTGATATTCCCTTCGCCGAAACCCAGGCCGGCAAGAGCGCCGTGATCTCCAGCCATCCGCTGAACGTCGGTGGCCTGGGGGAAACCGGTTGCCTGGCGGCCAACCTGCTGGCGCCGCAAGCGGACCTGATCATTGGCGTCGGCACCCGTTACACCGACTTCACCACCTCGTCAAAGTCGCTGTTCAAACATGCCGAGGTGACGTTCCTCAACCTCAATATCAGCCCCTGTGACGCGTTGAAACTCGATGGCGTGCAAGTGCTGGCGGATGCACAAGTCGCCCTTGACGCGCTGGCCGATGCGCTGGGGGATTATCGCGCCGGTTGGGGCGAGCAGATCCACGAGGCCAAGGCACTGTTCGACGCCGAGGTCGACCGTGTGCACCAGGTGGAATATCAGGGCGACGACTTCGTGCCTGAGGTCGATGACCGCCTGGACCGTGCGGTGCTGCGTGAATTTATCGAGCTGACCGGCTCCTGCCTGACCCAGAGCCGCGTGCTCGGCGTGTTGAACCAGACCCTGGCCGACGACGCGATCATCGTCGCCGCCGCCGGCAGCCTGCCCGGCGACTTGCAGCGCGCCTGGCGCAGCAAGGGCGTCAACACTTACCACGTCGAGTACGGCTATTCGTGCATGGGCTACGAGGTCAACGCCGCCCTGGGCGCGAAGCTGGCCGAGCCAAGCCGGGAGGTCTATGCACTGGTGGGCGATGGCTCCTACCTGATGCTGCATTCGGAGCTCGCCACCTCGATTCAGGAGCGGCGCAAAATCAACGTGGTGCTGTTCGACAACATGGCCTTCGGTTGCATCAACAACCTGCAGCTCGGCAATGGCATGGACAGCTTCGGCACGGAATTTCGCTTTCGCAACCCCGACAGCGGCAAGCTCGATGGTGGGTTGGTGCCGGTGGACTTCGCCATGAGTGCGGCGGCATATGGCTGCAAGACTTACAAGGTCAGCACGCTGGAGCAACTGGAGGCGGCCTTGGCCGATGCGCGTACGCAGACCGTCTCGACGCTGATCGACATCAAGGTACTGCCCAAGACCATGGTGCATGGCTACCTGTCGTGGTGGCGGGTGGGCGTGGCGCAGGTCTCCACCAGTGAGCGCACGAATGCGGCGGCGAAAAAACTCAATGAACAGCTGGCCAAGGCCCGGCAGTACTAATAACAAGAGGAATGAATCTATGTCGTTGAAGCTTGGAGTGATCGGTACGGGTGCCATCGGCCGGGACCATATCCGTCGTTGCAGCCAGACCCTGCTCAACAGCCAGGTGGTGGCAGTCACCGACATCAACCTTGCGCAAGCCGCCCAGGTGGTGGCGGACTTGAAGCTGGACGCCGAGGTATACCCGGACGGCCATGCGCTGATCGCCTCACCGCAGGTCGAGGCGGTGCTGGTGACGTCCTGGGGGCCGAGCCACGAAGAGTTCGTGCTGGCGGCCATCGCCGCCGGCAAGCCGGTGTTCTGCGAGAAACCCCTGGCAGTGACGGCCGCGGGCTGCCGCAGGATCGTCGACGCCGAAGTGGCATACGGCAAGCGCCTGGTGCAGGTCGGTTTCATGCGCCCGTATGACGAAGGCTATCGCGCCCTCAAGGCCGTGATCGACAGCGGCCGGATCGGCGAGCCCTTGATGTTGCACTGCGCGCACCGCAACCCGAAGGTCGGCGAGAACTACAAGACCGACATGGCGATCACCGACACGTTGATCCACGAGCTGGATGTACTGCGCTGGTTGCTCAACGACGATTACGTCTCGGTGCAAGTGGTGTTCCCACGCAAGTCGAGCAAGGCGTTGGCCCACCTGCGCGACCCGCAGATCGTGCTGCTGGAAACCGCCAAGGGCACGCGCATCGATGTGGAAGTGTTCGTGAACTGCCAATACGGCTATGACATCCAGTGCGAAGTGGTGGGGGAGACCGGCATCGCCAAACTGCCGGAGCCGTCCCAGGTGCAATTGCGCAGTGAGGCGAAACTCTCGAATGCGATTCTGATGGATTGGAAAGACCGGTTTATCGCGGCCTACGACGTGGAGCTGCAAGCCTTCATCGATGGCGTGCGCGCCGGCCAGGTGGGCGGGCCTTCCGCGTGGGATGGGTTTGCGGCGGCGGTGGCGGCGGACGCCTGTATCGAGGCGCAGGGCAGTGAGCAGATTGTGAAAGTCAGTCTCCCTGAGCGCCCGCACTTCTACGGCTGAGCGCAAATGTGGGAGGGGCGGTGCGACGATTCGACTTGCTCCCGATAGGCCGCGCAGCGGCCTCAAAAATGGGCCTGCTACGCAGTCCATCGGGAGCAAGCCCCCTCCCACAGGTTCGCTCTAAATCGCTTAACTGACCGGCATTAGGGCAAGCCCGCTCCCACATTTGGATGGGGTTGGCCGTTCAAGAAGGAGTTGAAGCATGCGAATTGGACTAGTCGGCTACGGCCACGGCGGGCGATTCTTTCATGCGCCGCTGATTGCCACACTGCCAGGGGCCACCTTTGTCGGGGTGGTGACACGCTCAGCGGAACGTCGGCAGCAATTGAACGGCGACCATCCCGGGGTGAAGGCGTTTGACAACATTGGTCAGATCGTCGAAGCGGGTGTCGACGCGCTGGTCATTTCGACCACGCTCAAGGGCCGCCCGGCGCTGGTACTGGAGGCCATCGAACACGGTGTCGCGGTGGTCAGCGACAAACCCTTCGCCGCCAATGCCGAGCAGGCCCAGGCGCTGATTACCGCCGCCGAACGCCAGGGCTCGCTGTTAAGCGTCTATCAGAACCGGCGGTGGGATTCGGACTACCTGACCCTGCGCAAGCTCATCGATGCCGGTGCCCTGGGCGAGATCACCCGGTTTGAATCCCGGGTCGAACGCTACAGCCCGCAAGCGGTGGGCAATGCCAGTGGCGGTGGCTGGCTGCGGGATCTGGGCAGCCACTTGGTGGACCAGGCGCTGCAACTGTTCGGCCCGGTGGACCGGGTGTTTGCACAGCTGCAGTTCAGCCGCGACTACCCCAGCCTCGACCACGGGTTTTTTGTCAGCCTGACCCACGCCAATGGCGTGATTTCCCATTTATGGGGCAGTGCGCTGCAAAACAGCCAGGCGCCGCGCTTTCGGGTGAGTGGTACCGGAGGGTGTTACACCGTGGACGGGCTGGACGGCCAGGAAGAAGCCTTGATGGCCGGCAAGTCACCGAAAACCGAAGGTGAGCATTGGGGCGCTGAAGAGCACCGACGCTGGGGTTGGTTCGAGCAGGGGCCGGAACGCGAGCGCGTGCCGTCGGAGAAAGGCTGCTGGACCGAGTTCTATCGTCAGTTGCAGCGCGCCGTGCAAGGCCAGGGCCCGCTGCCGGTGGAGGCCTGTGACGCGCTGGAAACCACCCGTATATTGGACGCCGCACGCCTGAGCGCCGAGCGCCAGCAGGTGGTTTCAATAAAAATGGAATAAAATTCCAAAATATATTGATATAGAAATTATTTTCCAATAAAGTCTTTTCCAGGTTGCAAAAAGTACGTTCGAACCCGATTCGCACGACTCAACAAAAACAAGATCAAAAACAACCAGGTACCGTCAGATGAAAATCTTCAACGCTGTACTGCGAGTTTTACGCCCCGCCTTTGCGTCACGCGGTCTGCCCCGCCCCCGTCCGTTTTACTTCTCTTTCCTGAATGTGCTGTGCGTCGAAAACCAGGGCGCGCTGGTGTGCTGCATTCCCGGCGCACCGGTGGTCCGACTGCCCGCCGAGCTCTGATCAACGCAACGTCCAGAAAACCAACAAAAAAATGTGGAGACAGACCGTTCATGAAGACCCCGATCCGTTTTACCGCGCTGGCCCTGTCCATGCTGCTGACCAGCGGCTTTGCCGCGGCCGCCGATCTCAAGATCGGCGTAACCATGTCGCAGTTCGATGACGCCTACCTGACCACTGTGCGCGAGTACATGCTCAAGCAGGCCAGTTCCTATCCCAAGGGCGATGGTGTGCAACTGCAATTCGAAGACGCCCGCGCCGACGTGGTCAAGCAACTGAGCCAGGTCGAGAACTTCATCAGCCAGAAAGTCGACGCCATTATCGTCAACCCGGTCGACACCGCCTCCACGGCAAGAATCAGCAAGGAGGCAACCGAAGCCGGCATCCCGTTGGTCTACGTCAACCGCCGGCCGGATCAGAAAGATCTGCCCAAAGGGGTCGCGGCCGTGACGTCGAATGATGAAGAGGCCGGCCGCATGCAGATGCAGTACATCGCCGACAAATTGGGCGGCAAGGGCACGATCGTGATCCTGCTCGGCGACCTGGCGAACAACTCCACCACCAACCGCACCAAGGGCGTCAAGGAAGTCCTGGCCAAGTATCCGGGTATCAAGATCGAGCAGGAACAGACCGGCGCCTGGCTGCGCGACAGGGGCATGACGCTGGTCAGCGACTGGCTGACCCAGGGCCGTGCGTTCAACGCGGTGATTTCCAACAACGATGAAATGGCGATTGGCGCCGCCATGGCCTTGAAATCGGTGGGGACCAAGCCGGGCAGCGTATTGATCGCGGGTGTCGATGGTACGCAGGACGGTTTGAACGCGGTGGCCAAGGGTGACCTGGCCATGTCGGTGTTCCAGGACGCCAAAGGCCAAGGGGACGGCGCGGTAGAAGCAGCACGCAAGATGGCCAAAGGCGAAACGATCGAACAGAACATTGTCATCCCGTTCAAGCCGATCACCGCCGACAACGTCAAGGACTTCAAGTAGCCCTGGTATAACAACAATAAGCCGGTAGGGCGGTCTCGGCCGTCCTGCAGATGGAGTACTTTTCTATGCTCGCTCAAGCGACCGCTTCGCAGCCTCCGGGTATCCAGCCTGTCGAACCGCAAGAACCCTACCTGTTGGAGATCGTCAACGTCAGCAAAGGCTTTCCCGGTGTCGTGGCCCTGGCCGATGTGCAACTGCGGGTGCGCCCAGGTACGGTGCTGGCGCTGATGGGGGAGAACGGTGCGGGTAAGTCGACGCTGATGAAAATCATCGCCGGGATCTATCAGCCGGACGCCGGCCAGATTCGCCTGCGGGGCAAGCCGGTCAAGTTCGAAACGCCCCTGGCGGCGCAGAAGGCCGGGATCGCGATGATCCACCAGGAGCTCAACCTGATGCCGCACATGAGCATCGCCGAGAATATCTGGATCGGGCGCGAGCAGCTCAACAGCCTGCACATGGTCAACCACCGCGAAATGCATCGCTGCACGGCGCAGTTGCTGGAGCGCTTGCGGATCAACCTGGACCCCGAGGAACAGGTGGGCAACCTGAGCATCGCCGAACGGCAGATGGTCGAGATCGCCAAGGCGGTGTCCTACGACTCTGACATCCTGATCATGGACGAACCAACCTCGGCGATTACCGACAAGGAAGTCGCGCACCTGTTTTCGATCATTGCCGACCTCAAGTCCCAGGGCAAAGGCATTGTCTATATCACGCACAAAATGAACGAAGTGTTTGCCATCGCCGATGAAGTGGCGGTGTTCCGTGACGGCCAGTACATCGGTTTGCAACGTGCCGACAGCATGAACAGCGACAGCCTGATCTCGATGATGGTCGGCCGTGAATTGAGCCAGTTGTTCCCGGTGCGCGAGACACCGATCGGCGAGTTGTTGCTCTCGGTACGCGACCTGAGGCTGGACGGCGTATTCAAGAATGTCTCGTTCGACCTGCACGCCGGTGAAATCCTCGGTATTGCCGGGCTGATGGGCTCGGGGCGCACCAACGTCGCAGAGACCCTTTTCGGTATTACCCCAAGCGACGGCGGGCAGATCACCCTTGATGGCAAGGCGGTCCGCATCACGGACCCGCACATGGCTATTGAAAAAGGCTTCGCGCTGCTGACCGAAGACCGCAAGCTCAGCGGTCTGTTTCCGTGCCTGTCGGTGCTGGAAAACATGGAAATGGCGGTGCTGCCGCATTATTCGGGTAATGGCTTTATCCAGCAAAAGGCCCTGCGCGCGCTGTGCGAAGACATGTGCAAGAAGCTGCGGGTGAAAACCCCCTCCCTTGAGCAGTGCATCGACACCTTGTCCGGCGGCAACCAGCAGAAGGCCCTGTTGGCGCGCTGGCTGATGACCCACCCAAGGCTGCTGATTCTCGATGAGCCCACTCGCGGCATCGACGTAGGCGCCAAGGCCGAGATCTATCGCTTGATTGCCTTCCTCGCCAGCGAAGGCATGGCGGTGATCATGATTTCCTCGGAACTGCCCGAAGTGCTGGGCATGAGCGACCGGGTGATGGTGATGCACGAAGGCGAACTGATGGGCACCCTGGACCGTGCGGATGCGACCCAGGAAAAAGTCATGCAGCTGGCTTCCGGTATGACGGCAGTCCACTGACGCAAGCATAAGAAGGTGATTGGCTATGAATGCGATAACAGAAAACAAACCGGCCACGGCCCCGGCCAAGAACCGTCGACGCCTGCCCACCGAGCTGAGCATTTTGCTGGTGCTGATCGGCATCGGGTTGGTGTTCGAACTGTTTGGCTGGATCGTGCGCGACCAGAGTTTCCTGATGAACTCCCAGCGCCTGGTGCTGATGATCCTGCAGGTGTCGATCATCGGTCTGCTGGCGATTGGCGTGACCCAGGTGATCATCACCACCGGTATTGATTTGTCCTCGGGCTCGGTGTTGGCACTGTCGGCGATGATCGCCGCCAGCCTGGCGCAGACGTCCGATTTTTCCCGAGCAGTGTTTCCCAGCCTGACGGATCTGCCGGTCTGGATTCCGGTGGCGATGGGGCTGGGCGTGGGGCTGCTGGCGGGGGCGATCAACGGCAGTATCATCGCCGTCACCGGTATCCCGCCGTTCATTGCCACCCTGGGCATGATGGTTTCGGCCCGTGGCCTGGCGCGTTACTACACGGAAGGCCAGCCGGTGAGCATGCTGTCGGATTCGTACACCGCAATCGGCCATGGCGCCATGCCGGTGATCATCTTCCTGGTGGTCGCGGTGATCTTCCATATTGCCCTGCGCTATACCAAATATGGCAAGTACACCTATGCCATCGGCGGCAACATGCAGGCGGCGCGTACCTCGGGTATCAACGTCAAGCGTCATCTGATCATTGTCTACAGCATTGCCGGTCTGCTTGCCGGGCTGGCCGGTGTGGTGGCCTCGGCACGCGCCGCCTCCGGCCAGGCCGGCATGGGTATGTCCTACGAGCTGGATGCGATTGCCGCCGCTGTGATCGGCGGCACCAGCCTGACGGGCGGGGTAGGGCGCATTACCGGTACGGTGATCGGCGCACTGATCCTCGGCGTAATGGCCAGCGGCTTTACCTTTGTGGGCGTGGATGCGTATATCCAGGACATCATCAAGGGCCTGATCATCGTGGTGGCGGTCGTCATCGATCAATACCGCAACAAGCGCAAGCTCAAGCGCTGACGCGCAGCCGCAAGTCATGAGCCACAAGCGGCAAGCCGAGCTTTACAGCTTGTCGCTTGCAGCTTGCGGCTTATAGCTGTTTCACGAACTTTCCTGCTATAAACGCACTCCGATGACCATTCTCCGAGCCCGTCCTGATGCTTCTGGGGGTTATCTCGGAAAAATTGCCTGTCTTTTCAGTTGCTGCGCTCTCAAGTCGGCCTTAGACTGCCGCCCCTCGTAAATTGAGTGCCGGGTGGCGCTTGGAATGGATGGCGCCCTTCCGAGACCTGCAGAGGTCGACCGGAACGCTCCCTTATTCGCCTTAATGCACGTATTTTTTATAGAGAAATCAATGACAAAGGAAAAGTTGCTGGCCATGCCGGCAGATGACTACATGAATGCCGAACAGCACGCTTTTTTCGAGCAGATGCTGCAAGACATGAAAGTGGAACACCACGCGCGCATTGAACAGAACCGCATCGCCATTGAAAGCCTGGACACCCCGGCCGACCCGGCTGACGCCGCTTCCGTTGAAGAAGAGCGCACCTGGCTGGTAAACGCCATCGACCGCGACCAGCGCATGCTGCCGCAACTTGAGCGCGCCCTTGAGCGTATCAAGGAAGATTCCTTCGGTTGGTGTGATGACAGCGGCGAGCCTATCGGCCTCAAGCGCCTGCTGATCAGCCCGACCACCAAGTACTGCATCGAAGCGCAAGAGCGCCACGAGCAGATCGACAAGCACCAGCGTCAAGCCTGATGCGGTGAGCGGGGGGCCGTCCCGTCGGCTCCCCCGAGAAATATCCGTTACACCCTGGTTATTGATCTACTGCAGGTTCTCCCACTAAAGGCCCATGGATAATGGCTCGATAGTGGCGTTTAATGCAGAAACAATAACGACAAGCAGCGGGGTAACGACGATGGCTGGAGACGGATCTCTGATGGGCGCATCAGTGCCGCCGCACACGGTGACGCGCGCGCTCCCCGGCTGGCTGACGCCATTTTTGCAGAGCACTGCCCTGGTGCTGGTACTGCTGGGCCTGGCGTTCGCCGGTTTGCCGATATACCTCTGCCTACCGCTGGCCTTGCTGGTCATCTGGCTGCCTTCCCTCAAATCTCGTACACCACGAGTGGCACCGGCCCAGGCCGACGATGCGATAGGCGAGCTGACCCGCGATCTGTCCTATACCACCAGTCATAACGCGCTTTCCGCTGCGGGCGTGGCCTATTCGGTCAAGCAACTGGCGGCGCGGGTGCAGTCGCAGTTGGGGGCCGCCAGGCAGATCGTCAGCAGTGCCGAAGTGATGATCGGCACCGAGAAGGTGACCGCACAACTCAGCCGTCAGGCCCTGGAGGCGGCCAGCCAGGCCCACCAACGCAGCACCGAAGGTCGTGAAGTGCTGGCTGAGTCGATCACCCGCATGCGCCAACTCAGCCAGCGCGCCAATGCCAGCCGCGAGCTGATCGAGGCGTTGAGCCAGCGCAGTGAAGAGATCCAGCGCGTGACCCTGGTGATCCAATCCATCGCCAGCCAGACCAACCTGTTGGCCTTGAATGCGGCGATTGAAGCCGCGCGTGCCGGTGAGCATGGGCGTGGATTTGCCGTGGTGGCCGATGAAGTGCGCGGCCTGGCCGGGCGTACGGCCTCCGCCACCGATGAAGTCGGCGTGATGGTTGCCGATATCCAGCAGCGCACCGCCCAGGTGGTGGAGCAGATTCGTCAGTTGTCGGCGGACCTGCACATCGGCGTCGAGCGGGTGGAGCAGGCCGGCGATCAGTTGGAAAGCATCGCCAGCCTGGCCGCGGGTGTGGAAGGGCAGGTCAATGAAATTGCCCAAGGCACCGATACCAACCAGGCGCAACTCGACAGCCTGTTCCATGCCGTGGAACAGATGCGCAGCGATTTGTCGGAAAGCGATCAGCAAACCCGCCAGTTGGCCGAGGTTGCCGTGCAAATGGAAGGCCAGGCTGAAACGATCAGCGAGCGCCTGGCGCAAGTCGGGCTGGACGACTATCACCAGCGTATCTATGACCTGGCCCGAGAAGGTGCCGCGCGCATTGCCGAACAGTTCGAGGCCGATATCCAGCAGAATCGCATCAGCCTGGAGGACTTGTTCGACCGCAGCTATACCCCGATCCCGAATACCAGCCCGAGCAAGTACCACACGCGTTTTGACGGTTACACCGATCAGGTGCTGCCGGCGATCCAGGAAGCCCTGCTACCGCGCCATGAAGGACTGGTGTTTGCCATCGCCTGTACGCCTCAAGGTTACGTGCCGACCCACAACAAGGCGTTTTCCCACGCCCTGACCGGCGATGCCCAGGTCGACGCGGTGCAGAATCGCACCAAGCGCAAGTTTGATGACCGTACGGGGATTCGTTGTGGCAGCCATCAACAAGCCGTGTTGTTGCAAACCTACACGCGTGACACCGGCGAACTGATGCACGATTTGTCGGTGCCGATCATGGTCATGGGCCGGCATTGGGGCGGCTTGCGCCTGGGCTACAAACCCGAAGCCGAGAAGCCCCATCGCCAGTGATTGTTGCGGTTTATGCAACGCAGCTATTCCGGGGATAGCTTTTTCCTACTGGCAGAAAACCGTAGCATGCTGAACATTGTTAGCCAGCTAACTAATGCGACGGAGAAGCTCCATGCAAAACAAAGTCGATGTGGCGGTGATGATCGGCAGCGGCGTGCCTGCCACCCTGCGTGAGCTGGGCCAGAAGGCTTGCTGGGTGGTATTGCTCAATGGCGAGCAACGCGGCACGGCGTTCGCCAGCCGCGATGAAGCAGAGGAGTGCAGGGCTGCCTGGCAAGCGTTGATGAACCTGGAAAAGTCAGACAGCCTGCACTGAGGCGTGCATTATTGCGGTTGATGCAGGCGCTGGTTCAGTTCATCCACCGGGATCGCCCAATCGGCGTCCTCGCGCAGTTCTTCCTTGAGAAATTGCGCTTGTTGCGGCGTCCAGAACGGGGCGTCGATCAATTTCACGTCGTCAGGCAGCGGATGGGCGGCGATGAATGCGTCGATGGCTTGCGGCGTCGAGTCCAGGCCCAGTTGTTCGAACAGGGTTTCAAGAGTGGGGATAGGCGCGTCCATTGTGGGTTCTCCATGCAGGATGAGGGTCGTTGTGCATGTGAGGCTTTGGCCCCGGCAGAGTTCTATCGGATTATCCTCAATGGAGCGTGCGCGAATCCAAGGCAGCCCTGAGGGCTGTGTACGCCGTGCCGGTCGGTCATCCCTGCGTCGCAACAATCCCGGCCTGAAAGGCTTGCAGCCCGGCCTCAAGCTGTTTGGCCAACTCACAGGCCTGGATATGGTCGCTGCGAAAGCCTTTGACTCTGCCGCTGGTGACTTCAAGAATATGAAAAAAGTTCTTTCCGGCCGGAACCACCTGATAAAGGACCGAATTCAAGTACCCATCGGGGTTGTGCAGGCAGTAGTATTGGCGCCCATCATGACATGTTGAACGAATGCGCGAAGACGTAGCGTCGTGTTGAGGTCGGTTCATCGTCAGCTCCTGTCGCTCGATCATGTTGACCCATCAGCAGCGTTTCGGGTGGTTTTGTTCGGTGTTGCTGTTTTAGTATTGTCGCCGGCAGTCCACGCCTGGTTCCATGCTCGAGTCTTTTCTTTTGTGTCAGGTGTCAGAAACTGCGTTTTTAATAAGGTTATTCTCTGAAGTTGGTCGACCCGTATTCTCGGGTTGTTGAACCTGTGATCTGCTGTGGTACCGGATGGCCCTTGCACAAGGTCTGTCGCGCCCATCTGTACGAGTCTTATGGCGCCCCAGCGGGGTCTCTTCAGTTTTTTGACGAATGTGTGATCGCGCCGTAACGGCCGTTTTTTTGTGCTGCCCGCTTCAGCGGACAGCGCCTTTTTGATGTGGGGGCGTTTCCTTGGCAGTCAGTAATCTGGATATGCACGCGTTATTCGTGCTGGGTGATTTGCGCGCAAAGTTGGTCAAGCAGTTTCAATCCCGTTTTGTTTATGTCACTGAACAGACGCCGGAAGGTATTTATATCGCCGAGATCGATACCGAAGCGGCAATGGTCGTGGACGATAAACCACGCCTGGAACTCAAGGTCGGCGACCATTTTCGCGCAGCCGTATTGCCCAGCCGTGAAGGTGGCAAGTTCGAACTCAAGTTTCGCGATATCAAGTTGACGGTGTACGGCTTGGGCGATTATGCGTTTGTCTCCTCGCCCGAAGGCCAGGGCATTCTGTTCAAGGAAGGCCACAGCGTGATGCTGGTGTTTGCCGCCAATGAGCAACTGCAGGAAGGCCTGACCAAAACCCTCAAGGCCGTGACCGGCAAGGCCGCCAAGTGGCGCAAGGGTGAACTGGTGACCTTCAAGGCCAGTGAGTAACCCTGAACACGCTGTGTATCTTGCTCTTTTGGAACCTCTACTACAGTTGAGTTGACTTAACTATTCAGAGGCTTCGCGCATTGGCAGCAAAGCCGCCCGCTATGGCTGCGAAAATGCGAGGTGAAGGCATGAAAGGATTGAAATCGCTGTTGGCAGCGTCCCTGACGACCTTGAGTCTGTCGCTGGCCTCGGTGCCGGTATCCGCCGCCCAGGCACCGGTGCATTTTGCCGACCTGAATTGGGAAAGCGGCAGCCTGATCACTGAGGTGCTGCGTTTTATCGTCGAGAAGGGCTACGACCTGCCCACCGACACCTTGCCCGGTACCACCATCACCCTGGAAACCGCCCTGGCGAAAAACGATATCCAGGTGATCGGCGAAGAGTGGGCCGGCCGCAGTCCCGTATGGATCAAGGCTGAGGCTGAAGGCAAGGTGCTGGGCCTGGGCGATACGGTCAGGGGCGCCACGGAAGGTTGGTGGGTGCCGGAATACGTGATCAAGGGCGATCCCGCCAAAGGTCTCAAGCCCCTGGCGCCGGACCTCAAGACCGTGCAGGACCTGGCGCGCTACAAAGAGGTGTTCAAGGACCCTGAGTCACCCGGCAAAGGGCGCTTTCTCAACAGCCCGATCGGCTGGACCTCGGAGGTGGTCAACGCACAAAAGCTCAAGGCGTATGGCCTGGCCGATAGTTATGTGAATTTCCGCAGCGGTTCGGGGGCGGCACTGGACGCCGAGATCGCCTCGTCGATTCGTCGCGGCAAGCCGGTGCTGTTCTACTACTGGTCGCCAACGCCCCTGATGGGGCGTTACAAGCTGATCCAGCTGGAGGAACCGGCGTTTGATGCCGAGGCCTGGAAGACCCTGACCGACGCGGACAACCCCAACCCACGTCCAACGCGTTCGCTGGCGTCCAAGTTGAGCATTGGCGTGTCGACGCCGTTCCAGAAAGAACATCCGCAGATCGCGGAGTTTTTTACCAAGGTGCAGTTCCCCATCGACCCGCTGAACAAAGCCTTGGCGACCATGAGCGAAAACCACACGCCACCCCGGGAAGTGGCCCAGGCGTTTCTCAAGGCGCATCCCGAAGTGTGGAAGGCGTGGGTGACGGATGATGTGGCGAGCAAAGTCGAGGCAAGCCTGAAATAACGACATGCGCTGCAGCCGAATGGCGATCCAGATGTGGGGGAGCTTGTGCACCAAACTCTGTAGTGAGCGGGCTTGCCCCGCGCTGGGTGGCGCAGCCGCCCCAAACCCGGGCGCCTCGGTCTTTCAGAAACACCACGGCGTCCTTGTTGGGGCGGCTGCGCCACCCAGCGCGGGTGTAGAACCGTAGACATCGTTTACATCTGAAACCGGGGACATCGTTTACACATTTGAAGCTTGGACGCGAGTCATTCCCCGTCCAAGCCTCCCCAAGGG
>NZ_JAEKGB010000012.1:0-174463 GCF_016918385.1 Pseudomonas sp. ICBG1301
ACTCTTGGTTCCAGGGCATGATCAGTTACCTCCTGATCATGCGTATTAGCCTGTAAACCATGTCCCCGGTTAGAAATGTAAACGATGTCCCCGGTTTGTACCGGGGCAAGCCCGCTCACTACAAGGCCGGGTTGGGGCGGATATTCTTGACGGACGGGAATGAGACTACCCTCCCTCATTGGTTTTGAGCGCTGCGCCCGACGATATTTATCACGTTTTTTTGACGTTTTTTTCTCATTCCCGGCCCTACATTCGCCGCGCTTCAATATGCAAATGATTCCTATTGGTTTAATCTCGAACACCACTCGCGGATCTCCCGTGCAGCCATAAAAACCCGGAGCTTTCACCGCATGACCAGCCGCCTTCCCTCGTTCGTCAAAAAAGCCCTGCTCGCCACTGCCTTGGTCAGCGCCGGGCACGTGTACGCCGCCAGTGAACCGGTCGGCCTGGTGGTGTACAACGCCCAGCACGAAAGCCTCACCAAGGCCTGGGTCGAAGGCTTCACCCAGGAAACCGGGATTCCGGTGACGATCCGCAATGGCGATGACACGGAGATGGGCAACCAGATCGTGCAGGAAGGCGCCGCCTCCCCGGCGGATGTGTTCCTCACCGAAAACTCCCCGGCCATGGTCCTGGTGGACAACGCCGGCCTGTTCGCGCCGGTCGCACCCGCCACCCTGGAACAGGTTGATCCTGCCTACCGTCCGGCTCACGGCAAATGGCTGGGGATTGCTGCACGCTCCACGGTGTTTGTGTACAACCCGAGCAAACTGAAAGACGCCGATCTGCCCAAATCGCTGATGGACTTGGCCTCGCCAAGCTGGAAAGGCCGTTGGGCCGCCTCGCCGGCCGGTGCCGACTTCCAGGCCATCGTCGCCGCCGTGCTGGAACTCAAGGGCGAAGCCGCCACCCTCGACTGGCTCAAGGCAATGAAGGCCAACGCGAGCATCTACCGTGGCAACAGCGCCGTGCTCAAAGCCGTCAACGCAGGCCAGGTCGACAGCGGCGTGATCTATCACTATTACAGCTTCGTCGATCAGTCCAAGACCGGCGAAAACAGCAAGAACACCCAGCTGCACTACTTCAAGCATCAGGATCCGGGCGCGTTCGTGAGCATCTCCGGTGGCGGCGTATTGGCCTCCAGCAAACATAAAGAACAGGCCCAAGCCTTCCTGAAGTGGATCACCGGCAAAGACGGCCAGGCGATTCTCAAAGACGGCAACTCGTTCGAATACGCGGTGGGCCTGAACGCCCAGTCCAACCCCAAGCTGACCCCGCTGGCGCAATTGGATGCACCGAAGGTCGACGCGTCCAAGCTCAACAGCAAAAAAGCAGTCGAGCTGATGACCCAGGCCGGACTGCTCTGATTGTTGCCTGAACCTTCCCTGACCGGCATCGCCCACGCATCGCCGCGCAAACGCTTCCACGGCCTGTTCAAAAGCCGTGGCGGCACGTGGGTCACCAGTTTGTCGGTACTGGTTTCGCTGCTGGCCCTGCTGCCGATCGCGTTTGTGATCGGCGTGTCGTGGCAAATTGGCTGGGCGCAGATCGAAGCGCTGGTGTGGCGCCCGCGTGTGGGCGAACTGTTGCTCAACACCGTATTGCTGGTGCTGTTCACCTTGCCGTTGTGCATGGCGCTGGGCATTGCGCTGGCATGGCTGACCGAGCGCAGCAACCTGCCGGGGCGGCGCGCCTGGTCGTTGTTGGCCGTGGCGCCGCTGGCGGTGCCGGCGTTTGTGCACAGTTACGCCTGGGTCAGCCTGGTGCCGTCGATCCACGGCTTGCCGGCGGGCGTGCTGGTGTCGGTGATTGCCTACTTCCCGTTTTTGTACTTGCCGGTGGCGGCGACGTTGCGCCGGCTTGACCCGGCCATCGAAGACGTGGCCGAATCCATGGGTCTCAAGCCCTGGGCGGTGTTCTGGCGGGTGGTGCTGCCACAACTGCGCCTGGCGATCTGCGGCGGCGCGCTGCTGGTGGGCCTGCACTTGCTGGCCGAATATGGCCTGTACGCGATGATCCGCTTCGACACCTTCACCACGGCCATTTTCGATCAGTTCAAATCCACCTTTAACGGCCCGGCGGCGAACATGCTGGCTGCGGTGTTGGCGTTGTGCTGCCTGGCGATGCTGACCGTCGAATCCGCCGCACGCGGGCATGCGCGCTATGCGCGGGTCGGTTCCGGCAGCGCCCGTGAACAGCGCACTGTCACACTGGGCGCGACCACCACCCTGCTCGCCCTGGCCTTGCAAGTCGCCACCTGCGCACTGGCCCTGGGCGTTCCGCTGGTCACCCTGGGCAAATGGCTGATCGCCGGTGGCAGCGAGGTCTGGCAGCTCGGCGAACTGTTGCCGGCACTGGAACAGACCGTGCTGCTGGGGATTGCCGGGGCGCTGTTGACCACGTGCGCGGCGGTACCGATCGCGTGGCTGTCGATCCGTGCGCCGGGGCGCTTGCAGCGCATTCTGGAAGGCTGCAATTACATCACCAGCTCGCTGCCGGGTATCGTCGTCGCGCTGGCCCTGGTCACGGTGACCATCCACTTCGCCCGACCGATCTACCAGACCACGATCACCGTGCTGCTCGCCTATTTGCTGATGTTCCTGCCACGGGCGCTGGTGAGTCTGCGCGCCGGTATCGCCCAGGCGCCGGTAGAGCTGGAAAACATGGCACGCAGCCTCGGCCGTTCGCCGGGCCGCGCGTTGTGGCTGATCACCATGCGCCTGGCCGCCCCCGCCGCCGCGGCGGGGGCTGCGTTGGTGTTCCTGGCGATCACCAATGAACTGACCGCGACGCTGTTGTTGGCCCCCAACGGCACGCGCACCCTGGCCACCGGGTTCTGGGCAATGACCAGCGAAATCGATTACGCCGCCGCGGCGCCCTATGCGCTGATCATGATCCTGCTCTCACTGCCGTTGACCGGCCTTCTCTATCACCAATCCAAACGCACGGCAGGCCGATGAACGCCCTCGAACTCCACGCCCTCTGCAAGACCTTCGGCACCCAGCGCGCCCTGGCGGACGTCAGCCTGTCGGTGCCCACGGGCAGCCGCACAGTGATCGTCGGGCCGTCCGGCTCCGGCAAGACCACCTTGCTGCGCATGATCGCAGGCTTTGAATTCCCCGACACCGGCCGCCTGACCCTCAACGGCCAGACCCTGGTGGACGCCACCCACGCCGTACCGGCGCACCAGCGCCAGATCGGCTACGTGCCGCAAGACGGCGCGCTGTTCCCGCACATGACCGTGGCCGACAACATCGGCTTCGGCCTGGCGACCAAAGGTGAGGCCCGCGACACCCGCATCGCCGAGCTGATGGACAGCGTGGCCCTGGACGCCAACATGGCACGGCGCTGGCCCCACGAGTTGTCCGGCGGCCAGCAGCAGCGTGTCGCCCTGGCCCGTGCATTGGCGCAACAGCCACGGCTGATGCTGCTGGACGAGCCGTTTTCCGCACTGGACACCGGCTTGCGCTCGGCCATGCGCAAGATGGTTGCACGCCTTCTGAGCGACGCCGGCATCACCACCATTCTGGTGACCCACGACCAAAGTGAGGCGCTGTCGTTTGCCGACCAACTGGCGGTGATGCGCCAGGGCCGCCTGGTGCAATCGGGCCACCCGATGGACCTGTACCAATACCCGGTCGATGAGCAAACCGCGTTGTTCCTCGGTGAAGCGGTGGTGCTGCACGCCAGGGTAGAAGGCGGCTGGGCGCATTGCGGCCTGGGGCGCGTACCGGTCGACAACCCATCCCTGCACGACACCACACGGATCATGCTGCGCCCGGAGCAGCTGCAGTTGAGCACCAGCGGTGATGCCGGTTGCCGTGGCGTGGTGACCGAGCGCGAATTCGGCGGCAATACCTGCACCCTGACCGTGGTATTGCACCCCGATGAGGACGAACCGGGCCAGGCGATCCTGGTGCGCAGTTCGGGCTTGCAGGCGCCGCCGACCGGCACTGAGGTGCACCTCACCACGATCGGCATGGCACATATCCTGAAAAAAGACGCGGCGCTCAGTCTCAGCTAAGTTTCGGGGCTTACCTTCTCCCCTGCGCCAACCACAGCGCAGTCAAGGAGAACTAACCCATGAATGCCACAGCAGCCCGCTGGCTGAACAAAGTACCCGAGGTGACGCTGTCATTCTGGGTGATCAAGATCTTGTCCACCACCGTGGGCGAAACCGGCGCGGATTACCTCGCCGTCAATGCCGGTTTCGGCGCCGGCTGGACCAGCATCGGCATGGCCGCGCTGCTGGCGGTGGCGTTGTTCTGCCAGATGCGCACCAAAGCCTACACGCCTTGGATCTACTGGCTGACCGTGGTGCTGGTAAGCATCGTCGGCACACAGATCACCGATATCCTTACCGATAAGCTCGACGTGAGCCTGTACACCAGCACGGCGATTTTTTCGGTATTGCTCGCCCTCAACTTCATCGTCTGGTTCCGCACGGAACGCAGCCTGTCGATCCGCGATATCGTGACCCCACGGCGTGAGTGGTTCTATTGGACCACGGTGCTGTGCACCTTCGCCCTGGGCACCGCCGCCGGGGACCTCGCCACCGAAGCGCTGGGCCTGGGCTTCACCCTCGGTGCAGTGATCTTCGCCGGTCTGATCGCGATTGCCCTGGTGGCCTGGCGCCTGGGCGTCAACAGCGTGCTGACCTTCTGGGTCGCCTACATCCTCACTCGGCCGTTCGGCGCCTCCCTCGGCGACCTGCTCACCCAAGCCAAGACCTACGGCGGCCTGGGCATGGGCGCCAGTTGGACCAGCGCGCTGTTCCTCTGCGTCATCGTACTGCTGGTGGCGGTCGCGCAAATCAGCGTCGGCAACCGCAAAGTCATCACTCAATAATCTCTGCTATCAAGGAAATCCTCATGCGCATCGCTCAAAACCTGCTTCGCCGCGTCGCCATCGCCTCGGCCATCTTTATGCTGACCCTGGCCACGGGCTGCTCGAAACCAGCCGACAAGCCCAAGAACGCCGCCGACGCCAACCCGACCAGCAGCCAGGCCCACGCCTCGAAACTGGGTGACCTGTCCGAATTCCGCAGCATCGCGGCAGATGTGTCCGCACGGGTCGCCAAGCATGACCTGCCCGGCGCCAAGGCCCGTATCAAGGACCTGGAAACCAGTTGGGACGCCGCCGAAGCCGGCATCAAGCCACGGGCCGCGAACGACTGGCATGTGCTGGACAAAGCCATCGACCGTGCCCTTTCGGACTTGCGTGACGGCAACCCGAACCAGGCCACCTGCAAGGCCTCGATGGATGACCTGCTCAAGACCTTCGACTCGATGAAAGGCTGACGCGGTTCGGCACAGGTGCTTCAATACACACGCGGCGATCCTTTCGCCGCGTTTTTTTTGCGTGGAGAGAAACATGCGGATACTGCTGGTCGAGGACGACCCGATGATTGGCGATGCCATCCAGCGCGCGCTCAGCGATGCGAGCTATGCCGCCGACTGGGTCAACAATGGTGTCACGGCCCTGGCCGCCCTCGACACCCATCCCTACGACCTGGTGCTGTTGGACCTGGGCCTGCCCGGCAAGGATGGCTTGCAAGTGCTGGAGACCCTTCGCAGCCGCAACAACCCGGTGCCGCTGCTGATCATCACCGCCCGCGACAGCCTCGACGACCGCCTGCGGGGGCTCGACGGCGGTGCCGACGACTACTTGCTCAAGCCCTTCGACATGCCCGAACTGCTGGCCCGCATGCGCGCCGTGCTGCGCCGTAAAGGCGGCAGCGCGTCATCCTTGCTCAGCAACGGGGTGGTCTCGCTGGACCTGCTCTCCAAAGAAGCCAGCAGCGCGGAACAACCTGGCGTGGCACTCTCCAGCCGCGAGTTCGCGCTCTTGCAAGCCTTGTTGATCCGCCCGGGAGCGATCCTCTCGCGCAGTGAACTGGAAGATCGCTTGTATGGCTGGGGCAACGAGGTGGAAAGCAACGCCATCGAGTTCTTGATTCACGCCTTGCGGCGCAAGTTAGGCACTCACGTGATCAAGAACGTCAGGGGCATGGGATGGATGGTTTCAAAAAACGTTTGAGTGAGTCGGTTCAACTGCGGTTATCGGTGACCCTGTCCCTGGCGATTCTGTTGGTGGCGCTGGTGGCCAGTGTGTTTGCCTTCGTCTCCGCTTTTGAAGAAACCCACGAACAACAGGACGACACCCTGCGCCAGGTCGCCATGCTGTTCGACCGCCAGCAGATGAGCCTGAACTACCCGCAAGGCAAGGCCATCGAGGGGGATGACGAAGAGTCCCGGGTGATCATCCAGTACCTGGGTGACAGCCGGCACTCAACAGGCACCACCGATGAGGCGCTGCCCCTGCCCTTTCCCACCACGCTCACCGATGGCCTGTCCACGGTCGAGGTGGCCGGCGAAGCCTTCCGTGTGCTGGTGCGCACCACCTCCAAAGGCGAACGCATTGCCGTGGCCCAGGAGCAGGATGCCCGCGACAAGGATGCCCGCGAAAGCGCATGGCGCAGTCTGCTGCCGTTTCTGATTTTGTTTCCAGTGCTGTTGTTGGTAGTCGGCGACCTGGTGCGCAAGCTGTTCCGCCCGATCGGGGTACTGGCAGCGGAGATCGACCAGCGTGCCGAGCAGGCATTGCACCCTATTGATGAGCAGCATCTACCGACCGAAGTGCGCCCGTTCGTGGTGGCGATCAACCGTCTGCTGGGCCGTGTCGCACAGTCCATGGACAGCCAGCGCCGCTTTGTCGCCGATGCCGCCCATGAACTGCGCTCACCCATGACCGCCCTGTCGCTGCAGGCCGACCGACTGGCCGCCACCGACATGTCGCCGATCACCCGCGAACGGTTCTTGCCGTTGTCCCGGGGCATCGAGCGTGGCCGCAAACTGATCGACCAACTGCTGAGCCTGGCAGCGGCGCAATCGGCGGCGGATCGGGCGCCCACCCAACTGTCCGTGCATGACGTGTATCGGCAGGTGCTGGAGGATCTCCTGCCATTGGCCGAGGCCAAGCAGATCGATATCGGTGTCGACAGCGCCGTGGACGTGCAGGTGATGTTCAACCCGATGGATCTGTTCACCCTGGTGAAAAACCTGGTCGATAACGCCATCCGCTATACCCCCTCGGGCGGACGGATCGACCTGTCGGTGGTGGCGATGCCTGGCGCGGTCCAGTTGCAAATCAAGGATTCGGGGCCCGGTATCACCGTGGAAGAACAAGCGCGGGTGTTCGACCCGTTCTATCGCAGCCTGGGCACTGAGGAGGCCGGCTCCGGGTTGGGCCTGTCGATCGTCAAGGCGATTGCCGAGCGCACCGGGGCGCGGGTGCAACTGGGGTTTACCGATGAGGCGCAGCAGCGGGGGTTGTGTGTCACGGTGTGGCTGGCGACGTAACGTTCGCAACGCTTTTTTCGTGCGGATATTGCCAGGCATAACTAAAAGTCCATAATGGACAAAATAGTTTATGCGGAGATATCCATGTCCAGCACGCCTCTCGTGATCAACCAGGGCCAGGCTCGTGAACTGCTCGCACAAGTCGATGTGCCGCACATCCTGCACCAGCTGTTTCGCGAGCTGGCCGCCGGGCAAGCGGTGCAGCCCGCGCAACAGTGGGTAGAGTTCCCGCACGGCGCGGGTGACTTCATCAATTACCTGGGCGTGCTGGCCGCCGAAGAGGTGTACGGCGTCAAGACTTCGCCGTATATCGTGCGCGAGCAAGGGCCATTGGTGACGGCTTGGACATTGCTGATGTCGATGCACACCGGGCAGCCGCTGCTGCTGTGCGACGCGGCAGAACTGACCACCGCCCGCACCGCCGCCACGACAGCACTGGCCGTGGATGCCCTGGCGCCCGTGGCAGCCCGACGCCTGGCGATTATCGGCAGCGGCAAGGTCGCCCAGGCGCACCTGCACTACGTGCAGCACCTGCGCGGCTGGCAAAGCATCCGCATGTATTCGCCAAGCCTTGGCAGTGCCGGCGTTGAAACCCTCGCGCAGCTCAAGGCGCTGGACCCGCGCCTGAGTCTGGCCCGATCCTGCGACGAGGCCCTGCAAGACGCCGACGTTATCCTGCTGTGCACCTCGTCGGCCGGTCCGGTGATCGATCCCTCGCACCTGAGTAAACCGGCGCTGATCACCTCCATCAGCACCAACGCCCCCCGTGCCCATGAAGTACCGCCCCAGTGCCTGAACGCCATGCACGTATTCTGCGACTATCGCCAGACCACGCCGGACGCGGCCGGCGAAATGCTGATTGCCGCCGAGCGGCACGGCTGGGATAAACGCGCCGTGGTCGGCGACCTGCCCGAGTTGCTCAGCGACAGGGCACAGCGTCCGGACTACGATCGCCACGTTTTTTTCCGCTCCATCGGGCTGGGCCTGGAAGACGTGGCACTGGCCAATGCCCTCTACCAGATCCAGCGCTGAATCCCATTCAAGGAGATGTTCATGAGCCATGCAGACTTCATCATCATCGGCGGCGGCATTGCGGGTGCGTCCACGGGTTTCTGGCTGTCGCCGCACGGTAAGGTGTTGGTGCTGGAGCGTGAAAACCACCCGGCCTATCACTCCACCGGGCGCTCGGCGGCGCTCTACACCGCCGCTTATGGTACGTCGCAAGTGCGTGCCCTGACCCTGGCCAGCCGGGCGTTTTTCGATAACCCGCCCGCAGGTTTCTGTGAGCACCCGTTGCTCACGCCACGGGGTGAGTTGACCGTCGACTTCAACAATGACCCCGCCGAATTGAACGCCCAATACCTGAGCGCCAAGGCCACGGTGCCGCAGGTCGAACAGTTGAGTGCCGACGAGGCTTGCGCACGCTTGCCGATCCTGCGCCGCGAAAAAGTCCATGGTGCGATCTATGATCCGACGGCCAGCGACATCGACACCGACGCCCTGCACCAAGGCTATTTGCGCGGCATCCGCCGCAATCAGGGCGAAGTGCACACCGACAGCCACGTGCTGGGCCTGAGCCGCGATGCCGACGGCCTGTGGCAGGTGCGTACCCAGCACTCGACCTTCACCGCCCCGGTTATCATCAATGCCGCCGGGGCCTGGGCCGATCACATCGGCGCGCTGGCGGGCGCCGCGTCCATCGGCCTGCAACCCAAGCGCCGCTCGGCGTTTATCTTCGCCGGGCCTGAGGGCGTCGACAGCCATGCCTGGCCGATGCTGGTGGCCCTCGACGAAGCTTTCTACATCAAGCCCGATGCCGGCATGTTCCTCGGTTCACCGGCCAATGCCGACCCGGTGGAACCCCAGGATGTGCAGCCCGAAGAGCTGGACATCGCCATGGGCATCTACCAGATCGAAGAAGCCACCACCCTGACCATCCGCCGCCCCACCCGCACCTGGGCCGGCCTGCGCAGCTTTGTGCCGGATGGTGATTTGCTGTCGGGCTTCGATACCCGCGTGCCTGGGCTGTTCTGGGTTGCGGCGCAAGGCGGCTATGGTATCCAGACCTCGCCCGCCATGGGCCAGGCCAGCGCCGCCCTGGCACGCGGCGCCCCATTGCCCGAGCACCTGACGCGGTTCGGCCTGGACGCTGGTATGCTCTCCCCCGTCCGCCTGGAGCCCCATTGATGAACACCGCTGAACACGACAAGGTCATGCAGAACTTCCGTGCGATCGCCGATGCGATCGCCACGTTGTTCTTTCCCCATGCGGAAGTGGTGCTGCATGACTTGCGCACGCAAACCGTCGACTACATCGCCAATAACCTGTCGAAACGGGCCATTGGCGATGACTCCTCGCTGGAGGACATGCTCAGCGATGACGTCAGCGAAGTGAATATCGGCCCTTACGAAAAGCTCAATTGGGACGGCCAGAAAATTCGTAGCCTGAGTACCGTGTTGCACGACCACCAGGGCCATCGCCTCGCGGTACTGTGCATCAACCTGAATATTTCACTGTTCGAAAACGCCAAGGCGGCGCTGGACCTGTTCCTGTCGCCCAGTAAGCTGATCCCCCAGCCGGACTCGCTGTTTCGCGATGACTGGCAGGAACGCATCAACACGTTCCTGCACGCCTGGATGCGTGAACGCCAACTGAGCCTGAACCTGCTGACCCGTGACCACAAACGCGAACTGGTACTGGCGCTGCATGCCGAGGGCGCATTCAAGGGCAAGAGTGCCTCCAACTATGTGGCCAATGTGCTGGGCATGGGCCGGGCGACCGTCTACAAACACCTGAAAGAACTGAAGTTGTAGTGAGCGGGCTTGGCCTGATGCCAGTCAGTTAAGGCTTAACGCTGTCACGGTGGGAGGGGGCTTGCTCCCGATAGCGGTGTGTCAGTCACGGTTTCTGAACCTGACACACCGCTATCGGGAGCAAGCCCCCTCCCACAGGTTATCCATCGTCTGCTCTATCGCTTAACTGACAGACATTAGGACAAGCCCGCAGTTGGGACTAGGGTTATCAATCGCCGTAGATGTCGGACTTGAAGTACTGCTGGGAAATCTTCTGGTACTCGCCGTTCGCGCGGATGCCATCAATCGCGGCGTTCAGCTCACTGACCAACGCCGTGTTGCCCTTGCGCACCGCAATACCGGCGCCCTCGCCCACGTACTTGGGGTCCTTGAGCTCCGGGCCGACAAAGGCATAGCCCTTGCCACGCGGCATCGACAGGAAGTCGCTGAGGGGGATGGTGTCGGCGAAAATCGCATCCAGGCGGCCTGCGGCCAGGTCCATGTAGATCTCTTCATTGTTGCTGTAGCGCTTGACGTTGATCCCTTGGGGTTCGAACACCTCGGTGGCATAGCGGTCGGTGGTCGTGGCGCGTTGCACGCCGACGGTCTTGCCCTTGAGGCTGGCGTACTGATCGTCCACCACCGCCCCCTCCTTCATCACCAGCCGCGAGCCGGTGAAGTAATACTTGTGGGTGAAATCCACCGACTTCCTGCGGTCTTCGTTGATGGTCATGGACGACAAGGCCATGTCGATTTTCTTCACCTTGAGGGAAGGAATCAGCCCGTCGAACTCACCCTCTACCCACACGCACTTGGCTTGCATCTGCGCGCATAACGCGTTGCCGATGTCGTAGTCGAACCCGACGATCTTGCCTTCCTGGGTCTTGGAAGCGAACGGTGGATAGGCCGCTTCAATGCCGATGCGCAGGGTTTTCTCGGCGGCCAGCAGATGGCTGGAAGCGATCAAACCCAAGGTCAAGGCTGTGACGAGCGCGCGTTTCTTCATGGTCGTGTTCTCGCAAGTTGTTGTTGGTTTGGCAAGCGTGAAGAACGAGGTGACGCTAATTTTTGTACTTATAATTCCATACTGGACTTTTATGTATTAACCGTCAATCACACCTCGATGTTGCCGCCCCCATGACTTTTTTGCACAACGCAGTGGTGTTTTTGAGCGTTCTGCTCTGATTTATGCGTGCCTATACTCGGCTCAGCCACCCGGTCGCGCCGGGGGTCAGTCCCCACAACAATAATTAAGGACAGCCACCATGACCCAGCCCTTCCTGGCCGCTCGGGATTTTCTCCTCGCTCACCGCACTGACTACGCCACCGCCGTCCGCGATTTCCGCTGGCCGCAGCTGGACGCATTCAACTGGGCCTTGGATTACTTCGATGCCATGGCTGAGGGCAATTCGGCCGATGCACTGTGGATCGTCGAAGAAGACGGCAGTGAGCAGCGCTACAGCTTCCAGCAACTGTCGGTACGCTCCAACCAGGTCGCCAACCACCTGCGTGCCCTCGGGGTGCGGCGTGGTGAGCGCATCCTGTTGATGCTCGGCAATGATGTGGCGCTGTGGGAAACCATGCTCGCCGCCTTCAAGCTCGGCGCCGTGGTCATCCCCGCCACGGCGCTGTTGAACCCCGATGACCTGCGCGACCGCATCGAGCGCGGGCAAGTACGCCATCTGGTGGTCGGCCAGGCACATATCAGCAAGTTCACCGGCCTGGCTGACGGCTGTAATCGTATCTGTGTCGGCTCGCCACCCTCCGGTTGGGTCGCCCACAGTGCCGCCTTCGAATATCCCGAGGCGTTCCAAGCCGACGGCAGCACCCAGGCCATCGACCCGATGCTGCTGTACTTCACCTCCGGCACCACCTCGAAACCCAAAATGGTGTTGCACAGTCACCAGAGCTATCCGGTGGGCCACCTGTCGACTATGTACTGGATCGGCCTACAGCCGGGCGACCTGCACCTGAATATTTCCTCGCCGGGCTGGGCCAAGCATGCCTGGAGCTGCCTCTTCGCCCCCTGGAATGCCGGTGCCTGCATCTTTATTCATAACGTGACGCGGTTCAGCGCACCGGCCCTGCTCGGCGCACTGGAACGCTACGGCGTGACCAGCCTGTGCGCACCGCCCACGGTGTGGCGCATGCTGATCCAGGAAGACCTGGCCGCCTACAAGCCACGCTTGAACCTGCGTGAACTGGTGGGCGCCGGTGAGCCGCTGAACCCGGAAATCATCGAGCAGATCCAGCTGGCCTGGGGGCTGCCGCTGCGCGACGGTTTCGGCCAATCGGAAACCACCGCCCTGGTGGGCAACACACCCGGCCAGGTGCTCAAGCCAGGCTCCATGGGCCGCCCATTACCGGGTTACCAAGTGGCGCTGCTCGATCCCGACGGCCGGCCCGGCACCGAGGGAGAAGTCGCCTTGCCCCTGGCGGTACGCCCGCTCGGCTTGATGCTCGGCTACGAAGACAGCCCGGAAAAAACCGCAGAAGTGATGCGCGACGGCTACTACCGCACCGGCGACACCGCACAGATCGACGGCGACGGTTACATCACGTTCGTGGGGCGCGCCGACGATGTGTTCAAAGCCTCCGACTATCGCATCAGCCCTTTCGAACTGGAAAGCGCACTGATCGAACACCCGGCCGTGATGGAAGTGGCCGTGGTACCGAGCCCCGACCCGTTGCGCCTGGCCGTGCCAAAGGCGTTCCTGATCCTGGCCCATGACAGCGTCGGCGACGCCGAGTTGGCCCGCCACATCCTGGCTTTCGCCCGTGAACAATTGGCACCCTACAAGCGCGTGCGGCGTATCGAGTTCGTCAGCGAGCTGCCCAAGACCATTTCCGGCAAGATCCGCCGCGTGGAACTGCGCCAGATGGAAGTGCTGCGTCGCCAGGGTGATACACGAGGTGAACACGAGCACTTCGAGGAAGACTTTGTGCAGCCACAGGGCTGAAAAAAGCCACAGGGGCGACGCTACGGCATTGGCCGCGATTGCATTGGGTGCCCCTCTAGGCCCAGCTAATCGCGACCCCAGCCAGGTAGAGGCCCACGCCGAACACGGCATGGCTGATCAAACTGCGCAAGCGGTTCCTACCCGGCGTCGGCGTCCTGGAGGATGCGAATCCCGCCCCCATGGCGGGCTGTATCACACACAGTGGTACAGCCACTGTGACCACGCCCCACGCGAGTGCCGGCAGGAAGGTGGGTTGCTGCAGCCAGTCAACACCTAGAATCCACACCAGCAATACGGCAAACACAACGCCTGTGACGTAGTGCGCAATCCAGCCCAGAGCGACTTCACCTCGCACGGGCATCGCTTGCCCAATGCTGCGATGAGCGAACTGCCCTCGGCAGGCATGCCCGACCCAGCGTCCAACCAGCGCGAAATTCAGCGTTGGAACGCCAAGGGCTTTCAGGATCAACATCCACACATCCATCACCACCGTAGCCCCGGTGCCCAACCAAACAACCTGTGCAGCCATCTCCAGCGATGCCATATCCACCTCTTGTCCATGGACCGATTAAACATGCGCAGGCATCATAGAAGTTGAAGTCAACTTCAAGTCAATGGTCTATCAATGGATATCACTGAGGTCGTCAAGCGCACGGGTATTCCTGCCCACACCTTGCGTTTCTATGAGAAGAAAGGCTTGATCACGGCAATCAGCCCACCCGGCGCTCGCCGCCAGTTTGCCGCAGCAGTGGTCGAGCAATTGGCGGTGATTGCACTCGGGCAAGCGGGAGGCCTCTCACTGGACGAGATACAGGCCATGCTGCCCGCCAGTGGTCAGGTGACTGTGGACAGAGCGGTGCTGTTGGCCAAGGCCGATGAGCTTGATGCGACGGTCAAGCAACTGCAGGCCATGAGCAAGGGCTTGCGGCATGCCGCCACATGCCCTGCCCCCAACCACGCGCAATGCCCGAACTTTCGCCGGTTACTCAACATTGCCGCAGCGGGAGCCTTCAAGCGCTCCAGGCACAAGGCCGGCCCTGCGGGTAGCCTCATGCACCGCTGACGGCATGCCTTACCAAAACCAATAAGGCAGGAATTTGGGAGTCGGCTCATTGGCCAACTCCAAATGGTAAGTAATGGAATTAAAGAAAAACAAATCCAGCAGGAGGAAGGCGGCGGCACCAAAGCAGAAAACCACGAACTCGCGATGTGCAGAGGCGCGCAGGCGTGACTCCATCCAGGGCCGAAGTGCAGCGAGAGCAATCAAGCCAACGGACGCACCGAGGTAATTGGGATGAAGGGGCGTCTGGGCATACAAACCATGAACCCAGGCCAGCAACAGCATGCCCAGCCCGATCACCGGCAAGTTCAAGCAAAACTTCAGTAACTTTTGCCGCGTCCTTGCAAATAGCTGGCTACGTTCTACAAAAATATAAGCGGCCAACAATGAAATAGCGGGCGTAATTGAAAGTATATAACGCGCCTTCTTCGAACTCGGGATCGTGAACAGCACGAGCACCACCAGGAACCAGCCGGTGAGATACAGCAGCATGTCTGTCGACGGGTGAGGTGTATCGGCAAAAAACTGCTTGCCCTTCTTGATAATGACGCCCACAGCAATTAAAGCGGTGACGCCGTAGGTCAACAGGCCCGCCGAAAAATAGAAGTAATAACGGGGAGCGTGATCACTGCCAAAGCGTCCCAGCCCCTGCATGACCAGCACCTCATGCAGGAAAGCCTCGCCGCCTTGTAAATAGGCCGCCCACGCGAGTATGGCAACTCCCAAGGCCAGCACCACGCCAGCCAGCAAGGAAAACACCACCAGCATGCGCCACTGCCGGCTCAGCAGATAGTAAGAGGCGACCACACTGGCCGGACCAATCAGGCCAATCGGGCCACGAAATGCAAAGCCCAGCGCAAGAACCGCGAGAACCAGCAGCAAGCGCAAACGTTGCTTGTACATCTCTCCCGTATAAGCCAGGTAAAAACACATCACCGTAAACAGTGCCGGGTAGACATCCAGCGCCAAGGAATTCACCCCGTCCAGGAAAGACCAGGTGAACAGCGCAAACACGACACCATATGCCCCCCATTTCTTTTCATGCAGTGCTCCCAACTTGTATATGAACACCAGCATCAAGGCGGCGGCTATACAAAAGGGAACGCCCATCGAAAGAATCGAGATGCGCCCAAATGGCAGGGAGACTAGATAGACAAGTAATGTATTGAAGACCGTATAGTCAGGATAGGGCTGCAGATCATCCGCAATGGGAAACAGGGTGACGCCGTACTGCAGCATATATTCGGCAAAATCGACAAAGCGCGTGGTGTAGTTGAGTACCGCAGGCTTGTACTGCAATACCGCCAAGACCACAAAAGCCATGATGAAGATAAATGAGCACGGCTTTTTTAAGGCCACTTCCCTTAGTTTGTCCACACCGTTCCATCGCCCCCAGAAAACGCGCAAATTAGCACTTTGTTTTTTGGGTAATCCAGACGCTAAAAGTAAAGAGTTGTTAAAAACCGTACCTCGTCTCGAGAGCATTGGCCAGCCGGGCTAGGGCTGGCCAAATCACACCTAAACCCAGCCGCCATCCACGATAAAGTTCTGCGCGGAGCACATCGCGGACACATCAGACGCCAGAAACAGCGCCATATCGGCAATATGCTGAGGCTCGACAGACCCCGGCAAGCACTGGCTGCGGCTGATCAACTCGCGGGCCGCCTCATCGACCCACATCGCCAGCTGTTTTTCGGTCATCACCCAGCCGGGCACCAGTGTATTGACGCGGATACGGCTCGGCCCCAGCTCCCGCGCCAATGCGCGGGTCATGCCATGGGCGGCGGCCTTGCTGGCGGCGTATACGGGGTAGCCGGCGGACGCCATCATCCAACCGACCGAGCCCAGGTTGATGATCGAGCCGCCGCCGGCGCTTTTCATCATCGGCACCACGGCCTTGGCGGCAAAAAAGGCATGCTTGAGGTTGACCGAGATCAGCTTGTCGAAGGTTTGCGAATCCACCTCGTCCAACGTGTGGCGCACGTCATTGGCTGCATTGTTGATCAGTACGCTGATCGGCCCCAGGGAATGCTCGAAACGCTCGATGGCTGCCTTATAGGCGATTTCATCGGTGATGTCGCAGCACACGAACTCTACCCTGTGCCCGTTTGAGTTCAGCAGTGCAGCCAGGCGCTCGCCCTGGCTTTGCGCGCGGTCCACAAAGGCCACCTTGGCGCCTTGGGCGGCGAAGGCACGCACCATGAATTCGCCGATGCCTGACGCGCCTCCGGAGATCAGTACGGTCTTGCCTTCAAGGTCGGGATAAACAGCCTGTGCAGTACTCATATAACGGTTGCCTCGATCAATTAGTCTTATTTTATTTTACGAAACCGGCTTTAAAGGCTATAAATTCGCTGTCACAGCGACAAATATCGCACATTAGTAGAACTATTCCACTCAAAACAACAAAAGGAAGTTCGATCATGAAGCACCCTCGATACCTGCTTTCGGGCCTCGCCATGTCCCTGCTGATTGCCAGCGGCGGCGCCCAGGCGGCAGGGCTCAGCAGCGAGCACAAACCGTTCGGTAAAACCAACGACGGTACGCCCGTCGAACAGTACATCCTGCGCAACAGCCATGGCATGCAAGCCACGGTGATTACCTACGGCGGCGTGTTGCAGTCGCTGAAGGTGCCGGACAAACACGGCAAGGTCGACGACGTGGTGCTCGGCTTCGATGATGTGCAGGGTTACCAGGCCGGCACGGCGTTTTTCGGCGCGACCATCGGACGCTTCGGCAATCGGCTCGCCGGCGGTGCCTTTGAACTCGATGGCAAACGCTACCAGGTGCCGCTCAACGACGGTCCCAATTCGCTGCACGGCGGCGCCCAGGGTTTCGACAAGCAGGTGTGGCAAGCCAAGCCGGTCAACGGCAAGGATTCGGTCGGCGTCACCCTCACCTACTTGTCCAAGGACGGCGAGATGGGCTTCCCGGGCAACCTGAAAACCGAGGTCACCTACAGCCTCAACGATAACAACGAACTGCACATCGACTACAAGGCCAGCACCGACAAACCCACCGTGCTCAACCTGACCAACCACAGTTACTTCAACCTCGCCGGCGCAGGTAACGGCGACATCCTCAAGCAAGTCGCGACCTTGCATGCCAGCCACTACACCCCGGTGAATGCCACATTGATTCCTACCGGCGAACTTGCGCCCGTTCAGGGCACGCCGATGGACTTCCTCAAACCCACCGCCATCGGCCAACACATCAAGGATGATCACCCGCAACTGAAATTCGCCGAGCCGAAACAAGGCGGGTTCGACTTCAACTGGGCACTGGATAGCAAAGGTGATGTGAAGCAACTGGCGGCCGAGGTGCATGACCCTGAGTCCGGGCGGCGGTTGCAGCTCTACACCACGGAGCCTGGAGTGCAGTTCTATACCAGCAACTTCCTCGACGGCACAGTGAAGGGTAAAGGCGGCAAGCCGTACCTGCACTGGGGCGGGTTCACCCTGGAAACCCAACACTTCCCGGACGCGCCCAATCAACCGAAGTTTGCCTCGACCCGCCTGAACCCTGGGCAGACCTACACCCAGAACACCGTCTTCAAATTCACCACTGATTAAAACTGTGGGAGAGGGCTTGCCCCAATGCCTGTCAGTTAAACAGTGTGGTGTAGAACAAATCATCTGTAGTGAGCGGGCTTGTCCCGCGCTGGGTGGCGAAGCCGCCCTGAAACCAGGCACCTCGGTCCTTCTGAAATACCGCGGCGTCTTTGTTGGGGCGGCTTTGCCACCCAGCGCGGGGCAAGCCCGCTCACTACAAAGTTTGGTCGCGGCAGATTTCTTAACTGACTGGCATTGGGGCTTGCCCCCTCCCACATTTGCTTCTCACAGGGCTTGGATCAGCGTTGTTTCATGCGGTCGATGACCACGGCCAGCAGCAGGATGGACCCTCGGATCACGTATTGATAAAACGTGTCGATGTTCTTCAGGTTCATCGCATTCTCGATAATCGCCAGGATCAGCACCCCGGCAATCACATGCCGGATCATGCCGATACCACCACTCAACGACACCCCGCCCAGCACACACGCCGAGATCACCGTCAGTTCGAACCCCTGGCCGATCATCGGTTGGCCGGAGGTCATGCGCGAGGCCAGGATCACCCCGGCCAGGGCGCCAATCACGCCGTGTACGGCGAAGATCAAGATCTTGGTGCGATCAACGTTCACCCCCGCCAGCAACGCCGCTTCCGGATTGCCGCCGATGGCCATGGTGTTGCGCCCATAGGTGGTGTAGTTGAGCAGCCAGCCGAAGAACAGGAAGCACAGGATGGTGATCAGGATCGGCACCGGCACGCCGAACAACTGGCCGTTACCGAACACAAAGAATTGATCCTGGGATACGCCCACCGCCTTGCCATCGGCAAAGATATAAGCCAGGCCCCGCACGATCTGCATGGTCGCCAACGTGGTGATCAACGCGTTGACCCGCAGCTTGGCGATCACGATCCCGTTGATCAGCCCGACGACCAGGCCCATCACCAGCGCCGCCCCGATGCCCAGCATCACGCTGTCGGTATCGCGCATGACGATGGCCGCCACCACCCCGGCGCAGGCGATCACCGAGCCCACCGACAAGTCGAAGTGCCCCGACGCCAGGCAGAACAGCATGGTGCACGCCGCAATTCCCACGGTGGAGATCGCCAAGCCAAGCCCGCGCATGTTCAGCGGCGAGAGGAAGTTATCGACCAGCAAGGCGCACAGCACAAAGATGCCCACCGCCGCCAGCAGCATCGCCCAGTTGTCGAGCAGTGCACGTATATCCAAGGGTTTGCGTGCCGTTGGCAACGCGTTGTTTTGAGTGGTCATGGTGTTCTCTCAGTTCGCCAGGCCGCGCGGCAGGGCCAGCTGCAGCAGGTTGGATTCAGTCGCGTGTTCGCGGATTTGTTCGCCGCGCATGGCGCCTTCGCACAGCACCAGGATGCGATCGGAGATGCCCATGACTTCCATCAAGTCGCTGGACACCACAATCACCGCGATGCCCTGGGCCGCAAGGTTATGGATGATCTGGTAAATCTCGGCCTTGGCCCCGATATCGATGCCTCGGGTCGGCTCATCCAGCAGCAGCACTTTCATCGGCATCGACAGCCAGCGGCCGAGAATGGCCTTCTGCTGGTTGCCGCCGGAGAGGTAGAGGATCTTCTGCGCCGCATTCGGCGTCTTGACCTTCATCGCCTTGATCTGTTGGTCGGCGTTGGCTTTTTCCCAACCCTCGCGCAACAACCAGCCAAACCTCGAATGCGCACCCCGGGCACTGATGTTGATGTTCTCGGCCACGCTGGACAGCGGGATGATGCCTTCCTTCTTGCGATCCTCCGGGCACAGCAACACCCCGGCGGCAATCGCGTCGCGAGGCGAGCGCAGCGGCAATGGCTCACCACAGAGTTCCAGCGTGCCGGCGCTGGCACGTTCCAGGCCGCTGAGCAGGCGCAACAGCTCGGTGCGCCCGGCCCCGACCAGCCCGAACAACCCAAGAATCTCGCCTTTGCGCACCTCAAAACTGATCGGCTCGCGCAAGCCCGGGCCAAGCAGGCCGTCGACCTTGAGCGCCACCGCGCCCTGTTCGCGCGCACGGTAGTCGTAGATATCCTGGATATCGCGCCCGACCATGCAGGTCACCAACTGGTCGTGGGTCAGCGCACGCATGTCGTCGAAGGTGCGCACGAAGCGGCCGTCCTTGAACACGGTCACCGCATCGCAAATACGGAACACCTCTTCCATGCGATGGGACACGTACAGCACCACTTTGCCCTCATCGCGCAAGCGCGCAATGATCGCCATCAAGCGGTCGATCTCCCGCGCCGACAGGCTGCTGGTCGGCTCGTCAAAGGCAATCACATGGGCGCCACGGGACAGTGCCTTGGCGATTTCCACCAGTTGGCGCTGGCCGAGCGACAGACGTCCCAGCTTTTCGTCCGGGTCGATCTCATCGGCCAGGCCCTTGAGGCACGCCAGCGCCTGCTTGCGCAGTTGGCCTCGATTGACCACGCCAAAGCGCGTCGGCAAATGCCCCAGGAACAGGTTCTCGGCCACGCTCATTTCCGGCACCAGGTGCAACTCCTGGTGGATCACCGCGACACCGCTGGCAATGCTGTCGGCGGCGCATTTGAAGGCCATGGTCTGCTCGCCGATCTGCACCGTGCCGCTGCTCGGAATATAGGCGCCGCCCAGGATCTTCAACAGCGTCGACTTGCCCGCGCCATTCTCGCCCATCAAGGCGTGCACCTGCCCCGGGCGGGCGGTGAAGCAGATGCCGTCCAGCGCCTTGACCCCGGGAAAGGTCTTGCCGATACCGTCAAACCGCAGGGCCGCAGCCATCATTTCCACAGCCCGATCTTGGTCAGTTCTTCCTTGAAGTTCGCACGGGTGATCAGCGTCACTTCGTCCATGGCGGTGTACTTAGGCG
Source organism: Pseudomonas sp. ICBG1301 (assembly GCF_016918385.1). Classification (NCBI taxonomy): domain Bacteria; kingdom Pseudomonadati; phylum Pseudomonadota; class Gammaproteobacteria; order Pseudomonadales; family Pseudomonadaceae; genus Pseudomonas; species Pseudomonas sp. ICBG1301. The sequence goes on from NZ_JAEKGB010000012.1 coordinate 20,590, forward strand.
GCTCGGTACCTTTGGTGACCCACTCGTACATCATCAGCGCGGTGTTGTAGCCCTCGATATGCGGGCTGGGCAGCATGGAACCGAAGAAGCCGCTGTTGGCCTTCTTCAATTCGCCGATGGCGTCGGTGCCGTTGATGCCGATACCGATCACGTTGGCGGCGGCAAACCCTGCGCTTTCGGTGGCGCGCACGCCGCCGAGCACGGTGTTGTCGTTCATGCCCCCGATGATCAGGTTCTTCGCGCCGCTGGGCAACTTGACCAGGGCCGAGTTGGTGGCGTCCATGCTGCCGGGAACGTCGAGCGTCTTGAGCGCGGCAGTGAGGATGTGGTCCTTGGGAATGCCGGCTTCTTCCAGGGATTTGATCGAACCATCGGTACGTTTTTTACCGGTGTCGAGCTCGTTGAAGGTATTGATCACCGCATAGGTATCCTTCCAGTCCCAGCCACGTTTTTTCGCTTCGGCAGCCATCGCGGCGCCCTGCTTCTGGCCCACTTCGAAGGCCGCCATGCCCAGGTACGGCACGTCTTCCATGAAGTTGCCCTTGGCATCGACAAAGCGATCATCCACCGCAATCACTTTCAAGCCGTTGGCCTTGGCCTTGGCGACAATCGCCGGGCCGAGGGAGACATCCGGCGGGCAGATCACAAAGCCCTTGGCGCCGTTGGCGGCCAGGCTGTCGATGGCCGAGAGGGTTTTCTCGCCGTCCGGCACGGCGATCTTGATCACGGTAAAACCGTGCTCCTTGCCGGCTTTTTCGGCAAATGCCCATTCGGTCTGGAACCACGGTTCTTCGGCCTGCTTGACCAGAAAACCAATCTTCACTTCTTCAGCGGCCAGCAGCAGGCCACTCAGGCTCAGGGCCGAGACCGCCACCGCGGTGCAGCACAGGGAACGGATACCACGACGAAGATTCATACGGGTGACTCCTTATTGTTGTTTTCAAGTCTGTTTTTTTAACCGGCAAAGCGGTGACAGGGTGTGCCTGGCACGTCGACCTCGATGGCCAGCAGCGCACCATCCAGGGGATGATCCAAGGGGCTGGCGGCACTGGTGATATACAGGGTGGTCAGGTTCGGCCCACCGAAGACACAACTGGTGGGCCGGCTGACGGGTAACTCGATGATGCGGTCCACCTCCCCCGTGGGCGTCAGGCGCAGCAGGCAACTGCCGTCCCAGCGTGCGTTCCAGAGGTAGCCTTCGGCGTCCATCGCCGAGCCGTCCGGGCCGCCGCGGCTGTGCGGACCGAACCAGACCTGTGGCGCTGCCAACTGGCCGTCGGGCTGGATCGAATACTGGTAAAGCATACCGTCCAGGCTGTCGCCAAAATGCACCTGGGTGCCCTCCTCGTTCCACAGCAACGTGTTGGGAATACCCAGGCCCCGCAGCAACGGCGTGACCTGGGCATCGGCGTCGATACGGAACAGCCCGCCGGAACGCCGGGTAATCGGCAGGTCTTCACCGTGTTCGCCGATATTGTTCTGCATGGTGCCCAGCCACAGGCGGCCCTGGGCATCGCAGCGCGCTTCATTGCCACGGTTGCCCGGCTGCGTGTCGGCCACACAGAGCAGCGTCAAGGCTTCGGTGCTCAGGTCCAGGCGATACACGCCACTGCTCAACGTCACCAGCGCGTCGCCCCGGGCACACGGGATAAACGCCGAGACGTGCTCGGGCAGCTGCCAGATCTGCAACTGCCCGTTCATCAGGCGCAGTGCCTGTTTGCCGGCAATATTGACCCAATACAACGCCTGGGTCGGCACGTCCCAGAACGGGCCTTCGCCCAATTGTGCACGGTGTGCAGTGACCGCATGACACGACATGGAACCTCCGGGTGCCTTACAGCGAATCGCGCGATGGCGTGCCATTCACCAGGCGCTGGATACGCAATGGGTTGGCGTTTTTCAACGCGTCGGGCAGCAGGCTATCAGGGTAATTCTGGAAGCACACCGGGCGCAGGAAACGGTCGATGGCCAGGGTGCCGACCGAGGTGCCACGCGCATCCGAGGTCGCCGGGTACGGGCCGCCATGCACCATCGAATCGCACACTTCCACGCCGGTCGGGTAGCCGTTGAGCAGGATGCGCCCGACCTTCTGCTCCAGCAGCGGCGTGAGCGCAGCGAACTGGTGCAGGTCGGCCGGCTCGCCAATGATCGTCGCCGTGAGCTGACCCTGCAGGCCGTGCAAGGCGGCGTCGAGTTGGGCCGGGTCGGCCACTTCGACAAACACCGTGGTGGGGCCGAACACTTCTTCCTGCAAAACGTCATCGCCATCGATCAGCAGACGGGCATCGGCCTTGAACAACTGCGGCTGCGCCTGGTTGCCGGTTTGGGCATTCCCCGCCAGGTGTTGAATACCCGGATGCGCCAGCAGCTTTTGCAAGCCTTTGCCGTAGCTGCCAAGCGTGCCGGCGTTGAGCATGGTCTGCGCCGGTTGCTCACCGATCAACTGCGCCACCTGCTGGGTGAACGTGGTGAACGCCGGCGAAGCGATACCGATCACCAGGCCAGGGTTGGTGCAGAACTGGCCGCAGCCTTGCACCACCGAGGCAGTCAGGTCGCGGGCGATGGTGTCGGCACGCGCTTGCAGGGCCTCGGGCAACACGATCACCGGGTTGATGCTCGACATTTCGGCGAACACCGGGATCGGCTGCGGGCGTGCCGCCGCCATATCGCACAGGGCACGGCCGCCTTTGAGCGAACCGGTAAACCCCACCGCCTGGATCGCCGGGTGCTTGACCAGCGCCTCACCGACGCCACCGCCAAAGATCATGTTGAACACGCCCGCCGGCATTTCGGTGGCCTCGGCCGCACGAATAATTGCGTTGGCCACCTGTTCAGCCGTAGCCATGTGCCCGCTGTGCGCCTTGAAGACCACCGGGCAACCGGCCGCCAGCGCGGCGGCGGTGTCACCGCCGGCCGTGGAAAACGCCAGCGGAAAGTTGCTTGCACCGAACACCGCGACCGGGCCGAGGCCGATACGGTATTGGCGCAGGTCCGGACGTGGCAATGGTTGGCGATCCGGCAAGGCCTTGTCGATGCGCGCACCGTAGAAATCACCACGGCGCAGCACGCTGGCGAACAGACGCATCTGGCCGCTGGTACGTGCGCGCTCACCCTTGATACGGGCGGCGGGCAATGCGGTTTCGCGGCACACCAGCTCAACGAAGTTGTCGCTCAGCGCGTCCAGTTCATCGGCAATAGCGTCCAGGAACTGTGCACGGCGCGCGGCACTCAAGGCACGGTAGGCCGGATAAGCTTGCGCTGCGGCCTGGGCGGCGGCGTCGACTTCCTGCGCGGTGGCCTGGTAGAAATCCTGCGGCAAGGCTTCGCCGGTGGCGGCGTCGATGCTTTGCAGCTTGACGCTGCCGTTGCCGCTACGTTGGCCGCCGATGTAGTTGTGGCCGAGGAACTGGGTCATGTCGATCTCCTTAAAGGGGCACTACTTGGCCGGGTTCGAATGCCGCGTCAACGCTGCCGACGCTGTTGACCAGCGGTGCGCCGAACTCGGCCTGGCTGATCTCGAAGACATCGCCCGGTTGGGTACGTATACCGTCGGCAAATGACAGCGTGGCGGTGCCGAAGAAATGGATGTGCACATCGCCAGGCTTGAGGAACTGACGGTATTTGAAGTGGTGGTACTCGAGGTTTTCCAGGCTGTGGCACATATTGGCCTCGCCGCTGAGGAACTCGTTCTGCCAGATCACCTCGCCATTGCGCAGGATGCGGCTGGTGCCGGCCAGGTGCTGGGGCAACTCACCAACGCGCAACTCCGGGCCATAGCTGCAACTGCGCAGTTTGGAATGGGCCAGGTACAGGTAGTTCTTGCGCTCCATCACGTGGTCGGAGAACTCGTTGCCCACCGCGAAGCCCAGGCGATACGGCCGGCTGTCCGGGCCGATCACATAGAGGCCGCCGATTTCCGGTTCTTCACCGGCGTCTTCGGCAAACGGCGGCACCGCGAAGGCCTGGCCCGGACGCACGACGATGCTGCCATCGCCCTTGTAGAACCATTCCGGTTGCACACCGGCCTGGCCGGCGGCGGGTTTACCGCCCTCCACGCCCCACTTGAAGATGCGCATGGTGTCGGTCAGTGCGCTGTCGTCACCGGCCTGGTGCATTTTGTCGCGTGCGGCGGCGCTGCCCAGGTGGGTCAGGCCGGTGCCGCTGATGAGCATATGGGCCGGGTCCGGATGGTCCAGCGGGGGTAGGATCTGCTGCCCGGCCAGCAAGGCCGCGTAGTCGTGGCTGGCGCCCAGGCCGAGGCTCTCCACCTGCTGCTGCAACTTGACGCCCGCCTCGATGGCGGCCAGCGCCAGTTCTCGCACGCTGTGGGCCGTCCGCACTTCGCGCAGTTGATGGCCGTCCACTACGCCGACGCGACGCTCACCGTTGTGCAACTCGAACTGAACTAAACGCATGAAGCTTCTCCTCCATTAAGTACGGGTGGCGCCACGGGCACTGGCGGCGAATTGGTCGGCGGGCAGTACATGCTTGAGTTCCAGCAGGCGGTAGACCACGCCGGTCAGCAACAACCCGAACACCATTACGCCAGACAGGAAGTACAAGCCCGAGGCCAGGTTGCCGGTGTACTCCTTGAGCGCACCGATCACGAACGGGCCGATATAGCCACCGAGGTTGCCCACCGAGTTGATCAAGGCAATGCCCGCTGCCGCACTGGCGCCGGCAAAGAACCGCCCCGGCAAGGTCCAGAACACCGCCGTGCAGGAAAACAGCGCGAACGCCGCCAGGCACAGCGCCGCCATTTGCAGCACCGGCAGACTCAGCCAGGCACTGCAGAACAGGCCGATGGCCCCCAACACATAAAGCACCGCGAGATGGCCGTAACGGTCGTTCAAGCGATCGGAACTGCGCGGGATGATCAGCAGGCCGATGATGCCGAAGACATAGGGCACGGCCGAGATGAAACCGGTGACCAGGTCAGTGCCACCGAACTGTTTGATCAGGGTCGGCAGCCACAGGCCCAGGCCATAGATGCTCAGGGTGACCGGCAGATAGAACAGCGCCAGCAGCAACACGCGCTTGTCTTTCAAGGCGTGCAGTGGGTTGCCGTGACGGGTCTGGCCGTAGGCTTGCAGGTCTTTGGTGAGTTCACCGGTCAACCAGGCCTTCTCGTCGTCGCTCATCCAGCTGACCTGCCGGGGTCCGTCCGGCAGGTAGCGCAGCACCGGCCAGGTCAGCAGCAGCGCCGGTGTGCCGATCACGATGAACAGCCACTGCCAGCCGTGCAGGCCGAGCAGGCCATCCATGCCCAGCAGGCCACCGGAGACCGGGCCGGTGATCATCATCGCGATGGGTTGGGACAGGATGAACAACCCAAGGATCTTGCCGCGATGGCGCACCGGAAACCACTGGGTGATGTAGTAGAGCACGCCCGGAAAGAAGCCCGCCTCCGCCGCGCCCAGCAAAAAGCGCATCACATAGAAGCTGTGCGGGCCTTGCACGAAGGCCATGCCGATCGTGATCGCGCCCCAGGTCACCATGATGCGCGCAAACCAGCGGCGTGCGCCGAAGCGGTCGAGCATCAGGTTGCTGGGGATCTCGAACAGGAAGTAGCCAATAAAGAACAACCCGGCGCCCAAGCCATAGGCGGCGTCGCCGATGCCGACATCGGCGCCCATGTGCAATTTGGCGAAGCCCACGGCGGAACGGTCCACGTAGGCGATCAGGTACAGCAGGATCAGGAAGGGAATCAATTTCAGCGTGATGCGCCGAATAAGCCGCAGTTCCTGGCTCATGGGTCGATCTCCGATTGTTGTTTTTATAGAAGCTCGGGGGACACCTCTCGCGAACATCCGCCAGGGTCATACCTCAGTTGAGACAAACTATATAGTATGACTATTTGCAAAACAACTCTTCCAAAGCAGGGTTTTTGCGCTTATGTTTAGCCGCAGATAGAACATATAGTCATACAATAAGAGAATCGATCATGTCTGATAAAAAGCCCGGCCTACGCTCCGCCCAGTGGTTTGGTACCGCCGACAAGAACGGCTTCATGTACCGCAGCTGGATGAAGAACCAGGGCATCGCCGACCATCAGTTCCATGGCAAACCGATCATCGGCATCTGCAACACCTGGTCGGAGCTGACCCCGTGCAACGCGCACTTCCGCCAGATCGCCGAGCACGTCAAACGCGGCGTGATCGAGGCCGGCGGCTTCCCCGTGGAATTCCCGGTGTTCTCCAACGGCGAGTCGAACCTGCGCCCGACCGCCATGCTCACGCGCAACCTGGCGAGCATGGATGTGGAGGAAGCCATTCGCGGAAACCCCATCGACGGCGTGGTGCTGCTGACCGGCTGCGACAAGACCACCCCGGCCCTGCTGATGGGAGCGGCCAGTTGCGACATACCGGCCATCGTGGTCACGGGTGGGCCGATGCTCAACGGCAAGCACAAGGGCCAGGACATCGGCTCGGGCACCGTGGTCTGGCAGCTCAGCGAACAGGTCAAGGCCGGTACCATCAGCCTGGATGATTTCCTTGCGGCAGAGGGTGGCATGTCGCGTTCGGCGGGCACCTGCAACACCATGGGCACCGCGTCGACCATGGCCTGCATGGCCGAGGCGCTGGGCACGTCGCTGCCCCACAACGCGGCAATACCGGCCGTGGATGCGCGGCGTTACGTGCTGGCGCATATGTCCGGCATGCGCGCCGTGGAGATGGTGCGCGAAGATTTGAAACTGTCGAAGATCCTCACCAAAGAAGCCTTTGAAAACGCAATTCGTGTGAACGCGGCCATCGGCGGTTCGACCAACGCCGTGATCCACTTGAAAGCCATCGCCGGGCGCATTGGCGTGGAACTCGACCTCGATGACTGGACCCGCATCGGCCGTGGCATGCCGACCATCGTCGACCTGCAGCCGTCGGGGCGTTTTCTGATGGAGGAGTTCTATTACGCCGGTGGCCTGCCCGCCGTGCTGCGCCGTCTGGGTGAAGCCAACTTGATCCCGCATCCGAATGCCCTGACCGTGAACGGTAAAACCCTCGGCGAGAACACCCAGGACTCGCCGATCTACGGCCAGGACGAGGTCATCCGCACGCTCGACAATCCGATCCGCGCCGACGGCGGTATCTGCGTCTTGCGTGGCAACCTGGCGCCATTGGGCGCAGTCCTCAAGCCTTCGGCCGCCAGCCCCGAGCTGATGCAACACCGAGGCCGCGCGGTGGTGTTCGAGGATTTCGACATGTACAAGGCACGCATCAACGACCCGGAGTTGGACGTGGATGCCAACTCGATCCTGGTCATGAAAAACTGCGGCCCCAAGGGTTACCCAGGCATGGCGGAAGTCGGCAACATGGGCCTGCCGGCCAAGCTGCTGGCCCAGGGTGTCACCGATATGGTGCGCATCTCCGACGCACGCATGAGCGGCACCGCCTACGGCACGGTGGTCTTGCACGTCGCACCGGAAGCCGCAGCCGGCGGGCCGTTGGCTGCGGTGCAGGAAGGTGACTGGATCGAACTCGACTGCGCCAACGGCCGCTTGCACCTGGACATCCCCGACGCAGAGCTGGCAGCCCGCATGGCCGACCTCAAGCCCGCGCAGAAGCTGATCGTCGGTGGCTACCGCCAGTTGTATATCGACCATGTGCTGCAGGCCGACCAAGGCTGCGACTTTGACTTCCTGGTGGGTTGCCGTGGCGCTGAAGTCCCACGTCATTCCCACTAATTGGGATGCTATGATGCCGCGAATCTAAGTCAGAGCATCCCTGTCGTTATGGATCACCAGCCGCCCAAACCGCGCAAGAGCATGCATGCCCAGATCGTCCAGGACTTGGGCATGCACATCGTTTCCGGCCGCTTCAAGCCCGAAGAAAAACTGCCCCTGGAAGCCACGCTCTGCGAGGAATACAAGGTCAGCCGCTCAGTGTTGCGGGAGGCCACGCGAGTACTCAGCGCCAAGGGCCTGGTGTATTCCAAGCCACGGGTCGGCGCGGTGGTGCGGCCGCGTGTGAAATGGCACCTACTCGACCCGGACGTGTTGTCCTGGCTGATGCAGTCCACGCCCCATAGTGAGTTTTTCAACACCCTGGCCGGTGTGCGGCGCATTCTCGAACCGGAAATCGCCGCGATGGCCGCGACCACCGCCACCGTCGAGGACATCGCCACGATCGAGGAGGCCTACCGTGGCATGGAGACCGCGCAGACTCACGAACAATTGCTGCAGGCCGACCTGGATTTTCACCGGGCCATCGCCGACGCCACGCGCAACGATTTGCTCGCCTATATGTGCAACATGCTGTCGCTGCCGTTGCGCGAGTCGATCAATATCACCAACCGACGCCCGGATATCCAGGGCCTCAGCCTGCCCCGGCACAAGGCGATCCTCACAGCGATCCAGAACCGAGACGCGCTCGGCGCCCGGCACGCTTCGCTGGTGCAGCTGGATGACACCCGTGTGGCGCTGGATACCGTGATGAATGTGTTGACGCCGTTGTAGGCTCGTTGCTCGCCTGAGTAAGCCTCCTCCCCCATCTCACATGGGAATCGACACAATTCTGGTGCCAGGTTGAAACCTGTGGCGAGGGAGCTTGCTCCCGTGGCGGCCTATGGGCCATCCCTGGCCCAGGACGGCTAACCCGGCGTCCTGCCGGGTTACCCACGGATTCAAGCCTGCGTTCGGCCAGCGTGGTTTGACGGGGCGCTTAAGATCAAAAGCAAGATCAAGATCAAAAACGCAGCGGGCTCGGCCTTATAAAGCCGTCTTCGAATAAGCTCATTGTCACATTCTGATTGACAGTTAAACGGCTTCCAGCCGCTTTTTCACTTTCGAGCGCCTCATTAATCTGTGCTCACGGTGTTGCTGAGACCTGAACGCAGCGTCACAGCAGCCCGATCCCACGGCATAAAAACTCGAACGTTTGAAAAAGGAATTAATCATGAGCCTCAAGAAAACCCTCACCGCTTCCCTGCTCGCCCTGTCCATCGGCAATGCTTTCGCCGCCGGCAGCCCTGGCGTCGAACACAACACCCAGGCGTTCCTCGACGCCCTTGCCGCCGGCGGTGGCAAACCGCTGGAGCAACTGAGCCCGAAAGATGCCCGCAGCGTGCTGACCGGTGCCCAGGCGTCGGTGAAGGTCGATCTGTCGGGGGTTGAGGTCAGCGACAAGGCGATCCAGGTTGACGGTCAGGTGATCAACCTGAAAGTGGTGCGTCCGGCCAAGGTCAAGGGCGAGTTGCCAGTGTTCATGTTCTTCCACGGTGGCGGTTGGGTGCTGGGCGACTTCCCGACCCACCAACGCTTGATTCGTGATCTGGTGGTGGGCTCGGGCGCAGTTGCCGTGTACGTCGATTACACCCCGTCGCCGGAAGCCCATTACCCGACCGCGATCAACCAGGCCTACGCCGCCACCCAATGGGTGGCCGAGCACGGCAAAGACATCGGCGTCGACGGCAAGCGTCTGGCGGTGGCCGGCAACAGCGTCGGCGGCAACATGGCAGCGGTGGTGGCGTTGAAAGCCAAGGAACAGCACACCCCGGCCCTGCGCTTCCAGCTGCTGATGTGGCCGGTGACCAACGCCGGGTTCGAAACCGCCTCGTACCAACAGTTTGCCGAAGGCCACTTCCTGACCAAAGGCATGATGCAGTGGTTCTGGGACAACTACACCACCAACCCGGCCGAACGCGCACAGATCCACGCATCCCCCCTGAACGCGAGCACCGAACAGCTCAAGGGCCTGCCTGCAGCGCTGGTGCAAACCGCCGAGTTCGACGTGCTGCGTGACGAAGGCGAAAGCTACGCCCGCCACCTCGACGCGGCCGGTGTACCGGTGACGGCGGTGCGCTACAACGGGATGATTCATGACTTCGGCCTGCTCAATCCGCTGAGCCAGATTCCGGAAGTCAAAGCGGCGGTACGTCAGGCCGCAGCCGAACTCAAGACGCATCTGAACTGAGTCCGACCTCTCGCCACACCTCAGGGTGTGGCGAGTTTTTTGTACCCGCCGGAGTGCAATCCATGAGCCTTTTCCTCACCCACCCGTTGTCCTGGAGCGCCCTGCTGCTGGTGCTCGACGCGTTGCTCTGGCATCTCGCCCCGTTCACGCACCGCGCCTCGCGCATCGGCGTGCGCCTGCTGTTGTTCGTGGCGTTCAGCGCGCTGGTCATCAATGCCGGCGTCAGCCCGTTGCAGGCGCCGTCGTTTGCCGATGACCGGGTTGCGCAACTGGGCGCAACGGCGCTGGGGATTCTCTGGTGGCTGTACGCTGCGCGGGTGCTGACCGAAGTGATCGGCCTGATTCTGATGCGGCGCATCGGGCACAGCGGTCGGTTGTTACAGGACGTGATCGGCGCGTTGGTGTTCCTGGCGGCCATTGTCGCCGCCGCCGGGTATGTGCTGGAGCTGCCGGTCAAAGGCTTGCTCGCGACCTCCGGGGTGGTCGCCATTGTGGTCGGCCTGGCGCTGCAGAGTACGTTGAGCGACGTGTTCTCCGGCATCGTGCTCAACACCACCAAGCCCTATCAGGTGGACGATTTCGTGATGATCGACGGCGTCGAAGGCAAGGTGCTCGATATCGACTGGCGTGCCACCCATTTGCTGACCAGCGCCGGTACCCTGGCGGTGGTGCCTAACTCGGTGGCGGCCAAGGCCAAGATCGTCAACCTCAGCCGCCCCACCAACCTGCACGGCGTGTCGATCAGCATCAAAGTGCCGAATCACGTGCGGCCGCGCCGAGTGCTCGATGCCCTCGACCGGACGCTGCAAGGCAGCAGCAGCCTGTTGCTCAACCCGGCGCCGAAAGCGTTGCTCAAAGAGGCGGGAGAGGAAATGTCCGAATACGTGGCCAGCGGTTTCATCGCCGAACTGGCCAGGAAAGGCGACGTGCGCAACCAGTTGTTCGACCTCGCCCATCGGCATCTTGAGGCGGCGGGTATCTCGCGGCATCCGGACGGTGTGATCGAACCCTCGAGCCGCGCCCGTGCGTTGCTCGATGAGGTGAAGGTTTTCCGCTCGCTCAGCCATGAAGAGCGTGACCGCCTCGCCGAATCAATGGTGCCGCAACAATACAGCGCCGGCCAGGTGGTGCTGGATCTGGACGAAGTGCCGGACAGCCTGTTTGTGATTGCCACCGGTATCGTCAGTGTCAGCGTGTCCGACAGCAATGGCCTGGCCGAGGCCGGTCGCATGGGGCCGAGCGAGGTCATGGGCGAACAGAGCATCCTTGCCGATACACCGTCCCAGGCGACCTTCACCGCGCTGACCTCCTCGATCATCTACCGTCTCGACAAGCAGCTGACCCGCCAGTGCATGGCGCAGCGCAGCGAGGTCGGCCAGGCGTTGAACAAGTTGCAGGCGGTACGGCAACAGAACAGTCGGCTGGCGTTGATGGCTAAGCCCGTGCCGGTCAGGAAAGGCGGTTTCCTGGGCTGGTTGCAAAAACGCTGACCCCGCTTTCAGCCGGATCTAGGGGGTCGCGATGTCCAGGGGTTGCGACATGAACTGACTGATCCGCGAACGTAACCAGCGCTCTGCCGGATCGTTGTCGTGAACGCCACTCCAGGCCATCGACAGTTGCGCCGCATCGATGGGAAACGGTGGGTCTTCGGCGCGCAGGGCGCAACCTTCGACCAAGGCGCACGCCGCGTAGTCGGGCACGGTGGCGATCATTTCGGTACCGGCGAGCATCGCCCGCAAGCCACTGAACTGCGGAACCCCCAGCACCACGCGCCGGGCACGCCCGACTTTGGCAAGGTCGAGGTCGATGTTGCCGCTCAGGTCGCCCGAGAACGACACCATCGCGTGGGGGCGCTGGCAGTACTCATCGAGCGTCAGCTCACCAGGCCGGTCATCCCCGCGCAACACTTTGCAGGCAATATCACGCAACCGCTTGCGCTTGGCGTTGGCCGGCAAGTCGGTGGTGTAGCTGACCCCCACGGAGATCTCCCCTGAGGCGAGCAAGGCCGGCATCAACAGATAATTGGCCCGGCGCACCACCACGACAATGCCCGGCGCCTCCTGCTGCAACTGGCGCAGCAACGGCGGGAACAGACCAAATTCGGCATCGTCCGAAAGGCCTATGCGAAACACATCGCAGCTGGTCGCCGGGTCAAACTCCTTGGCCCGGCTGACGGCACCCGAGATGATGTCCATCGCCGGTTGCAGCTCTTTAAGAATCGCCAACGCTCGCGCCGTCGGCTCCATCCCGCGACCATTGCGCAACAGGAGCGGGTCGTCGAACAAATCGCGCAGGCGCCCCAGCGCAGCACTCACCGCAGGCTGCCCCATGAACAGCTTCTCAGCCACACGGGTCAGGTTCTTTTCGAACATCAGGGCCTCGAAAATCACCAACAGGTTCATGTCCAGGCGGCGCAGATCATTACGGTTCATAGGCACAGTCCCATTGTGTGTTGAGCCAGGTACGCCTCAGTCGAACTTCACTCGAGCATCGGCGCTCTTGCCGCCCGCCGGTAAAACCCGCGTTCGATAGGCTCCGGCGAAATACGCGCAATTATGCACGCGTTTTCAGCGCAAGAAATTGCAGCAATGTGCTCAATGGATGCTGTTGCACAGGCAGGGAATTAACAACGTTTAACTCGCCAACCACCGACCCGCGCCCAAAAATGAAGCCCTCTGTGCAGGACTGTTTTCTAACGCGGGAAGCTGCTGAGCCATCGCGCAGTGCGCCGGCGCGCTCCCATCGATACGGATATTTGCCATGGCCCACGCTCAGTACAACGCCGTCCGTGTATCAACCACTCAAACGCGCACCCCGGCCACCGGAGGCCTTTCTCCCTGGCGGGAAAGCCTGGTCAAGAAATTGATCCTCGAAAGGTTGAGTGAAACGCTGGAAGTCACCGAACTCGCTCGGGCCTGCGCCCTGTCGCGCAGTCATTTCTCTCGCGCCTTCAAGTCCAGCACCGGCTTGTCGCCCCAGGACTGGATTCGTTGCCAGCGCATCCTGCGCGCCAAGCAACTGATCCAGGACACCGACCTGACCTTGACGCAAATCAGCCTGGAGTGTGGCTTCTGCGATCAGGCGCACTTCTGCCACATGTTCACCCGCAGCGAAGGCATCACCCCGTTCGCCTGGCGTTGCCAGGCCGTACGGGCCCTGCCTGCCTCTTCAGCAGCGCAAGCCGCCCACTGCTGAGCTGAGCCTTGCGAGGGATGGGACGCGATGCATCAACCCGACGCAGGGTGCATGCGATCAGCCAGGCGCGCCACCCGCTCCCCCAGGTGAGCGGCGGTGCAGCGATCTTCGGCAGGTGGCGCATGGTCCGGGGACTGCTCGACATTTGATTGGGCCATGACCCCCAGCGAGCTGCCCAGACGATTCAATTGCCCATCGAACCGGCCAACGCTGGAGCGCGCCGGCAGCAGGTCGAGGCCGACCCAGATCATCGAGTGCTGGGCGGCGAACACGGCCATCTGCAGCAAGGTGTTGAGCTTGTCGCCACACAGGCAACCGGAGTTGGTGAACCCGGCAGCCAGCTTGTCGCGCCAGGGTTGCGCCAGGTAGAACGACGCGGTGGCCTCCATGAAGGCCTTGAAGGACGCCGATGCGCTGCCCATGTAAGTCGGGGCGCCGAAGATGATCGCGTCGGCGCGGTGCAGGCAGTCCCACTGCTCGTCCACCTCCTCGACCGGAATCAGCCGGCACGTACTGCCCGAGTGCCGCTCCACCCCCTGAGCCACCGCTTCGGCGATAACCCGCGTATGGCCATAACCGCTGTGATAGACCACCACCACGTCGCTCATTCCAGCCTTCTCCTGAAGTGTCCATCCCTTTTGCTGCACGAGCACAAAAACCAGTACCTTCGGTTGATGGACTGGAAGCCTTGGATTTTTGGGTGTAAACCAGACGCAGGACGAGTTAAACGTTGTTAATTCTCAGGGGTGCGCCAAAAGCCGCGACTCAGCCTTTTGTCAGCGCAGCCCCAGTCGATACGGCACGGGTGAACGGCACCACAAACGCCGCCGGCAACGTATACCCGGTACCGCCGCGTTGCGCTGACGGAAAAAACTCAGGAACATGCTCGGATACCCGGTGATAGACGCATGCAGGCAGGAGTGACCCGTTGACCCTTTCCCCCGAACAGGCTGTGCATTTCGGCCCTTACCGGGTCTACCCCGGACAACGCCTGGTGCTGGAGGCCGACCAGCCCCTGCGCCTGAGCCGGCGCGCCATGGACATTCTGTTGATCCTGCTGGAGCATGCCGGGGACCTGGTCAGCAAGCAGCAGTTGATCGCACGGGTCTGGCCCAACAGCGTCGTCGAAGACATCAATGTGCGTGTGCATATCGCGGCGCTGCGCAAAGCCCTCGGCGACGGTCAAGCCGGCCAGCGCTATATCGTCACCGTGGCCCAGCGGGGTTACAGCTTCGTCGCGCCGTATTCGCTGGCGCCCGCCGAACAACGCCCACCGAGCAGCGGCCAGGGGCAGCGCGGGCATAACTTGCCGATTCGTCACACGCGCCTGGTGGGTCGCCAGGCCCTGGTTGACAGTCTGGTAACGCAATTGCCACGCCAGCGTTTCATCACCCTTGTCGGCCCCGGGGGGATCGGCAAGACCAGCGTGGCGCTGCGCGTCGCCGAACAGCTGATCGGTCGCTACCGGGACGGCATTCGCCTGTTGGACCTGGCCTCGATCAGCGATCCCGCGATGATCGCCAACCACCTGGCGACGCTGCTGGAGCTGTCGTTGCACGACGCCGAGCCGCTGAGCGCGCTGACGACCTTCCTGCATGAACGGCAGATGCTGCTGGTCCTCGATAACTGCGAACATCTGATCGACGCGATTGCGCTACTCAGTGAAAGCCTCCTTCGCGGGGCGCCCGATGTGCACATTCTGGCCACCAGCCGCGAGAGCCTGCGGGCCGAAGGCGAATTCGTGCAGCGCCTGGAAACACTCGACTGCCCGCCGCCCATCGCTGCGCTGGAGCGCTCCCAGGCCCTGGGCTTTTCGGCGGTGCAACTGTTCGTCGAACGGGCAATGGCCAGCCATGACAGTTTCGAACTGAGCGATGACGAACTGCCTCTGGCGATCGAGATCTGCCGCCGCCTGGACGGTATTCCGTTAGCGATCGAACTGGCCGCCGCACACGTGAACAGCCTCGGCCTGAGCGAACTGTTGAAGCAACTGCAAGGCAGTTTTCGCTTGTACGCACAGGGCGGCCAGACGACCCTGGGCCGGCATCAGACCCTGCGCGCAACACTCGACTGCAGCTTCGAGCTGCTGACGCCCTGTGAACAGATCAGCCTGCGCCGACTGAGTGTATTCAGGGGCAGTTTCACGCTGGGGGCCGCGGCGACGGTGATTGTCGGGGAACAGCTCGAACCCCACGCGGTACTGGGCGCGATTACGCAACTGGTGGCCAAGTCCCTGCTGAACGTGGAGGTCGGTGACGAGCAGGTGTTCTACCGTCTGCTCGACACTACCCGCAGCTATGCCCTGGAAAAACTCGACCAGGCAAATGATTTGCAGGGCACCCTGCAACGTCACGCCGAGAGCTGCCTGGCCTTGATGCACCAGGCCGGCAACGATTGGGAGCAGGTCCAGACCGAGGTCTGGATCGAGCGCTACGCGCGCCACCTGGAAGACATCCGCGCGGCCCTGGATTGGGGTTTGAACGTGCAAGGGCCACAGACCGTGGCGATCCAGCTGGCTTCGGTGTCGACGCCCCTCTGGCAGGAACTGTCGCTGCTCAAGGAGCACGGTGTCTACGTGCGCAAGGCCCTGGCCCTGCTCCAATTGACGCCCGCGCCCTGCCCCCGCCTGAAAACGGCCCTCAACCTCGCCCTCGGCAGTGCCTGCTACCACACCCAAGGGGGCACCGCCGAAACCGTCGAAGCCTTTGTAAGCGCTCGAACCCTGGCCGAAAGCAACAACGACCTGGCCGGCCAGCTCCGGGCCGTGTCCGGGCACATGGCGGTCAACCTCAGTTGCGGCAACTATCAAACGGCCCTGGAACAGAGCCTGCAATTCGATCGCCTGGGCGTGCAAGGCAACGCCGCCATTTCCCTGAGTACCCAGCGTTTGCAGGTGCTGGCCCTGCACTTTGCCGGTGACCAGCACCAGGCACGCCAGCGCGCCGAACAGGTCCTCCAGTGCATGGCCCAGAGCGGGCACCTCAATCGCTTCACCCATGGCTTTGGCATCCAGTACGACCAGAGCGTCGCGTCCCTGACCATTCTGGCGCGGATCCTCTGGTTACAGGGCCTTCCCGAAAAGGCTTGGAAGACTGCCCGGCAGGCGTTGGACATTGCCGTCCAGATCGACCACGGCACGTCCATCTGCTACACGCTGGCGCTGTCCGGGTGCCTGATCGCGCACTACAACGGTGACCGCCAAACGGCCCGCGAGCTGTTGCGCCTGCTGCTCGAACAGGCACAAAAGCACTCGGTGCTGCTGTTCTATAACTGGGCCCGGCAGTATGCGCAGGTGCTCGATGCCGAGGGCGCACATCCACCCGCGACAGCCGGCGGCGGGCTGATCCATGAAATCATGGTCACCCTGGATAGCGGTTTCGTCGATGACGCCTTGCTGGCACGCGCCGAAAACGGCGCTGCCGGCTGGAGCACAGCGGAAATCCTGCGGGCCAGAGCGAATGCCCTGCTTGCGCAAAACAGCCAGAGTGCTGCCGAGACGGTGCTGCTCCAAGCCCTGGAAATTGCCAGGGCCCAGGGGGCACGGGCGTGGGAACTGCGCACGGCGACATCCCTGGCCGAGCTTTGGCAGCGTCAAGGACGCCTGCAACAAGCCCACGATTTGCTGGCGCCCCTCTACAACGCGTTTACCGAAGGCTTTGCCACCCCGGACCTAAGCAAAGTCCGTCGCTTGCTTGACGAGTTGCAACAACACCGGCTTGCCTGAGACCCAGCGTGCCCGGCTGATGTAGCCGGCATAACGCACTTCAAACACGCGCTGCAGCCCGCTCAGTTCAAGTTTTTCCAGTACGTAAGTGCGGGTGGTGTTGAGGAACCGATAACGGGTGATGCCATTGCTTTGTTCAGCGGACAACAGCGATTTATGCACCAGCCGGTCTATCACTTCGACGAGGCTGGCGGGCCGCAGCACCGCACAGCTGATGACGCCGATGGCTGCGTCCAACGTAAAGGCTATCTTGAACACCGCCAGCCCTTGCAGGACGGTCTGTTCCAGCGGGCTCAAGCGCTGATAGCTCCAGTCCAATGCGGCCTTGAGTGTCTGATGCCGCGCGACGGCGGTGCGCCGGCCCTGGGTCAGCAATTGAAAACAGTTATCCAGTTGCGCGCGCAGCCCAACCAGTGCCAGCGCATCGATCTGCGCCGCCGCCAGCTCGATGGCCAGCGGCAGACCGTCGAGGCGCCGACAGATTTCCCGCACGGTCGGGAGGTCCTGCTCACGCAAAGTAAAGCCCTGTTGGCGGCTACGGGCACGGCTGACAAACAACTGCACCGCCGAATAGCTCAGGGTCTCGCCGACACTATGCAACGCCGACATCGGCGGCACCGCCAGGGCCGGCAGACACTGCACCGTCTCCCGCGCAGCCCGCAGCGGCTCGCGGCTGGTGACCAGGATCGATAACCGTGGCGCCGCAGCCAACAGGCTCTCCACATGCTTTCGGCAGCATTCGAGCCAGTGCTCGCAATTGTCGAGCACCAGCAACGCATGCCGTTGCGCCAGCGCCTTCCCACCCACGTCCAGTTCGAGCGTCTGGCCCAGATAATCGACGAGCCGCGCCGGATCATCGAGTGCCGCCAGATCCACCAACCAGACGCCATCGTCATAGTGCTGCAACAACAGTTCGGCCACGCGCAAAGCCACCGTGGTCTTGCCAATGCCGGCAGGGCCGACCAGTGTCATGAAACGGCAAACCGGCAACTGCCGGACCACGCTGCCCACCAGCGAATCCCGACCGATCACCGGCGTGATCCGTATCGGCAGGTTGTGTCGGGGTTGCTCAACGGTCTCGATCGAAACCGGTAGCCCGTCCGGCTCGCGTTGCACTGGGGCGACAAAGCAATAACCGCGCTGGGGAACATTGACGATGTAGCAACAGCCGTCCTGGCCATCGTTGAGGGCCCGACGCAGGGCGGCGATGTGCACGCGCAGGTTGATTTCCTCGACCACCGAAGTCGGCCAGACCTGGGCAATCAACGCCTCCTTGCTGACCACGTCGCCCGCGTGGTCGACCAGTACCTGGAGGATATCCAGGGCCCGCCCGCCCATACGCAGCGGCCGATCACCGTGCAGGATCAACCGTTGGCGCGTGTGAAACACATACGGACCAAACCGCAACACCGCACTGTTGTTTAAATCGCTGAGTCTGTTCATGCACATTCAGTGCGCAAAACCTGGCCCGACTCGAGGTAGCGCATTGCACGAGTTCGCCCAGGCTCTCGCATCTCCATTGCCAAGAGTTCATAAACATCTTGGCAGACACCCGTGACGGGACAACCGCCCTGGAGGGAGCGTCACGGCCATCCCGGTGCGCAGGACGGACAACCGCGCCTCAGCTGAACAGTTCGCGGTACTGGGCGGGGGTCAAGCCGAGTTTCTCACCGAACAGAAAACGCATGTGCCGCACGCTGCCGAAACCACTCTTGTAGGCGACGGTCTTGAGCGGCAGATCGCTGGTTTCCAGCAGGCTGCGGGCCCAGTCGATCCGCGCGCTTTGCAAAAACTCCATGGGCGTCATGTTCACTTCACGGGCAAACACCCGGGCGAAATGTCGCGCACTCATATTCGCCAGACTGGCCATGCGTTCGACGCTAAAGGCCTCATCAATGTGTTCGAGCACATAGTTCTGCACCCGGGCTACCGGCGTTTCCGGCGGCGCCACGGCGGGCATCAACGGGCTGAACTGCGCCTGTCCGCCCTGGCGCTTCATCACCACCAGCAAGACCTTGGCCACGTCCTGGGCGATTTTCTTGCCGTGGTCCTGAGCGACCAGCGCCAGCGCCAGGTCGATGCCGGCGGTGACCCCGCCGGAACTGTTCAGGTTGCGATCCTGCACGTAAATCTGATCGGTCTTGACGATTGCCTTGGGGAACGCCCGAATCAAGCGCTCCGTGTAATGCCAGTGAGTCGTCACCTGATAACCGTCGAGCAAACCGGCATGCCCCAATATGAACGCCCCGGTGCAGATCGAGCCATACCTGGCCGACCGGCTGACCGCGCCCTGCAGCCAGTCGAGCAACGGCCGGTGCTTTCCGTTGTAGGCCCCCGGGCCGCCCGGCACCAGCAACAGGTCATAGCTGTCGCCGGCCTGGTCTATGTGCACGTCGGCCTGAACATTGACGCCATTGGAGGCGCGCAAGGCGCCATGCTCGGTGCCGATCGTCAACAGCCGATAATGGTCGGCCGCCGCCAGATAACGATTGGCGATGGAAAACACTTCCATGGGCCCGGCCATATCGAGCAGGAGAAAGTCTGGAAACAGCACCATTGCCACGGTTTTCATGGGTTGGAAATCACTGATGTCAAAGGAAATAGGAGACGTGGGTCAGCACTGACCATTATGGCCAATTGCAACGTGAAGGAAACGTGAACCCACGCACACTACTGTCAACCTTGGCGAGACAGTATTTCGATTTCAGCTTTGATCGTAAATGGCTCGCGCTACCGCGCACCCACGCGCCGGGCTTGCGCCGGCTGGCAGAAACCGTACGCCAGATGAAGGGCGTTAGCCGAGGATTTCCTCAAGGAATGCGATAAACACATTGATACGGCGCGAGCCACGGTGGTTAGGCAGGTACAGCGCATTGATGCCGGTGCTGGCGGTGCCGGGATTGACTTCATACTGCTCCAGCACACGGGTCAGATGGCCCCGACCGACATCGTCACGCACCAGCCAGTCGGCCAGTAGCGCCACCCCGCCACCCGCCAATGCCGCTTCACGCAGGATGTCGGCGTTGTTGCTTTGCAAGCGCCCCTGCACGCTCAGGCGCAAGGTTTCCTCGTCGCCCTGGAACGTCCAGTCGTGGTGCGCCGCGCCATAGTCAAACCGCAGGCACTGATGGTTGAGCAGGTCATTGGGATGTAGCGGCAGACCGGCCTGCGCCAGGTACTCCGGACTGGCCACGACCCAACGCTGGAAATCCCCGATCTTCTTGCTGACGACGTCCTCGTTGACCATCGAAGAACCGAGGCGCACAGACACGTCGATGCGCTCGCTGATCAGGTCGCTGACCCGATCGCTCAACGATAGGCTGATCTCCAGGCCCGGATGACGCTCAAGCAGACGCCCCAGGTGAGGCGCGATAATGCGTCGCCCGAACTCCACCGGGACGCTGGCACGCAGGTGCCCCTGGATCTCGGTGCCACGGTCGGCGACGGTGGCATCGGCTTCGTCGACGGCGTCGAGAATCACCACGGCCTTTTCGAAATAAGCCTGCCCCGCAGCCGTGACACTGGTGTTGCGTGTGGTGCGATTAAGCAGGCTGGCGCCCAAGGCACTTTCCAGGCCGGCCACCTGCCGCGTCACCGAAGACGTCGAGAGACCCAGCTTGCGCGCCGCAGATGAGTAGCCGCCACACCGCACGGTTTCAACGAACATCTTCAGCGCCAGCAATTTGTCCATCAGCCAATTCCGAACAAAAAAACAAGCGAACCACTATGCCCAAGCGTGCATGGAGTGTCTTGCACACGTGTGCTCAGGCACCGGCGCCGAGGAAAATCCAACGCTGGGCCAACTGAGCGATGCGTATGACGCAAAGCGCCGTTGCGCGGTTTGGCAATACCGCCGCGTGCGTCTCTTCTCTACCCTCGGCGATACGAATCCCTTGCGGGTTCACGGACGAATGAAGGGTGATGTCATGCAAGCCAGGCAGCTAGGAGTGGGCGCTGCAGTTCTCGCCTTGGCCGGTGGAATATGCGCGGTGCTGCTGATGTGGCGCCCGGCGATCGCACCGGCCGAACCGCCACGGCACTTCGATCCCGCTCAGGTAAAACAGGGCGCGCGGGTAGCCGAAGCCGGCGACTGCGCAGTCTGCCATACGCGACCCGGCGGCCAATACCTGGCGGGTGGATTGGCTCTGGTAACACCGTTCGGCACGCTCTACAGCACCAATATCACACCGAACGCCGAGACCGGTATTGGCCAATGGTCATTGCCGGCCTTTGAGCGAGCCATGCGCGAAGGGGTCGCGCGCGATGGGCACTTCTTGTATCCCGCCTTCCCCTACGTGCACTACCGCCGCCTGACGCAAGGGGATATCCAGGACGTCTACGCCTATTTGATGAGTGGCCCCGCCGTGCACTCGCCAGCCGTACCGAACCAGATGAAATTCCCGATGAACATCCGGCCATTGGTGTCGTTCTGGAATCTGCTGTTCCTGCATACCCAACCCTTGACGCCCGTGGCGCAGCAATCGGCAAGCTGGAACCGTGGCCGCTACCTGGTCGAAGGTCCAGGCCACTGCGCCGGCTGCCATTCTCCACTTGAGCCGCTGGGCGCCGAGAAAACCGCTGAGCACCTTGCGGGAGGGCGGGTCGACGGATGGGACGCGCCTTCCCTGCTGGGTCTGGCCAACCGTGCCCCTGCCTGGAGCAGCGAGCAGTTGGTGAGCTACCTGCGTGCAGAAGTCGTGGCAGGCCATGGTACCGCGGCAGGGCCGATGCGCCCGGTCAGCCTGGGCCTGGCCAAGCTGCCCGCCGGCGACGCCGAAGCCATTGCCGAATACCTGCTGAGCCTCACGAACGCCGCATCGCCCTCCCCCGCCCCAGCGGTCACACGCCCCATCGGGGCAGCCGAGCAGGCGTCTGGCGCCCTGTTGTTCGAAGGCGCCTGTGCGGGCTGCCATGGCCCGGCCGCGCCGATGCGCGAGATCGACGGGCGCCCCGCCCTGGGCCAGACCTCAGCGCTGCAGGCAGTGAGCGCGCGCAACTTTCTCAAGACGGTGCTCGAAGGCGTGCCGGCCACCCCAGGGCAACCCGGGCCGGGCATGCCACCTTTCGTTGCCAGCCTGGACAACGAGCAGATCGCGGCACTGGCTGCATTTCTTCGCGAGCAGGCGAAGCCGGGCCAGCCATGGACAGACCTTTCTTCCACCCTTCACGAGTTACGCCAGGAGGCGCAATGACCCAAATGACCCTCAACGTCAACGGCTCGCCCCACTCGCTGGAGCTCGCGCCCGACATGCCGTTGCTGTATGCGCTGCGCAATCATCTGGGGCTTAACGGCGCCAAGTACGGCTGCGGTCTGGGACAGTGCGGTGCCTGCACTGTGCTGGTGGATGACCAGCCGGTATTTTCCTGCCTGACCCCCTGCATGGGCCTGGAGGGCAAGGCCATCCGTACGGTCGAGAGCCTGGGCACGGCAGAGCGTCCAGGCCCTTTGCAAAAAGCCTTTATCGAGACCCAGGCCGCGCAATGCGGTTACTGCATCGCCGGCATGCTGATGCGCGCCCAAGCGTTGCTTGAGCACACTCCCCATCCAGACGAAGACACCATTCGCGAGCATATGGCGAGCAACCTGTGCCGCTGCGGAACCCACTTGCGGATCGTCGAGGCCATCAGCCGTGTCGCCAGGCAAGACAGGAGCGCCGTATGACCCTTCAGCCTGAGGTTGATCAGGGGCGCCGCGCTTTTCTGCGCGCAGGCGCGCTGGTCCTGACATTCACCCTTTTACCGGCAGCGCGGCATGCACTGGCCGACAGCGAAGTCGATACGCTCGGCACGGTGGTGCTGGCACCCGATCTTCCTGGAAGCCTGCGCACCAATCCCTACCTCGATGCCTGGATCCGCGTCGATGCCGAGGGCATCACCGTCTACACCGGCAAGGTTGAATTGGGGACGGGCGTGAAAACCGCCCTCCTGCAGATTGCCGCCGAACGCCTGGATATCTCACCCTCCGCGATCCGTCTGCTCACTGCGGATACCGCCCTGACGCCCGACGAAGGCTACACCGCCGGCAGCCACAGTATTTTCGACAGCGGCACGGCCTTGTTCAATGCGGCGGCTCAGGTTCGCGAGTTGCTGTTGGAGTCGGCGGCACGCCGCTGGAACGTCGAAGCCGCCTTGCTGACCACTCAGGAGGGCGTCATCGAGGGCCTGAACGGGCAACGGATGACCTATGCCGAAGCCGTCAAGGGCGTCGACCTGCACCACTATGCGAAGGCGCAATCACCCTCGATGCCGGCGTCCGCGTTCAAGCTGATCGGCCATTCTCTTGCACGCCTGGATATCCCGGCCAAGGTCAGTGGTGGCGCAGCGTTCGTCCAGGATCTGCGCCTGCCCGGCATGCTCCATGCCCGCGTCATCCGTCCACCCCGTCCTGGTTGCCTGCTTGAAGCGTTCGATACCGAGTCAGTCAAAAACCTGCCCGGCGTCGTACAGGTGGTGCGCGACGGCAACTACCTGGCCGTGGTGGCCGAAGATGAATGGCAAGCCATCAAAGCGATGCGCAGCGGGTATGCGCTGGCCCGCTGGAGCGGTGCAGAGGCGATTCCCGACGCGGATGACATCCACTCGTTGTTGACCCGCCTGCCCGCCCATCGCTATCCCATCAGCCATGAAGGCAACCCGGCCGCCGTAGCCGGCGCGAGTTATCACGCGCGCGTCACCAAGCAGTACCTCATGCACGGGTCCATTGGCCCGTCCTGCGCCGTGGCCTGGTTCAAGGACGGCATGCTCACCGTGTGGACCCACACGCAAGGTGTCTACCCTCTTCGCACCGGGATCGCCGAGATGCTGGGGCTGGCACCGGCGCAGGTGCGCTGTATCCATGTCGAGGGGTCCGGCTGTTACGGCCACAATGGCGCGGACGACGCGGCGGCCGACGCCGCGCTGATTGCAATGCGCGTCGCCGGCACGCCTGTGCGCGTGCAATGGATGCGCGAGCAGGAAAACCTCTGGGAGCCCTACAGCAGTGCCATGCTCACCGAGGTCCGGGCCACCCTCGATGCACAGGGCAAATTGCAGGACTGGGCCTATGAACTGTGGACCACGCCACACAACGAACGCATCGTAAATGCCGGCAGACTGATCCCCGCTCGGTTGTTGGCCCGTCCGTTCGTCTCCGCGCCGTCGGTTCCAATCGCCCAGCCCGAAGGGGATGGCGATCGGAATGCGGTGCCGCTGTACACCCTGGCCTCTACGCGCATCGACATGAACTTCGTGACCACAATGCCGTTTCGCACATCCGCCATGCGTTCGCTGGGGGCCCACATCAATATCTTCGCCATCGAAGCCTGCATCGATGAACTGGCCATCCAGGCCGGCACCGATCCGGTTGCCTTGCGCCTTGCCCATCTGGCAGACCCGCGAGCCCGTGCGGTAGTCGAACGCGTCCGGGATGCCAGCGGCTGGCCGCATAAAGGCAATCAACCGGGCTCCGGCATTGGCTTCGCGTTTGCCCGCTACAAGAACATCATGGGCTACTGCGCACTCGCCGTGCGTTTGCACGTGCATCCGCAAACCGGCGAGATTCAGCTCGACCAAGTGATAACCGCCGTGGACGTGGGGCAAATCGTCAACCCCGATGGCCTGCGCAACCAGGTGGAGGGAGGCATCGTGCAGTCCGCCAGCTGGACCTTGTATGAAAAAGTCGGCTACGACCCGGGCGGAGTCCGCAGCTACGACTGGAGCGGTTACCCGATCCTGCGCTTTCCTCAGTTACCCAAGCAGGTCGACGTACATTTGCTCGATCAGCCCGGGCAACCCTTTCTTGGCGCGGCCGAGATCGTCCAGGGCCCCATGGCCGCCGCCATCGGCAACGCCATCGCGAACGCCACCGGCCGCCGCTGGCTGAACCTGCCCCTGACCCGCTCAGTGCAACAGGCATAGCCCCAAGCCCCCTTCAACGCATTGCGTTTGACGCAAAGGAACTACCCATGACTCAGCACCTGTTTCAACCTATCGCCGTTGGCCCCTACACACTGGCTCATCGTGTGGCCATGGCCCCTCTGACCCGCTCCCGAGCCGGCCAGCCGGGCGATCTTCCGACCGCCCTGAACGCCGAGTATTACCGGCAACGCGCCAGTGCCGCCTTGATCATCACCGAAGCCACGCAGATTTCCCGTCAAGGTCAGGGCTACGCCTGGACCCCGGGGATTTACAGTGATGAACAGGTGCAAGGCTGGCGCCAGGTGAGTACACAGGTGCACGAAGCCGGGGGACTGATCTTCATGCAACTGTGGCATGTGGGGCGAGTTTCTCATCCCAGCTTCCAACCCGATAACGCCCTGCCGGTCGCCCCCAGCGCACTGCCGGTGCCAGGCAAGACATTCATCGTGGATGACGATGGCAACGGCGTCTGGGGGGATGTACCCGTACCACGTGCCCTGGAAACTGCGGAGATTGTGCAGATCATCGAGGATTACCGTCGCGCCGCGCGCAACGCCTTGAAAGCCGGGATGGACGGCATTGAAATCCACGCGGGCAACGGTTATCTGCTCGACCAGTTCATCAATAGCAACAGCAACCAGCGTGAAGACGCCTACGGCGGCAGTGTGGAAAATCGCGCGCGCCTGTTGTTGCAAGTCGTCGAGGCGGTTGCCGATGAGGTCGGGGCGGAGCGCGTAGGTGTACGGCTGACACCGATGGGCCGCTTCATGGGCATGGGCGATGCGACTCCCGAAGCCACATTCGGCCATATCGTCAGCGCTCTGAACCGCTGGCCACTGGCCTACCTGCACCTTGTGGAGCCTGCCGTGGTCGGCACCGTCAAGGATGAGCATTTCGATCCGCGCTGGGACGCAATCATCGGCCAACTTCGTACGCAATGGAAAGGCGTGCTGATGGTGGCCGGTGGTTACGATCCGAAAACCGCAGAACATGCCCTGGCCGCCAACCGCGCTGACATCATTGCCTTCGGAAGGCCGTTCCTGGCCAACCCTGACTTGCCGCGGCGCATCCGGGAGGGACTGGCGCTCAACGCGTCAGACCCCAGTACCTTCTTTGGTGGCGACCAGCGCGGATACACTGATTACCCCGCTCATCCATAAGCCTCAACCCGCGCCGCATTTAACGTCCGGTAATCGAACGAGTTCCCACTTTTGCCGCTTAAGTTCCTGAAGCGGCGGCGGATAGCTCGGTCACTATTATCCAGTCGTTCACGGAGTGGCCTCATGCTCGCCCATCTGAAAATTCGCACCGGTATGTTCGGGGTGCTCCTGCTGTTCGTCATTGCACTGCTGTTCTCGGCCCTGAACGGTTGGTGGTCGGCCGAACGCAGTCACGACCAGATTGACGAGTTGGGGCGCACTTCACGCCAAATCGACGGGATCAACAACGCATTGCTACTGGCCATTCGCACCAGCGCCAATGTGTCCTCGGCGTTTATCGAGACCGTCGGCGCACGCTTTGATGAGTCGCAGGCACGGCTGGTTCGCAGCGAGGCTATCTGGAGCGAGGCCATCGCCAAGCTCGATGCCTCGACCACAGACTTGCGTGAGCCGGCGCTGAAAGCGCTCGCCGACACTCTCAAAGAGGCATTCGCCGAATACGGGACGGCCATCGCCGGTCAGCGCGCCGCCACTCGTGCGCATTCGGCCGATCAGTATTTCCAGGTCAATATCGCTGCCGGCAATAGCATGACCAAGCTGCAGGAAATCCGCGTGAAGCTGATCGACGCTTTGAATGCCCGTACCCAAGAGATCAACACGCAAGCGGCTGCGCGGCTGAAGACCGCGCAAACGCTGGCTATCGCCCTGACCCTGTCGACCCTGGCACTCGCGCTCGTCTGCTGGACATTCATTGCCGGCAGGGTCCTGCGGCCATTGCGCGAGGCCGGCGAACACTTCAAACGCATTGCCGGGGGCGACTTGACCTGTGAGGTCGTCTCGCCTGGTCGCAACGAAATCGGCGAGTTGTTCGTTGAACTCCAACGCATGCAGACCCGCCAGCGCGAAACACTGATCCAGATCGCTGACTCTGCCACGCAGTTGGCCTCAGCCGCTGAACAACTCAATGCCGTCACCGAAGAAAGCAACCGTGGCCTGCAACAGCAGGACATGCAACTGGAACAGGCAGCGACAGCTGTCAACCAGATGACCAGCGCGGTCGAAGAAGTGGCGCGCAACGCAGTGTCTACCTCGCAGGCGGCCACGGCCTCCCATACGCTGTCGGAAAGAAGCCGCCAGCAAGTACGCGAGAACATCAGCGGCACGCAATCGATGGCCACCGAGATTCAGGGCAGCGCAACGCATATCCAGCACCTCGCCGATGAAGTGCGCAACATCGGCAAGGTATTGGACGTGATCCGCTCGGTCTCGGAGCAGACCAACCTGCTGGCCCTCAATGCGGCCATCGAAGCGGCCCGCGCAGGTGAAGCAGGCCGAGGGTTTGCCGTCGTGGCCGACGAGGTGCGCACCCTCGCCTACCGTACCCAGACATCGACCCGGGAGATCGAACAGATGATTGCGAACGTGCAAAGCACGGCCGAACAGGCGGTGGGTTCGATGCGCAGCAGCACGGCGCGGGCGCAAGACACACTGGGTATCACCCAGGCGTCGGGGGCCGTGCTGGAAGATATTTTCGCGGCCATCAGCCAGATCAATGAGCGCAACCTGGTGATTGCCAGTGCAGCCGAAGAGCAGGCTCAGGTTGCCCGTGAGGTGGACAGCAATTTGCTGGCGATCCGCGACCTGTCGGCGCAGTCTGCGGCGGGCGCCTTGCAAACCCGCGCGGCCAGCCAGGCGCTAGCAACGCTGGCCGCGGGGTTGAGCACGCTGGTGGGACGCTTTCGAACCTGACGTTGCCAGGGCTGCGTCAACTCAAGAATTCCAACCCACGCTCGTCTATCACCGGCACGGTTTCCAGCAAATAACGCTTGAAGCTCTCCAGCGCGGCGTTGTGATTGCTGCGTGCGGGCCATACCAGATAGTAGCTGTCACCGGTACTGACCGCCTTGTTGTAGGGCAGTACCAGTGAGCCCTTGACCAATTCGTCACCGACCAGCGCCAGGTCACCGATGGAAACGCCGCGCCCCTGGATCGCGGCGGAGATACCCAGCTCCAGGGTGTCGAAAATTTTGCCTTTCTGCCAGGAAACCGCCGACATCAAGCCCACACGCTCCAGCCAGCGTTGCCAATCGCGCCGGTCCCGGGACGGGTGGATCAACTCCGCGGAGAATATCCCCTCACCGCTCAGGTTGTGCTGCTCCAGCAGGCTCGGCGAGCAGACCGGTATCAGCCATTCATCAAACAGCTTGATAAACTCAAGGTCATCGGAAAAACGCCCGTTGCCCAACAACACGGCACAGTCGAACGGCTCGACATCGAAGTTGACGAAATCGACATCCATCCACTCGCTGGACAATTGCGCCTGCTCTAAACCGTTCACGGCATTGAACTCATCCAGCACATGCAGCAACCAGCGCATTGTCAAGGTGGAAGGCGCCTTGACCCTCAGGGTTTTCTCCTTGCGGCTGGTGACGGTGCAGGCATTTTCGATCAGGCGAAAGCCGACTTTCAATTCTTGGGCCAACAATCGTCCGGTCTGGGTGAGGAAAATTTTCGGCCCTTTGCGCTCGAACAATGCGCAGCCAAAATGCTCCTCCAAGGCCTTGACGTGCCGGCTTACGGCGCTTTGGGTGATAAAGAGGGTGTCGGCAGCCTGGGTAAAAGAACTGAAGCGCGCAGCCAATTCGAAGGCCCGCAATGCGTAGAGCGGCGGCAGCCGGCGCGCGCCCTGATCAAGCGCATCATGATTCATACTCATCCTTACCCATCATTTTTTTCCGTTTTTAAATACCGTGCGATTGACAAATAATCAACCGTACAAATAAGCGACAGACTTATTAGTCATTTCAAGCGCAACCGAACCCTATAAAAAATCCAATCATGCTTGGCATGCGCCTAACCTCTGCGGCCTTTAATAGTTTTTAAACACACAGCAGATCCTTCACCATGCCTAATTTCAATCAACTCCTGTCTTCCAGTATCCAGCAAGCGAAACTCGACCAGGCGACCGAATCCGATATATTGAATTTTCGTTTATTTGGTAATAAAAAAGGCTTCCTGCATTTAAAAGACCTGCCCATCGGCACAATTCCGCCAACACCGAGCGACCGCGCCAGCCTGCAAAAAGAGTGCACGATCAGTGAGCAGATCATTCTGAAAGCCACGGCCATGCTGGGCGATCCAATTGGTTATATCCAGGAATCCAACGGCGATATCATCAATAACTTTTTCCCGCATAAAAAGTACTCCAAGGGTGCCAACTCGGACAGCTACGACTGCGAGTTGGAACTGCATACCGAAAATGCCTTTCATGCCGTGTCTCCGGATTATCTGGTGCTTTTCTGCCTGCGCCAGGACCCCGGCGCCGAGGCCGCGACCTTCATCAGCTCCATCGATGGCATTCGCGACATTATTACCCCGCATGACCTGAATTATTTCCATGAAGAAAAATACAACTTTCTGTCGGACTACTGCGCCACAGAAAAAAACTGCCGCATTGATATAAACCAAAAACAAACGGTTCTATACGGTGACCCCGAGTCGCCCTATTTCCGCTTTGACCCTCAATTCATGGTGGCGAGCAGCAAACACGCGCAACTCAAGCTTGAACTCCTGCGCAAGGCCGCCTGGGAGGTCGCCCACCCGGTGCACCTCAAGGCCGGTGACCTGTTGATCATCGACAACCGTAAAACCGCGCATGCCCGCAGTGCGTTCTCGGCTGGCCTGGACGGCCGCGATCGCTGGATCCAACGCACGTTCGCGGTCGCCGGCTATCGCTACTACGCGCAACGCCTGGGCAAAAACCAACGTGTCCTGGACCTGGTAACCACCCTATGAGCATGCTGCACCTGACCTTTGCCCTGGCCGTGTTCTTCCTGATTGCCTCGCCCGGTCCGGTGGTGGCCCTGGTCATCTCCGATGCCAGGCAAGCCTGGCCTGCGGCCACGATCACAGGCGGCGTGGTGTCCGCCCAACTCTTGCTGCTGATCACCCTGACGCTCATCTATACCGCGCTGGATGTGAGCCCGGTGCTGCTGAACTGGGGCCAAGTGGTCGGCGGGCTGTATCTGGCCTGGTTGGGGGTGTCCAGCCTCCTGGCCAGTTCGGACAGCGTTGCCACGGTGCAAAAAAGCCAGCGTCATTTTTTCTGGCGCGCCCTGAAAGTGGGGTTGTCCAACCCGAAAGACATCCTGTTTTTCCTCGCTTTCCTGCCTGGGTTCATCGAACCCAATGGCGACTTCATTAAACAGGGACTGATCCTCGCCCTGATCTGGGGGGTGATCGATATCACCATCCTGCTGATCTATGGCGCCATCTCGCGCCAGATGCTGTCCTTCGCGGTGGCCCAGAAAGTCATGGCCAAGGCCCCCAGTGTATTTCTGCTGGGGATCGGCCTGCTGTCCGGAGTGATGGGCACACAGCGGCTGATGCAGGGATGAAAACGTGCAACGCCAAATAATATCATTAAGCCATCATTCAAAAATGATGCTAGGTCACCGTTTAAAAACATGCAACCAAAGCTCGGGCTTTCTTGCCGCTTTACCCCGTGAGGCTTGCGCTTCAACCGACCCAACCGCTGTGACAGTCATCAACCGAAACATGACGGTGAAATAATGAACGCTCAAACGCTGTTTCCTCTCATCGGTAAAGTCATCGCCAGTACGGGCAGCCGCCACTTCTCGCGATTTCTGCATGATCTGGTACTCACCAAGGTGCCCGTGGATGCCACGCACATCACCCATGTGCGCATCGATGGCGCTGACGGCGCGCGCGTAGAGCCCACCGGGGCCGGCGCTGAGATCCTGAGCCCGGAGCACATGTCTTCGTTGATCAAGTCCGCTCAACCCAGAACACCTGAATCACCGACCGCCCTACAGGTGGCAAAGCCCGTCCTCGCGCAATCCGTGGCGAGCTTTTCAGCGTCGGCCGGCGCGCCTTCAAAACCGGCGTTGACGCCCATTCCCTTCAGTTCCCAGCTGCATCTCAAATCCCGGAAAAAAGAATACTTTTATATAATTTCGTTCTACCGCGAACACATCGATGACTTCTCGATGCAGGAGCAGATAATCCTCAAGGATTTCTCCTTGCTCCTGCTGGCGTTGGTAGAGAAGCACATTAATGCGATAAATTCTCAAGGCATGCCGGACAAAAATATCGCCGTTGATGGGCTTGTCCCACAAAACCGGGACATGGATTCCCTGCGCCAGCGTTTTGAGGCTCGCCTGGTGCAATCTGGCTTGAGGCTGTCCAACCGCGAAAAGGAAATCTGCGCCGGCCTGCTGGCGGGGCGTACCGCGCCTGAGCTGGCTGAAGCGCTGGAGCTCAAAGTCAATACCGTGGAAAGCTACTTGAAACGCGCGGTGATCAAGATGGGCATCAGCGGGCGCCATTCGCTGATCCGTTGGATGCATGCCAATCCCGGTAACCCGACGGTGACACGCCTGCAATAAAAAACACCCTGTTTATTCATTTAACAGCAGAATCACTGACACTTTCTTCGTGCAACCACGCACAACTTTCACGGTTCAAGCGCAGGCGCGGGTTATTACTCTTATTGTCACCTGATTGACAGAGATTCCGGGGACATCCCGCGCCTGAACCGATAGCGGCCGTTGCCGCCTTCCTTCAAACTAAACCGGGTCATAAGTTAACTTGACAGTGCTCACTTTACAGGCTGTTCGGCTAACTTTACGGCTGCGTTTATTTTCCAGCAACAAACGTCATACGGTCATATAACCGGCCCACCGTTTACTGCCTTGAATAACGCTCGTTATTAACGACACGCCGTCTCTTGTTCCATCAACTATCCAGCGCTGCGCTTTGCCGCAGCCGATGAGTGCATGATTATGGAAGAGCTAAGTTATCTGAAGAAAGTCGAATCGAATGCACGCACCTATGCCGCCACGTTCCAGCGCCTGTTCGTCAGCGGCAAAGGCGTGTGGGTCAAGGATGCCCAAGGCAAGGAATACCTCGACTGCCTGGCCAACGCCGGAACCCTGGCCTTGGGGCATAATCCGCCCGTCGTCAAAGAAGCGGTGCTGGATTTCCTCGGCACCGACCAACTGCAACAAGCCTTGGACTTGGCCACACCCGCCAAGCAGGCGTTTGTACAGGAACTGTTTTCCCAATTGCCGGCCGCCATGCGTGACTCCAGCAAGATTCTGTTCTGCGGCCCCAGCGGCTCGGATGCGGTGGAAGCCGCGATCAAACTGGCGCGTCATTACACCAAACGCTCGGCGCTGATGGCCTTTCACGGCGGCTATCACGGTATGACCGCCGGCGCCCTGTCGGCCATGGGCAATCTCAACCCCAAAAACATCCCCAGCGTCACCGCGCAAAACACCCACTTCCTGCCCTTCCCGTATCGCTTCCGCTGCCCGTTCGGCACCGATGGCGAGCAGACGGACCAACTGTCAATCGACTACATCCGCACCGTACTTTGCGACCCGGAAGGTGGCGTCACCCGCCCCGCCGCCGTGCTCGTCGAAGTGGTGCAAGGTGAAGGTGGCTGTATTCCCGCTTCCGCCCAGTGGCTGCGTGGGTTACGCGAGATCACCCGCGAGTTGGGCATTGTGCTGATCATCGACGAAGTGCAGACCGGCCTGGGCCGTACCGGCAGCACCTTTGCCATCGAACATGCCGGTATCGTGCCCGACATCCTGGTGCTGTCCAAGGCGATCGGCGGCGGCTACCCGCTGTCGGTGATTGTCTACGCCGAACACCTCGATACCTGGGGCCCGGGCATGCACGCCGGCACCTTCCGCGGCAATCAGATCGCCATGGTCGCCGGGCGTGCCACCATGCGCCATATCCGCCAGGCCAACCTGGTTGAAAATGCCACGGCACGTGGCGCGCAACTGCTGGCCGGCCTGCAGGAGATCGCCGGGCGATATGACCCGATCGCCGATGTGCGCGGTCGTGGCCTGATGATCGGGGTCGAGGTCACCAAGTCACGCGTGGACGGCCGGGCGGGCCTGGGTGATGGCACCCTGGCGCGGGCGATCAAGCTCAATTGTTTCGATAACGGCCTGATTATCGAAACCGGCGGTCGTCACGGTTCGGTCCTGCGCTTCCTGCCCGCCCTGACCATCACCGAAGCCCAGGTAGGCAGCGTGCTCGAGCGCTTCGAAGACGCCGTCAGCACCGCCACCGCGCACCGCTTGCACAGCGTTAGTCAGTCGGCCTGACCACCGGCCGTAAAAAAGCCCGCCAACCGTCACCGGTGGCGGGCTTTTTAACGGGTGCCTCAGTCCCGTGCGAGGGCTTCGATCGGGTCCAGTCGCGCCGCATTGCGGGCCGGTACAAAGCCGAAGATGATGCCAATCAGGCTTGAACACACGAACGCGGTGACAATCGACTCCAGGGAAAACACCATCTGCCATTCCTTGATCAGCAGGGAAAACACAAAGCCGATCCCGAACGACAACGAGATACCGATGACTCCGCCGATCAGGCAGACCATCACCGCTTCCACCAGGAACTGTTGGCGAATATCCGACTGACGCGCCCCCACCGCCATGCGGATGCCAATTTCCCGTGTGCGCTCGGTCACCGACACCAGCATGATATTCATCACACCGATGCCGCCCACGACCAGGGAAATCAAGGCGATCAGCGACAGCAGCAACGCCAGCGACTGACTGGTCTTTTGCACCGTCTGCATGATGCTGTCGAGGTTGTAGGTGAAGAAGTCCTTGGTGCCGTGGCGCTGTTCCAGCAGTTTGACCACGTTGGCTTCCACCACCTTGCTCGGCTGCCCGTCCTTGATCCGCACCGTGATGCTATCCAGGTAACGCTGGCCCAGCAGGCGGCCGGCCGCGGTTTCGTACGGCACCCAGACATTCAGGGCCTTGCTGGTGTTGAAGATGTTTTTATTCTCCGCCGCCACCCCGATCACCGTGCACGGCAAGTTCCCCACCAGGATGATCTGGCCCAGTGCCTCGACATTCGGGCCGAACAAACGGTTGCGGGTATTGTGGTCAATTACCACGACCTGAGCCTGGCGAGTGTCATCCTCCTGGCTGAAGGTGATGCCTTCGGCGATCTTGATCCCACGCACCTGGAACGAGCTGGCACTCACGCCGTTGACCGTGGCATCCACGTCGATATTGCCAAAGCGCAGCAGCAGGTTGCGCCCGGCGTTGGGGGTTGCGCTGTCGATGTAATGCAACTGGCTGAGCGCGGTTACATCGGACAGCACCAGGGTCTGGATGGCCGAGGCATGGCTGTCACCAAAGTCGGTGCCCGGGTAGATATCGATGGTGTTGCTGCCGATCGCCTGGATATCACTGAGGACGTAACGTTTGGCCCCTTCGCCGATCGCCACGATCGACACCACCGAGGTGATGCCGATCACGATCCCCAGCATGGTCAACAACGTGCGCATGCGGTGCGAAATCAACGCGATCCAGGCCATCACGAAGGCTTCCTTGAACAGCCCCAGGCTCGCCACCAGGCGCCGCCCCGGGCTGGCCTTGAGCTGGGTGGCCGCCGGCGCTGCCGCCTCCATCCCGACGCGTTCATTGGCCCGGTCACTGAGGACCTCGCCGTCGCGCATCTCGATGATACGTTCGGCATTCGCCGCGACCTTCGCATCGTGGGTCACGATAATCACCGTATGCCCCGCCGCGTGCAGCTCCAGCAAGATGTTCATCACTTCCTTGCCGCTGGCGGTGTCGAGGGCGCCGGTCGGTTCGTCGGCCAGAATCACCTCACCGCCGTTCATCAAGGCTCGCGCGATACTCACCCGTTGCTGCTGGCCACCGGACAACTGGCTGGGACGGTTGACCAGGTGATTGGCCAGGCCCAGGCGCGCCAGCAGTTCCTTGGCACGGCTGTGGCGCTGGGCTTCCGTGACGCCGGCATAGATCGACGGCATCTCGACGTTGTGCATGGCGCTCAAGTGCGGCAGCAGGTGGTAACGCTGGAAGATGAAACCGAAGTGATCACGACGCAGTTCCGCCAGTTCATGGTCTTCCAGGTCGCGGGTTTCACGGCCGTTGATGGTGTAGCTGCCCTCAGTGGCGTAGTCCAGGCAACCCAGGATATTCATCAATGTCGACTTGCCCGACCCCGAGGCGCCGGTGATTGCCACCATTTCCCCGGCGTTGATCGTCAAGTTGACATTCTTGAGGGCCATGAAGGCCTTCTCACCGGCCACAAAACTGCGGCTGATGCCTTTGAGCTCCAACAAGGCTTGAGTCATGGTCAGACCCCCGCCACGGCAGGCGCAGGATCACCGATGACGACTTTGTCGCCTTCTGCCAGGCCATCCTTGATCTGTGCCTTGACGTTGTTATTGATCCCCACCTGCACGTTGCGCTCCTGGGCGTGACCGGTCTCGTCGATCACCCGCACCACGTACGAACCGTCCCCATTGCGCTTGCCCAGTGCCGCCACCGGCACCATCAGCACATCCTTGGCGATGTCACGCACGATGCGCACTTGGGCGGTCATCGAAATACGCAGGCGATGTTCCGGGTTGGGCACATCGAACAAGGCGTTGTAGAACACCGCCGTGTTCTGCTTGGGGGTGCCCGCGGCCTGGGTGTCCAGGTAGTTCTGCGGTGCGGGTTCGGTGCCGCGCAGTTTGGCGTAGTAGCGTTTGTCGGCTTCGCCCAGGATGGTGAAGTACACCTCCTGGCCCGGCCGGATATGAATCACATCGGCTTCCGACACCTGGGCCTTGATGGTCATGGTGTCCAGATCGGCCAGTTTCAGCAGCACCGGCGCCAGTTGCTCGGCGATCACGGTCTGGCCTTCCTGGGTGACGATGCCGACCACATCACCGTCAATCGGCGCGACGATACGGGTGTAGCCCAGGTTGACCTTGGCGGTGTCGATCTGAATACGCGCATTTTTCAGCTGGGCATCCAGGGCGACCAGATTGGCGCTCTGTACCAGATAGTTGGATTCGGCGGTCTCGAAATCCTGCCGGGAAATAGCCGCGTCCGATTGCAGCTGGGTGTAACGCTCCCAGACCGATTTGGTCTGGGCAACCTGCGCCGCCGTCGCCTTGCGCTGGGCCTCCAGGTTTTCTTCATTGACCTGGGCCTGGCGCAGGGTGTTCTGCAGCACCAAGGGGTCGATTTCCGCCAACCACTCGCCCTTCTTGACCTTATCGCCAAGCTTGACCTTCAGTGATTTCAACTGGCCGGAGACTTGCGCGCCGACATCGACCTGCTTGACCCCCTGCAAAATCCCGGTGGCCAGCACTGAGTTCTCGATCTCGCCGCGCTCGACCTTGGCGGTCAGATATTCGGGTGGCTCGGCGGGTGATTGCACCGAATAGACAATCATCCCAGCCACGACCGCCAGCCCCACGCCCCAAAAAACCTTGCGAAACTTCGACTTTTCCATAGATGACCACTAATACGTTGAAAGGTAGACCCGACCGGTGGCCGGGTTCGCACTAAATTGCGTGAATGTTCGCTTCAGGTTAGGGCGCAAGCGCCCGTGCCGACTCCCCCTCTGTCACACCTCATGAGGTCACCTTGCCGACCGGTACGGCCAGCCCGTCGTGCCACCAGGACGCCAGGCTGTAGACATGTGGCGCCTTGAGCAGGGTGAAATGGTTACCTGGGCCGTACCAGGTTTCCAGGTGATCGGTGAACCGGCTCCAGCCCTCGATCATGCCGGCCTGCTCACGCTGATTGCCCTGTGCATCCAGGCTCGGATCATCGGCCAGCACCAGGCGGACCTGACCGTTGTAGCGCTGGCGTGGCTGGTAAACCGTGCGCAGCGCGGCACCGAAAGCCCGCGCCGGCCCGAACATCACGTCAGGCGTCGAACGCGCGGAAAGCATGCCGACCTGCACCATGGCACGGTGCAACGCGACCCACTGGGCGGCTTCATCCAGGCCGGCAAACACCTGCGGATCAATCCCGAAAGGCTTGCCGGCCGCCAGTTGCATGGTTTCAATCAAACGCTGCAAGACGCCGGTCGCCGTATAGGGCTGGCCCGCCACACCCGTGCCGCCAGGGGCCTCACTGTCGATCAGGCTCAAGGACAGCACTTCACGCCCCTGGGCCTGCAGGCGCAGAGCCATCTCGAACGCCACCCAGCCGCCGAAGGAGTGCCCCAGCAGATGCACCGGCCCGCTTGGGCAGTGCTGCTCCAGCGCCACCAGATAGGCGCGCGCCGCCGATTCCACGCGGCTATGCGGCACCGCCTTGGCGTCCAGCCCACGAGGCTGCAGGCCATGGATCGGCCAGCCCGGCCCGAACGCATCGGTCAGGCCGATGAACCCGGTGACACTGTCGCCGGCGCCTGGAATACAGAAGATCGGTGCTCGCCCCGCCTGCCCGCTCTGGATCGTCAACACCGGCTGATACCCCGCCTGCGTCGGCGCCAGCGGTGTAGCGTTCAGCGCCGCACCGATGGCCTTGCCCAACGCTGCGATATGCGGCGCCTGCATCATGCTCTGGTGATCGCCCGGCACATCGATGCGGTGCAGCAACGCGGCCGGCACGATCTGCTCCCAGCCCAGGCTTTCGCTGCTGCGCGAGGCCTCGTCCATGCGCTGTTCGGCGGTAAACAGATGCACCGGGATGTTCAACGGGAACAGGCTGTAATACGCCTGCGCATGGCCGTGGGCAACCTCACGGTCCAGGTAGGCCCACAGCGCTTCACGTGACAGCGCCGCCAACTGCGGCTGCAGCCAACCGGCGTCGCGGACGCGCTGCCACAGCTCATCAAAGGCCATGTACTCGGCTTCGGACTCCAGTTGCTCCAGGCTCGCCAGTGCGTGACCGTCCACCGGCACCTGGGCCTGGCAGTAGGCACGGCATTGTTCCAGCAGGTGCAACTGGTGGGCATGGGCCACCGACCAGCGTGCCCTGCCCTGATCCACCAGGCGCGGCACGTGGGTATCGAGCAGGCCGAGGAACGCGACCTCCTCGTCCATACCGATCAACTGCGCGGCGATTTCGTACGCCAGTACCCCACCGAACGACCAGCCGGCCAGGCGGTACGGGCCGTGCGGCTGGACCCTGCGCATCAAGTCGATATGCCGCGCCGCCAGGCATTCCAGGGTGCGCAATTGCGGCTCGCCCCAGGCCACGCCCTCGAGCCCGTACACCGGAATATCAGCATCCAGATGCTGGCCCAGCGCTGGGAAATACAGGTTCAAGCCACTGAACTCATGCACCAGGAACAACGGTGCCTGCGTCCCCTCGGCACGCACGGTGACAAGCCCTTGCTCCGCCACCGGTACCTCGGTGCGCAAGCGCAACAGCGCAGCCATCGACGCGACGCTGGCATGCTGGAACAACTCCGCCAGCGTCACCTGGACCTCGACCTGAGCCAACAGGCTGACCAGACGGATAGCCAGCAGGGAATGCCCACCCATTTCAAAGAAACTGTCGTGACGCCCAACCCGTGGCAGTTTCAATGCCAACGCCCATTGGGCCGCCAGGCGTTCTTCCAGCGCATCGGCCGGTGCCTCATAGTCGCGGCTGAGCATCACCTGCTCAGGGGCAGGCAGGGCCTTGCGGTCCAGCTTGCCGTTCGGCGTCACCGGCAGGCTGTCCAGCTGTACATAGGCACTGGGCAGCATGTACTGCGGCAGGTGGGTCAGCAGCTCTTCGCGCAACTGCTCGACCGAACCCGGCGTACCGCACAGGTAGGCGACCAGCTGTTTGCCGCTGACCTGCCCTTCGCTGTCGTCACGCGCCATGACCACCGCCGCGCGCACCCCTTCACAGGCCAGCAGCGCACTCTCGACTTCACCCAGCTCGATGCGGAAGCCGCGGATTTTCACTTGGTCATCGTTACGGCCCAGGTACTCCAGGGTGCCGTCCGGCAGCCAGCGGCCCAGGTCGCCGGTTTTATACAGGCGCCCCGGCACCTCGCTGAACGGGTCGGCCAGGAAGCGCTCGCTGCTC
This sequence comes from Pseudomonas sp. ICBG1301, assembly GCF_016918385.1. NCBI lineage: Bacteria > Pseudomonadati > Pseudomonadota > Gammaproteobacteria > Pseudomonadales > Pseudomonadaceae > Pseudomonas > Pseudomonas sp. ICBG1301. The sequence goes on from NZ_JAEKGB010000012.1 coordinate 59,315, forward strand.
AGTTGCGGCTGGTTGAGATAACCCCGGGCGATACCGGCACCGGCGATATGAATCTCGCCGGCCACCCCCAACCCGGTCGGGTGCCCATGGGCATCCAACACATACACCCGGGTGTTGGCAATCGGGCGCCCGATTGCGCGCGGATGCGGGTTGGCCGCGCACACCTCGTTGGCGGTGGCGATAATCGTCGCTTCAGTCGGGCCGTAGGTATTAAGCAAACGTGGCGTGTGCCCACTGCGCAGGAACCAGTGCTGCACCGCTTCCGGGCTCAGTTCTTCACCACCGACCACGATCACCCGTACCGAGGCCGGAATGACACTCGCATGATCGTCCGCCAGGCCCTGCCAGAAGCGCGTCGGCAGGCTGATCACCGACAAGCGCGCCTGCGTCGCCAGTGCCCAGAATTGAGCAGCATCGGTCAACCAGGCGGCACTGCGCACCACCAGGGTGGCACCACAGGTCAGCGCAGCGAAAATCTCCTCGATGGACGCATCGAAGTTGATGGTCGCAAATTGCAGCGCACGATCGCCCGCCGTCAGGCCGGTCAAGCCGCTGATTGCGCGGATCTCGTTGCACAACCCGGCGTGCTCGATCATCACGCCTTTGGGCGTCCCCGTGGACCCGGAGGTGTAGAGCACGTAGGCCAAATGTTCGCCGCCAAGCCCCAGCTCAGCCGCCGACGGGTTGTGCTCGCTCAATTCACGCCACGGTTGCAGCGCACTGTTCAAGGTCACCACCTGCAAGCCTTCCGGCAGTGCACCGAGCAACGGCAGCACCGCGTACTCGCTGAGCAACACACGCGGTGCGCTGTCGGCCAGCATGAACGCCAGGCGCTGCGCCGGGTAGGCCGGGTCGAGCGGCACATACGCGGCGCCGGCCTTCAGGCTCGCGAGCAATGCCACGATCATCTGCGTACCGCGCTCCAGGGCGATGGCCACACGCTCGTCAGGCTGCACGCCAAGAGCGATCAAATGATGGGCCAACTGGTTGGCCTGGGCATTGAGCTCGGCGTAGCTCAGCGACTGGCCATCGAACTCCAGCGCGACCGCGTCGGGGTTACGCAGCACCTGCTGCTCGAACAGCTCATGGATCAGTTGGTCCTGCGGATCACTGGTGCGGGTCTGGTTGAAGTCCAGCAACACTTGGCGGCGCTCGCTCAGCGGCAGCACTTCCAGGCTGCTCAGCGACGCCTGCGGCGTGCGTTCCAGGGCGTCCACCAGGCTGTCCAGCGCAGCGTGCATGTACGCACACACACGCTGCGCACCGACGTCCGGGCTGACCTGGACGGTCAGCGCAAACGCCTGGCCGAAGTCATCGATGTCCAGCGACAGCGGGTAGTTGCTGCGTTCTTCACCGCCCAGGGCCTGGATACCGCTCCATACAGCCATGTCCTCACTGGAGGCATTGGCCGCGCTGTGACGGTAGTTGAGCAAGGCACTGAACAGCGGTGCTGGCGCGGCCACGCCGCTGCAACGCTGCGCCAACGCCAGGGAGGCATGCTCATGGCTCAGCAAAGTACTCAAGCGTGCATGCGTGGCCTTGACCCCGGCCTGTGCACCTTCGGCACCGACGCTGATGCGCAACGGCAAGGTATTGATAAACAGCCCCAGGGCGCGTTCACCGCCCTGCATGCCGCCCATCAGCACGGTGCCGAACACCACATCATCCTGGCCGCAGACATGCGCCAGCACCTGAGCCCAAGCCACATGCATCAGGCTTGCGGCACTCACCCCCAGTTGCCGGGCAGCGCTGCGCAGGCGCTGGCCGAGGCCCTCTTCCACAGGCAGTCGTGCCAGTTCCAGCGTGCCACCGGCCTGCACCGTGTGCAGGCCGAACGGCAGGGTCGGTTCATCAATATCGGCCAGCATCGCGCCGAAGAACGCTTCATGCTCCTGTTCGGTCATCCCCAGGCGCGCCTGGGCCACATAGTTGCGATACGGCACCGCTGCACTCAGGCGGGCTTCCTCACCCGCAAGGAAGGCCTGCAACTCGTATTGCAGGAGGTCCATGGCGACGTGATCGAACAGCATGTGATGGAACATCAGCAACGCGGCCCAGCGTTGTTGCGACCGATCGTAGGCGCACACCAGGCGCATCAACGGTGCATCACGCAGGTCCATGCGGAAATGCTGCGGGTTGAAACGCTCACGCAGTTGCGCACCGGCCTCTTCCTCGCCTTCCAGGCTGATCTCTTCCAGCGCGAACGGTACATGACGCAACACCACCTGTACCGGCTCGCTCAAGCCTTCCCAACGCATCGTGGAACGCAAGATATCGTTGCGCTCAATCACGCCCTGCAAGGCCTGGGCAAATGCCTCGAGACGCTCGCGGCTATCGAAATGGAACGAGGCCTGTTCCAGGTACAGGTCGCCCTCATCGGCCAGCAAGTGGTGATAAAGGATGCCTTCCTGCAACGGCGTCATGCCGTAGATATCTTGCACGTTGGCCAATTGGCCCGGCACGCCGGCGACAAGGCTGTCGATTTCGTCCTGGTTGAGACTGGCCAGCGGCAGCATCGACGGCGTAATGCGTTGGCATTCGGCAGTGATGCCGTTGGCCGGCACCTCCAGCGCACGGCGGCTGCCCACGACCTTGGCCAGGCCGGCCAGGGTCGGGTGGGTAAACAAGGCACCGACGTCGACCCGCAGGTCCTCCTGGCGCATGCGCTCGACCAACTTGACCGCCAGCAGCGAATGGCCGCCCAGCTCGAAGAAGTTGTCATGCCGGCCGACCTGCTCCAGTTGCAGCACCTGCGCCCAGATCAGCGCCAGGCTGCGTTCAATGCGCCCCTCGGGAGCCTGGTAATCGCGGCTGGCCACCGCCGACTGATCCGGCGCCGGCAAGGCTTTGCGGTCCAGTTTGCGGTTGGGCGTGAGCGGCAACGCGTCGAGGCTCACGAACGCCGACGGGATCATGTATTCGGCCAGCAACGGCGCCAGGTAGCTGCGCAAACCGGCCGCCGTCAAGCTGACCCCGGCGTGCGGCACCACGTAGGCCACCAGGCGCTTCTCGCCAGGACGGTCTTCGCGGGCGATCACCGCCGCTTCCTTGACCCCGGCACAGTTGCCGAGGCGCGATTCGATCTCGCCCAGCTCAATCCGGAACCCGCGTACCTTGACCTGGAAGTCGTTGCGGCCCAGGTACTCGAGGGAACCATCCGCCAGGTAGCGCGCCAGGTCACCGGTCTTGTACATCCGCGCCCCCGGGGCGTCGTTGAACGGGTCGGCGAGGAAGCGCTCGGCACTGATCTGGTCGAGGTTCAGATACCCCCGTGCCACACCGTCACCGCCGATGAAGATCTCTCCCGCCACTCCGAACGGTACCGGTTGCTGCTGGCTATCGAGCAGGTAGATACGGGTGTTGGCCATCGGTTTACCGATGGTGGTATTGCCCGTGGTATCGCCCGTATGGGTCACATAAGCGGTGGTGCAGGACACCGTCGCTTCCGTCGGGCCATACGTGTTGATCAGCCGGGTATGGGCCGGGCGAACCTCGTCCCACAGCTTCAACTTCTGCGCCGACAGTGCATCACCGGTCACGTTGATCAACCGTACATGGCGCAAATGCACCTGCGCCTGCTCCGGGCTGTGGTGCCATTCGGCGGCCAGGGTGTGCCAGTGCGCCGCCGTCAAGTGCAGGAAGGTCGGCGTGATCGCCGGGTCGCGTGCGGCCTCGGTGCCAAACACATAACGGCTTGGCGCCAGGGTCGCGCCGGCCAGCCAGGCTGGGAAGATTTCCTCCACCGACAGGTCGAAGTTCAGGGTGTTCTGCTGCAACACCGTGTCCTGCGCGGTCAGGCCGAACAGGCGTGCGGCGTCCAGGCTGTAGTTGACCAGCCCGCGATGTTCGATCATCACGCCCTTGGGATTGCCGGTGGAACCTGATGTGTAGATCACATACGCCAGGTGGCGGGCCGTCAGCCCCGGCACTTGCGGGTTGTGCTCGGCACCGCTGTGTGGCTCATCCAGCAACACCTGCGCAATCGCCAGGGGCGGCAACCGGTCCTGCAACGCGCGCTGGGTCAGCACGGCCGACGGTGCGCTGTCGGCGATCATGTAGGCCAGACGCTCCGGCGGGTAATTGGGGTCCAGCGGCACATACGCGCCGCCGGCCTTGAGCACCCCGAGCAAGCCCACCAATACTTCATCGCCGCGTTCGGCGCAGATCGCCACGCGGTCATCCGGGCCGATGCCCAGGCCGATCAAGTGGTGCGCCAGGCGGTTGGCCCGACGGTTCAACTGCGCATAACTGATGCGCTGCTGTTCGAACGCCACGGCAATCGCATCCGGATGCGCCTCGACCTGGGCTTCGAACAGTTGGTGAATGGTGCTGTCCTGCGCATAGGCCACGTGGGTGTCGTTGAGGCCGTGCAACAGGTAGTCGCGCTCGTCTTCATCGATCAAGGGAATATGCGCCAGCACCGCCTGGTCGTCGGCAACCATGGCCTGCAGCAGGCACTCGAAATACCCCAGGTAACGTTGCAGGGTGGTCTCGTCGAACAGCGCCGTGGCGTACTCCAGGGTCCCGGCGATGTGTCCTTGCATTTCGCCGAGGTCCAGGGACAGGTCGAACTTGGCAAAGTTGCCGGCCTCACCGAGCCCTTCGAACTGCAGATCGCCCATTACCAGACTCGGCGCATCGCTGCTCTGCCAGGTCAGCAAGGTCTGGAACACCGGGCTGTGGGCCAGGCTGCGCGCTGGCTTGAGCACTTCCACCACTTGTTCGAACGGCAGGTCCTGATGGGCCTGCGCCGCCAGGGTGCGGTCCTTGGCATGGGCCAGCAGCGCAGCCACGGTCAGCTCTTCGCCGGCCCCTATGCGCACCGCCAGGGTGTTGACGAACAGGCCGATCAGCCCTTCGACTTCTGCACGCATGCGGTTGGCCGCCGGCGAGCCGATCACCACCTCATCCTGGCCGGACAGACGGCAAAGCAACGCGCCCCACGCGGCCATCATGGTCATGTACAGCGTGGTGCCATGACGCTGACTCAGGGCCTTGAGCCCGGCGGTCAGGTTGACATCGAGCAACAGGCTCAAGGTCGCACCGCTGTAGTCCTGCCGGGCCGGCCGTGGGCGGTCGGTGGGCAATAACAGCAAGGCGGGCGCATCCGCCAACGCCTGCTGCCAGTAATGGCTCTGTTGCTGCAGCACCTCGCCGCTCAGCCAACGCCGTTGCCACACGGCAAAATCGCCGTATTGCAGGGCCAGCGGCGGCAGCGGGTCGGCCTGCCCCAGACGGAACGCTTCATACAGCGCCATCAACTCACGGGTCAGTACGCCCATCGACCAACCATCGGAAACGATGTGGTGCATGGTCAACAACAGCACATGGTGATCGTCGGCGCGCCGCACCAGGCGCGCACGAATCAACGGCCCCTGCTCCAGATCGAAGGGTTCAAGCGCCTCTTGGCTGACGTGCACCTGCAGATCGGCATCGCTGTCCACTTCCAGGCGCAGCAGCGCGAACGCCCGTTCGGCCGGCTCGATACGCACCAGCGGCTCATGGTTGTGCTGCACGAACCGGCTACGCAGCGCCTCATGGCGCGCCACGATGGCTGTCAGTGCGCGCTCCAGCGCCTGGGCATCCAGCTGACCGCGCAGCCCGAGGGCGATCGGCATGTTGTAAGCGGTGCTGGCGCCTTCCATCTGCGCCAGGAACCACAAGCGTTGCTGGGCAAACGACAGCGGCAAATCCTGGTCCCTTGGCACCGGCAAGATCGCCGGCAAGGTGCTGCGTGCCGCCTGGGCCAATACTTGGCCCAACGCCGCCAACTGCGGATGGGCAAACAGCTCGGCCAAGGCCAACTCCACCCCCAGGCGCTGGCGCACTTGGGAAATCAAGCGCATCGCCAGCAGCGAGTGCCCGCCCAACTCGAAGAAATGCCCGTGGCGACCGACCTGTTCAAGCCCCAGCAGGTCTTGCCAGATCTGCGCCAGCGTCGTTTCAATGTCGCCCTCGGGGGCTTCATACACCCCACTGACCACCGCATCGAGCCCCGGTGCCGGCAGCGCCTTGCGATCCAGCTTGCCGTTGGGGCTCAGCGGCAGTGCCGGCAACTGAACATAGGCCGACGGCACCATGTATTCCGGCAGTTCGTTTTGCAGGTAGGTCCGCAGGTCCTCGATCTGAGGCGCCTGCCCCGCCACGTGCGCGGTGAAGTAGGCCACCAGGCGCTCGTCGCGCACCAGTACGGCTGCTTCAAGCACCTCGGGATGGGCGGCGAGCAAGGCTTCGATTTCACCCAGTTCAATGCGCAGGCCGCGAATCTTGACCTGGTCATCATTACGCCCGAGGTAATCGAGGGTGCCGTCCGCACGGTAACGCGCCAGGTCGCCCGTGCGGTACATGCGTCCTTGGGCGGTGAACGGGTCGTCGAGGAAACGTTCGGCCGTCAGGTCCTCGCGATTGAGGTAACCGCGTGCCACGCCCGCGCCACCGATGTACAACTCGCCGACGCTGCCGGTAGGCACCTGTTGCCCGTAGGCGTCCAGCACGTAGAGCGTCAGGTTGCGCAACGGCTGGCCGAGCGGAATATCCCCTGCTCCATAGCTGGCAAGATCCGCATTGATGCCGTGCCAGGCGACCACGTCGCTGCACTCGGTCGGGCCATAGCTGTTGATGAATTGCGGACGCGGCGCCCGCAGTTTCTCCAACTGCGACAGTTTGATCGGCTCACCGCCGAGCACGACCCGGCGCAGGCGGCTCAAGACGTGCTGTTGATCGGCGTCGATCAACGTATAGAACGCACTCGGGGCCAGGTTGATATGGGTGATCGCCTGCGCGTCGATCTGGCGCACGATGCTCAAAGGGTCAAACGGGCTGTCGGCCAGGTGCAAGGTGGCGCCGACGGCCAGGCTGGCGAAGATATTTTTCTGGGTCAGGTCGAAGCTGTGCGAGGTCAGCAACAACACCGCGTCGTCGGCGTCCAGCCCGACGTCTTCGAGGTACCAGTGGAGCATGTTGACCACGCCCTGGTGTTCGACCATCACGCCTTTTGGCTGCCCGGTGGAGCCCGAGGTATAGATCACATAGGTCAGGTGTTTCGCGCTCAGCCCGGGCACCTGTGGGTTGTCCAACGCTTGCCCGCGCCACGCCTCACGGTCGAGGTCGACCACGGGCAGGCCGCCCGCAGCGGCCAGTTGCGCGGTCGCAGCGTGCACCAGTAACGCCGCTGGGGCGCTGTCCTTGAGCATGTAATGAATGCGTTCGAGCGGGTAGTTCGGGTCGATCGGCACATAGGCGCCTCCGGCCTTGAGAATCGCCAGCAACCCGACGATCAGCTCGGCGCTGCGCTCCACGCAAATCGCCACGCGGGCATCCGGCAGCACGCCGAGCTCACGCAGGTGATGGGCCAACTGGTTGGCCCGCTCGTTAAGCTGACGGTAAGTCAGCGTCACAGCCGCCGTCTGCACCGCCAGCGCATCGGGGGTGCGCATGGCCTGGGCTTCAAACAGACTGTGTACGGTGCCGGGGTGGAGCGGCGTGTGCAGGCCACTGAGGCCGGCCAACTGCTGCTGGCGCTCCCGCTCATCCAGCAGGGGCACGCGGGCCAGCACGCCTTGATCGTCGGCAACCATCGCGTGCAGCAGGCGCTCGAAGTAGCCCAGGTGACGCTTGAGGGTCGCCTCATCGAACAGCGCCGTGGCATAGCTCAGGGAGCCGATGATATGGCCCTGGGCTTCGCTTAATTCCAGGGACAGATCAAACTTCGCCGATGTGTTGACTTGGCCGCCGTCCTCCATGATCAAGTCGCCGACGACCGGTGCACCGCCGCCTTCACTGCCCTGCCAGGTCAACATGGCCTGGAACACCGGGCTGTAGGCCATGCTGCGCACCGGTTTGACGATGTCGACCACTTGTTCGAACGGCAGGTCCTGATGCGCCTGCGCACCCAGCGTCCGGGCCTTGACCCGCGCCAGCAGGGTTTGCACCGTCGGTTCGCCCGAGGTATCGATGCGCAGCGCCAGCGTGTTGACGAACAGGCCGATCAGACCTTCCAGCTCCAGCTGGTTGCGGTTGGCCACCGGCGAGCCGATCACCACTTCATCCTGCCCGGACAAACGCGCCAACAAGACACCCCATGCCGCCAGCAGGCTCATGTACAACGAGGTGCCATGTCGTTGACTCAGGTCCTTGAGGCCCTGAGTCAGTGCCTTATCCAGTTGCAACGCCAGCACCGCGCCGGAGAAATCCTGTTGCGCCGGGCGTGGCCGGTCGGTCGGCAGAGTCAGTATGGCCGGCGCGCCGGCCAGGGTTTGCTGCCAATACAGGTTCTGCTTGTGCAACACCTCGCCACTCAACCAGCGGCGTTGCCAGACGGCGAAGTCGGCATATTGCAGCGTCAGCGGTGGCAATGGATCGGCGAGGCCCTGGCTGAAGGCGCCATACAACAGCACCATTTCGCGGCTCAGCACGCCCATCGACCAGCCGTCAGAGGCAATGTGGTGCAGGGTCAGCAACAACACCGAGTGCTCGTCGCCCATGCGTACCAGGCGTGCGCGCAGCAGCGGCCCGTTGACCAGGTCGAACGGTGTCGACGCTTCATATTCGGTCAACACCTGCAAGCGCTGCGCGGCATCGGCCTGCCCGCGCAGGTCAGCCTGTTCCAGTACAAATGAACCTTCGACAGGTGTGATCCGCAGTTGCGGCTCATCGTTATCCATCACGAAGACACTGCGCAGCACCTCATGGCGGCTGACAATTCGCGCCAGTGCACGCTCCAGCGCCAGGATATCCAGCGCGCCGCGCAGGCCCAGGCCGACCGGCATGTTGTAAGCCGCCCCGGCATTCTCCATTTGCGCCAGGAACCACAGGCGCTGCTGGGCAAACGACAGCGGCAAGGACTCTTCTCGGGACACCGGTACAATCGGCGGCAGGCTGCTGCGCCCGGCCTTGGCCACCACCTGCGCCAGCGCGGTCAGTTGCGGATGGGCGAACAGGTCCGCGAGGTCCAGCTCCACCCCGAGGTGCAGGCGCACCTGGGAGATCAAGCGCATCGCCAGCAGCGAGTGCCCGCCCAGCTCAAAGAAATGATCCTCACGCCCGACCTGCTCGACCTTGAGCACTTGGCTCCAGATCTGCGCCAGGGCGATTTCCACTTCGCCCTCGGGCGCTTCATAACCGCGACTGAGCACGGCATCCTGATCGGGAACCGGCAGGGCCTTGCGGTCGAGCTTGCCGTTGGCGGTCAGCGGCAGGCTGTCCAGGCGCACATACGCCGCCGGCACCATGTACTCCGGCAATTGCGCCTGCAGCCAACTGCGCAGGGCCTGGCGGTCAAGGGCCTGGTGTTCGGTGAAATACGCCACCAGGCGCCCGTCAAGGGCCAGCACCACGGTTTCGCTGACGTCCGGGTGCTCGGCCAGGCAGGTTTCGATTTCACCCAGTTCAATCCGCACGCCGCGGATCTTCACCTGGTCGTCATTGCGCCCCAGGTAGTCCAGCGTGCCGTCTTCCAGCCAGCGCGCCAGGTCACCGGTGCGATACAGGCGAGCCTGCGGGTCCTGGCTGAACGGGTCCTGCAAAAAGCGTTCGGCGGTCAGTTCCGCACGGTTCAGGTAACCGCGCGCCACACCGGCCCCCCCGACGTACAGCTCACCGGCGACACCCTGCGGCACCGGTTTGAGGTGCTCGTCGAGCAGATAGACCTGGGTGTTGGCGATGGGTTTGCCAATGTGCAGGGCCTTGCCGGCCTCAATCAGGCCGCAGGTCGCGACCACCGTGGCTTCGGTCGGACCATAGTTGTTGACCACATCGAAGCGCTGCGGCGTGCTGAACTGACGCAGGCGGTCGCCGCCGATCAGCAAGGTTTTCAGGGTCGGGTGTTGCAACTGCTGACTGAACGCGTACTCCGCTACCGGGGTCGGCAGGAAGCTCACGTGCAGCGGTTGCGCCAGCCACCAGCGCAACAGCGCGTCGATGTCTTCGCTGCCCTGCTTGGCGGGTGGCAGGTGCAACGTCGCCCCCACACACAGGGCCGGCCAGACTTCCCAGGCCATGGCATCGAAACCGAACCCGGCGACACTGGAAGTGTGCCCACCCGCGTGCAGATCGAACGCCTGGCAATGCCAGTGCACCAGGTTCTCCAGGGTGCGGTGCTCGACCATCACGCCCTTGGGCAAGCCGGTGGAACCGGAGGTGTAGATCACATAAGCCAGGTTCGCCGGCGTCAGGCCCGCCACGCTCGGGTTGAGCGTCGGACGACGGTGCCACTGGTCGCTGTCCAGCTCGATCACCGGCCGTTCGGTGTGGCTCAGCAGCGAGCGCGTGCTCGATTGCGCCAGCACCAGCACCGGGTCGCAATCCTGCAACAGGTAGTTGATGCGCTCCTGCGGGTGCGCCGGATCGATCGGCACATACGCCGCACCGGCCTTGAGGATCGCGACCAGGCCGACCAGGGTTTCCAGGCTGCGGCGCGCGCAGATGGCCACCCGGTCATCCGGACGCACACCCTCTTCGAGCAGGCGGTGGGCCAACTGATTGGCGCGCTGATTAAGCTGGCGATAAGTGATGTGCTGGTCGTCCTGGCGCACGGCCGTGGCATCCGGCTGGCGTTCGACCTGAGCCTCGAACAGGCGGTGGATAGTCTGCGCCTCGGGGTAATCGACGGCAGTGGCGTTGACGTCAACCAGCACGGCATCCCGTTCGGCGGCCGACAGCACCGAGAACTGACTCAACGGCTGGTGTGGCGTGTGCTCCAACGCACTGACCAGGTGTGCCAGGGCCACCTGCATAAAGCCGCAAATCCGTTGTGCACCGATTTTCACCAGCGCCTGGGCGTTGAGCTGGAAGCCGGCGCCAAAATCATCGACGTTCAACACCAGCGGATAGTTGGTGCGCTCTTCCATGCTCACCGCCTGGATACCGTCCCACGCGGCGATATCCGCGCTAGAGGCCTCGACCGGCGAGCTGTGCCGGTAGTTGAGCAATGTATTGAACAGCGCCTGCGTCGCCGGCAGGCCGCTGCACTGTTGGGCCAGGGACAATGACGCGTGTTCATGGGCGAGCAATTGCGACAGCCGCTCATGCGTGACACGCACGGCCTCGCGGGCACCCTGCCCGCCGATGCTCACACGCAGCGGCAAGGTATTGATGAACAGGCCCAAGGCACGGCCGGCGCCTTCACCGCCTTGCAGGCGGCCGAGCAACACCGTACCGAAGACCACATCGTCACGCCCCGCGACCTGCGCCAACACCTGGCCCCAGGCCAGGTGCACCAGGCTGGCGGCGCTGACGCCAAGCAAGCGCGCCTGCTCGCGCAAGCGCCCGCTCAATTGGCTGTCGAGCATCAGGTGGGCTTCTTCGACACCGCTGCCATCGCCCTGCACATCGCGCAGGCCGAAGGCCAGGGTCGGTTCATCGATGTCACCGAGCATGCCTTCGAAAAAGCGTTCGTGGGCCTGTCGATCCGCGCCCAGGCGCGACTGCGCCACATGGTTGCGATAGGGAATCGACGGCGCCAAGTTTTCGGTGTGGCCCTTCAGGCTGGCCTGGACTTCTTCGATCAGCACCTCAAGCGCGGTGTGGTCGAGCACCATGTGATGGAACAACAAGATGCCGACCCAGCGCTGATGGGCGCTGTCCTGGGCGTAAGCCAGGTGCATCAGCGGTGCACGGCTCAGGTCCAGGCGGTAATGGCGTGGGTCGAACTGCTCGTGCAACTGCGTCAGCACGTCACCGTCCGCCGGGTCGATCACCACCTCTTCCAGCCCCAGGGTTGCCTGACGCCAAACGACCTGTACCGGATCCTCGAGCCCTTCCCAGGCGATGCTGCTGCGCAGGATGTCGTGCCGCTCGATCACGCTTTGCAGCGCTTTGGCGAACAGGTTCACCGGCTCAGGCCCGGTGAAGGTGAACAACATATGCAGCAGGTAGGCATCGCCTTGCGGCGCCGCCAGATGGTGGTAGAGCATGCCGTCCTGCAGCGGCGCCAGGCCGTAGATATCCTGCACATTGCGCACGCCGCCCGGCACGCTCGCGACGATGCGGTCGATAGCGGCCTGGTCTAGGTCGGCCAGGGGCAACAGGTCCGGGGTGATGCGCTGGCAGTCCGGCTCAATGCGGTTGGCCGGCACCTCCAGTGCCTGATGCCCGCCGACCGCCGCCAGCGCCGCCAGGGTCGGCTGGCCGAACAGCACGCGCACATCGGCGCTCAAGTCCATCTGGCGCATGCGTTCGATCAATTTGACCGCCAGCAGCGAATGCCCCCCCAGTTCAAAGAAGTTGTCGTGGCGCCCCACCCGCTCCACATCGAGCAATTCTTGCCAGAGCGCGGCAAGGGTCAGTTCCATCTCGCCTTCAGGGCACTCGTATTCGCGGCGGGCCAGGGCATCGCCGTCGGGGGCCGGCAGGGCCTTGCGGTCGAGTTTGCCGTTGGTGGTCAGCGGCAAGCGCTCAAGCAGGACGAACGCACCGGGCACCATGTAATCGGCCAGGGACACCAGCAACTGCGCACGCAGCTCGGCGGCCGACGGTTCAGCGCCCTCGGCGGCGATCACATAAGCCACCAGGCGCTTGTTACCGGGGGCGTCTTCACGGGCAATCACCACGGCTTCGCGCACGCCCTCACAGGCGGCCAGGCGGGCTTCGATCTCGCCCAGCTCGATACGGAAGCCACGGATTTTCACCTGGTCGTCGTTGCGGCCCAGGTAGTCAATGCTGCCGTCCGCCAGCCAGCGTCCCAGGTCACCGGTCTTGTACAGACGCGCCTGCGCACGACCGCTGAACGGGTCGGCGATAAACCGTTCGGCGTTCAACTGCGGCCGGTTCAAGTAGCCACGGGCAACCCCCGCGCCCCCCACGTACAACTCGCCGACGACACCGACCGGCACCGGTTCGCGCTGGTCGTCGAGAATATACAGTTGCAAGTCCGGAATGCGCCCGCCAATCGGGCTGACGCCGACCCGCTGCGCATCCGCCGCTTCAAGGGCGCGATACGTCACATGCACGGTGGTTTCGGTGATGCCGTACATGTTCACCAGTTGCGTACCGGCGTTGCCTGGGCGTGCGTACCACGGCTTGAGAATCCCCGGTTCCAGGGCCTCGCCGCCGAAGATCACCTGGCGCAGGGAATGCTTCAGGGCACTCTGGCCCTGGGCCGCAATCAACGAACGGAAGGCACTCGGCGTCTGGTTGAGGATGGTCACCCCGGCGCTGCACAACAGTGCATAACAGGCGTCCGGCGAACGGCTGGTGAGCTGCGGTACCACCAGCAACTGCCCACCGTGGATGAGCGCGCCCCAGATTTCCCAGACCGAGAAGTCAAACGCAAACGAGTGGAACAGTGCCCAGACATCCTGATCGTTGAAGTTGAACCAACCCTCGGTGGCGCTGAACAGGCGTGCCACGTTGTGGTGTTCGACCATTACCCCCTTGGGCAGGCCGGTGGAGCCGGAGGTGTAGATCACGTACGCCAGGTTGGCCGAAGTCAGGCCCGGGACGTGGGGATTCTGAGTGGACTCACCCTGGCAATCGCCGCCGTCCAGCTCGAGCACCGGCACCGACACCTCGGTCACCCGGGCACGGGTCGCCTGCTGCACCAGCACCGCTACCGGCGTGCTGTCTTGCAGGGTGTAGCTGATGCGTTCCTGCGGGTACGCCGGGTCGATCGGCACGTAACCGGCGCCGGCCTTGAGGATGCCGAGCAGGCCGACGATCATGTCCAGCCCGCGCTCGACGCAGATCGCCACCCGGTCATCCGGGCGCACGCCCAGGCTCAGCAAGCGATGCGCCACCTGGTTGGCGCGGCGGTTCAAGTCGCCATAGCTCAGGCGCAGGTCTTCAAACAGCACCGCCGTAGCCTCAGGTCGTAAAGCCGCCTGCAGCTCGACCTGGTGATGCAGCAATGCGGTATCGGCGAACAGGCTGTCGGTGGCGTTCCAGTGTTGCAACAATTGTTCGCGCTCGCCCGCCGGCAGCATCGCCAACCCTTGCAGCGAAGCCTGCGGGGTCTGTTCCAGGGCCTGGACCAGATTCTCCAGGACGCATTGCATGTAGCCGCACACTCGCGCCGCGCCAATCGAACCGTCAGCCATGACCGACAGGCTGAACGCCTCTCCCATGTCGTTGACCGACAGGGTCAGCGGGTAGTTGGTGCGCTCCTTGCTGTCGAGCACGGCAATGCCTTCCCAGGCCGTCTGCGCTTGTGCCGAAACGTCCGCGCCACCGAGCTGGCGATAGTTGAGCAGCGAACTGAACAACGGCGTCGACGCCGCCACTTGGCTGCAGCGTTGCGCAAGCACCAGCGAGGCGTGCTCATGACCGAGCAAGCCGGTCAGGCGCGCATGGGTACTCTTGACCATGGCGCGTACTCCGGCTTCAGCGAGGCTGACCCGCAGCGGCAAGGTGTTGATGAACATCCCCAGGGCACGGTCTGAGCCTTCGCCGCCCTGCAAGCGCCCCAGCAACACGGTGCCGAACACCACATCCGTGCGCCCCGACACGCCACCCAGCACCCGCGCCCACGCCAAGTGATACAGGCTGGCAGGCGTCACCCCCAACTGGCGGGACTGCGCGCGCAGGCGCTGGCTGAGGCGGTCATCGAGCATCAGGACGACCTCTTCGACACCGTGGCCCTCACCCTGCACGTCCTGCAGACCGAAAGGCAGGGTCGGTTCATCGATGTCCCCGAGCATCTCGCTGAAGAACGCCTCATGCTCTTCGCGACTCACGCCCTGGCGCGCCTGAGCCACATAATGACGGTACGGCACCGACGGTGGCAGCAGGGCCTCTTCGCCACGGGTATGGGCTTCGATTTCCGAGATGAGCATACGCAGCGACGTGGCGTCATCCACCAGATGGTGCAGCAGCAACACCGCGACCCAGCGCTGGTTGGGCGCATCCTCGCTGTAACCGATGCGCATCATGGGCGCCTGGCGAATATCCAGGCGGTGGTGACGCGGGTTGAGGCACTCGGTCAATTGCGTGGCGATATCCCCGGCGGCCGGGTCCAGGTGAATCTCATCCATCCCCAGTTGCGCCTCGCGCCAGACCACCTGTACCGGCTCGTCGAGGCGCTCCCAGACCACGGCGGTGCGCAGGATGTCATGTCGCGAAATCACGCCTTGCAGAGCTGCGGCAAAGCGTTGCAGGCGCTCGCGGCTGTCAAAGCTGAAGGTGATGTATTGCAGGTACGGATCGCCTTGGGCCGCCGCGAGGTGGTGGTACAAAATCCCCTCTTGCAGCGGCGCCAGGCTGTAGATTTCCTGGATGTTACACGCGCCGCCCGGCACGGTTGCGACGATGCGGTCGATGGCGACCTGATCCAGCGTGGCCAGGGGCAGCATGTCCGGGGTGATGTGTGCGCAGCCTTCTGGGACACGATTGGCGGGCACCACCACGTCCTTGCTCGCATCGGCCACGGCGGCCGCCAGTGCGGCCAGGGTCGGCTGGCCGAACAGCACACGCACATCGGCGCCCAGCCCGACCTGGCGCATGCGCTCAATCAGCTTGACCGCCAACAGCGAATGGCCGCCCAACTCGAAGAAGTGATCCTGGCGGCCCACGTGTTCAACGCCGAGCAAATCCTGCCAGATCGCGGCAATCGTGGTTTCCACCTCCCCCTCGGGGGCTTCGAACTGGCGACGCGCCAGGGCGTCGGCATCCGGCGCCGGCAACGCCTTGCGGTCCAGCTTGCCGTTGGTGGTCAACGGGAACTGCACCACCCGCACAAACGCAGCGGGCACCATGTAGTCAGCCAGGGACACCAGCAACTGCGCACGCAGCTCGGCGGCCGACGGATCGGCCCCCTCGGCGGCGATCACATAGGCCACCAGGCGCTTGTCTCCCGGCTCATCTTCGCGGGCAATCACCACCGCTTCGCGCACACCTTCACAGGCGGCCAGGCGGGCTTCGATCTCGCCCAGCTCGATACGAAAACCACGGATCTTCACCTGGTCGTCGTTGCGCCCCAGGTAGTCAAGGCTGCCGTCCGCCTGCCAACGCGCCAGGTCACCGGTCTTGTATAGGCGCGCCTGCGCACGACCGCTGAACGGGTCGGCAATGAACCGTTCGGCATTCAACTCCGGCCGGTTCAAGTAGCCACGGGCAACCCCCGCGCCACCCACGTACAACTCGCCGACCACGCCCACCGGCACGGGTTCGTTCTGGTCGTCGAGCACATACAGTTGCAAGTCCGGAATGCGCCCGCCAATCGGACTGACGCCGACCAACTGCGCATCCGCCGCTTCGAGCGCACGATAGGTCACATGCACGGTGGTTTCAGTGATGCCGTACATGTTCACCAGTTGCGTACCGGCGTTGCCTGGGCGTGCGTACCACGGCTTGAGAATCCCCGGTTCCAGGGCCTCGCCGCCGAAGATCACCTGGCGCAGGGAGTGCTTGAGTTCGCTCTGGCCCTGGGCCGCGATCAACGAACGGAAGGCACTCGGCGTCTGGTTGAGGATGGTCACCCCGGCGTTGCACAACAGCGCATAGCAAGCGTCCGGCGAACGGCTGGTCAGCTGCGGTACCACCAGCAACTGCCCGCCATGCATCAGCGCGCCCCAGATTTCCCAGACCGAGAAGTCAAACGCAAACGAGTGGAACAGTGCCCACACATCTTGCTCGTTGAAGCGGAACCAGCCCTCGGTGGCGCTGAACAGGCGCGCCACGTTGCGGTGCTCGATCATCACGCCCTTGGGCAAGCCGGTGGAACCGGAGGTGTAGATCACGTACGCCAGGTGGGCCGAAGTCAGGCCCGGTACATCAGGATTCCGGGTGGATTCGGCCTGGCAATCACCGCCGTCCAGTTCGAGCACCGGCACCGATAACTCAGTCACCAGGCCACAGGTTGCCTGCTGCACCAGTACCGCCATCGGCGCACTGTCCTGCAGGGTGTAGCTGATGCGCTCCTGCGGGTACGCCGGGTCGATCGGCACATAGCCGGCCCCCGCTTTGAGGATGCCGAGCAAGCCGATGATCATGTCCAGCCCGCGCTCGACGCAGATCGCCACCCGGTCATCCGGGCGCACGCCCAGGCTCAGCAAGCGATGCGCCACCTGGTTGGCGCGGCGGTTCAAGTCGCCATAGCTCAGGCGCCGGTCTTCAAACAGCACCGCCGTAGCGTCGGGTTCGGCCGCTGCCCGGGCTTCGACCTGCTGGTGGATCAAGGCGCTGTCGGCAAATACGCCATCGCCGCTGTTCCAGTGGTGCAACAAGTGCTGGCGCTCGGCGGTCGGCAGGATGCCCAGGGTTTGCAACGCCGCCTGCGGCGTGTGCTCCAGTGCGGCCACCTGGCTTTCCAGGGCGGCATGCAGATAATCCGCGATACGCGCCGCGCCGATTCCGGCATCCGCAAGCACCGTGATATGAAAATCTTCACCCAGGTCGTCGAGGTTGACGGTCAGCGGGTAGTTGGTGCGCTCTTCAGCGCCCAGCGCCTGGATGCCGGCCCACGCCGTCTGCGCCTCGGCACTGCCGCCGGTTGCACTGTGGCGGTAGTTGAGCATGGCACTGAACAGCGGCGTCGGCGTCGCCACGGCGCTGCAACGCTGAGCCAGGGCCAGCGAGGCGTGTTCATGCTGGAGCAATGCGGTCAACCGCTGGTGGGTCAGTTTCAGGCCGCTGCGCACGCTTTGCTCGCCCACGCTCACACGCAGCGGCAGGGTGTTGATGAACATCCCCAGGGCACGGTCTGAGCCCTCGCCCGCGTGCATCCGGCCCAGCAATACGGTGCCGAACACCACCTCCTGGCGGCCGGAGACTTTACCCAGTACCTGGGCCAGTGCCAGGTGCATCACGCTGGCCGCACTCACCCCCAACTGCCGGGCCTGCACGCGTAGCCGTTGGCTCAAGGCGTTATCCAGCAGGCGATGGCTTTCTTCGATGCCATGACCGTCACCCTGCACGTCCTGCAGACCGAACGGCAGCGTCGGCTCATCGATGTCACTGAGCATCTCGCGAAAGAACGCTTCATGCTGCTGTTCACTGACGCCCAGGCGAGCCTGCGCTACATAGTTGCGATACGGTACCGGCTCGCCCAGGTGCTCGGTCTGCCCCAGCAGGAAGGCTTGCATTTCGTGCTGCACCACCTCCATTGCCGTGTGGTCCAGGGCCATATGGTGAAACAACAGCACCGCCACCCAGCGCTGGTTCGGCGAGTCCAGCGCGAAGGCCACCCGCATCATCGGCGCCTGGCGGATATCCAGGCGGTAGTGACGCGCATCGAAGCGGCTGCGCAACTGGCCCAGCACATCGCCGTCGCGTGGGTCCAGATGCAGCTCTTCACTGATCAACGTGGCCTTGCGCAGTACCACTTGCATCGGTTCATCGAGGCTTTCCCAGACCACCGTGGTGCGCAGGATGTCGTGGCGCTTGATCACGTACTGCAACGCCTGGGTGAAGTGCTCCAGCCGCGCACGGCTGTCGAAGGCATACAGCGATTGCAGCAAATAGGGGTCGCCCTGCTCCGCCGTCAAATGGTGGTACAACATGCCTTCCTGCAGCGGCGCCAGCGGGTAGATGTCCTTGACGTTGGCCAGGCCGCCCGGCACGGCGTCGACAATCCGGTCAATGGTTGCCTGGTCCAGGGTCGTCAACGGCAGCATCTGCGGCGTAATGCGGTAGGCCGGGCTCAACCAGTCCCCCCCATTGCGCGCGATCAACTCCAGCAATTGCGCTTTGTGTCCGCGCAAGTGGTCGATCAACCCATCGTCGAGCCCCTCATCGTCGCCCAGGATGACGAGGTCATCCTCTTCACGTTGCAGGTGGATCGCGTGAGTCGAAAGAACTGCCATCAATTCGCTGAAGTGCATGGTGTGACCTGCTTAAGATTCGAAAACAGTGACGAGAAAGTCCGGTTTCAATTGCAACCTGAGCACCCGGCGTCAAACAGCAGCGTGCGGCCCGGCATGGGCTCGACGCTGTCGCCGTCAGGTTCAAAAAGTGATGGGTTGAATGCGTGCCCCAGGGCTTCCCACAGGGCTGGAAAACTAAAACATCCACGGTGAGGTGTATGTCATAGGAAGCAGGGACAACGTAGGGGTGACACGTGACTGTCAAAAACGCGCACGCCCGACAGGCCGGCGCGGTTTAACCGCGTCGGTCTGCCAGGCGTGTGTCGATCAGATCCGACGTTTGCGCTCGAACGTGGGCACGCTCGATTGCGGCACGACCACATGCTCGACCTGCCCCACCGCCGCGGCCATTGCAGCCAGCGTCGGTTGAGCGAGCAACACGCGCAAGTCAGCGTCCATCCCTTGCTTGCGCATCTGCTCGACCAGGCTCACCGCCAACAATGAATGCCCACCCAACTCGAAGAAGTGGTCATGGCGCCCCACCTGCCCGACGTTGAGTACCTTCTCCCACAGTTGCGCCAGGGCCACTTCCGTCGGCCCCTGGGGTGCCTCGTAAACGCGGCTGAGCAACGCCTCCTGGTCCGGTGCCGGCAAGGCCTTGCGGTCGACCTTGCCGTTGCTGGTCAGCGGCAGGCTGTCCAGGCGCACATAGGCCGCCGGCACCATGTACTCCGGCAACTGCCCTTGCAGATAGGCGCGCAGCACTTCGATATCCAGCGCTTCACGTTCGGTGAAGTAGGCCACCAGACGCTTGTGCCCAGGCTCGTCCTGACGGGCGAGTACTACCGCGTCCCTGACCTGCGGGTGCTCACTCAGGCGCGTTTCGATCTCGCCCAGTTCGATACGGAAGCCACGGATCTTCACCTGCTGGTCATTACGCCCCTGATACTGCAAGGTGCCGTCGGCACGCCAGGCCACCAGGTCGCCGGTGCGGTACATCAAGCTATTGACGTTGAACGGGTCGGCGAGGAATTTCTCCGCCGTCAGGTCAGCGCGGTTCAGGTAGCCCAGGGCAACCCCCTGGCCACCGATATACAACTCGCCGGTCACACCGACGGGCACCGGTTGTTGACGGGCATCGAGCACGTAGGCACGGCTGTTGCCCACCGGACGACCAATCGGAATGCTGCCCTCGTCTGCCCGCGTAATCTCATGGGTGGTCGAGAACGTCGTCGCCTCGGTCGGGCCGTAGCCGTTGAGCAGGTGCTGAGGTGCGCCGTCCTTGAGGACCCGGGCGATAACGCTCGGATCGAGCACATCACCGCCGACAATCAGGTAACGCAGTTGCGGGAAGACCGGCAACAATCCTTCGGCGTACTGGTGGAACAACCCGGCGGTCATCCACAACACGCTGACTGCTTGTTCCTGCAACAACGCCGCGAAATCAGCTTGGGACAACAATGTGTCCTGATCGACCACCACCACTGCCCCGCCATTGAGCAAAGGTGCCCAGACATCCAGGGTACTGGCGTCAAACGCCGGGTTCGAAGCAAACGCCACGCGGTCCTGCTGATTGAAATCGGCATAGCCGTTGTTGATCACCAGGCGTGTGATGGCGCGGTGCGGCACCAGTACGCCCTTCGGCGTACCCGTTGAGCCGGAGGTGTACATGATGTACGCCGCCGTCTCTGCGGACTGTTCCAACGCCGGGTTGTGATCCGGCTCGAGAATCAGATCCAGGCTGTCCAGATCCAGACGACGGGCGCCTTCCGGCACCTTGATCGAGGCCGCCGTCAGCACCAACGCCGCCCCGCTGTCCGAGATCATGAAGCCTTGACGGTCCAACGGCGCGTTGACGTCCAGCGGCACATACACCGCCGCGCACTTGCTGATTGCCAGTTGGCTGACCAGCAGGTCCACGGAACGCTCCAGCAGGATCGCCACACGGTCGCCGGGGACTACCCCCAGGCCGATCAGATGATGGGCCAGGCGGTTGGCCCGTGCGTTCAACCCGGCATAGCTGACCTGTTGCTGACGGTGCGACGCTGCCAAGGCGTGCGGATGCGCCTGTACCCATGCCTCAAACACCTGATGCAGCGGTTGCAGTTGCGGGTAGCCCAGCGCCGTATCGTTGAACGTCTGCAATAACTGCCGGCGCTCATCGCAGGTCAGGATCGACAGGCGGTTAGCCGCCGAATGCGGTGCCTGTTCCAACTGCTCGACCAGCCCGGCCAACGTCGTGCACACGTAACCCAAGACCCGCTGCGCGCCGACCGAGCGCGGCGCCAGGGCACTGACCCGGAAGTCCTCGCCCACGTCATCCACCGACAGAATCAGCGGGTAACTGTTGACCCCTTCGTTGGCGAGCATCTCGATGCCGTCCCAGGCGACGCGGCTGGCCTCACTGACACTGGCCGACCCATGTCGGTAGTTGAGCAAGGCACTGAACAACGGCGCCGGTGCGGCCACGCCGCTGCAACGTTGTGCCAACGTCAGCGACGCATGCTCGTGAGCCATCAACTGACTCAAGGCCACATGGGTGTTCTTGACCGCCGCCGTCAGGCTTTCATCCTTCAGGCGCACGCGCAGCGGCAAGGTGTTGATGAACATCCCCAGGGAACGCTCGGCGCCGTCGCCGGCCTGCAGGCGGCCGAGCAATACGGTGCCGAACACCACGTCATCACGGGCTGACACCGCGCCGATGACCTGGGCCCAGACCCAGTGATACAGCGTGGCGGCACTCACCCCCAACTGCCGTGCCTGGCGCCGCAGACGTTGGCTGAACGCAGCGCCCAGCCAGTGATCGACCTCCTCGGTGGCATCCCGCTCACTGTCGATGCGCTGCACGCCGAACGGCAGCGTCGGTTCGTCGACGTCGCCGAGCATCTCGCGGAAAAACGCTTCATGGGCGGCGCGGTCCTTGCCCTGGCGGGTCTGCGCCACATAGTTGCGGTACGGTACCGATGCACCCAGTTGCTGCTCGCGCCCGCTCATGTGCGCTTCGATTTCCGCCACCAGCACGCCCATGGAGGTCGCGTCGTTGACCAGGTGGTGGAAGGACAGCATGCCGATCCAACGCTGATGCTGCGGGTCATGGGCAAAGCCCAGGTGCATCATCGGTGCCTGGCGGATATCCATGCGGTGGCGGCCGAGGCTGAAGTGCTCACGCAACTGCGCCAGCACCTCACCCGCTTGTGGGACGAGTTCGTCCATCGTCAGCGGGGCCTCGCGCCAGACCACTTGCACCGGCACCTCCAGTTGCTCCCAGAACAGCCCGGTACGCAGGATGTCGTGGCGACCGATCACGTATTGCAGCGCCTGGGCGAACCGGTCCAGCCGCTGGCGGCTGTCGAACGCGAACAGCGCATGTTGCTGGTACGGGTCACCCTGTTCGGCGCTGATGTGGTGATACAACAGGCCCTCCTGCAACGGCGCCAAGGCATAGATGTCCTGCACGTTGGCCACACCGCCCGGCACACTGGCGACAATCCGGTCAATGCTTGCTTGATCCAGCGTGGCCAGGGGCAGCAGGTCCGGAGTGATGCGGGTGCAACCGATGTCGATGCGATTGGCCGGTACCGCCACTTCGTTGCCGGCGCCCACCGCCGCCGCGAGGGCGGCCAGGGTCGGCTGACTGAACAGCACGCGCACATCCGCCTGCAAGCCCGCCTGGCGCATACGTTCCACCAGGCCCACGGCCAGCAACGAGTGCCCGCCCAGCTCGAAGAAGTTGTCGTGGCGACCCACCTGTTCCAGTTTGAGCACCTCGGCCCAGATCTGCGCCAGGGTGGTTTCCACCTCGCCCTGCGGAGCTTCATAGCCGCGGCTGAGCATCGCGTCCTGATCCGGCTCCGGCAACGCCTTGCGGTCCAGCTTGCCGTTGGCGGTCAGCGGCAGCTGGTCCAGGCGCACATAGGCGACCGGCACCATGTACTCCGGCAAGCACGCTTGCAAACCGCTGCGCAGGGTGTCGATATCCAGCGCCGACTGTTCGGTGAAATACGCCACCAGGCGTCCGTCACGGGCCAGCACCACGGCTTCGCGGACGCCGGCCTGTTCGCTCAGGCGGGTTTCGATTTCACCCAGCTCGATACGCACGCCGCGGATTTTCACCTGATCATCGTTACGGCCCAGGTATTCCAGGGTGCCGTCTTCCAACCAACGTGCAAGGTCGCCGGTGCGGTACATACGCGCCTGCGGATCCGCACTGAACGGATCCTTGAGGAAGCGCTCGGCGGTCATCTCTGGGCGGTTCAAGTAACCCCGCGCCACCCCGGCACCCGCCACATACAACTCACCCGCAACGCCCAAGGGGACCGGCTGCTGGTATTCATCGAGCAGATACACCTGGGCATTGCTCACCGGCTTGCCGATATGCAGCACCTGCCCGGCGTCAACGCGCCCGGAGGTCGCCACCACCGTGGCTTCGGTCGGGCCGTAGTTGTTGATCAGGTTGAAACGCTGCGGCTTGTTGAACTGCCGCAAGCGGTCGCCGCCGATCAACAGCGTCTTGAGCGTCGGGTGTTGCAGGTCCTGACTGATGGCATATTCCGCCACTGGGGTGGGCAGGAAGCTCACATCCAGCGGTTGCGCCAACCACCACTGCAGCAGCGCGTCGATGTCTTCACCGCCCTCATGGGCCGGCGGCATATACAGAGTCGCCCCCACGCACAAGGCCGGCCAGACTTCCCAGGCCATGGCGTCGAAACCAAAACCGGCGACGCTCGACGTCTTGCCGCCATGCCCCAGTTCAAACGTATCGCAGTGCCAGCTCACCAGGTTTTCCAAAGTGCGATGCTCCACCATCACGCCTTTGGGCAGGCCGGTAGAACCGGAGGTATAGATCACGTAAGCCAGGTGTGCCTGGGTCAGGCCGGCAATCTGTGGGTTGCCTTTGGACGGGCCTTGCCACAGACGGCTGTCGAGTTCCAATACCGGCACGGTCAGGGTCGGCAGACGCTGCGCCAGCGCCGGCTGGATCAGCACAGCCACCGGTGCGCTGTCGTCGAGCAGGTAACTGAGGCGCTCGGCCGGGTGCGCCGCATCAATCGGCACATAGCACGCACCGGCCTTGAGAATGGCGACCAGGCCCACCAGCATTTCCAGGCTGCGCTGCGCACAGATCGCCACGCGATCGTCGGGTTGCACCCCGAGTTCGATCAATTGGTGGGCAAGTTGGTTGGCTTGGCGGTTCAGTTCGACGTAGGTCAGGCTTTGGCCCTGGTACACCGCCGCCAGCGTATGCGGGTACAACTCGACCTGCTGCTCGAAGCGTTGGTGAATGGTCAGGCCGTGGGGATAGTCGACACGGGTGGCGTTGAAGCCTTCGAGCAACTGCCGACGCGCCTCGGCAGGCAGCACCGACAGGCTGTTCATCGCGGTGTGCGGGGCGTGTTCCAGCGCCTCGACCAGTTGCTCGACGACCCGGTTCACGTACTCGCAGAGGCGTTGCGCGCCAATCGATGCCAGCGCCAGTGCGCTCAGGCTGAAAGCCTCGCCCAAATCGTTGACGCTCAAGGTCAGTGGGTAGTTGGAACGCTCCCGCGCCTGTAACAACTCCATGCCTTGCCACGCACGACGCGACGCCTCGGTGATTTCAGCAGCATTGTCCGGCGTATGGCGGTAGTTGAACAACGCACTGAACAACGGCATGGACTGCGGCACAGCACTGCAACGCTGGACCTGGGCCAGTGAGGCCAGCTCATGGGCAAGCAAGCCCGACAGACGCGCATGGGTGGCCTTGACGGCCTCCTGCACGCCTTGGCCGCTGATATCGACGCGCAGCGGCAAGGTATTGATAAACATGCCCACCGCCCGGTCGGCGCCCTCACCGCCTTGCAAGCGGCCCATCATCACCGTGCCGAACACCACCCGCTCAGTGCTGGAAACCACCCCCAGCACACGTGCCCAGGCCAGGTGGAACAGGCTGGCCGGGCTGACGCCATTCTGGCGAGTCAGCACGCGCAGGCGTCGGCTCAAGCCGGCGTCCAGGGTCAGGTCGACCTCTTCGATATCGTAGCCGTCATCGCGCACGTCCTGCTGTGCGAACGGCAGGGTCGGCTCCTCGATATCGCCGAGCATGTCGCGAAAGAACGCCTCGTGTTCCTGCTCGCGACTGGCCAGGCGCGTCTGCACCACGTAGTTGCGGTAAGGCACCGAGGCGATCAATTCATCGCCCTTGCCGAGCAGGAACGCTTCCATTTCCCGCCACACCACGTCCATCGCCATGTGGTCCATGATTGTGTGGTGGAACAGCAGCGTGGCGACAATGCGCTGGCCGGCCTCATCGTCGGCGTACACCAGTTGCATCAGTGGCGCCTGGGTCACGTTCAGACGATGGCGGCGCGGGTCGACGTGCGCCGCCAGTTGCGCGGCGATATCGCCGCCGCGCGGATCGAACTGCACCGCGCGGGTGACCATCCGCGCCTGGCGCCAGACCACCTGCACCGGCTGCTCCAGGCCCTCCCAGACAAACCCGGTACGCAGCACATCGTGGCGGTCGATAACCCGTTGCAAGGCTTCGGCAAACTGCTGCAGGCGCGCAAGATCGGCAAACGCGAACTGCCCCTGCTGCACGTACAGATCGCCCTGATCGGCGCTGATGTGGTGGTAAAGAATGCCTTCCTGCAGCGGCGCCAGCGGGTAGATATCCTGCACGTTGGCCGCGCCGCCGACGACGGTGGCGACGATACGGTCGATGCTCGGCTGATCCAGGGTCAGCAGCGGCAGCAAGTCCGGCGTAATGTGCGTGCACCCGGCCGGGATGATGTTGGCCGGCACCTGGATCTCGCGCCCGCTGCCCACGGCCGCGGCGAGCGCCGCCAGGGTCGGCTGGTTGAACAGGACGCGCACATCGGCGTTGAGGCCGGCCTGGCGCATGCGTCCGATCAGGCTGACGGCGAGCAACGAATGCCCGCCCAGTTCGAAGAAGTGGTCGTGGCGACCGACCTTATCCACCTTCAGCACGTCGGCCCAGAGCTGTGCCAGCAGGGTCTCGACCGCACCGCTGGGTGCTTCATAACCCCGTGCAATCACCGCTTCCATGCCCGGCTCCGGCAGCGCCTTGCGGTCCAGCTTGCCGTTGGGGCTCAGCGGCAGCGCCTCCAGCACCACATAGGCCTGCGGCACCATGTAGGTCGGCACAGACTGCTGTACATGCTCACGCAAGGCTTCGATATCGATCTGCGACTGCGCATCGCGCCGCGTGCAGTACGCCACCAGGCGCTCATCACGCACCAGCACCACGGCCTCCTGCACAGAACTATGCGCCGCCAGGTGCGCTTCGATTTCGCCCAATTCGATACGCAAACCACGCAACTTGACCTGATCGTCATTGCGTCGCACGTACTCCAGCGTGCCATCGGCCAGGTAACGCACCAGGTCGCCGGTTTTGTACAGGCGCCCATTAGCGGTAAACGGGTCCGCCAGGAAGCGCTCGGCCGTCAAGTCATCGCGGCCCAGATACCCACGCGCCACGCCCGCGCCGCCGATGTACAACTCACCCACCACACCCAGCGCCACCGGCTCAAGGCGTGTGTCGAGCACATAGGCGCGGGCATTGGCGATGGGCTTGCCAATCGGCACCGACTCGACCGGCGCACTGCCGTCGCAGGTCCACGACGTGCTGTCGATGGAGGCTTCGGTCGGCCCATACAGGTTAACGATCCCGTGAGTGGTCAGCGCCCGGGCCTGCATTGCCAGTTGCGGCTCCAGCACTTCACCGCCGCTGAACAGGTAACGGCAGCGCACGCCGCTGTCCGGCAGTTGCACCAGCAGGCGCAGCAGGCTTGGCACAAATTGCGCGACGCTGACCTGGTGCTCCACCAGGGTCTGCGCCATTTGCTCGACGTCCCTCGAGGCTTGCGCCGGCAACAGCACCAGGCGCGCGCCAATCGCCAACGGCGTCCAGATCTCCCAGACGGAGGCGTCGAAGGCCACCGAGGTACGTTGCAAGATCCGCTCGTTGGCATCAAAACCAAACGTGCGGGTCTGCCAGGTGATGTGGTTGACCAGCGAACCATGCTCCACCATCACCCCTTTCGGACGGCCGGTGGAGCCGGAGGTGAAGATCACGTAGGCCAGGTCATTCGGCCCGGCCACCGCGACCGGGTTGTGGCGTGGCTGTGCAGTCAACGACAGTGCGTCCAGGTCGACCTGTGCCACACCCGAATCCTCCAGCACCGTGCGGGTGGCTGCGTGGACCAGCACCGCCAGCGGCTGGCTGTCTTGCAGCGCCAGTGCCAGGCGTTGCGCGGGGTACTCGGGGTCGAGCGGTACATAGGCAGCACCCGACTTGAGGATGCCCAGCAGCCCGACAATCATCGCCAGGCTGCGCTCCATGCACAGCGCAACGCGTGCATCGGCCTGCACACCCAGGCTGCGCAAGTGATGCGCGACCTGGTTGGCCTGTTCGTTCAGTTCGCGATAGCTCAACGCCTGGTCGCCCAGCACTACCGCGACGGCATGCGGCGTGTGCAAGGCATGCGCCTCGATCATCTGCACCACGGTCAGGTCCCGTGGGTAATCCGCGTCGGTGGCGTTGAAATCCACGAGCAACTGGCGGGTCTGTGCCGGCGATAGGATCGACAGTTGCTCCAACGCCCGTTGTGGCGCGTGCTCCAGAGCATCGACCAGCTGTTCAAGCAGGGTCACGAGGTAACCGCAGATCAATTGCGGATCGACCGATGCAACCGTCAGTGCATCCAGGCTGAAGTCTTCGCCCAGATCGTTGACGCTCAGGCTGACCGGGTAGTTGGTGCGCTCCTCGGACGTCAGGAAGCGCATGCCGCGCCAGGCCTGCTCCATCTCGGCCGTCAGGCCGGCATGGGCCGCCGGGCTATGGCGATAGTTGAGCAGCGCACTGAACAGTGGGGTCGACTGCGCAACCCCACTGCAACGTTGCACCAGGGCCAGCGAGGCATGTTCATGCCCCAACAGGCCGGTCAGGCGTGCATGGGTCGCCTTGACGGCGGCCTGCACCCCCAAGCCTTCGGTTTCGACCCGCAATGGCAGGGTGTTGATAAACATGCCCAGCGACCGGTCAGCGCCGTCCCCGCCCTGCATGCGGCCCATCAGGACGGTGCCGAACACCACCTGCCGCGAGTCGGACACGCTGCTCAGCACCTTCGCCCACGCCAGATGGAACACGCTCGCGGCGCTGACCCCCAGCAGCCGCGCCCGCGCCCTCAGGCGCCGGCTCAAATCGGCGTCCAGAGCCAGCGAGGCTTCACGGATGGCATGGCCTTCGCCTTGTACGTCTTGCAAACCGAACGGCAAGGTCGGCTCCTCGATATCGCCGAGCATGTCGCGGAAAAACGCTTCGTGCTCCTGCTCACTGAGCCCCAGGCGCGCCTGAGCCACATAGTTGCGATACGGGATCGGCGCCGCCAATGGCTCGGACAGCCCCAGCAGGCTGGCCTGCATTTCCTGGCTGACGACCTCCAGGGCCGTATGGTCCAGCGCCAGGTGATGGAACAACAGGATCGCCACGATCCGCTGGTTGGCGCGGTCTTCGGCGTACACCAGACGAACCAGCGGCGCCTGGCTGACCTCCAGGCGGTAATGCCGGGCATCAAAACGCTCATGCAGTTGGCTGAGAATATCGCCATCGGCCGGGTCCAGGTCCACTGCCTGTACCGGCAACTCGGCTTTGCGCCAGACGACCTGGGCGGGAATGGCCAGGTCTTCCCAGACCACGCCGGTGCGCAGGATGTCATGGCGCTCGATCACCGACTGCAAGGCCTGGGCAAACGCCTGCAGACGCTCGATATCGTCGAATTCCAGCTGCGACTGCAGCAAGTACGGATCGCCCTGCTCCGCTGCGATGTGGTGGTACAGGATACCTTCCTGCAACGGTGCCAGGGCGTAGATATCCTGCACGTTGGCCACGCTGCCCGGCACACTGGCGACGATGCGGTCGATCGCCGCCTGGTCCAGGTCCGCCAGGGGCAGCAGGTCCGGGGTGATACGCACGCAATCGGGCGTGATCAGGTTGGCCGGTACGGCCACTTCGCGCCCACTGCCCACCGCAGCGGCCAGCGCTGCCAAAGTCGGCTGGCTGAACAACACGCGCACGTCGGCGCTGAGGTCGGCGCGGCGCATGCGTTCGATCAGGTTGACCGCCATCAGCGAATGGCCGCCCAGTTCAAAGAAGTTGTCGTGACGACCGACCTGCTCGATCTTGAGCACATCCGCCCAGATCTGCGCCAGTACGGTTTCCACCTCACCTTGTGGCGCTTCGTAGCCACGGCTGAGCAGGGCTTCCTGGTCCGGTGCCGGCAGGGCTTTACGGTCGACCTTGCCGTTGTTGGTCAACGGCAGGTGGTCCAGCCGCACGTAGGCGGCCGGCACCATGTAGTCCGGCAACTGGGCCAACAGGTAGTCACGCAGTGCTGTGATGTCGAGGTTTTCACGCTCGGTGAAATACGCCACCAGGCGCTTGTGTCCCGGTTCGTCCTGACGGGCGAGTACCACCGCGTCCTTGACCTGGGGGTGTTCACTCAGGCGCGTTTCGATCTCGCCCAGTTCGATGCGGAAACCGCGGATCTTCACCTGCTGGTCGTTACGGCCCTGATACTGCAAGGTGCCGTCGGCACGCCAGGCCACCAGGTCGCCGGTGCGGTACATCAAGCTATTGACGTTGAACGGGTCGGCGAGGAATTTCTCCGCCGTCAGGTCAGCGCGGTTCAGGTAGCCCAGGGCGACACCCTGGCCACCGATATACAACTCGCCAGTGACACCGACCGGCACCGGTTGCTGGCGGGCGTCGAGCACGTAGGCACGGCTGTTGCCCACCGGACGACCAATCGGAATGCTGCCCTCGTCTGCCCGCGTAATCTCATGGGTGGTCGAGAACGTCGTCGCCTCGGTCGGGCCGTAGCCGTTGAGCAGATGCTGGGGGGTGCCGTCCTTGAGGACCCGGGCGATCACGCTCGGATCGAGCACATCGCCACCGACAATCAGGTAACGCAGTTGCGGGAAGACCGGCAACAATCCTTCGGCGTACTGGTGGAACAAGCCGGCGGTCATCCACAACA
Organism: Pseudomonas sp. ICBG1301; assembly: GCF_016918385.1. Classification (NCBI taxonomy): domain Bacteria; kingdom Pseudomonadati; phylum Pseudomonadota; class Gammaproteobacteria; order Pseudomonadales; family Pseudomonadaceae; genus Pseudomonas; species Pseudomonas sp. ICBG1301. The sequence goes on from NZ_JAEKGB010000012.1 coordinate 89,085, forward strand.
CGCTGACTGCTTGCTCCTGCAACAGCGCAGCAAAATCAGCTTGGGACAGCAGCGTGTCCTGATCGACCACCACTACTGCGCCGCCATTGAGCAACGGCGCCCACACGTCCAAGGTACTGGCGTCAAACGCCGGGTTCGAAGCAAACGCCACGCGGTCATGCTGATTGAAATCGGCATAGCCGTTGTTGATCACCAGGCGCGTGATGGCGCGGTGCGGCACCAGCACGCCTTTTGGCGTCCCCGTGGAGCCGGAGGTGTACATGATGTACGCCGCCGTCTCGGCGGATTGCCCCAGCGCTGGGTTGTGCTCGGGTTCTTCGGTGAGGTCGAGGCGATCCAGATCCAGGCGACAAGCCACCTCCGGCACCTTGATCGAGGCTGCCGTCAGCAACAGAGCCGCCCCACTGTCCGAAATCATGAAGCCTTGACGGTCCAACGGCGCGTTGACATCCAACGGTACATACACCGCCGCACACTTGCTGATTGCCAACTGGCTGACCAGCAGGTCCACGGAACGCTCCAGCAAAATCGCCACGCTGGCACCCGGCGCCACGCCTTGGCCGATCAGGTGATGGGCCAACTGGTTGGCCCGTCGGTTCAATTGCGCATAACTCACGGCTTGCTCGCCATGCACCGCCGCCAGCGCCTGCGGATCGGCCGCCGCGTGGGCTTCGAACAGCGCGTGCACGGTCTGTGTTTCGGGGTAGGCACGCGTGGTCGGGTTGAACTCGACCAGCACCTGGTGTACTTCGCTCGCCGGCAATACCGACAATTGCTCGAACGGCAGATCGGGGGATTGCTCCAGTGCCTGCACCAACTGCTCCACAACGGTGAGCAGGTAGTCACAGAGACGGCGCGCCTCCAGCGGCGAAACCACCAGTGCATTGAGATTGAATTGCTCGCCCAGGTCATCGACGCTCAAGGTGATCGGGTAGTTGGTGCGCTCTTCGGCGTGCAGGAAGTGCATACCGTGCCATACCTGTTCGAGCGCGGCCATGTCCTCGACCACGCCAGTGTGCCGGTAGTTGAGCAAGGCGCTGAACAACGGCACGCTCGCCGGCACCCCGCTGCAACGCTGGGACAGCGCCAGTGAAGCATGCTCGTGCCCCAGTAACGCCGTCAGTCGCGCATGGGTTGCCTTGACGGCCGAGCGCACGCCCACTGCGTCGACATCGACTCGCAGCGGCAAGGTATTGATAAACATCCCCAGCCCACGGTCCGCCCCTTCACCGCCTTGCATGCGGCCGAGCAACACGGTGCCGAACACGACCTCGCGACGGCCCGACACGCTGCCCAACACCCTTGCCCAGGCCAGGTGAAACAGGCTGGCGGCGCTGACGCCGGTCTGGCGTGCCTGTTCGCGCAGGCGCAGGCTCAAGCCCTTATCAAGCAGGTGTGTGGCTTCGCCCACGCCATGCCCATCGCCCTGCACATCCTGCAGACCGAACGGCAAGGTCGGCTCATCGATATCGCTGAGCATCTCGCGGAAAAACCGCTCGTGCTCCGCATCAGTGCTGCCCAGACGTGCCTGCGCCACATAATTGCGGTAAGGCACCGCGTGCTTCAGCTGTTCGGCCTGACCCTGCAGCAACAGGTGCATTTCCTGTTGCACCACATCAAGGGCGGTATGGTCCATGATCAAGTGATGGAACATCAGCAACGCGACGATCCGCTGATTGGCCTCGTCACGGGCATAGACGATGCGCATCAACGGTGCCTGGGTCAGTTCCAGGCGATAGTGACGGGCATCGAAACGCTCACGCAGCTGGTTCACGACGTCATCGCCGTGCGGGTCGGCGGGCATTTCCTGCACCGCCAGCGCGGCCTTGCGCCACACCACTTGCACCGGGTTTTCCAGACCTTGCCAGACGAGGCTGGTGCGCAGGATGTCATGGCGATCGATGACCGCCTGCAGCACCTCGATAAACACCTGGAAACGCTCCAGGCTGTCAAACCCGTAACTCGATTGCAGCAAGTAGGGATCGCCGGTTTCGGCACGGATATGGTGGTACAACACGCCTTCCTGCAATGGCGCCAACGGGTAAATATCCTGCACATTCGCCGTGCCGCCCGGGATCTGGGCGACGATATGGTCGATGCTCGCCTGGTCCAGGGTCATCAGGGGTAGCAGGTCGGGAGTGATGCGTGAGCAGTCAGGCGTAATCCGGTTGGCCGGTACAACCACCTCACGCCCGGAGCCGACGGCAGCCGCCAGCGCCGCAAGGGTGGGCTGGCGAAACAACACGCGTACATCGGCGCTGAGGTCGGCCTGGCGCATGCGTTCAATCAAATTGACCGCCAGCAGCGAATGGCCGCCCAGTTCAAAGAAGTTATCGTGACGCCCGACTTGCTCGACCTTGAGCACATCCGCCCAGATCTGCGCCAACACGGTTTCCACTTCACCTTGTGGCGCTTCGTAGCCACGGCTCAGCAGGGCGTCCTGATCCGGTGCAGGCAGGGCCTTGCGGTCGACCTTGCCGTTGTTGGTCAGCGGCAGACTGTCCAGGCGCACGTAGGCGGCCGGCACCATGTAATCCGGCAACTGCGCTTGCAGATGCTCACGCAAGGATTGGATATCGACGTTTTCACGCTCGGTGAAATACGCCACCAGGCGCTTGTACCCCGGTTCGTCCTCACGCGCGAGCACCACCGCGTCCTTGACCTGCGGGTGCTCACTCAGGCGCGTTTCGATCTCGCCCAGTTCGATGCGGAAGCCGCGAATCTTCACCTGCTGGTCGTTACGGCCCTGATACTGCAAGGTGCCGTCGGCACGCCAGACCACCAGATCGCCGGTGCGGTACATCAGCGCTCCGTCGCTGAACGGGTCGGCGAGGAATTTCTCCGCCGTCAGATCAGCGCGGTTCAGGTAGCCCAGGGCAACCCCCTGACCACCGATGTACAACTCGCCGGTCACACCGACCGGCACCGGTTGCTGGCGGGCATCGAGCACGTAGGCACGGCTGTTGCCCACCGGACGGCCAATCGGGATGCTGCCCTCGTCTGCCCGCTTAATCTCATGGGTGGTCGAGAAGGTGGTGGCTTCAGTCGGGCCGTAGCCGTTAAGCAGGTGCTGGGGGGCGCCGTCCTTGAGGACCCGGGCGATCACGCTCGGATCGAGCACATCACCGCCGACAATCAGGTAACGCAGTTGCGGGAAGACCGTCAACAATCCTTCGGCGTACTGGTGGAACAAGCCGGCGGTCATCCACAACACGCTGACTGCTTGCTCCTGCAACAGCGCAGCAAAATCAGCTTGGGACAGCAGCGTGTCCTGATCGACCACCACTACTGCGCCGCCATTGAGCAACGGCGCCCACACGTCCAAGGTACTGGCGTCAAACGCCGGGTTCGAAGCAAATGCCACGCGGTCCTGCTGATTGAAATCGGCATAGCCGTTGTTGATCACCAGGCGCGTGATCGCTCGATGCGGCACCAGTACGCCTTTGGGCGTGCCGGTAGAGCCGGAGGTGTACATGATGTATGCCGCCGTCTCGGCGGATTGCTCCAGCGCCGGGTTGTGATCCGGCTCGATACTCAGATCCAGGCTGTCCAGGTCCAAGCGACGAACACCTTCCGGCACCTCAACCGAGGCCACCGTCAGCAGCAGAGCCGCCCCGCTGTCCGCAATCATGAAGCCTTGACGGTCCAACGGCGCATTGACGTCCAGCGGCACATACACCGCCGCACACTTGCTGATTGCCAGCTGGCTGACCAGCAGGTCCACGGAGCGTTCCAGCAGGATCGCCACGCCGGCACCCGGCGCCACACCCAGACCGATCAGGTGATGCGCCAGGCGGTTGGCCCGCAGATTCAGTTCGGCGTAGGTCGCTCGTTGCTCGGCATGCACAGCCGCCAATGCCGTCGGTTGTACGGCGGCAAGCGCTTCGAAAACCTCATGGACGGTGTGTGCCGCCGGGTATTCCCGTGCCGTGGTATTGAAAGTGCTCAACACTTGCTCGCGTTCAGCCGCCGGCAGGATTGCCAGTGCCTGCAGCGCAGTCGTGGGGGCGTGTTCCAGGGCGTGTACCAAGTGTTCCAGCGCCTGGTGCACAAAAGCGCACAGGCGTTGCGCACCGACTTGTGGCAGGGTCAACACCGTGAGACTGAAACCGTCGCCCCATTCATCAACGTTCAAAGTCAGCGGGTAGTTGGTGCGCTCCTCGCCGCCGAGCCCTACCATCCCTTGCCAGGCCTGGGCCTGCGCCACCCCGTCGCCGACACTGCTATGGCGATAGTTGAGCAGCGCACTGAACAACGGCAACGGCGCCAGCACCTGGCTGCAACGTTGCGCCAGGGCCAGCGCGGCATGTTCATGCCCCAACAGCGCGCTCAGGCGCGAGTGCGCCTGGCGCACACCGGCGCGAACGTCGCGACCATCCACATCGATGCGCAGCGGCAAGGTGTTGATGAAAATGCCCAGCGCCCGCTCCGCCCCTTCGCCACCGAGCATGCGCCCCATCAGCACCGTGCCGAAGACTACGTCTTGCTTACCGGTCACCCCGGCCAGCACTTGGGCCCAGGCCAAGTGAAACACGCTGGCGGCGCTGACCCCGAGGTGGCGCAACTGGCTACGCAGGCGCTGGTTCAACTCGGGGTCGATACGCAGGCTGGCCTCTTCGATCGCCTGGGCATCGCCTTGCACATCCTGCAAGCCAAAGGGCAACGTCGGCTCTTCGATGTCGCCCAACAGCTCGCGAAAGAACGCCTCATGCTCTTGTTCGCTGACACCCAGGCGGGCCTGGGCCACGTAATTGCGATACGGCACCGGCACCGGCAGCTCGGCTGTCGGGTCCAGCAAGTAGGCCTGCATTTCCTGGCTGACGACCTCCAGCGCGGTATGGTCCAGGGCAATGTGGTGGAACAGCAAAATCGCCGCCACCCGCTGATTGAGCGGGTCTTGGGCATACACCAGTTGCATCAGTGGCGCGCGAGCCAGGTCCACGCGGTGGTGACGGGCGCCAAAACGCTGCTCCAGCTGGGCCAGCACGTCCCCGTGGGCGGCGTCCACCGATACGCCTTGCACATCAAGCTCGGCCTTGCGCCAGACCACTTGCACCGGCGCTTGCAAACCCTCCAGCACGATGGCGGTACGCAGGATGTCATGACGATCGATCACCGCCTGCAGGGCCTGGACAAACGCTTGCAAACGCTGCGCGTCGGCAAAGCTGAAACGCGCCTGCAGCAAGTACGGGTCGCCCTGTTCGGCGCTGAGGTGATGGTAAAGGATGCCTTCCTGCAACGGTGCCAGCGGGTAGATATCCTGCACGTTGCCGACACCGCCCGGTACGCTGTCGACAATCCGATCAATGCTGCTCTGGTCCAACGTGATCAGCGGCAACAGGTCCGGGGTGATGCGTTGGCAATCCGCTTGAATACGGTTGGGCTCGACCGTCACTTCACGCCCCTGGCCGACGGCGGCGGCCAATGCCGCCAGGGTCGGCTGGCTGAACAGTACGCGTACATCGGCATTCAAACCGGCCTGGCGCATGCGACTGACCAACCCCACCGCGAGCAAAGAATGCCCGCCCAACTCGAAGAAGTGGTCATGCCGCCCCACGCGCTCGACCTTGAGCACCTCGGCCCAGATCTGCGCCAGGGTGCGTTCCACCTCGCCCTGCGGTGCCACATAGCTGCGGCTGAGCAGCGCGTCCTGGTCCGGTTCCGGCAGGGCCTTGCGGTCCAGCTTGCCGTTGGCGGTCAGCGGCATATGCTCCAGACGTACGTAGGCGGCCGGCACCATGTACTCCGGCAACTGCGCCTGCACAAAGCCGCGCAGGCTCTCGACATCCAACGCGTCATGCGCGGTGAAATAAGCGACCAGCCGTCCGTCACGGGCCAGCACCACCGCTTCACGCACCTGAGGATGGGCGGCCAGGCAGCTGTCGATCTCGCCCAGTTCGATACGTACACCGCGAATCTTCACCTGGTCGTCGTTACGCCCCAGGTATTCCAACGTGCCGTCCGCCAGCCAACGCACCAGGTCGCCGGTGCGGTACATCCGCGCCTGCGGGTCGGCACTGAACGGGTCCTTGAGGAAGCGTTCGGCGGTCATTTGTGCACGGTTCAAGTAACCCCGCGCCACCCCGCCCCCCCCCACGTACAGCTCACCGGTCACGCCCAGCGGCACCGGCTTGAGTTGTGCATCCAGCACGTACGCCTGGGCATTGGCCACCGGCTTGCCGATGTGCAATGCCTGCCCTGCCGTGATCACGCCGGAGGTCGCCACTACGGTGGCCTCGGTCGGGCCATAGTTGTTGACCAAGGTAAAGCGTTGCGCCTGACTGAACTGGCGCAGACGGTCACCGCCGATCAGCAGGGTCTTGAGGGTCGGGTGTTGCAGGTTCTGGCTGAAGGCGTATTCGGCCACTGGCGTCGGCAGGAAGCTGACATCCAGCGGTTGCGCCTGCCACCAGGCCAGCAAGGCGTCGATGTCTTCGTTGCCCTGCGCCGCCGGCGGCAGATGCAGGGTCGCCCCGACGCACAGGGCCGGCCAGACTTCCCAGGCCATCGCATCGAAACCAAACCCGGCGACGCTGGAGGTATGGCTGCCGGCGTGCAGGTCGAACGCATCGCAATGCCAGTTGACCAGGTTTTCCACGGTCTGATGTTCGACCATTACGCCCTTGGGCAGACCGGTGGAACCGGAGGTGTAAATCACATAGGCCAAGTGTGCCGGGGTCAGGCCGGCGACCTGGGGGTTGCCGCAGGCAGCACCGTGCAACAAGCGGCTGTCGAGTTCCAGCACCGGCACCTGCAACGTCGGTAAACGCTGGGCCAGCTCCGGCTGCACCAGCACCGCAACCGGGGCGCTGTCTTCGAGCAAGTAGCCGATGCGGTCCAGCGGGTGCGCCGGGTCGACGGGGACATACGCCGCACCGGCCTTGAGGATCGCCACCAGCCCGACCAGGGTGTCCAGGCTGCGCCGCGCGCAGATGGCCACACGGTCGTCAGGCTGCACGCCCAGTTCGATCAGTTGAAAAGCCAGGTGGTTGGCCTGCTGGTTCAGCTCGGCATAGGACAGCGCCTGTCCGTCATACACCGCGGCGATCGCCTGCGGGTTGCGCTGCACGTGCTGCTCAATACGCTGGTGGAGCGTCAACCCACGTGGGTACTCGACCTGGGTCTGGTTGAAGTCTTCAAGCACCTGTCGACGCTCAGCACTCGGCAGCACCGGCAGTTGATTGACCGCGAGCGTCGAGCCCTGCTCCAGCGCCTGCACCAGGTGTTCCAGGGCAACGTGCATGCGCTCGCAGAAACGTTGCGCGCCCAGCACCGGCAGCGCCTGCACGGTGAAAGAGAAGCCGTCCGCCAGTTCATCGACACTGAGCGTCAGCGGGTAATTGGTGCGCTTGCGCTCTTCAGTGTGGAAGAACTCGATGCCGCGCCAGGCCGTTTGGGCCTGTTCGGACGCGAGGTCATGCGCTTTATGACGATAGTTGAGCAAGGCGCTGAACAACGGTTGCGGCGCGGCCACGCCGCTGCAGCGTTGGGCCAGCACCAGCGGCGCGTGCTCATGGCCAAGCAACGCCGTCAGCCGTGCATGGGTCGCCTTGAGCGCGGCCGGTGCGTCCTGCTCGCCGATGTCCACTCGCAGCGGCAAGGTATTGATCAGCATACCCAGCGCATGCTCGGCGCCTTCGCCGCTGTCCATACGCCCGAGGAATACCGTGCCGAAGACCACCCGCTCATTGCCGGTAACGGCCGCCAGCACCTGGCCCCACGCCAGATGACACAGGCTGGCCGTGCTGACCCCCTGCTGCCGCGCCTGGGCTCGCAGGCGCTGGCTCAACGTCGTCGGGATCGTCAGCGCGGCCTCTTGCAGCAAATGCCCATCACCTTGCACATCCACCAGACCCAACGGCAGCGTCGGCGTGTCGACCTCGCCGAGCATCTCGCGGAAAAACGCTTCATGCTGCTGCTCACTGACGCCCAGGCGCGCCTGCGCTACATAGTTGCGGTACGGCACCGGTTTGCCCAGTTGCGCAGCCTGGCCCAGCAAATATTGCTGGATTTCATGCTGCACCACCGCCAACGCGGCGTGGTCGGACACGATGTGATGCAACATCATCAGGGCGAGCCAGCGCCCCGTCGCCGGGTCCTCGGCACACGCGATACGGATCAGCGGCGCCTGACTGAGATCCAGCCGGTAATGCTGATTGTCAAAACGCTGCTCCAGTTGCTGGCGGATATCGCCGACGGTCGGGTCCAGGGCGACTTCTTCGACCTGCAGGCGCGCCTGGCGCAAGACCACTTGCACAGGTTCGTCGAGCCCTTCCCACAACACCGCCGTGCGGAAGCTGTCGTGCCGGTCGACCACGTGTTGCAGGGCCTGGTTGAAATCGTCCAGGCATTGGCGGTTGTCCATGCCGATCAGGCATTGCAAGACGTAAGGATCGCCCTGTGGCTCGGACAGGTGATGGAACAGCAGGCCCGATTGCAGCGGTGCCAGCGGGTAGATGTCCTGGATGTTGGGCGCGCCGCCGGGGATGCACGCGACGATGTGCTCGATAGTCGCCTGATCCAACGTGATGAGTGTCAGCATATCCGGGGTAATGCGCGTGCATTCGGCGGGGATGCGGTTGGCTGGAATGGTGACTTGCCCGGTACGCTCTGAGCGGTACTCGCCGGCGTTGATCAAGGCGATCAACGCGGCCTTGTGTTCACGCAGCGCAGCCAGCACGCTGGGTTCCTTCAGCGCTTGCTTGTTGCCCTGCACCACGAGTTGCTCACCCTTGACTGCAAGTTGAACGTCTTTTTCTTTTAATGTCGCCAACAGTTCGAGAACACTCACAGGACCATCTCCATTCTTTCTGTAATTTCGGCGTATTCCCAGAGCGTGGGTTGCTCGAACAGCGCCTTGACGTTCGCATCGATGCCTTCCTGGCGTAGTCGCCCGATGAGGCTGACGGCCAATAACGAATGGCCGCCCAGTTCAAAAAAGTGGTCATGCCGACCGACTTGCTCAACGTTCAACAATTCGCCCCAGAGCCGGGCCAGGGCTATTTCCGTGTCGCCCACCGGCGCTTCATAAGCCCGCACTCGCAGCGTCGTCAGGTCCGGCGCCGGCAGGGCCTTGCGGTCCAGCTTGCCGTTGGGGCTCAGCGGCAATGCATCCAGATGCACGAACAGTTGCGGCACCATGTAGTCCGGCAATTGCGCCAGCAAATGCGTACGCAACGCCTCGGTCTCGGCCGGCGCGCCGGTGTAATAGGCCACCAGGCGCTTGTCGCCCGGCACGTCCTCACGGGCCAGCACCGTGGCTTCCTGGATATTCGGGAACTCGCCGAGGCGCGCCTGGATTTCCCCCAGTTCGATACGCAGGCCACGGATCTTCACCTGATCATCGTTACGCCCCAGGTACTCGATGTTGCCATCGGGCAGGAAGCGTCCAACGTCACCGGTGCGGTACATGCGTCCGGCGTTGAACGGGTCGTCGAGGAAGCGTTCGGCGGTCAGCTCCGGGCGGTTCAGGTAGCCACGGGCAACCTGCACGCCACCGATGAACAGCTCGCCACTGACACCCAGCGGCACCGGTTGCAGATGTTCGTCCAGCAGGTACATGCGCGTATTGGCGATCGGTTTGCCGATTGGCGTGTTATCCGGGGTGACCGGCCCTGCGCAATCCCACGCGGTGACGTCCACCGCCGCTTCGGTCGGCCCATAGAGGTTGAAGAGCGAGCTGGCCGGCAGTTGCTGCTTGAAGCGACGCACCACACTGCCAGGCAGTGCCTCACCGCTGCACATCACCCGCACCAGCCCGGCCGCCTGGCTGACATCGCCATGGGCGAGGAACACATCGAGCATGGAGGGCACGAAGTGCAGCGTGGTGACGCGCTCGGCCTGGATGATTTCGCATAGGTACTGCGGGTCCTTGTGCCCACCCGGGCGGGCCATGACCAGGCGAGCGCCGGTGAACAATGGCCAGAAGAATTCCCACACCGACACATCGAAGCTGAACGGGGTTTTCTGCAGCACCGTGTCGCTGGCGTCGAGGCCGTACTCTTCCTGCATCCACAACAGGCGGTTGACCACCGCGCTGTGCTCGTTGATCACCCCCTTGGGTTTGCCGGTGGAGCCCGAGGTATAGATCACGTAAGCCTGGTGTTGCGGGGTCAACCCGGCAATCAGCGGATTGCTCGCCGACGCCTGTTGCCAGGTCTCCTGCTCCAGGTCCACCACCGGTACGCTGATTTCACCGAGCAGACCACGAGTCGCCTCTTGCACCAGCACCACGGCCGGCGCGCTGTCTTCGAGCATGTAGGTCAGGCGCTCCTGCGGATAAGCCGGGTCCAGCGGCACATAACCGCCACCGGCCTTGAGGATCGCCAGCAGGCCGATGACCATTTCGAGGCTGCGCTCGACGCAGATCGCCACGCGCGAATCCGGCTGTACACCCAGCTCACGCAGGTGATGGGCCAGACGGTTGGCGCGCTCATTCAGCGTGCGATAGCTCAGCTGCCGGGTGTCAGACAGCAGTGCAATGGCATCTGGCGTGCGTTGCACCTGGGCTTCAAACAGGCCGTGCAGGGTTTGTTGCAACGGGTAGTCGCGGGCCGTGTCGTTGAACGCCACCAGCAGCGTTTCGCGCTCCTCGGCCGGCAGTACTGACAGTTGCCACAAGGCCGTATGCGGTGCGGTCTCTAGCGCTTGCACCAGGTTGTACAAGGCGGTCTGCACATAATCCAGCACGCGTTGGGCATCCACCGCGATGGCCTGCACGTTCAAGCGGAAACTGTCGCCTTGGTCATCGACGTTCAACGCCAACGGGTAGTTGTTGCGCTCCTCGCTGGCCAGGGTTTCGATGCCGACCCAGGCGTCACGGGTCTGGTGCATCACCCCATCGCTGGCGCTATGGCGATAGTTGAGCATCGCGCTGAACAACGGCGCCGGCGCGGCCACGCCACTGCAACGCTGGGCCAGGGACAGCGAGGCATGCTCGTGCCCCAGCAGCGCCGACAGCCGTGCATGGGTTGCACGCACGCCGTCTTGTGCGCTGTGCTGACCGAGGTCGACGCGCAGCGGCAAGGTGTTGATGAACATGCCCAATGCGCGGTCGGCGCCTTGGCCGCCCTGCATGCGCCCAACCAGTACCGTGCCGAACACCACATCCTGCTTGCCCGAAACCGCACCCAGCACCTGGGCGTAGGCCAGGTGGAACAGGCTGGCGACACTGACGCCCAGGGTACGCGCCGCCGCCCGCAGGCGCTGGCTGACATCTGCCGGCAGCACCTGCGTGACCTCGGCCACGGTGTTGCCGTCGCCCTGCACGTCCTGCATGCCGAAGGGCAAGGTCGGTTCGTCAACGTCACCGAGCATCTCGCGGAAGAAGCTTTCATGTTCCTGTTCAACGCCGCCCAAACGTGTCTGGGCCACGTAGTTGCGGTACGGCACCGGCGCGGCCAGCGGTTCGGTGGAACCCAACAGGCTGGCCGCCATTTCCCAACTGACCACCTCCAGCGCGGTGTGGTCCAATGCCGTGTGGTGGAACAACAGCACCGCCACTATCCGTTCGTTGAGTTCATCACGGGCATAGGCCAGGCGCAGTAACGGCGCCTGGCTGACATCCAGGCGGTAATGCCGGGCATCAAAGCGTGCATGCAGCTGGCTCAGGATGTCGCCCTCGGCCGGGTCGAGCAGCAGCTCCTGCACCGCCAGATCGGCCTTGCGCCACACCACTTGCGCGGGGGTGCTCAGGCCCTCCCAGACAATCCCGGTGCGCAGGATGTCGTGACGGTCAATCACGCCTTGCAAGGCGTGGGCAAAGCGCTGCAGACGCTCTACGCTGTCGAACGCCATTTGCGACTGCAACAGGTACGGGTCGCCCTGCTCCGCCGTGATGTGGTGGTACAGGATGCCTTCCTGCAACGGTGCCAGGGCGTAGATATCCTGCACGTTGGCCACGCCGCCCGGCACGCTGGCGACGATGCGGTCGATCGCCGCCTGGTCCAGGTCCGCCAGGGGCAGCAGGTCCGGGGTGATGCGTACGCAATCGGGCGTGATCAGGTTGGCCGGTACGGCCACTTCACGTCCACTGCCCACCGCAGCGGCCAGCGCTGCCAGGGTCGGCTGGCTGAACAGCACGCGCACGTCGGCGCTGAGGTCGGCGCGGCGCATGCGTTCGATCAGGTTGACCGCCAGCAGCGAATGGCCGCCCAGTTCAAAGAAGTTATCGTGACGACCGACTTGCTCGACCTTGAGCAGGTCGGCCCAGATCTGCGCCAGTACGGTTTCCACTTCTCCTTGTGGCGCTTCGTAGCCACGGCTCAGCAGGGCGTCCTGGTCCGGTGCAGGCAGGGCCTTGCGGTCGACCTTGCCGTTGTTGGTCAGCGGCAGATGGTCCAGGCGCACGTAGGCGGCCGGCACCATGTAGTCCGGCAACTGCGCGTGCAGATGCTCACGCAAGGCTTGGATATCGACGTTTTCACGCTCGGTGAAATACGCCACCAGGCGCTTGTGCCCCGGTTCGTCCTCACGCGCGAGTACCACCGCGTCCTTGACCTGGGGGTGTTCACTCAGGCGCGTTTCGATCTCGCCCAGTTCGATGCGGAAACCGCGGATCTTCACCTGCTGGTCGTTACGTCCCTGATACTGCAAGGTGCCGTCGGCACGCCAGGCCACCAGGTCGCCAGTGCGGTACATCAGCGCCCCGTCGTTGAACGGGTCGGCGAGGAATGTCTCCGCCGTCAGATCAGCCCGGTTCAGGTAACCCAGGGCAACGCCCTGGCCACCGATGTACAACTCGCCGGTCACACCGACCGGCACCGGTTGCTGGCGGGCGTCGAGCACATAAGCTCGGCTGTTGCCCACCGGGCGGCCAATCGGGATGCTGCCCTCGTCTGCACGAGTGATCTCATGGGTGGTCGAGAAGGTGGTGGCTTCGGTCGGGCCGTAGCCGTTGAGCAGATGCTGGGGGGCGCCGTCCTTGAGGACCCGGGCGATCACGCTCGGATCCAGTACATCGCCACCGACAATCAGGTAACGCAGTTGCGGGAAAACCGGCAGCAGCCCTTCGGCGTACTGGTGGAACAACCCGGCAGTCATCCACAACACGCTGACTGCTTGTTCCTGCAACAGCGCGGCAAAGCCGGCCTGGGATAGCAATGTGTCCTGATCGACCACCACCACCGCGCCGCCATTGAGCAATGGCGCCCAGACATCGAGGGTACTGGCGTCAAACGCCGGGTTCGAAGCAAACGCCACGCGGTCCTGCTGATTGAAATCGGCATAGCCGTTGTTGATCACCAGGCGCGTGATCGCCCGATGCGGCACCAGCACGCCCTTCGGCGTACCGGTGGAGCCGGAGGTGTACATGATGTACGCCGCCGTCTCGGCGGATTGCTCCAACGCCGGGTTGTGCTCGGGTTCGTCGGCAAGGTCGAGGCGATCCAGATCTAGACGACGCGCCCCCTCCGGCACCTTGATCGAGGCTGCCGTCAGCAACAGAGCCGCTCCGCTGTCCGAGATCATGAAGGCTTGACGGTCCAACGGCGCGTTGACATCCAACGGTACATACACCGCCGCACACTTGCTGATTGCCAACTGGCTGACCAGCAGGTCCACGGAACGCTCCAGCAAAATCGCCACGCGGTCGCCGGGCGCAACGCCTTGGCCGAGCAGGTGATGGGCCAACTGGTTGGCCCGTCGGTTCAATTGCGCATAACTCACGGCTTGCTCGCCATGCACCGCCGCCGCCTGGGGAGCCGCCGCCGCATGGGCTTCGAACAGCGCGTGCAAGGTGCAGGTGTGCGGGTAATCCCTGGCAGTGCCATTGAAGGCCTGCAGCACCTGATGACGCTCAGCCGGCGGCAGTATCGACACACCGTTGAGGGGCGCCGATGGCGTATGGGCCAGCGCATCGACCAACTGTTCGATGACGGTATTGAAGTAAACACCGATTTTTTCCGCGTCCAGCGTGGCAACCGCCAATATGCTCAGGCTGAACTGCTCGCCCAGGTCGTTGACACTCACGCTCAGCGGGTAGTTGGTGCGCTCATGCACATCCATCACCGCAATGCCGCGCCAGGCATGCTGGTACTCGGCCTGCTCGGCCGCCGACGGCAGCGCAGTGTGCCGGTAGTTGAGCAAGGCACTGAACAACGGCACGCTCGCCGGCACCGCGCTGCAACGTTGCGCCAGCGCCAGTGCGGCGTGCTCATGGCCGAGCAAGCCACTCAGGCGGGCGTGGGTGGCCTTGACCGCCGCCTGCACCGGCTGGTCATCGATATCGACACGCAGCGGCAGGGTGTTGATAAACATGCCCAGCGCCCGGTCGGCGCCGTCTCCGCCCTGCATGCGGCCCATCATCACCGTGCCGAACACCACGCGGTCGGTCTGCGCGATAACACTCAGCACCCGCGCCCAGGCCAGGTGAAACACGCTCGCCGGGCTGACGCCCAGTTGCCGGGCATGTACACGCAGCCGGCGGCTCAGGCCCGCGTCGAGGGTCAGTTCGGCTTCGTCGATGTCCGCCCCGTCATCCTCGACGCTCTGCAGGCCAAACGGCAGGGTCGGTTCCTCGATGTCCGCCAACATTTCGCGAAAGAACGCTTCATGCTGCTGCTCACTGACGCCCAGACGCGCCTGGGCGACGTAGTTACGATAGGGCACCGCCGCTCCCAGGCGGTCGGCGTGATCCAGCAGATACGCCTGCATTTCATGCTGCACCACCTCGACAGCGGTGTGATCGAGCACCAAGTGATGGAAGACAAAGAACGCGACGATTGTCCCGCGTGCCGCATCATGGGCGTAGACCAGGCGCATCAGCGGTGCCTGGTTCAGGTCGAGACGGGCGTAGCGCGCCCGCACGTCGGCACGCAGTTGCTCGGCGACTGGCGTTGCGCCAGGGGCCGGCGTGAACGGCTCCACCGGCAATGGCGCATGGCGCAACACCACTTGCATCGGCTGCTCCAACCCTTCCCAGAGCACGGCGGTGCGCAGGATGTCGTGGCGTTCGACCACCTGTTGCAGGGCTTGGCAAAACGCCTGAAACCGCGCGCTATCCGCCAATTCGAATTGCGACGTGAGGACGTACGGGTCACGGTGCTCGGCCGACAAGTGCAGGTAGAGAATGCCCTCCTGCAACGGCGCCAAGGGATAGATGTCTTGCACATTGGCCGCACCACCGGGCACCGCGGCGACGATCCGGTCGATGCTCGCCTGATCCAGTGTGGCCAGGGGCAGCAGGTCCGGGGTGATCCGGGTGCAGCCGGCCTCGATGCGATTGGCCGGCACCGCCACTTCGTGGCCGGCGCCCACCGCCGCCGCCAGGGCCGCCAGGGTCGGCTGGCTGAACAGCACGCGCACATCGGCGCTCAGGCCCGCCTGGCGCATGCGTTCCACCAGGTTGACGGCCAGCAACGAATGCCCGCCCAGCTCGAAGAAGTGGTCATGCCGCCCCACCCGCTCGACTTTGAGCACATCGGCCCAGAGCTGCGCGAGGGTGGTTTCCACCTCGCCCGCCGGGGCTTCATAGCCTCGGCTGAGCAATGCTTCCAGCCCGGGCTCCGGCAGGGCCTTGCGGTCGAGCTTGCCGTTGGCGGTCAGCGGCAGGCTATCGAGCTGCACGTAGGCCACCGGCACCATGTATTCCGGCAGCTGCACCTGGACAAAGCCACGCAGGCTCTCGGCGTCCAGCGCATCGTCGGCGGTGAAATAGGCGACCAGCCGCCCGTCACGGACCAGCACCACCGCTTCACGGACCTGGGGATGGGCGGCCAGGCAACTGTCGATTTCGCCCAGTTCGATGCGTACGCCACGGATTTTCACCTGGTCATCGTTACGCCCCAGGTACTCCAGGGTGCCGTCCTCACGCCAGCGCACCAGGTCTCCCGTGCGGTACATGCGCGCTTGCGGGTCGCGGCTGAACGGGTCCTGAAGGAAGCGTTCGGCGCTCATCTCAGGGCGGTTCAGATAACCCCGCGCTACCCCGGCACCGGCCACATACAGCTCGCCGGCCACTCCTTGCGGCAACAGTTGCCGTTGCGCATCGAGCACGTACACCTGCGCGTTGGCCACCGGTTTGCCGATGTGCAGGGGCTTGCCCGCTTCGATCAAGCCGGAGGTGGCAACGACCGTAGCTTCGGTCGGGCCGTAGTTGTTGACCAGCTTGAAGCGCCGAGGCGTGTGGAACTGACGCAGACGGTCACCGCCAATCAGCAAGGTCTTGAGCGTCGGGTGTTCCAGGTGCTGGCTGAAGGCGTACTCGGCCACCGGCGTCGGCAGGAAGCTCACATCCAGCGGCTGGGCGACCCACCATTGCAGCAGTGCGTCGATGTCTTCATGGGCTTGCTGCGCAGGCGGCAGGTGCAGGGTCGCCCCCGCGCACAAGGCCGGCCAGACTTCCCAGGCCATGGCATCAAAACCGAAACCAGCCACGCTGGACGTCTGGCTGCCGGCGTGCAGGTCGAAGGCATCGCAATGCCAGTTCACCAGGTTCTCCAGGGTCTGGTGTTCGACCATCACCCCTTTGGGCTGGCCGGTGGAACCGGAGGTGTAGATCACATAGGCCAGGTGCGCCGGGGTCAGGCCGGCCACGTGCGGGTTGTCGGCAGGCGCGGTGTGCCAGGCAGCCGAATTCAGATCGATGACCGCAACCGGCAGCCCGGCGACCAGGCCGGCGGTCGCCGCCTGCACCAGAACGGCCACGGGCGCGCTGTCTTGCAACAGGTAGGCAATACGCTCCTGGGGGTGCGCCGGGTCAACCGGCACGTAGGCCGCGCCAGCCTTGAGGATCGCCACCAGGCCCACCAGGGTTTCGACGCTGCGTCGAGCGCAGATCGCAACGCGATCGTCAGGGCCCACGCCCCGTTCGATCAAATGGTGGGCCAGTTGGTTGGCCTGCTCGTTGAGCTGTTGATAGCTCAGTTGCTGCGCGCCCTGGCGCACGGCCACCGCCTGGGGCAACGCCCGTACACGCGCCTCGAACCTGGCATGAATGGTCTGCCCACGCGGGTAATCCCTGGCCGTGTGATTAAAACCGACCAACTGAAGGCGCCGCTCTTCGGCGGGCACGATCGGCAAAGCCTGCATCGGCGTGGCGTGGCCCTGCTCCAGCGCCTCGACCAGGCTGTGCAGCGCGGTGAGCAGATAACCGAGGATGCGCGCCAACGGCATGCTGGCGACGCCTTGCAGTGTCAGGTTGAAATCCTCACCGACATCATCCACCGACAGCACCAGCGGATAGTTGCTGCGCCCCTCGCCGCCCAGCAGCTCGATACCGTCCCATTGCGGCCCGCTCGATGCCGACGCGTGGCTCTGGCGATAGTTGATCAAGGCACTGAACAACGGCGTAGGCGCGGCCACGCCGCTGCAACGCTGAGCCAGCGCCAGCGGCGCGTGCTCATGCCCCAACAGGCGCGTCAGGCGCACATGGGCGGCCTTGGCCGCGGCCTGTACGTCCAGTGCGCCCACATCCAGACGCAGCGGTAAGGTATTGATAAACAGCCCCAGCCCGCGCTCACTGCCCTCGGCACCGCCCATGCGCCCCATCAGCACGGTGCCGAACACGACATCGTCACGCCCGGAAATACGCCCCAGCACCTGGGCCCAGGCCAAATGATGCAGGCTGGCGACGCTGACCACCTGCTGCCGGGCCTGGGTGCGCAGGCGTCGACTCAACTCGGCGTCGAGTCGATGCACCTGTTCGCCGACCTGCTCGTCGCCCTGCACATCCTGATGACCGAAAGGCAGGGTCGGCTCATCCAGATCGCCAAGCATGTCGCGAAAGAACCCTTCATGCTCCTGCTCGGTCGTGCCCAGGCGTGCCTGGGCCACATAGTTGCGGTATGGCACCGCCGCGCCGAGCTGTTCGGCATTGCCGTACAGACAGGCATGGATCTCCTGATACACCACCTGCATGGCCACATGGTCAATGGCGATGTGATGGAACAGCAACATCGCCACCCACCGCTGGTTGGCCGGGTCTTCGGCGAACACCACACGCAACAGCGGCGCCTGGCCCAGCGGCATATGCATCGAGCGGGTGTCGAAGCGTCGGTACAACTGCTCGGTGATCGGCCCTTCAGCCGGGTCGAGCAGCACCTCGTCGATCATCAGTTGCGACTCGCGCCAGACCACTTGCACCGGCTCATCCAACCCCTCCCAGACAATGCTGGTGCGCAGGATGTCGTGACGGTTGACCACCTGCTGCAGGGCCTGGGCAAAAGCCTCCAGGCGCGGCCGCGTGGTGATCGCGAACTGTGAACGCATCAGGTAGAGGTCGCCTTGGCGCGCCGTGACGTGGTGGTAGAAAATCCCCTGCTGAAGCGCCGCCAGCGGGTAAATGTCCTGCACATTTGCGGTGCCGCCGGGCACCGTGGCGACGATACGGTCAATCGCCGCCTGGCTCAGGTTGACTAGCGGCAGCAGCGCCGGGGTGATCCGGGTGCAGTCGGGGCGGATGGCATTGGCCGGAACCTCGAGTTGCCCAGCGCGCTGCGCCGAGTAATCGCCGGCCTTGATCAAGGCGATCAGCGCGGCTTTATGCTCGCGCAGCGATGCCAGCACGCCCGGCTCGCTCAAGGCCAGCTTGTTGCCCTGCAACACGAGTTGATCGCCCTTGACGGACAGCTGCACATCCTTTTGCTTCAGTGTCGCCAACAGTTCGATAACACTCACAGGACCATCTCCATTCTTTCCGTAATTGCCGCGTACTCCCACAGCGTGGAGTGTTCGAACAGCGCCTTGACGTTGGCCTCGATGCCTTCCTGGCGTAAGCGCCCGATCAAGCTGACCGCGAGTAACGAATGCCCACCCAGCTCCAGGAAGTTGTCGTGGCGACCCACGCGCTCGACCTTCAACAACTCTGTCCAGAGCCGCGCCATGGCGGTTTCAATTTCGCCCTGAGGGGCTTCGTAGGCATGGGTGCGCAGCGCTCCCACGTCTGGCGCCGGCAGGGCCTTGCGATCAAGCTTGCCGTTGGGGCTCAGCGGCAGCGCGTCAAGGTGCACGAAGAGTTGCGGCACCATGTAGTCGGGCAATTGCTCCAACAGATGCGCACGCAGCGCCTCGGTGGCGGCCGGCACGCCGGTGTAATAGGCCACCAGGCGTTTGTCGCCCGGCACGTCCTCACGGGCCAGCACCGTGGCTTCCTGGAGATGCGGGAACTCGCCGAGGCGTGCCTGGATTTCCCCCAATTCGATACGCACGCCACGGATTTTCACCTGGTCATCGTTGCGGCCCAGGTACTCGATGTTGCCATCGGGCAAATACCGAGCAACGTCACCGGTACGGTAGATTCGCCCAGCACTGTAAGGGTCCTTGAGGAAACGCTCGGCGTTCAACTCGGGACGGTTCAGGTAGCCTCGGGCAACCTGCACACCACCGATGAACAGCTCGCCACTGACACCCAGCGGCACCGGCTGCAAGTGCGCATCGAGCACGTACATGCGCACGTTGCCAATCGGCTTGCCGATCGGGGTGTTGTCCGGGGTAACCGCGCCGTTGCAATCCCACGCCGTGACCTCTACCGCCGCTTCGGTGGGGCCATAGTGGTTGAACAAGGCGCTGCCCGGCAGTTGCGCCTTGAAACGGCGCACCAGGCTGCCCGGCAAGGCCTCGCCGCTGCACATCACCCGTACCAGCCCGGCCGCCTGGCTGACATCGCCATGGGCCAGGAACACATCGAGCATCGAGGGCACAAAATGCACCGTGGTGATCCGTTCGGCCTGGATCACCTCACACAGGTAGGCCGGGTCTTTGTGCCCACCGGGGCGAGCCATGACCAGGCGCGCACCGGTGAACAGCGGCCAGAAGAACTCCCACACCGACACGTCGAAGCTGAACGGGGTTTTCTGCAGGAGCGCATCCGAGCCGTCCAGGCGATAGGTGTCCTGCATGCACAGCAGGCGGTTGACCACCGGGCTGTGTTCGTTGATCACGCCCTTGGGCTTGCCGGTAGAACCTGAGGTGTAGATCACGTAGGCCTGATGCTGCGGGGACAATTGGGCAATCAGCGGGTCGTTTGCCGGTTGGTGCTGCCAAGTGACGTGCTCCAGGTCGACCACCGGCACGCCGACGTCACCGAGCAAGGCGCGGGTAGAGCCTTGTACCAGGACCACCGACGGCGCGCTGTCTTCCAGCATGTAGGCCAGGCGGTCCAGCGGATACGCCGGGTCCAGCGGCACGTATCCGCCGCCGGCCTTGAGGATCGCCAGCAACCCGATGACCATCTCGACGCTGCGCTCAACACAGATGCCGACCCTTGACTCCAGCACGACGCCCTTTTCGAGCAGATGATGGGCGAGACGGTTGGCATGTTGGTTCAGCTCGCGATAGCTCAGGCGCCGGCCGTCCGCCTGCAGCGCAATCGCGTCCGGCGTGCGTTGCACCTGGGCTTCGAACAAGCCGTGAATCGTCTGTTGCACCGCGTGGTCCCGGGCGGTGTCGTTGAAGCGCTCCAGCAGGGTCTCACGCTCGGTTGCCGGGATTACCGAAAGGTGCCGCACGGCAGTGTGCGGCGCCGTCTCCAGCGCCTCCACCAATTGCTGCAAAGCAGTCTGCATGTAGGCTGCTACGCGCTGGGCATCCACGCCGCTGGTCTGTACGCCGAGCAGGAAGCCTTCGCCTTGGTCATCCACCGACAGCATGCACGGGTAGTTGGTGCGTTCACGAACTTCCAGCACCTGCGCGCCGGACCAATACTGCGGCCCTTCGCGCTCCAGCAACGGGCTGTGTCGGTAGTTGAGAATTGAACTGAACAGCGGCGACGAAGCCGGCACGGCGCTGCAGCGCTGCGCCACCACCAATGGTGCATGTTCATGCCCCAAGAGTGCCGAGAGCCGGGCGTGTACAGCGCGCACCGCGGCGCGCACGCCTTGCTCATCGACGCTGACCCGCAGTGGCAAGGTATTGATGAACATGCCCAGCGCCCGATCAGCGCCGTCGCCACTTTGCATGCGCCCCAGCAACACGGTGCCGAACACCACATCATCCCGCCCGCTGACGCTGGCCAGCACCCGCGCCCAGGCCAGGTGGTGCAGGCTGGCCGCGCTGACACCCAAGTGGCGCGCCTGCGCCCGCAGGCGCCGGCACAGCCCAGCTTCGAGCTGGATCTTGGCTTCTTCAGCCGCGAGCCCGTCACCCTGCACTTCCTGCAGGCCGAACGGCAGCGTCGGCTCGTCGATGTCGCCAAGCATTTCGCGGAAGAACTGTTCGTGGTCGGCCTGACTGACGCCCAACAGCGCCTGCGCCACGTAATTGCGGTACGGCATTGCCGCGTCCAACTGCGCAAAACCGCCACTGCGGTAGGCAAGGACCTCCTCGCTGATCACATCCAACGCCGTGTGGTCCATGGCAATGTGGTGGAACAGCAACATCGCCAGCCAGCGCTGGTTGGCCTCATCGTGCACGTAGGCCAGGTGCAGCAGCGGCGCCTGGCTCAACTCCAGCCGCACCCGGCGCGGGTCGAAGTGCGCGTGCAATTGCTCCAGCATGGCGCCCCGGGCCGGATCGAAATGCAATTCTTCGAGGGGCAGCTCGGCGTGGCGCAGCACCACTTGCACCGGCTGTTGCAGGTCCTCCCAGTAGATCGCGGTACGCGTCATGTCATGCCGGTCAATCACGGCTTGCAGCGCCTGGATGAAGGTCTCGAGCTGCGCACGACTATCCAGGCTGAAGGTCGCCTGCAACAGGTAGGGGTCGCCCTGCTCGCTGGTGATGTGGTGGTACAAAATGCCCTGCTGCAACGGTGCCAGCGGGTAGATGTCCTGTACATTGCGCGCCCCGCCCGGCACCCGCGCGACGATACGGTCGAGGGTGTCCTGCCCGAGGTCGATCAGGCTCAGCATGTCGGCGCGGATGTGTGCGCAATCCGCCGGGATACCGTTGGCCGGCACCTGGATTTCACTGCCGCCCCCCACCGCTGCCGCGAGGGCCGCCAGTGTCGGCTGGCCGAATAGCACGCGCACGTCGGCGCTCAGGCCCTGTTGGCGCATGCGTTCGATGAGCTTGACCGCCAGCAGCGAGTGGCCACCCAGTTCGAAAAAGTTGTCTTGGCGCCCCACGCGGGCCACACCCAGCAGTTGGCTCCACAGTTCCGCCAGGGTGGTCTCGATGGCGGTATGCGGGGCTTCATAATCACGGCTGGCAAACGCCTCCACATCCGGTACCGGCAAGGCGCGGCGGTCGAGTTTGCCGTTGGGCGACAGCGGCAGCGCGTCCAGATGCACATAGGCCGCAGGAATCATGTAGTCGGGCAGCAGCGCCTGCAGATGCTCGCGCAGTACGTCGACACCCGCAGGCTGCGCCTCGGCGTGGGCCGTGAAATAGGCCACCAGGCGCTTGTCGCCGGGGCTGTCTTCGCGCACCAGCACCGCCGCATCGCGGATGCCCGGATGCTGGGCCAGGCGCGCTTCGATCTCGCCCAGTTCCACACGGAAACCGCGGATCTTGATCTGACCGTCGTTACGCCCCAGATAATCGATTTGACCGTCGGCCTGGTAGCGCCCCAAGTCACCGGTTTTATACAGGCGGCCGTGGGGCATGAAGGGGTCGGCAAAGAAGCGTTCGGCGGTCAGGTCATCGCGGTGCAAATAACCACGGGCCACGCAGGCGCCGCCAATATAGATTTCACCGGCAACTCCCAACGGCACCGGTTGCAGGTGTTCGTCGAGCAGGTAGATCCGCGTGTTGGCCACGGGTACGCCAATCGATGGCAGCACCGGCCAGGACCGCGCATCCCCCTTAAGGGTCAGGGCCGTGGTGACATGGGATTCGGTCGGCCCATAGTGGTTGTGCAAGCGGCAGCCAGGCAGGCGCTGGAACAGCTCGCGCATCGGTTCGCTGATACGCAGTTGTTCACCGGCGGTGATCACATCCTGCAGCGCACAGGGCAAGCGCCCCAGCTCAGGCGTCTCGGCCACGGCTTCGGCCAAGGCCTGCAGGGCAATGCACGGCAGGTACAGGCGTTGCACGCGCTGCTCGCAGAGATGTCGGAACAGTGCGCGGAAATCCAGGCGCAAGTCACCCGGGATCAACGACAACTCACCGCCTGCGCACAGGGTGCTGAAGACCTCCTGGAAGGCCACGTCAAAGCCCAATGCGGCAAACTGCAGGGTGCGCTGGGCCGGACGGCCATCGGCCAGGGTTTGCGCAATCTGCCACTGCATCAGGTTGACCAACGGCCCGTGAGGCATGGCCACGCCCTTGGGCTGGCCGGTGGAGCCGGAGGTGTAGATCACGTAGGCCAGGGCGTCGGCATTCAGGCCCGCTACTTGCGGGTTGTGCGCGGGCTGCGCAGCGAGGCCGTCAACCGCATCCAGCAACAAGGTCGGCACGCTGCACGGGTTGAAACGTTGCGCCAGGCGCTGCTGGGTCAGCAAGGCCCTGGGTGCGCTGTCTTGCAGCATGTACCCCAGGCGTTCGTCCGGGTACGCCGGGTCCAACGGCACATAACCCGCGCCGGCCTTGAGAATCGCCAGCAGGCCGGCGACCATTTCCAGGCTGCGCTCGGCGCAGATCGCCACGCGGTCATTGGCGCCGATGCCGTCGGCGATCAGGCGGTGGGCAAGCCGGTTGGCCAGGGTGTTCAAATCGCCATAGCTGAGTGACTCGCCGGCATAGGTCACGGCGATTGCCTCCGGCTGGCGCTGTGCTTGTGCTTCGAACAGCGCGTGCACGGTCGCCGTGGGCGGGTATTGAACATCCATGGCGTTGAAGTCGGCCAGCAACACCTGACGTTCAGCGTCCGGCAGGATCGCAAGGCTATGCAACGCCTGATCCGGCTGGTGCTCCAGGGCGTCGGCGATGGCTTCGAGTACGCGGTGCATGTAGCCGCAGATGCGCTGCGGGTCGACGCCGGCCACGGCTTGCACGCTCAAGCCGAAGGCATCACCGAGGTCGTCCACCGACAACATCAGCGGGAAGTTGGTGCGTTCTTCGCCGCCGACCATTTCCACCCCGCCCCAGACCAGGGCCTTGCCGGCATCTTCCGCCGATTGTGCGCCGACGGCGGCATGCCGGTAGTTGAGCAAGGCGCTGAACAGCGGTGTCGGTGCCACCACGCCACTGCAACGTTGTGCCAGGGACAGCGGCGCATGTTCATGGCCAAGCAAGGCGGCCAGGCGCGCATGGGTGGTTTTCAGCGCACGTTCGACACCCTGGTCGCCCGCTTCAACGCGCAATGGCAAGGTATTGATGAACATCCCGAAGGCACGGTCGGCGTCTTCGCCGCTGCTCAGGCGGCCCATCAACACGGTGCCGAACACCACGTCGCGGCGTGCGGCCAGATGCCCGACTACCTGGCCCCAGGCCAAGTGGTACAGGCTGGCATTGCTCACGCCCAGGCGCCGGGCCTGGGTGCGCAGGCGCTGCCCGAGCAGCTTGGCCACCGGCACGCTGGCTTGGGTCACCCCTTGGCCATCGCCCTGCACATCCTGCAAGCCGAACGGCAAACTCGGCTCGTCGACGTCGCCCAGCATCTCGCGGAAAAACGCCTCGTGGGCGGCCTGGCTGGTGCCCAGGCGGGTCTGCGCCACATAGTTGCGATACGGCACCGACGGCGCCAACCGATCACCGCGACCTTGCATCACGGCCTCGATTTCCTGGCCCAGCAGCGCCAGCGAGGTCGCGTCATCGATCAGGTGATGGAATTGCAGGACCGCAACCCAGCCGCTACCCGGCAGGTCTTGGGCGATATGCAGGGCCATCATCGGCGCGCGGGTCAGGTCCATGCGCGTGTGACGTGGGTCAAAGCGCTCGGACAGTTGCGTGGCCACCGCTCCCTCTGCCGGATCGAACTGTACTTCCTGCACGGGCAGGCGTGCCTCGCGCCAGACCACTTGCACCGGCTCGTCGAGACCTTGCCAGGCCACCGAGGTGCGCAGGATATCGTGGCGATCAATGACCTGTTGCAGGGCCTCGACAAAGCTCTGCACCTGCTCGCGACCGGACATGCGCAACACCGCCTGCAACAGGTAGGGGTCGCCCTCGGTGCTGGCCTGGTGGTGGAACAGAATGCCTTCCTGCAACGGCACCAGCGCATAGATATCCTGTACGTTGGCGACACCGCCGGGGATGCCGGCGACCACGCGGTCGATCTGCTCCTGGGGCAAACGCGTCAGGGGCAACATGGCCGGAGTGATCCGCGTGCAATCGGCCGCAATCGCATTGGCCGGCACCTGTACCTGGTGTCGGCTGCCGGCGGCAGCGGCCAGCGCGACCAGGGTCGGCTGACCGAACAGCACGCCCACATCGGCGTTCAGGCCGACCTGGCGCATGCGCTCGATCAGCTTGACCGCCAACAGCGAGTGGCCGCCCAGCTCAAAGAACTGATCATGCCGCCCTACCCGCTCGACGCCCAAGAGTTCGCTCCAGAGGCGCGCCAGGGTGGTTTCCAGCTCACCTTGCGGCGGCGCGTACTCGCGTCGCGCAAAGGCTTCGGTATCCGGCGCCGGCAGAGCCTTGCGGTCCAGCTTTCCGTTGGTGGTCAGCGGTAAACTCGTCAACATCACAAAGGCGCTAGGCACCATGTACTCGGCCAGGGACACGCGCAGCTGCGTGCGCAACTCGGCGGCCGATGGTTCAGCGCCGTCGGTGGCGATCACATAGGCCACCAGGCGCTGGTCTCCCGGCTCATCTTCGCGGGCGATCACCACCGCTTCGCGCACGCCTTCACAGGCGGCCAGGCGGGCCTCGATCTCACCCAGCTCGATACGGAAACCACGGATCTTCACCTGGTCGTCGTTACGCCCCAGGTAGTCGATGCTGCCGTCCGCCAGCCAACGACCCAGGTCGCCGGTACGGTACATACGTGCGCCCGCAGTGGTGGCAAACGGATCGTCAAGGAAGCGTTCGGCGTTCAATTGCGGCCGGTTCAAGTAACCACGGGCCACGCCTGCGCCACCCACGTACAACTCACCTTCCACGCCGTGCGGGACGGGCTGGCCCTGTGCATCGAGGATGTACAGGCGCAGGTCCGGTATGCGCCTGCCAATCGGGCTCGTGCCGACGCGCTCGGCGTCAGCGGCGGTCAGTGCGCGATAG
Organism: Pseudomonas sp. ICBG1301; assembly: GCF_016918385.1. Taxonomy (NCBI): domain Bacteria; kingdom Pseudomonadati; phylum Pseudomonadota; class Gammaproteobacteria; order Pseudomonadales; family Pseudomonadaceae; genus Pseudomonas; species Pseudomonas sp. ICBG1301. Next base: position 115,065 of record NZ_JAEKGB010000012.1, read on the forward strand.
GTCACATGCACGGTGGTTTCAGTGATGCCGTACATGTTCACCAGTTGCGTACCGGCGTTGCCTAGGCGTGCGTACCACGGCTTGAGAATCCCCGGTTCCAGGGCCTCGCCGCCGAAGATCACCTGGCGCAGGGAGTGCTTGAGTTCGCTCTGGCCCTGGGCCGCAATCAATGAACGGAAGGCACTCGGCGTCTGGTTGAGGATGGTCACCCCGGCGTTGCACAACAGCGCATAGCAGGCGTCCGGCGAACGGCTGGTCAGCTGCGGCACCACCAGCAACTGCCCGCCATGCATCAGCGCGCCCCAGATTTCCCAGACCGAGAAGTCAAACGCAAACGAGTGGAACAGTGCCCAGACATCCTGATCGTTGAAGTTGAACCAGCACTCGGTGGCGCTGAACAGGCGCGCCACGTTGCGGTGCTCGATCATCACGCCCTTGGGCAAGCCGGTGGAACCGGAGGTGTAGATCACGTACGCCAGGTGGGCCGAAGTCAGGCCCGGGACGTGGGGATTCTGAGTGGACTCACCCTGGCAATCGCCGCCGTCCAGTTCGAGCACCGGCACCGACACCTCGGCCACCCGGGCACGGGTCGCCTGCTGCACCAGCACCGCTACCGGCGTGCTGTCTTGCAGGGTGTAGCTGATGCGTTCCTGCGGGTACGCAGGGTCAATCGGCACGTAACCGGCCCCGGCCTTGAGGATGCCGAGCAGGCCGACGATCATGTCCAGCCCGCGCTCGACGCAGATCGCTACCCGGTCATCCGGGCGCACGCCCAGGCTCAGCAAACGATGCGCCACCTGGTTGGCGCGGCGGTTCAAGTCGCCATAGCTCAAGTGTTGGCCATCGAAAATCAGCGCTGTCGCATGGGGCCGCGCTGCCGCCTGCGCCTCAAACTGCCCATGGAGAGTGGCATGGCTGGGGTACGTGCCGACGTCGGCATTCCAATGCTGCATCAGCGCGCGGTCGGCTTCGGTGGTCAACGAAAACTCAGCCACGGCCAGATCGGCATTCTCCAGGGCCTGCTCGAGCACGTGGGTAAAGCGCTCGGCCAGGGCCTCGATATCATCGGCGTTGAAATACGCCTCGTTATAAACGTAGTGCGCCCACGCCTTGTCCTTGTGATTGCTCGCCCGCAGGTGAAACGCCAGGGGCATCTGCTCGTGATTGTTGGTGACTTTGAGCAGGTGCCCGCCCTGCTCGGCGAACTGGTACAGGTGGTCGTCCTGTTCGTAAGACAAGGTCAGGTCGAACAGTTGGCCCCCTTCGGTCCGCAGGTTCATACCGCTCAGCGGGAAGCGTTGGTGGCGATAATCCTGCTTGAGTGCATCGCGTACCGCGCCGACCAGGGCGCTGAAGGTCAGCTCGCGACCGAGGCTGAAGCGCACGGCACTGACCTGGGTAAACAGACCCAGGGTGGTTTTGAACTTGGCCGAGCGGTTGAGCAACGGCAAGCCCACCACCCATTCATCGCGCTGGCTCACACGCGTGAAGTAGACATACATGGCCGCCAGCAACACGTGGTAGGTCGAGGCCTGGCAGGCTTGCGCCAGCTCCCCCATACGATCGTGCAACACCACCGGGAACGGCCGCACATAGTGCCGGCCAGGGGCTTTGCCCTTGGCATGCTGGTTCTGATAACGCGGGGTAAACAGCGCTTCGGGCAAGGTCTGATACTTGTGCTGCCAGTATTCGCGATCCTTTGCATAACGTGCCGACTCGCGGTAACGCAGGTCGTCGTCAATGAAGTCGAGATAGGAGCTGGCCTGCATGTCAGGCTGTCGCGCCTCGGCCAGGTCGCTGTAGATGCCGCCCAGCGACTGCAGCATTTCTCCGAAAGCCCAGCCGTCGAGAATGATGTGGTGGGCCTGGCTGGCGAAGTAGTAGTGCGCCTCCCCCAACTTGATCAGGAAAAAGCGAAACAGCGGCGCCTGGGTCAGCGAAAACGCGCGGGCCATATGCTCGCCCATCCATACCAACGCGGCGCTGGCAGGATCGGCGTGTTCGGAGAGGTCGAGCAGCGGAACCTCCACCGGCACAGTTGGCGCGATACACTGCAGCGGCACGCCATCGGCATCGGTGGCTTCCAGCAGCGTGAGGCGCAGCGCGTCGTGCTTGGCCACCAGCAACTCTGCGGCGTGTTGCATCCGTTCGGCGTTGATCGGGCCGTTGAGTTCCAGGTAAGAGCCGATGTTGTACAGCGGCGATTCAGCCTGCGTGATCTGGTCCAGCCAGATGGCTTTCTGCGCGGCGGTCAGCGGGAATGTCTGCGGCAACTGCACGGGCGAATTCATGCGATCACCTGCGCGGTAAACCCTGCCACGGCAAGGTTGCTTGATAGGACTTTTTTCGCGACAAGGTCGCCCATGGCCACTGCAGAAAAACGTTTCATAAAAGCCTTCTCAGAGTTTTGTCAGTGCCACCTGGGTCACAGCGCAGCAGCGAGGGAAATTGAGGCAAAAATCGTTAAAAACGTCAGACCAATGGGCAACTCAATCTGCCTATACGGCCTCGTACGCCGGAAAAAAAAGCCGCCCACAGCGTGACCTGATAAGCGCATTGGCAAATTTAATCATCGGCGTTTTGGGCTGTATGTCACCCGAATCCCGGACAATCACGGGACACGGAAATATTTCGCAATTTCTCGATTATCTTTTTGATATTTAAGAATTTTTAAGAACAAAAAAGCACGACACCGGCAGTTTTGAAAACTATAGGTGTCGTGCTTGGGGGAAAGGCGTCGGCATCGCCTGGATCAGGCGCGACGGTCCTCGGCGACAAGGCTCACATCGGAGACGATATGGCCGTCGACCAACTTGACGATGCGGTCAGCCAATTGGAAGTATTGATCATCATGCGTAATGATCAGCACGGTCTTTCCGCGACGCTTGAGCTCCGGCAGCAACTCTTCATAGAAGAAGCGCTTGAACGGAGGATCCTGGTCCGCCGCCCACTCATCGAGGACATACACCGGGCGATCTTCCAGGTAGGCACACACCAGGGCCAGGCGTTTTTGCTGGCCGTAGGACAGCTCTTTGGTGGTGGAATACCCCAGCCCTTCGATCTTGATTTTTTCGGCCAGGCCCAGTGCGGCCAGGTACTTCTGCGCCTGGGCCGGATTGACCTCCTCGCCTTCAGGACCGATCAGGCGGTTGAACAGATGGAAGTCGCTGAATACCGCGGAAAACAGGTCACGGTAGTCACTGCGGGTTTCATCGTTGACGGCGACGCCGTCGAGCAATATCTGCCCGGCCTGGGGCACGTACAACCCGCACAGCGCCTTGACCAGGGTACTTTTGCCGCAACCGTTGCCGCCGATGATGTAGATCAACTCACCGCTGTTGATGGTCAGGTCGACCGGCCCCAGCGCGAAACCGTTCTCCGCGTCGGCACCACGATAGTTCATCACCACACCCTTGAGCGTGATCTGGCGCCAATGCTTCTTGTGCTCCAGACGCAGGACATTGGTGTTATCCGGCTCGTCCTGTTCGGCGTGGTGTTCGTTGATCAGGAAACCAAATTCGGCGAGACGGCTGACCGCAATCCGCCCTTGCGCCACGACCGGCATTGCACCGATCAGCAACCCCAGCGGCCCCAGGATATACATCACCGTCAACACGCTGCCGGTCATCACTTGACTGTCAGCCACCATCAGCAACGGCAACGCGAACACCAGGCTGCCGATCAGCAGTGACTGGGTGACCAGCCCCATGTTTTCCGCACCGAGGTACCACATATGCTCGATGAAATTGAAGCGCGCCACCCGCGTGGACGACTCCTTGATGGCAGAGCGGCCAAACCAGCGGCGGCGAATGCCGTTGAGCTTCAACTCCTTGAGGCCGAAGACCAACCCGTGCGTGTGTTCGTTGAAAGCGGTGAACTCATCACGCACGCGGCCGGTGAACTTTACGCCGCCGAGAAACAGGAAGACGTACAGAATCGCACCCACTGCCAACAACGCCAGGGTTAACGCAAACACCGTCCACGACAGGTAAGCCAGGTAAGCCAGGCCGCACATGAACACCGTGCATTCCACCAGGACCACGGGCATCACCAGCAGCGTCGCATTGAGCTGCGGAATATCGGTGGTCAGCAGCGTCAGCACATTGGGCGGGCCGCGCCGATCCACTTCTTCGAGGGGCGAAGAAAGGATTTTCTGGCACAACGCTATGCGCAGGCGCGTCATCAATTTCATGTTGGCGTACGCGGGAAACAAGGTCGCGCCGTTGCGAAACGCCAGCGCCACCACACTCAAACCGACAAACCAGTACAGCAAGTGCAACCGCGATCCCTGCTCGTAGATCGCCTGGTTGATCACGTTCACCACCGCGATCGCCGCCACGCCGCTGACGATGCCGGTGACCACTGAAAAGAAGGCCAGCCAGGGATGATTTTGCCAAAGCAGGCGCAAGACCGAGCCCGGCTTGGGCGGCTTCTCATGCTCTTTATTCATGGATTAACTCCTCAAATACACTCAAGACCGGGCAAGGCCCGTCAGGCAAACCGCTGCGACTGGCCAGGGTGCCGGAGCCGCAAGTGTACGGATTGCCCGGAATTCGGCTGTCCCCGAAAGCCTGTACAAAGCGTTGAGTGAGGCAAATCCATGAGGGGCAAGCGGCTGAGGCTTGAATGTCCCCGCTTTCTATTACAGACCGTCGCGCAATGAGTGGGCCTAATACGGAGCCGAGTTGAACCCTTCAGGAGTGAACGATGGCTGCACTGCTCGCTCACCAACAACTTATAAAAACGGCGCCATCAAGGATGATTGGACTATGGATCTGACCAGCAGTATTCGAAATGCGGACAGCCCACACTTCTATTTCATACTCGGCGAGTTGATCTCCAGTACTGACCAGGATCACTTCGCACTCAACATGCTCAAGCTGATCGACAAACTCTTGCCGGTCACGGCGTTGACGCTCAGCGAATGGACACTCGATAAGTCAAACGCTCAACTGACCGACATCAAGCCCTTGGGCAATGCCGGCGACCCCGCCGACTTCCCTGCACCCGACGCAAGCCTTCCTGCCCATAACCCTCAATTGCTCAAGGAGGTGCTGGAGATGGAAGGCTCGCTGTTGATCCGTATGAACACGCGACCCAAAGGTGCAGCCGGCAAGGGCACGCGCCGTGCGGCGCACCAGTGCACGCTGGCGTCACGCGACGGCAACCGGCGCTGCGTGGTGACCTTGTATCGGTCGCCCACGCACAAGGATTTTTCCTTGAGCGAATTGTCGCTGCTCAAGAACCTCTCCGAAGCCCTGCTGCCGCTGATTGAAAATTATGCCCAGTTCAGCCGCCAGAGCTCACTGCGAAAAATGGGCAGTTGGATGGCGACCCTGGTCACCCATCAGGAACCCACGCACATTCATCGAGAATTTCAAAAGCGCCTGGCGTTGTGCGACATCACCTTATCGACCCGCGAACAGGAAGTTTGCCTGGGTTTGCTCAACGGCAAGACGGTGCCGGAAATAGCAGAAACGCTGCAGCTGAAAAATAGCTCTATCGAAACCTACCTCAAGCGTGCCACCGCAAAGCTTGGGGTCAGCGGCCGACATGGATTGACCCGATGGATGGTCGGCGCCTAGCGCAACTCAAGCAACGGGTGGCTACGCAGCCACCCGTGCCCCTTTTCAAATGAGGCTGGCTCATGAACAAGTTTGCTTTCTCTCTGGTAACGGTTGCAGTGGCACTGAGCGGCTGCTCGCTCATCCCCGATTACCAGCAACCGGCCGCACCCGTGGCGCCACAGTATCCTCAAGGTCCGGCATATGCCGCTGCCGCTGGGACGGTCAGCGAAGAAGCGGCCAGCCAGGGATGGCGCACACTGTTTCGCGACCCGGCCCTGCAGCAACTGATTCAGACCGCCCTGACCCAGAACCGCGACCTGCGTGTGGCCGCCCTGAATGTCGAAGCCTACCGCGCGCAGTACCAGATACAGCGCGCCAACCTGTTCCCGGCGATTTCCGCCGGCGTCGGCGGTACCCGCCAGCGTGTCCCGGCGAGCATTACCCGCACCGGCAAAGCGGCAATCACCTCCACCTATTCGGCGACGCTGGGGATGAGTGCGTACGAACTGGATTTCTTCGGCCGCGTCCGCAGCCTCAGCGAGCAGGCGATGCAGGCTTACCTGGCCACCGAGCAAGCACGCCGCAGTGCGGAACTGAGCCTGGTCGCCAGCGTCGCCAACGCCTACCTGACTTGGCGCGCCGACCAGGAGTTACTGGTGCTGACCCGCCAGACCCTGGCCTCCTACGAGGAAAGCCTGCGCCTGACCACGCGCAGCCTGGCGGTGGGGACCGCGTCGTCACTGGACGCCGCACAGGCGCAAACCAGTGTCGAGAACGCCCGCGCCAACCTGGCCCGCTACGAGCGTCAAGTGGCGCAGGACCGCAACAGCCTGACGCTGTTGATCGGCGGCGCACTGCCGCCATCCTTGCCGGCTCGGCCGCTGGCCAGTGACTTGATCGCCCAGGTGCCTTCCGGCCTGCCGTCGGACCTGCTGCAGCGCCGGCCCGATATCCTGCAGGCCGAATACCAACTCAAGTCCGCCAACGCCAATATCGGCGCGGCCCGTGCCGCTTTCTTCCCCAGCGTCAGCCTGACGGCGAATGCGGGCGCCTCCAGCTCCCAACTGTCCAGCCTGTTCAAGGGTGGCTCGGGCAGTTGGACGTTCCAGCCCCAGATCAACCTGCCGATCTTCAATGCCGGCAGCCTGCGCGCAAGCCTCGACTACTCCAAGCTGCAGAAAGACATCGGTATCGCGCGGTATGAAAAAGCCATTCAGACGGCCTTCCAGGAAGTCTCCGATGGCTTGGCGGCTCGCCAGACCTATGACGATCAACTGAGCGCGCAACGCGACCTGGTGCGGGCGAACCAGACCTATTACGACCTCGCGCAACGTCGCTATAAAATCGGCGTGGACAGCAACCTGGTCTTTCTCGATGCACAGCGCTCGCTGTTTTCCTCGCAACAGACGCTGATCACCGACCGGTTGGCGCAACTGGTCGCCGAGGTCAACCTGTACACCGCCCTGGGCGGCGCCTGGGGAGAACCGACCCGCCTGGCCGTTGCCGAGACTCACCCATGAGCACCTTCGAGCCCGGGCAATATGTACGCCTGCGCTCGGGGGGCAAGAGAATGCTGGTCAAACCAGCGCACGACAGCACGCACCTGCCCAACACCACGCTGGTGCCCTGTGAATATCAAGAGAAAAAACGCACGGTCGTAGGGTTTTACATCGCCGCCAACCTCAAGTTGGCGGACGCGCCGCCGAAGGCGTCACGCGAGTGAGCACGTCGGCGCTCTGCATCAGCCCAAGCTTGAGCTGACTTCAAATCACAACCGGACAGTTGTTGATTCATTCAAATTCTAAAGGATTGGAATATGAGCAAGATTGATTTTTCCTTAGTAAAGAAACTGGCGAACGATGCAGCGTCGTTGATGCCGTCAATCGCCGGCAAGAAAATCCTCATGGGGTTCTGGCACAACTGGCCGGCGGGTTCCAGTGACGGTTACCAGCAGGGGCAGTTCGCCAACCTCAACCTGGTGGACATTCCCAAGGAATACAACGTGGTGGCTGTGGCCTTCATGAAAGGCAACGGCATTCCCACGTTCAAGCCGTACAACCTGTCGGACGAAGAGTTTCGTCGCCAGGTCGGGGTGCTCAACAGTCAGGGCCGCGCCGTATTGATCTCCCTCGGCGGTGCCGATGCGCATATCGAGTTGCATGACGGTGACGAGCGACCGCTGGCCAGGGAAATCATCCGCCTGGTGGAAACTTATGGTTTTGATGGACTGGACATCGACCTTGAGCAGAAAGCCATTCACACCGCCAACAACAAGACCGTTTTGCCGGCTGCACTGAAACTGGTGAAGGATCACTACGCGGGCGAAGGCAAACACTTCATTATCAGCATGGCACCGGAGTTCCCCTATCTCGTCACGACCGGGGCGTACGTCGCCTACATCCAGGCACTGGAGGGTTATTACGATTTCATCGCGCCGCAGTACTACAACCAAGGGGGCGACGGTGTGTGGGTCCAGGAAGTCAACGGCGGAAAGGGTGAGTGGATTGCCCAGAACAATGATGCGCTGAAAGAAGACTTCCTGTTTTATCTGACTGAAAGCCTGCTCACAGGCACTCGTGAATACATCAAGATTGCCGCCGACAAGTTCGTGATCGGCTTGCCTAGTAATGTCGATGCGGCGGCGACCGGGTACGTGATTGACCCGGCGGCGGTGAGCAATGCCTTCAAGCGCCTGGATGCGGCAGGGTTGTCGGTCAAGGGGCTGATGACCTGGTCGGTGAACTGGGATGACGGCCTCAACAAGCAGGGAACCCACTACAACTGGGAGTTCCGCAACCGTTACGCATCACTGATCCACGGCGACAGTAGCAATGAGCGGCCTTCGGCGCCGGGGAGCTTGTCTTCCCCAGCACAGACGGAAGTCAGCGTGACCCTGAACTGGAGCGCTGCCAGCGGTGTGCGCCCGATCGAGTTTTATACCTTGTATCGCAATGGCAGCCCGGTAGGCCAGACCGCTGCGTTGACCTTTACGGACAATGGCCTGACAGCGGATACCCAGTACAGCTATTTCGTCACCGCCACCGATAGCCAAGGCAACCAGTCGTTGCCGAGTGTCAGCCTGAACATCAAGACCGCAGGCGGTATGACTGACCCGCAATACCCGGAGTGGCAACTGAATCATCACTATCGCAAGGACGATGGGGTGACGTATGAAGGCAATCGCTACGTGTGTATTCAGGAGCACACCTCCAATAGCGGTTGGGCCCCGAATGTTGCCTTTACCCTTTGGTCCAGGGTGGCGATTCAACGGCGGGCGTGATCCGCCGCAGACAGTAACCAAGAGAACGCACTGCCGGCCGCATAAATAAAATGCCCGTACCTTTCGATACGGGCATTTTTGTTTATGTGCCTGGGCTGATTATCACGTGTGAAGCAATAAACCCTTCGTGGCTTTTTCCACGGCCTTCTTGGGCCCTCGAATACCGATCCCAACCAGGTTCAGATGCTGGGGGTCTTCTGCCAGAAATGCCTCACGGTTCGCCTGATCATGGCCGGTTGAAAACATCGCAAAGACGTAGGGCACTATCGTGATATCGCGTGCCAGAGCTACGCGATGGGCAGTCTGGAGGCCCGCCAGATCGGCTTCGAATATCAGCATCGGCTGGCCCAGCATCTTTGCATAAAGGTGGCCATTCGCATCGGCATAGGCGTCGCCCATGGCTTCGGGAGCCGCCGACGCGATACCGGTTGCAAGAAATGCGACGACGTTCAAACGCTGCCAGATCTTCAAGTCGTTGCGCACGATGATCGCGACTTTGGTGTCGAACATTAGCGGCTCCAATACCGTTTTCATTGGGGGCGGGATTAGCCGGTATTATTCGCAGCAATGACGTCAGCGGCTAGAACGTTTGTGCATGCCCGCTGCGCGGCGCGCACCTCATAGGAGAAACCTGACGGTTGTTAGCTGAAACAACGTTCTTGCAACACGCTTTTCACCAGCGTGCGCGTCACCGACAAAACCTCTTCTACCTGCCTATCAAGCGCTGCTGGGGATGCTGCGTCTTCCAGTTTGAGGACGCGCAGCGGGTGACCGCAGACTGATCCCAGCCAGGTGAGACGGGGTATCGGGCTGACTTCGACATCCAGTAAAAAGCAGCCCTTGGATACACCGCGCAGCAGTTGGCTGGCCTGACAGGGGGTTGCCGGCGCCGAGGCTGTCGGGTTGGAGCCCGACTGCAGCCAGTCGAGCATAAATGCCCTCGATTGCCGGACCGCCAGGTAGGCGACCTGATCCCAGTCATCAATCGCCATGTGCAACGCGTCAATCAGGTATTTGGGCAAAGCGGCGCTGGTCACGATGACCACCCCGGTATCCGCCAGGGGTTCTTTCACCCAGATTGCAGACTGTGATATCGCATGCATGGTGGTACTCCCGGCAGGATTCTGGACGCGAGCGTGACTCCAGGCAGCGTCACGTTTAACCGTTACGGAACAGGAAGCTGTAGGCGTTCAGCGCCGGTGCCCCGCCCAGGTGTGCGTAAAGCACTTTCGAGCCTTCGGGGAATTCACCGCGACGCACCATTTCAATCATGCCGTGCATCGATTTACCTTCGTACACCGGATCTGTCAGCACCCCTTCAAGGCGGCCGCACAGGCGGATGGCCTCCAATGTGCCTTCGTTGGGCAAGCCATATTCGGGGTAGGCAAAACGCGTATCGAGCACCACATCCGCCTCGGTAATCTCTTGACCCAGCTCCACCAGCTCAGCGGTGTGTCGAGCGATACGCAGGATCTGTGCCTTGGTCTGTTCCGGCTTGGCCGAAGCATCAATACCAATCACCTTCCTGGAACGACCGTCGGCAGCGAAACCGACAACCATGCCCGCCTGCGTACTGCCGGTCACCGAGCAGACCACGATGTAGTCAAACGTGAAGCCCAGTTCTTTTTCCTGCTGCCGCACTTCTTCGGCAAAACCGACGAAACCCATGCCGCCGTAGGGGTGCTCGGAACAGCCCGCCGGAATCGGAAAGGGTTTGCCACCCTGCTCGACCACATCACTCATAGCCTTTTCCCAACTTGGCCGAATGCCAATGTCGAAACCTGCTGCGTCAAGCCGCACGTCAGCGCCCATGATGCGCGACATCTCGATGTTGCCTACGCGGTCATACACTGCGTCGGAATAGTTCACCCAGTTTTCCTGCACCAGCACGCACTTCATGCCCAAGTGAGCGGCGACTGCAGCGACCTGGCGGGTCTGGTTCGACTGAATGCCACCGATGGACACCAGCGTATCGCAGCCTTGTTCGATCGCCTCGGGAATGAGGTATTCGAGCTTGCGTGTCTTGTTCCCGCCAAAGGCCAGGCCGCTATTGCAGTCTTCACGTTTGGCATACAGCTCGACCTTGCCCCCCAGATGTTCACTCAGGCGCTTCAAGGACGTGATGGGAGAAGGACCGAAGGTCAACGGATAACGTTTAAAACGATTCAGGTTCATGACTGTGCTCCTTGATAGTGGATATCCAAGCGCCAGGCCGAGAGAAAGAGGCCACATTCCGGGCTCTTTCAGGAGGGCTTCGATGAGTTAAATACTAAGAAGAATTCAGAAAATATGTGTTGCAAGTTTTTGCCATTTGGAAAAACATAATTTCCAGAAATTCACATCACACACACTTTTAATGTGTAAAAAACGATATGAAAGCAACAAATAATCGCCACAAGTCCGGCGCTACAGCCCCAGAGCCGCAGCCACTGGATCGAACCGACCGCGCGATTCTCAAGGCCCTGCAACGAGATGCCTCCATCTCCAATGTGGCGCTTGCGGAGAAGGTGAAATTGAGTGCCCCGGCCTGCCTCAGGCGTGTCGAGCGGCTCAAGCAGGTCGGCCTGATCAAAGGCATCGTCGCACTGCTGGACAATGACGCGCTGGACGCGGGGATGGTGGTCTTGATCGGTGTCGTGCTGGACCGCTCCACACCGGAATCTTTCGCCGCCTTCGAGGCGGCCGCACAAAAAGTCTCCGGCTGCATGGAATGCCATGTGGTGACGGGAGAGTTCGACTACTTCATGTTGATACGGACCAAGGACAGCAACAGTTTCAACCGGCTCCACGCGGAGCAATTGCTTTACCTGCCCGGCGTTCGCCAGATTCGGTCATTCATGGGGCTGCGCCAGGTCCTGTCGACGACCCAGATTCCGTTTTGAGGCTTGAACCAGATTCGAAAGGCTGCGCGTTTTTCGTTGATCGGCGAGTTCCCGCCAGAACCTGCCTGGAATCTGAGCAAAAAAAAAGCCACTCGATTGAGTGGCTTTTTCTTTGTGTCTGGAGCGGGAAACGAGACTCGAACTCGCGACCCCGACCTTGGCAAGGTCGTGCTCTACCAACTGAGCTATTCCCGCTTGGTGTTGCGCATTCTATAGATTTATCAGAACCCGTCAACCTCTTGATTCAAAAAAGTTTATTTCTTTTCAACGGTAGTGCGCAGATGAGGCCAGGCAGCGCGCAGGTATTGGAGCATGGACCACAGGGTCAGGCCGGCCGCAATCAGCAGCAAGGCGTAGCCAATGAATACCCAGAACGAAAAGTCCGAAGGGTTGGCCAGCAGGATCACCAGGGCGAGCATTTGCGCGGCGGTTTTCCATTTACCCAGGTTCGATACGGCAACATGGGCGCGGGCGCCGATTTCGGCCATCCATTCGCGCAGGGCCGAAACGACGATCTCGCGACCGATGATCACCGCGGCCGGCAAGGTCAGCCACAGGTTACCGTGCTCCTGCACCAGCAGGACCAGGGCCACCGCGACCATGAGCTTGTCTGCCACCGGGTCGAGGAACGCGCCGAACGGCGTGCTCTGTTCCAGGCGGCGGGCCAGGTAGCCATCGAGCCAGTCGGTGGCGGCGGCAAAGGCAAATACCGAACTGGAGGCCGCATAGCTCCATTCGTAAGGTAAATAGAACAGCAAAATAAAAATCGGAATAAGCAGGACGCGTAGAACGGTGATCAGATTAGGGATATTCATCGGCACAACTGGCTACGAGGTGAGAAGGCATTCTATTCGCTGTGCAGATTCGCATAAATCAACTCAGCGAGCTTTTTACTGATACCGGGTGCTTTGGCTATTTCGTCAATGCTGGCACGGGACAGCTCCTGCAAGCCACCAAAATGTTTAAGCAGGTCGCGACGCCGTGTCGGGCCAACCCCCGCCACCCCTTCCAGGGTTGAGGTGCGCCGGGTTTTGCCACGCCGGGCGCGGTGACCGGTAATGGCAAAACGGTGGGCTTCGTCGCGAATCTGTTGAATCAGGTGCAATGCAGGTGAGTCGCCCTTCAAAGTGAACTCATGGGCGGCATCATTCAAGTACAACGTTTCGAAACCGGCCTTTCGCGTGGTGCCCTTGGCCACACCGAGCAGGATCAGGTCGGGCACCGCCAGTTCGTTGAGCACGTCACGCGCCATGGACAACTGGCCCTTGCCGCCATCCACCAGCAGGATGTCGGGCAGCTTGCCCTCGCCGTCCTTCAATTTGCTGAAGCGTCGTGTGAGGGCCTGATGCATGGCGGCGTAGTCATCGCCGGCGGTAACGCCTTCGATGTTGTAGCGCCGGTAATCGGATTTGATCGGCCCTTCCGGCCCGAACACCACACAGGAGGCCACCGTCGCCTCGCCGCTGGAGTGGCTGATGTCGTAGCACTCCAGGCGCTGCGGTGGCTCGTCCAGGTGCAGGACCTCTGCCAGGGCGTCAAAGCGTGCGGCAACATGCTGTCGATTCGCAAGGCGTGCGCCCAGGGCCTGTTCGGCATTGGTCACGGCCAATTGCTGCCAGCGCGCCCGGGTGCCGCGTACCCGATGGCTGATATCCAGCTCACGACCACGCAGCTCGTGGATGGCCTCGATCAGCGTGGGAAAGTCTTCATGCACCACGTTGACGATCAGCTCCGACGGCAAGTCGCGCTCCGGACTGCTGACATAGTACTGGCCCAGGAACGCGGCCATGACTTCGGCGACGTCTTCGTCGATGCCGGTCTGCGGGAAGAAATTCTTGCTGCCCAGCACCCGCCCGCCCCGCACGCTGATCAGGTGCACACAAGCACCGCCCGGGTTGACGAAAGCGGCGATCACATCGACGTCACCGCTGCCGCCTTCCATGCTTTGCTGGTCCTGGACGCGACGCAGCAGAGAGATCTGGTCACGCAGCTCAGCGGCGCGTTCGAAATCCAGGGTATTGGCGGCTTGCTCCATGGAAACCGAGAGCTCATCGGTGAGTGCATTACTGCGCCCCTCAAGGAACATGACGGAATGGCGAACATCCTCGGCATACTCCGCCGGCTCCACCAGGCCCACGCAGGGCGCCTTGCAGCGCTTGATCTGGTATTGCAGGCACGGCCGCGTGCGGTTCTTGTAGAAACTGTCTTCGCACTGACGCACAAAAAAGGTCTTTTGCAGCAAGCTCAGGCTTTCACGAATCGCACCGGCACTCGGGTACGGGCCGAAATACTTGCCCTTCTGCTTCTTCGCGCCCCGGTGAATACTCAGACGTGGGAAGGCGCCGTCAGATAAAAACACGTAGGGGTAGGATTTGTCGTCACGCAGCAGGATGTTATAGGGCGGACGCCATTCCTTGATCAGCGTCTGCTCAAGCAGCAGCGCTTCAGTCTCGTTGGCGGTAATGGTGGTTTCGACCTGGGCGATACGCGCCACCAGCGCAGCGGTTTTCGTCGCGAGACCGGTCTTGCGAAAGTAGCTCGCCAGGCGGTTCTTCAGGTTCTTGGCTTTACCGACATACAGCAGCCGCGCCTCGCTGTCGAACATGCGGTACACGCCGGGGCGGCCACTGCAGGTGGAGAGAAAGGCGCTCGGATCAAACGGTGTGGTCATGTCAGGCGCTGGCGTCCACCATGCCGTGGCGCACCGCGAGCAAGGTCAATTCAACATCACTGCTGATGGCAAGCTTCTCGAAGATACGATAGCGGTAGGTGTTGACGGTTTTTGGCGACAGGCACAGCTTATCGGAGATGGTCTGCACCTTCTGGCAACCCACGATCATCAAGGCGATCTGGATTTCCCGTTCCGAAAGTGCATCAAACGGCGAGTCACTGGTGGGCTGAAACGATTTGATCGCCAACTGCTGGGCGATCTGCGGGCTGATATACCGCTGGCCGGCAAACACCAGGCGAATGGCTTGCACCATCTCCGCCAGGCCCGCGCCCTTGGTCAGGTAGCCCGCCGCGCCTGCTTGAAGCAGGCGTGTTGGAAACGGGTCTTCCTCGCACACGGTCACCACCACGACTTTGATGTCCGGATGGCTGCGCAACAATTTGGTAGTGGCACCAAGACCGCCGATCCCGGGCATCTTGACGTCCATCAAAACCACATCGGGTTTCAACTCCCGGGCCTTGATCAGGGATTCCTCCCCCGATTCGGCCTGGCCGACTACTTGCAGGCCATCGATGTCAGCCAGCATTCGTGTAATGCCTGTACGAACGAGATCATGGTCATCGACTACTAGCACCCTAATCAAGCAGACACCTCGCGATATGGTCTTATAGGTTGCTGAACACCTTAGCAAAAAACCAAGGCGCAGACCTAGCTGCAAGCGTCATATATATAGAGTTTGGATACATAGCGGCCACACAGCGCGACGCGATTAGCGCAGTTTGCTGTGAGAACGGTCAGGATTTACGGGGGTGCGACCTGTTTTTTTCCTGTTCAACCCAACTGAGCGGTCAGGAAGGTGAGCGACAGACCCTTTCCATCCGCCAGAAGCAGCCTTCGTCACCGACGATACTCAAGCCCATGCGCTGATAAAGCCGCCTGGCCGGGTTTGTCTTGAACACGGTCAGGCGCAGCAGGCCCTGCTCGCGAGCCTTCAGCGCCATCTGCGCCAACACCCAACTGCCAGCACCTTGCCCGCGCGCACCGTCGAGCATATGCAACTCGCGGATGTACAGCGCCGCGCTGTCACAACTCACGCTGATAAAGCCCATGACACGCTCATCGCGGCAAACCAGCCAGTTTTCCCGACAGGCCCAAGCGGTATCAAAGCCATTATCCGACCATGACAAACCATACTGCAGGTAATAATGGTTCATCGCCTCGTAGGTCAGGGTCCGGGCAAACAAGCGGTCCTGAGAGGTCGCTTCGCGCAGGTGAAACCCCATGAGGTTGCGCTCCTTCAACTCAAAGGTCGACTGCGTAGCCACTCCAGCCGCCGTCGGTGCGTTGGGCAACCAGGAGTGCATCGCCAACACCCGGCGCGGCAGCCACCAGGCGCCCCTCGGCGTCCCAGATGGCACTGCGACCGGCGCAAGCCCAGCCGCCAGACGGGCCACCGTGGTTGGCCATTAACACCAGCAGGCCATGTTCAACAGCATAGCCCTGGAGCAAGGCACTGTCCGTCGCATAGCCGCCTTCGCTGATCAGCACGCCGGCGGCGTACACACTGGCGCCGGCTTGTGCGGCCTGGCGTGGATGGCTGGCGTGGGAGAAGTCAGCGCAAACCGCCAACGCAATCCGCTCGCTCCCGAACTCAAGCGCCCGGCCACCCTGCCCCGCGACAAATGCCACCTCTTCGCCTGGGTGCAGATGTTGCTTGGTGTAGACCGCCAATGAACCGTCTGCCGCCAACACCAGTGCACCAATCGATACGCCCGCCTCTGGCGCCAGCCGGATCGGCATCCCGACCACCACCGTCAAGCGCAGTTCACGTGCGCTGTCGCGCAGCGGTGCCAGCACCCGATCGTGTGGATCAATCGCCAATGCCGCAGCCAAGGACGGCTCATACCCCGTCAACGACAACTCCGGAAATACCAGGCATTGCACACCACGCTCGGCTGCCGCCTGCATGAAGACCCGGTGCCGTTCGATATTGGCC
This sequence comes from Pseudomonas sp. ICBG1301, assembly GCF_016918385.1. Taxonomy (NCBI): domain Bacteria; kingdom Pseudomonadati; phylum Pseudomonadota; class Gammaproteobacteria; order Pseudomonadales; family Pseudomonadaceae; genus Pseudomonas; species Pseudomonas sp. ICBG1301. The sequence goes on from NZ_JAEKGB010000012.1 coordinate 131,461, forward strand.
GCGACATCACCCGCGATGGAAATCGATTGAGCCGCAGCAAGGGTCAAGGCAGTCATGGTTACGTCCAGGCACTCATCAAGGTTCTTTGAGCATATCTCGGCCCATAGTCGTCAGTCCTCTCAGGCAATAGAAATTACTGATTGAATCCACCCGTGCGCCTCTAGTAAGCTCCTTCCATCTTTCGGAGACACACCATGTTGCAACTCACCCACACTCAGGTTTGCCCTGCTGCCAGCGCCCAGCGCTCGGTATCGGCTACCCGTGTGAGCGGTTCGAGCGCAGCTGCAAGCTTTTATTTTGGGTATTGGTTTAGCCACTGGCGCGCCTGATACCTGAAATCGGCGCCCACTACTCAAGAGGTCGCCTACCAGAGAAATCTAAACCCCCGGTCGGCTCCCCGACCGGGGGTTTTGTTTTTTCAGGCCCCACTTATTTTCGGAACACTCAAGGAAAACACGACATGAACTACGCCACCTATTACCGCTACGACACCTGCACTGCCTGGCGATTTAGCAAGCTCCGTTCGGGACAGCCTGCCGCCTCCGATCGGTCACCTCTTGGTGGCAAGCCAACACACGCAGCCAATACGGCCAATTGTCGAACACCCCAGTAGGGCAGAGCGCGCGGGAACAACCCGCCGCTTGCCCAGGAAGCCTTGAATATGAACTCCTCCGTCGCCGCTCTGCCCGTTTCGAACCTGAACAGCGCCAATGAAGCCCTGACTCAGCGTCTGCCCAGCTCCCTGGATTTAAAGCACCAACTGCCTCTCAGCCCGTTCCTCGTTGAACAGATCCACGCCCATCGCCAAGCCGTGCGCGCCATTCTCAATGGCGAAGATTCACGCTTGCTGGTGATTGTCGGCCCGTGTTCGATCCACGACCCGGAATCGGCCATGGAATACGCACGCAATCTGAAAAAGCTCGCCCGGGACGTCAGCGACCAGATGCTGCTGGTGATCCGCGCCTACGTCGAAAAACCGCGCACCACCATCGGCTGGAAAGGCCTGGCCTACGACCCACACCTGGACGGCAGCGATGACATGGCTACCGGCCTCAGCCTGTCCCGCGAACTGATGCGCGAAATGCTGCGCCTGGGCCTGCCGGTCGCTACCGAACTGCTGCAACCCATGGCTGCCGGCTACTTCGATGACCTGCTCAGTTGGGTCGCCATCGGTGCGCGTACCACTGAATCGCAGATCCATCGCGAAATGGCCAGCGGCCTGGGTATGCCCGTGGGCTTCAAGAACGGCACCGACGGCGGCGTCGCGATTGCCTGTGATGCGATGCGCTCGGCGTCTCACCCACACCGCCATTTCGGCGTCGACAGCCAGGGCCATCCGGCGATCATCCAGACCCCCGGCAACCCCGACACGCACCTGGTGCTGCGCGGCGGTCATCGTGGGCCGAACTACGATGCGCAAAGCGTGGCGCAGGTGAAGCACGACCTGGCCAAATCCAAGGTGGCGGCGCGGATCATGGTTGACTGCAGTCATGCCAACAGTGGCAAAGACCCGCTGCGTCAACCCGCCGTATTCAACGACGTGCTGGAGCAGCGCTTGCAGGGCGATACCTCGCTGATCGGCATGATGCTCGAGAGCCATTTGTTCGAAGGCTGCCAACCGCTGAGCGCGGCCATGAAATACGGTGTGTCGGTGACGGATGGTTGCCTGGGTTGGGACGGCACCGAGCAGTTGTTGCGTAGCGCCGCCGAACGTCTGCGCCTGCATCGCAACGCCAACTGACGCCTGCAGGAGCGAGCAAGTCTCAGCCCCCTTACTCCCCCCTGGACTCGGGCTGAGGCTGCGATTCGTGATTTGCAGTCAAGAGTCCTTTTCGGATCAAGCGGTTTTTCCGAAGGAACGACGGGCGGATACTCGGCTTCGTTGTTTATCGCCCTTCAGGAGTTACCGATGTCTATTCCCCAACAACCTGTTCCGGCCTTCGGCCTCGGCACTTTCCGCCTGCAAGGCCAAGTGGTCATCGACTCCGTCAGCACCGGCCTGGAACTGGGTTATCGCGTCATCGATACCGCGCAGATCTACGAGAACGAAGCACAAGTCGGCCAAGCCATCGCCGACAGTGGTGTGCCGCGTGATGAGCTGTTCATCACCAGCAAGATCTGGATCGCCAACTTCGCCGAAGGCCAGTTGATTCCAAGCCTCAAGGAAAGCCTGCGCAAACTGCAGACCGACTATCTGGACCTGACCCTGATTCATTGGCCATCGCCGGAAGACCAGGTGCCCGTCGCCCAATTCATGGAGCAGTTGCTGGAAGCCAAGCGCCTGGGCCTGACACGCCAGATCGGCATTTCCAACTTCACCATCGACCTGATGAAGCAGGCCATTGCCGCAGTGGGCGCAGAGAACATCGCGACCAACCAGATCGAACTCCACCCTTACCTGCAAAACCGCAAGGTGGTGGATTTCGCCACCGCCCATGGCATCCAGATCACCTCGTACATGACCCTGGCCTACGGCGAAGTGTTGAACGACCCGGTAATCCAACAGATTGCCGAACGCCATCAGGCCACCCCGGCGCAAGTCACCCTGGCCTGGGCCATGCAGCTGGGCTACGCAGTGATCCCGTCGTCGACCAAGCGTGCCAACCTGGCAAGCAACCTCAAGGCCCTGCAACTGACCTTGAGCCCAGCCGATATGGCGCAGATTGCCGGCCTCGAACGCGGCCACCGCTTGACCAGCCCTAAGGGCATCGCACCGAAGTGGGACTAGACCCCGGCCACGGGGCGGCGGGATAACTCCCGCAGCCATGGCAACACCCGCAGCCCCTGGGGGGACGCGGGTGGATCGATGATGTCCATGAAGTGTTCAAGATTGACGTTGTCCGGCACACCTGGCAGGCGTACCAGCACCGTCGGCGTTGCGCCGGCGAGCGCTCCCATGTCGAGCTGGTCGTAGACCAGCACATGGCGCACCTGCGGGTTTGGCCCGTCAGCACAGGCCGCCAGCCCCGCATTGATGATTAGCACATCGAAGGGTTCGGCCGGGATGGCCGTCAGGATCTGGACCTCTTCGAAGGTTTGCACCGGCACAATCCGGTGATACCCCAACTGGTTGAGCATTTTTTCGATGTACAGCCTTTGCAGGTGCTGTTCATCGGCAATCAGGATAGTCAGTGCTTTGTTCGGCATGGCAAGCCCCTGGGCTGGCAGTACTCGTCAGTGAGTGCCGACCATTTTCCAGACATACCTCGACGACAAAATCAGGCATGTTCCCCCTTCGCGTAGGAGTTCTCCCAAATCCACCGAATGGCCATCAACTGCGGTCAAGGCCGCTTGCAATGCGCGCTCAGGCCACGCTGCAAATCATCGATCGCATCATCCAGCGCTTTAACCACTGGCCCCAACGCTTCGCGGTCGCGGCGCTCACAGACGGTCGCCAACGCTTCACACCCCTGGATCAGCGTGCGTGCCTTGACCATCCGCGCCCCACCCTTGGCACGATGGGCCAGGTCGTGCAGCCCGGCGAAATCGGCTTTGCGTTGCAGCGTCGACAACAGCGTGCGATCCGCCGCCAGACTGTCGAGCAGTGGCATCAGTAATTCTTCAAGGACATGGGGATCTCCACCCGTCAATGCGGCCAAGGTGCTCAAATCGAACGCGGCCACTTCTGGTTCGCAAAGGCTGGCGGTGAGGGGAGCCAACGCGCTCCGCAGATCCTCGAGCCCCGTGGGCTTGAATAGGCACCCGTCCATGCCGGCCTGCCGACAGCGCTCGGTTTCTTCGGGTTGCGCATTGGCGGTGAAACCCAGCAGCAGGCACGGCGTCAGGCCCTGTGCGCGCTCCTGTGCACGAATGTCCTGCGCCAACTGGTAGCCGTTCTTGAGCGGCATATTGCAGTCCGTGATAACCCCGTCGAAGTGCCCGGCCTGCCACTGCGCCAGCCCTTGAATTCCGTCTTCGGCCGTGGTGATTTGATGCCCCAGGAAATTCAACTGCCGGGCCAGCAGCAGGCGATTGGCCGGGTAGTCGTCCACCACCAGAATGCGCAGCGCCCGGGCCGACGGGGTCTGTACGCCCGCCGGCAGCGCCTGGGCCGGCAATGCAGCGGCCCGCGCCAGCCTCAACGTCACATCGACTCGAGTGCCCTGCCCCAGCACACTGCTCAGGTGCAACTGCCCCCCCATCATTTCACAGAGGCTGCGGCTGATGACCAGCCCGAGGCCAGACCCGCTGCGGGCCGACTGCTCACTGTTGCCGCCCTGGACAAAAGGGTTGAACAGCCGTTGTTGATCCTGGGCACTGATACCGACGCCCGTGTCCTGCACCCACAACTGCACGCTCAAATACTCGCCTTCATCAAGCACCTGGGCACCCATCTTGACCTGGCCCTGCGGGGTGAACTTGATCGCGTTGCTCAGCAAATTGGAGATCACCTGTTTGAAGCGCAGCGGGTCGAGCATCACGATGTGCCCCTTCAGCGGGTCCAACTCAACCTGCAGCACCAACTCCTTGACCCGTGCCAGCCCCTCGAACACCCGCACCACCGAGGCCAGCAACTCATGCAGATTGGCCGGCTGCAATGCCAGTGACAAATGCCCCGACTCGATCCGCGCGATATCGAGGATATCGCCGATCAGCTCCAACATGCCGCGCGAAGCCACCGAGGCCACTTCCAGCGCATCACGATCGGCCCGGCCCTGCTCGGCATTTTTCAGGGCCAGCTCGATCATGCCGATCACCGCGTTCATCGGCGTGCGGATTTCGTGGCTCATCGTCGCCAGAAATGTGGTCTTGGCCCGGTTGGCGGCGTCGGCATCATCCTTGGCCTCCTGCAATTGGCCCAGCAGCCGCTGACGCTCGCTCACATCCAGCCAGCCGGCGATCATGCCCACCACCTTCTCATCACGATCACGGTACGGCAGCATCCACTGGTAGATCGTCAGCACCTCTCCCGTGGGCACCTTGAGTATGCGGTCCTGAATCTGCGGCTCGCCGTCAGCCATCAACCGCAAGTAATCCTCATGGAATGACCGGGCCTGCGGGGGATTGCCCGTGTCGGTTTCCACCACGGTCTTGCCGATCACGTCTTCGAGCTTGAAGCCAAACACATCCAGATAGGCGCTGTTGCAAGCCATCAAGCGCCCCTGTCGGTCACGCACATAAATCGGGTGCGGCGTACCGTCGATCAAGGCGCGCATGAAGATCATCTGATCACTCAACGCCCGCTCGGCCTGCACCCGCTTGCGGATCAAGCTGCGCAGATAAATGGCCCAGCCCAATGTGACCAGCAGCAACAGTGCCGCCAACCCGAAGCCTTGAATGATCGCGTTGCGGTGACGCAACCAGTAACTGTCCTCGATGATGATGTCGTTGCGCCAACGACCTATCAATTCATCCATCTCCTGAGGCGTGATACTCAGCAACGCCTTATCGAGGATCGAGTACAGCTCCAGCTGACTGCGATTGACGCCAAACGTGACGCGAGCCGGCTCGGAGCCAACCGTGCTGGATACCCGCAATCGGTCGCGGTAGTACCGTGCTATGAGGTAGCGCGCACTGATCAGCGAATTGACCGCGCCGTCCACTCCCCCATTGGCTACCAGCGCCATGGCTTGCTCCGGGTTCTCAACGTCGACAAATTCAACCCCCGGGAAATTCTGCGTGATCGCATCACGCAGGCCATTGCCGGGGATCAGCGCCAGGCGTTTGCCCACCATGTCTTCCAGGGTGAGCGGGCTGCGTTCGTCACTGCGCGTGACCAGCACAAAGGGATTGGTGAGATAGGGCCGACTGAAGCGTATCTTCTCGGCACGCTCGACGCTGGGGGTGACCACCGCCAGCATGTCCGCCGCGCCCGTACTGACTTGATCGATCTGCTGCGGCATTGAAGTGCCCGAGACCACATCGAACTTCAAGCCGGTACGCAGGCTGATGCGCGACAACACTTCGGCGCTCAACCCTTCGAATTGCCCGTGCTCATCGAAAAACGACAATGGTACGAATTTGTCGAGCGTCGCGACCTTGACCCGCGGATGTTTCTGCAACCAGCGCTGTTCGCTGGCACTCAGGTGCAAGCGGCCGGTACCGACGATCCCGAGGTTGCCGGCGCTCCAACGACGCAGGATTTCCATCTGCTCGCTCGCCGGAATGACCGCCAGGGCGGTGTCCAGTATGGGCAGCAAACGGGTATTTTCACGGGTGACGGCAAAGGCAAAAGGGTTGACTTCCAGGGCAGAGAAGTCGGCCATGCGCACGTTATTCAGATGGTTGTGGTTGATCAGGTAACTGGTGCTGATGGCATCGCCCAGGTACACATCGGCGTTACCAAACGCCACCGCGCCGAGGGCTTCGACGGTCGAGGGAAACAGCTCCAACCGGGCACGGGGATAGAAGGCCTGCACCGCGGCGGGCTGCATATAGTGATAGAGCATCGCCACGCGTTTGCCGGCCAGGTCGTCACTCAGCGCCTGGCTGTCACCGGTGCGGGTCACCAACGTGGGCTGATCATTGGCATAGGAACGGGACAGGCGCAACTGCGGGTCGGCCGCTTCATAACCATTGGCTGAGCCGAGGAAATCCACGCTGCCTTGTTTGAGCGCCTCAATGACCTCATCACGGGTATCGTAGCGCCGCACCTCAATGGGCATATTCAGGATCTGCCCGATCAAGGCGGCGTAATCGGCAGTGACCCCTTCAAGTTCGTCGTTGTTATTGGTCAAGTCAAAAGGCGCGTAATCCGGGGCGGACACGCCCATCACCAAGGTTCGCCGCTCGCGCAGCCAGCGCAGTTGAGCTTCATCCAGCACCACACTGGCTTGCTCCACCCGCGAATGCCCCAACAGCCGCAGCGTGCGCGGCTCATCGAGAGCGGCCGCGCACAGAGGCAACAGGCTCACCAGCCAGATCGCGGTAAACCTCAAAAACGTGGCGCGGGTCATTTCAGATCAGATGATTGCGTTGGGCAAACTTGGACAGATGCACCACCGATGACATATGCAACTTCTCTTTGAGTCGAGTCTTGTAGGTACTGACGGTCTTGTGGCTCAGCAACAGGTCTTCGGCGATATCCTTGTTGCCCAGGCCCTGGGCGAGTTTTTGCAGCACCATCAATTCGCGGTCTGACAGTGCCTCCACCATGGCCGCCTCCGTCACTTGCAAATCATCGCGACGCACCGAGCTGGTGGCGATACTGGGGAAGCAACTGTAACCGGACATGATCGCCTTGATCGCCTTTTGCAGTTCGTCCAGTTCACCGGTCTTGGCGACAAACCCCATGGCCCCGGCACGCATGCAGCGGGTGGAAAAAAACACCGCCAGGTACGACGTGAGCACCAGGATCTTGCACGGCAAGCCCAGCGACTTGATCCGGCTGATCACTTCCAGCCCCCCCATCTTGGGCATTGCCAGGTCCATGATGATCAGGCTGGGACACTTCTCCCGCGCCAGTTGCATGGCATCCGCACCGTTGCCCGCCTCGTAGATCTCATCGAAACCTTCCAGCTTCAATAGATGCCTGACCGTGGCACGGATAAACGGGTGGTCTTCCGCGATTAACGCTGTGGCCATAAAACTCCCCTAAGTAGACACCCTTTCACATTACGTAGAGCCTCGGCACCTGTGAGAAATGACAGTCCCGACCAACGGTACTGCGCACATTCCAGGCAATCACCAGGCGCTGCCGGCCCCTTCAATTGAAAACACCACGAGCACGCGAAGCCGGACCAAAGGGCCCGTCAGCCGCAAGTGCGCAACCTTAACAACGTAATAACGCCCCATCTGAAAGGATAATCCTAATTGAGTGTAGGACTTTTCCGCGCACAACCTGCCAACCCTTGGACCCGCCGGGTTTTCATAGGAGGCTCAGTCGGTGGTACTCGGGCTCCAAAAGGCCTGCACCACCAGAGTTGACATGGAAATACGCGTCACCAGCGCATCCAATTCATCCCCATCGACCGACGTCGCGACCAGGGTTGCCTCGATTTCCACTTCCTCAGTGCCGAACGGCCGCACGTCGACATCACTGGCTGGGTAATTGCAGCGCGCCAACTCGGCTTCCAGCAACACCATCACCGCCTGTTGCTGGCTGCGCCGCGCAATCACATAGAGAATATTGGTGACCTCTGCCGACACCACATCCAACGGCTGGCGGTTGATGTTATTGACGATCGGCCGCAGCAGCGTGTTGGCCGCCAGTATAAACAGGGTGCCCAGCAGAGCTTCGAGAATCAGGTCGGCGCCGGCACAGGCCCCCACCGCCGCCGAGGCCCAGAGGGTAGCGGCGGTGTTGAGCCCACGCACATTGCCCTCTTCCCGCATGATCACGCCCGCCCCCAGAAAACCGATGCCCGACACCACGTACGCAACCACGCGCACCGCGCCTTCCGCACCTCCGAGGCGGTTGGCCATGTCGACGAAAATCGCCGCCCCCACGGCGACCAGCACGTTGGTACGCAGGCCTGCCGTACGCTGACGGTACTGGCGCTCAAAACCGATCAGGCCGCCCAGAATAAACGCCGCGGTGAGGCTGACCACAGTATCCACGAGGGAGTTGAGGTTGATGTTGTTGATTGCTTGCATAAGGATTCTTCCCTGCTCATTACCCGCCAGAATTACGGATGTGGAAACCCTTCACTACCGGGGCACGGCGTGTCGGCATCAACCCCATACCACAGGTGTGGCAACGGGGTGATGTCAAGGATCGAGCAGTACGCAGCGCCCATCATAAAAGGCAGGCGCATGCGTGGCATCCCGGCGTGAGCCAGGTGCTGATCAGCGTCATGAGAGGGATTCGGGCAGGTGCCAGGACTGGCCGCTGCCGGGATGCCGCTTCTCGCAATCCAAGGCGAGACAACGGCATCGCAAGAACGCGCGTTATCTTGCCAAGTAGGTGCCGATTACCGAAACCGGCCGACAACTGTCACTCGAACAAGTACCCACTGAGGGTCTCCGCTATTGATGAAAACGCGCGAAGCTTACGCCCCGTTTGCGCGGGAGTAAACCGTAGGAAAGTATCCGCATGGTGAATGAGACAATTCTTCAGGGTAAGTTCAGGCAGGCGATTTTCAGGGCGCGCCCGGACGATCCCTCGCCACCACCGCCAAGTAATCATCAACCTGCCCATTGGCCAACGCCTTGATCTGTATCGACACCCGGTTCACCCGGCGCCCCATCGCGATGCCCTCGCGGGTACGCACCTGCACATAACCCAGCCTGGGCCAGAAACGCTCGGCCTTGGTATTGCCGATGACTACCGTCAGCCGAAGCCATCGGGCCCCGCGCTTCACCGCCCATGCTTCAAGGTCTTCATGCAAGCGATGAGCGAAACCGGTGCCATGCATACGCTTATCGACCAACAGCAACCCGATATGCCACACACCGGCTGCCAGCAAGTCTGCGGCGATATTCACCACAGCGACCAGTTGGTCATCACTCCCCCGGTAACCCAGCCAGTACATCCGGCTGCAGCTCCAACCTGCGGGCAGACAGTCCTGCAACTCCTCGTGCGCCTCGGTCGGCGTCGCCGGTTCGCCATTCACGGCAATGAAGTAATCCGGCGCCCGCTCAAACAAGCGTTGCAACTGAGCTTCATCGCAACTGCCCAACTCACTTACCCGAACACCCTCGATAGAGCAGTCCGGTATCGCTTGAGCATCAACGTCCATGTCCACCCTCGTTCAATCATCCCGCGTGAGCACTTCCAGCAATTCAATTTCGAAGCGCAGGTTGCTGTTGGGCTTGATATGCGCACCTATTGATCGCTCCCCATACGCCAGGTGCGCCGGCACGAACAACGTGCGCACACCGCCCACCTGCATGCCCATCAGGCCCTGGTCCCAGCCCTTGATCACCCGCCCCGTGCCGATCACACACTGGAACGGTTTGCCGCGCTCCCAGGACGAATCGAACACCGTGCCATCCTCCAGGGTGCCGGTGTATTGGGTGGTGATCAACGCGCCCTTGACGACGGCCTTGCCGGTGCCGGGGCGGATGTCGGTGATCTGCAGTTCGTCAGTGCTCATGGGGAATCTCGTTGTCGGCGCAAAGGTTGGGGGTTTTCCCAGAATTGGTGGGGTTTGGCAAGTGGGCGGAACGGCCGGTTCAACGAGCGGCTCGTGACCAGGAAACCTCAAAAAGGCGCAGGGTCACGTTGGCGGTTTGCGGTTTCCCTACTAAAGAACACGATTTTCCCCAGCCAAAAATCACTCCCTGCTTATTCTCTTGTCCCAGTGACTGAAGACAACCTATGAACAGACAATCATCTGATCAGCGAACCTCACAATGACAATAGGCTCAAGCTTCAACTATCCGGCCGACATCGCCCACAAGCATCATCGAAAAAAGCGCTCTCCTAATGATAAATGGAGAGCCAGATTCCCTAACCCGCCAGACTTGTGCTTTGACTATCGCGCATTGGTAGAGCAAAAAAACGGTATCGCACAGGCCACGCAAAACCATCATAAAATCTGCATTGTTGGGGCAGGCATTACAGGTTTAACAACCGCACGAGAACTACATCGGTGCGGCTTCACAAACATTACGCTCATTGAAAAGTCCCAGCGCATCGGCGGCAGGCATCTCACAGTCTTTGGGAGCAACAATAGCAATACCCTCGGCCGCCCGCCTTTTGAAATGGGCGCCATGAGAATGCCTTTTTTCAATACGTCCGATGAGCCCCCAAAAGACGGGCGCTCACTCATGGCTTATTATGCGAGCGTATTTGAATTGGTTCATTCAGACTTCCCTAACCCAGGCAGTCCTGCCGTTCGGTCAACTGGAATATACCTACGAGAAGGGAGCATAGATGGCCACATCGAGCCCACCCTGCTTATATGGAAAAACACCGATGGAAAAACAGCACCACCGGGTGAAACCCTAGGTGCCGTCTTCGCAAAATGGAAGATTTTCGCTGAACGCATGACCCTGCATGTATCGGAGCATTACGGCTGCGAACACTGGGATGATATGTGGGCTTCCATCGTCAAAAAATACGAAGGTATTTCATTTCGCGACCTGGTGAAAATGCCCGCTATTGATAGATGGCAGGCCAGCGATCCAGGCAATTTCGGCGGGCTGGGCATGACCGCGCAGGAGTCAGCTGTTTTCTACTCTATTGGAATCGGTGATGGCAGTTGGGGAGCCTTCTATGACGTTTGCTCAATTTACCCCCTACGCACTGCGATATTTGGGTTCAGCAGCCATCTGCAATTGATCCATGGACGCGTGAGCGCAGACGGAACCCCGGTAGCCTCGCCTTATTTGGACGCTACAGAAACTGTGGACTCCAGCGGACTTCACTTTAACAAACCCAAGTACGTAGGATTAGGCGCTCTCGCAGAATCTCTCTTATTCATAAAATCAGACGAGACCCAGGAATCATTGTATGAGCACCTGATGAAGAGTCCTTCCGGCTTGCTGACCAGCAGCTCAGTGACAAAACTGAAAAAACTTAAAAATGGTCAAATACGCGTTTACTATGACTGGAACGCCGCACATCCAGATGAGATGAAGAAGAAATTCATCGACGCTGACTCCGTTGTCATGACGCTCCCTTCGTGGCTGATAGAGACACAAATCCTTCTCGAAAACTTCGATCAGACAATGCTCCCATTCGAGATAGTGGCGGCCTACAAAGCCGCTCACTGGGAAACCAGTTGCAAAGTGTACGCTCCGCTTAAAAAGTCTTTTCTCTCACATAACAAAACCATTCCCCAAGCTATCGTTACCGATAGCTTGGTACACGACGTCTATACTTACCGCTACAACAAAAACAGCACCTATGACTGCATACTGCTCAGCTACACATGGGAAGATGGCGCTACAAAACTCTCGATATTCAGCGACAAGGAGCTTGTGAATAAATGTATAGAGGAACTGGATAGGATCCTTTTAAAGTCAAGCAATATAAAACAAAAAATATCACCTTATATCGGCCGCGAACAAGCGGTAGTCCAACGCTGGATGAACAATAAAAACTCACTCGGTTGTGCAAAACTCTATCGTGCAGGCGCCTACTACGAGGCAGTGACCTTGATGAAATACAACAGAGAGTTTTCTTACACATCGGACCTTTATCTCTGCGGTGAATCCTTTTCTGTCGATGCCGGCTGGACTGAACCCTGTTTCAGAGGTGCGATTGATACGGTGATCCACATCTGCAACAAAACCCAAGCGCTTTTTAATGGAGGTTTTATCATTCAAAACTATCCAGCGTATAAAACGCAACTCAATCAACAGAAATAGACTACTACGCAGTAGGAACCATCCGACTTTCATTCAAACAAGTTGTCACCTCTTATAAACGCCCAACCATTTCCTGGTTGTATAACAATAAGAGGTCATCTTCATGAGCGAACCAATAAGCCCCGCCCGCGTAGCGGTCATCCAGCTTGACCCTCAAGTCGGTATCGACAACCGCGCCAACAACCTGCACCAAAGTCTTGCATTGGCAACCGAAGCCGTGAACGGCGGCGCCAACCTGATCGTACTGCCCGAACTTTCCAACTGTGGGTACTTCTTCAGCAGTCGCCAGGATGCCTTTGATCATGCCGAAACGGTACCGGACGGCGCCAGTGTGCGGGCGTGGATTGATTTTGCCTGCAGGCACCAGGTGTATCTGGTTGCGGGCTTGAGCGAAATTGACGACACGCGGTTGTTCAATACAGCCGTCCTGTTAGGGCCCGACGGGTTTATCGGAAAATATCGCAAAGCTCATTTGTGGAACCTGGAAAAGCTCTGGTTTTCCCCCGGAGATACAGGTTTTCCGGTGTTTGAAACGCCCATCGGCCGCATCGGTTTGCTGATCTGCTGGGACATCTGGTTTCCAGAAGTACCGCGCATTCTCAGCCAGCAAGGCGCCGATATCATTTGCAGTCTGAATAATTGGGTTTGGACACCACCGCCGTTATTCGACGACGCAGGCAAATGCATGGCCTCGTACCTGACGATGACCGCGGCCCATGTGAACAACGTATTTATCGCGGCTGCCAGCCGCATTGGTGAAGAGCGCGATGCCCGTTATCTCGGTTGCTCGCTGATTGCAGGAACCAATGGCTGGCCTATCGGCGCTGTCGCTTCGCCCAATCGCCAGGAAATCCTGTTCGCAGACATCGATATCACCAGTGCCCGAAGTGCGCCAATCTGGAACAGCCTCAATGACCTGCAACGCGACCGACGCACTGACCTCTACGATCAAATGCTCGGGTATTGCCAACACCCTGCCCTGCCACGCTGATCGGAGGGGCACCCATGGAAACGTTATTTACCAAGGCAACACTCGTCCGATCGAGAGCCGATACCACGGTCTTCATCCTGGGTTTGATAAGCGTATTGCTGGTGTTCTGGGTCACCCTGAGTCATCAAGGGTCTTGGCCGGGCTATGCCGAAATGACCGAAAGCCTGCCCCATCCCGCTGCCTGGCTGCGCTGGATACTCGGGGACATCAGTGAAGTTGCCTTCTACAAGCACGAGCTTGCTTCGCTCGGTTTGCTGGGTGGCGCCTACCTGGCTTGGTGGGCAAGCAAGCGCGGGAAAACCTGGCAAGGTTTTTCCATTGCCTATGGTACCGGGCTATGGCCTTGGCTAGTCACCAGCTCACTGCTGGGGCTACTGCTGAGCAACTTGTTATGGGGGTGGAGCGTCAGTTCCGAGACATGGCAACCGACGTTTGCAGCCTTCGTCTCATTGCCGGCGGCGATGGTGCTGATGTTCGGTGGAGGCTGGAAGGTTACGCTCAATGGTGCGTTATCAGGGGCACTGCTGGTTACGCCGATGTGTCTCTTGATCGTGAACTTTGTATGCACGCCACTGGGCTTACCGGTGGTGATCGGCAATGTGCTGGGCATGGCGACTGGGAGTGTCATCGCGTTCCTGCTTTGCCATCGTCTGCCTGCACTGGTGCGGTCAGACTACATCGCGCCCATCAGACCCATGCCGGCCAAGCCACCCACCTATGGCGTAGTGTGGAGCCTGCGCCGGGTGTTGGCGGACTTCTCTGAAGCCCCCTTTTTCGGAAATGAGCTGGCCAGCCTTGGGCTGCTGGCCGGGGTGCTACTGGCATACGCCCTTAACCCGCTCAGTCCGGCTTATGGGTCGGGCCTGGTGTTGCACATGATCGGCGCGCAGGCCCTGACATCCGCGCTGGGTGTGGTGATCTGGCGGCAACAATGGATCAAACGGGGCTGGTATCCAACCTACGTTCCGCTGGTATCGGTGGTGCCTGCGGCAGTATTGGCACACGGTGGCAGTTGGACGGTGATCGGCTCAAGTGCCTTACTGGGCGCACTGATTGCACCGCCCCTGGCCTGCGCAATGGCTGGGCGAATGCCCCCGCACTTTCATCCGTATATCGGCAATGTAATAGCGATGGCGCTAAGCACGCTGCTGGTGGTGCCGCTGGTGGGCTGGTTAGCCTGAGTCACTGAGGTTTTCCCACGCTGTACATTGAACAGCGTGGGAGCAGACAAACATTTCGACCTCACAACCACCGCCAAAACCGACTCCAGAACCCCCGCCCCAAATCATCCTTGCACCCGGCATATTGCGCCGCATACATCTGCGAGCGTGCCTGCACCTTGCTCGCCACCGGTGGCAGCCAGGCTTTGGCGGCGTAGGTGCGTTGGCGGTAGCCGCCCCACCCTTCGTGGTAGTTCAGGTATTGACCGTAGGCGTCGTATTTGTACACGCCATTGATGGTGTAGGTCTTGTCCATGTACCAGCCGACAAAGTCGATCGCGTCGTCGAAGTCCTGGCGGCTGGCGCCGCTGCGGCCGGTGCTTTTGCGGTAATCGTTCCACACCTCATCTTTGGCCTGCGCGTAGCCGGCGGCCGTGGAGACGCGGCCCCAGGGAATGATCCAGAGCAGATATTTACGCGGGGCCAAGGCGTCCTGCCGGAAGCCGGACTCCTGGTACATGATGGCGAACGGTACCTGGATCGGCACGCCCCAGCGCTTTTGCGTGACTTTGGCGGCGTCGTACCAGTCGTCCTTTTCGCGGAAGATGCCGCAGATATCATTGGGTGTGCGTGGCGGCGAGGTGCCGCAGGCCGCCAGCAGTGAGGTGAGTAACAACAGTCCGACGGCTTTGCCTGCGCTCAAGGGGCACCTTTGTGTGATACGCGTAAAAAGCCGGCATTTTACGCGTTCAGCGAAGCGGCGTCCTTGCCGCAAACAGCTTTACGCCAAAGGTACGCGACGCGTTGTCAGTGCCAGGCGCCCTACCAGGAAACTCAAGGCAGCACCCAGCAACAGCATCGCCAAGGTGCTCCACGCTGCGCGGGACACTTGCTTGGCCGCCACTTCACCGGCCTCACGAGCCTTTTGCTCGGCCTGTTGCTTGAGCTCATCGACCTTCTGCACGGCTTGTTGATACGCCTGAGCATAATTGTCGACGATCTGGGTGGCCTCAGCCTTGCTCTTGCCGGTACGGGCCGCAACGATGTTGATCAGCGCGTCTTTATCCGCGGCATTCAAGGCAGGCTCGCCGGAGGCTTTGACTCGATCGAACCACTGCTTCAACGCATCGCCGGCCTGGGTCGGGTCCGTAGCGGCAGCCGTCGCCGATTGCTTGCCGTCGGCCGTCGCCTGATCGGCTTTCTGCTCAACGTTGGCCGGGTCCAGTTCAGGTTTACCGCTTTGCTTGAGCAAAGTGTCGAGCTGACTTTGCAGGCTGTTCCAATCCAGGTGGATGCCCTGCTCGTCCAGTTGCTGCTTGACGCTATCACTGATACCCGGCGCCACAGCGGCGATGCCACTGCCGGCAGCGGACAGGCCCTTGCCCACCACATTGCCCGCCGTACCCACAACGCCGGAGGCCAATGCCGCCAACAGCCAAGTGGTGAACAAGGTGGTCAAGGTCCAGGTGAGTACGCCGTGCAAGCCACCGCGATCCGGTGCGGTACGCCCCGCCACAAACGCGCCAGCGGCAATTGCCAGCAGCGTGGAGACAAACAACCAGATACCTGCGCCCGTACCAAAACCCCGCAACGGGTTACCCGCCTCCATCGGATCGATGGCACTGGCGCCGATGGCAGTGCCCAACACACTGAGCACCAGGTAAGTCACCAGGGCAATTGCACTACCGGCCAGCACAGAGCTCCAGGACACGCGAAATGCAGAACGATGGGTTTCATAGACAGTGGTCATGTTCGATCCTTTGACAGTGATTGACCATTTCAGTCTGGCGAGCGCGCTGTCCGGCGTCCTCGTTCAAATGCACCATGCCACCTGGTGCATTCGCACCCCCGCATGGGGAATTGCTCTGCACTATCCTGATGCCCGGATGTCGTACTTCCATGTGCCCAAAACCCAAGGAGATTCTATGACCCGGGACGTTCTTGCCAAAGAAACCAACCGTCGCCAACTGCAGCAGATCATTTCCGGGCTGTCCGACGGTGTGATTCTGGCCGAAGTCGACCAGACCATTCTCTGGGCCAACGAAGCCGCATTGCGCATGCACGGTGTGGAGTCAGTCGTAGCATTGGGCGCCAACACGCAGGAGTACGCGCAGCGCTTCGCCCTGCGTTATCGCAACAACCACCCGGTGCAACTGGAAAACTACCCCCTCGCTCGTGCAGCGGCGGGCGAAGAGTTCAGCGATGTGATGGTCGAAGTCACCCCCTGCGCAGAGGAGGAGAAAACCTGGGTACACCGCCTGCGCAGCCTGGTCATCACCGACTCACACGACGAACCCGAACTGCTGGTGCTGATCCTCAGCGACGCCACCGAATGGGCCAGCGCCGAGCAGCGCTTCGAAAAAACCTTCAATGCCAACCCGGCACCGGCGGTGATCTGCCGCTTGAGCGACCTGCGCTACATCAAGGTCAACCAGGGCTTTTTGGAGATGACCGGCTACAACCGCGATCAGGTCATCGGCAAATCCGTCTATGAACTGGACGTACTGGAGCAGGCCGAGCGCAAGGACCTGGCCATCCAGCGTCTGGGTGAAGGCTCGACCATCCCGCAGATGCAGGCCGAATTGCGGCTGCCTGAAGGGGGTAGCAAACTGGTGATCGTCGCCGGCCAGCCGCTGGACATGAACGAAGAAGACTGCATGCTCTTTTCGTTCATGGACCTGGAGCCACGACGCAAGGCGGAAATTGCCTTGCGCCAGAGTGAAGAGCGCTTCGCCAAGTCGTTCCGACTGACGCCCGTACCCACCCTGATGTGCAGCGCGGACAACCGCCAGATCGTGGATATCAATGAAGCCTTCATGGACATCACCGGCTATACCAGTGAGGAATTGATCGGCAAAGCCATTGAGGAAATCGACTTTATCGACAACCCTCAAGCGAGCGAGCAACTGTTTGCCAACCTGGAAAAAGCCGGTCGGCTGGAAGGCCAGGACATCAAGGTGCGCAAGAAAGGCAATGAAGTGATCGACTGCGTGGCCTCCGCCGACACCGTGATCATCCAGGACGTGCCCTGCTACCTGCTGGTGCTGATGAACATCACCGAACGCAAGCGCACCGAGCTTGAACTCGTCGCGGCGATCGAGGAAGTGATGCAGGACGCGTCCTGGTTCAGCCAGACCCTGATCGAGAAACTTGCGAACGCCAAGAGCGTCAAGAGCCCCAATTCGCCGAACGTGGCCTTTACCGACCTCACCGCTCGAGAGCGCGATGTGCTGGGTTTGATTTGCGAGGGGCTGGCCGACAAGGAGATCGCCTCACGCCTGAAACTGGCGCCCAATACCGTGCGTAACCATGTCTCCACGGTGTATTCCAAACTGGGGGTGCACAGCCGCAGTGGCGCCATCGTCTGGGCCCGCGAACGCGGGCTGTTCGCCGGTGAATTGCGCCTGAAAAACAAGCCATGAAAGTGCAAATGCACTAGTGCGACTAGTGCGAACTCACCTTATTGCGGCCCAGGCTAAGCCATAACCTTCAAGGCATCGTATTGATGCCATGAAGGAACCCGCATGTTTACCGTCTCTCAATTGCGAAACTGCATCGAAGAAGGCCTGTCGCCACTGACCTGCGAATTCACCCTGTGCCGGGACGCATCCCTGACCCTCAAGGTCTTCGACGCCGCAACGGGCCGGGTCGACCTGGTGGTCACCGGGATCAGCACCAACCGACTACAGACCCCGCAAGAAGTCGCCAAGATGGTCGAAGAGCTGCGCTACGAGCTGGAAAGCAACAACGTGGGCAAGCTTACGCTGGATGATTTGCCTTCAACGACGCCCCAATGAAATAGAACACTCCACCGCCGACAATGAACGCCCCCAGCATGTAGAACAGGGTTTGGGCCGGCAGGTTGGCCAATACCAGCCCGCACAACACCGGCCCCAGCGCGGCGCCCAGGTTGGACAGGTTCTGCGCCCCGTAATACATGCCACGCAAGTGGTCCGGGGCGATCCGGTCGATAAACATGTACTCGGCCGGGAACACGATGATTTCCCCCACGGTAAATACCGCCATCGCCACTACCCACCACACCACGCTGGTGGCCAGCGCAAAGCCGATCAAGCCCAACATGAACATGCCCAAGCCGGCGACCAGCCACTGGCCCAGGTAGCGGTGCGAGATGCGCCGGCCGATCACGTACTGCAAGGCGATAACCCCCACGGCATTGGTGGTGAGCACGGCGCTGATCACGGTGTAGGTGTATTGCGCTGTCGTGGTGGTGACCAGGTACTGCGACAGCCAGGCGGTGAATTGGCCGAACACAACGGCGCTGAGTACGCCGCCCAAGGTAAAGCACACCAGGCGATGATCTCGCAGCAGCACACGGCCTACGGCCATGAACGGCACGGGTTTTTGCGTGGCATCGACGCTGGTCAGCGTGCGATCGCCCCAGCGCCAGTACAGCAGGAAAAACCCGACGCCCAACAGCGCCGACAGCAGAAACGGCAGGCTGATATCCAGCTTGGCCACCACCGCCCCGAACGCCGGCCCGATCGCATAACCGATATTGGTCAGGGTGTACTTGATGGAAAACACTTCACTGCGCGCGTCTTCCGGCAACAGGCTGGCGAAGCCGGCTTTGACCGCAATATCGATCACGGCGTAGGCCAGGTTGATCAGGATCAGGCAGCTGTAGAACGCCCAGATATTCCCCGCGAGCACCGTGCCGATAAAGCCCAGTACAAACAGCGCGCTCAAGCCGAGCAGCAGGCGATAACTGTTGATGCGGTCGACCAGAAAGCCGCCGTAGACACTGAGCAGCGAGCCGACAATCAACGAACTGCCGATCACCAGGCCAACCTGTGAGATATCGAGGCCAAAGCGGCTGGTGAGGTAAATGACCAGGTAGGGAAAGGTGATTGCCTTGGCCAACGTCAGCATCAATGTGGCGGACAGCAACAGGTTAACCGTGCGGGGGTAGTTTCTTATTGTGGCAAGCATCCTGCTCTCTTTCTTTGAAGGTAACGCGGTCCGTCGGGCCGGTTACCTTAACGCAAGAGCAGGGTGTTACGGGAGGTCATTTTTTAACGGGCGTGATCTCGAGAATGGTGCCGTTGGTGGTCTTGAGCAACACGAATTTATCGCCGACCCGCGCCCACTGGCTGTCGGCTTCAGGCTGCTTGAGACCGTGTTTTTTCCAGTTGCTGATCGCCGATTCCTTGCGCATCAGGATATCCGGGGCACGGTCGCCTTCCTTCAAGTCACGGGCGTTGATGCTTGAAGGCTGCACGGTTTCCTGCGGAGCATCACTGGCTTGCACGACGAAGCTGGCAGTGGACAGGCCGGCGGTGAGCAGCAGGCAGGCAACGAGGGTTTTTGACTTCATGGGTACTCCTTCAATGAATGATGCGTACCCAGCTTACGACCGCCTACCGGTCTGAACATTCAACCGGCAATCGGCGATAAATGGATCAGGGCAGCTTCGCTGCCCAGCGGGAGCAAGCTCCCTCGCCACAAAGGCATGCCGTCATAACCAAGCGGCGTCCCAAAGGGAGTAGTCGCCTATATGCTTGACCAGGCCGGCTCGCAGAGGGTTGGCAATGACATAACGAGCCATTCGGATAAGATCTTCTTCTGCGCGGACCGCGCGATCATGGTATCCACTCTGCCAGAAAGCACCTTGCGTATGACAAGCACGATTAATGGTCAATGTGCTTCTCGACTTCACACGTCTCATCACCTCGGGCAACGCTGCCCTCCTCAGTTCAAATAGCCAATGAAAATGGTCCGGCATGATGACCCATGCCAGTGAATCAACAAGATTGAGGTCATGAGCTTGCTTGAGTTCGGCAACCAGTAGTCGCCCCAAGCGAAGGCTGGTAAATACCGGGCGGCGCTGATAAACCACAGAGGTGACCAAGTAGGCACGACCAGACTCTGAATAACGACCACGTCGTAACAGATGAGAATTGGGTTTTTGAAGCAATCCTGCGCTCCTGGATTAAATGGGTGCCTCATTCAACCTAGCAGGCACCCAGCCTCACCTTGCTGAATACAGTTTCCCAATATTTCCCCTGTGGCGAGGGAGCTTGCTCCCGCTGGGCTGCGCAGCAGCCCCAAAAAGCCCGAACTCAAACTGCCTGGACGAACACAATAAATAGATGAGGGCAGCTTCGCTGCCCAGCGCAAGCAAGCGCCCTCGCCACAGAGTGCTATAGGGCCGCAGCGGGTGTGCCCTGATGAAACACCATCCGCCACTGCCCTTCCTCCTCCCGCCACACCGAACTGCGCAGCGAATCGTCCGCGCCTTCCCGGTGGCAGCGATAAGTCACCAGCGCAACGCCCTTGCTCAGCAGGTTGAGCGCAAACTCAGTCATCCGGCGTTCGAAAAACACTTCATCCTGCAACCCGGCAATCACCTGAGCCTTGCTACCCCACACATGGCCGCTGGCACCAAACTCAACGAAATCATCCGCCAGCAACTGCGACAGCCGCGCCGCATTCAAACGGGTGGCACCGCCTTGCAGCTCCCGCTCCAACTGGAACAAAAGCGCTTCCAACGTCGTCCTCATTGCTCGCATGAAATAAATCCTGTAATTTTTCATGAAATTATTCGACATAAATTTCATGAACCAACAAGAAGAACTTGCCGTCCTGGCCACCCTCATCCACGACCTGCGCAAGCACAAGAAACTTACCCTGGCCCAACTCGCGCAAAAAATCGAGCGTTCGGTGGGTTTTCTGTCCCAGGTCGAACGTGGCCTGTCGCGACCGACGGTGGCTGACCTGACCGCCATCAGCCACGCCCTCGACGTGCCCACCACTTACTTCTACAGCCTGCCCAAACCCAAGGCGGTGGATTGGGTCACCCGGCCCAACGAGCGGCGTACGGTGTATTACGCCAATGGCATCACCGACATTCTGGTTTCGCCCAGCATGAACGGCGCTTTCTCGATGCTCGACAGCCTGCTGGCACCCGGTGCCAATAGCGGCGAACAAACCATGAGCGACC
Source organism: Pseudomonas sp. ICBG1301 (assembly GCF_016918385.1). NCBI lineage: Bacteria > Pseudomonadati > Pseudomonadota > Gammaproteobacteria > Pseudomonadales > Pseudomonadaceae > Pseudomonas > Pseudomonas sp. ICBG1301. The sequence goes on from NZ_JAEKGB010000012.1 coordinate 152,774, forward strand.
GCGCCGAGCAGGCCGGCTTCGTGCTGGAGGGTCAATTGACGCTATGGGTGGAGGGCGAAGCCGAGTCGGTCACCCTGGGCCCCGGCGACAGCTTCCACCTGGCCAGTTTCGCCCACTGTCGCTACGCCAACCTGACCGATCTGCCCGCCCGCGTACTGTGGGTTTACAACTAGGAGCTGCACCCGTGAAAAGCCATTGCTCGACGTTGCTGGCCGAAGTCCGGACCTTTCGCCAGAACCACCCCGACGTACGTTATGTCGACCTGATCGCCCTGGATATCCCCGGGCACTTCTACGGCAAACGCTACCCCGTGGAGATGCTGGAAAAGGTCGCCGCCGGCAGCCCCTTGAAGCTGCCGCAAAACGCCGTGCTGCTGGGCGTTCAGGGTGGGTTGTTCAAGATTGGTGACTACTGCTTCAACGACGGCGACCCGGATGCCAACCGCCGCTTGGTGCCGGGTACGCTCAAACCCGTGACCTGGGAAAAGCAGCCACTGGGCCAAATGCTGATCACCTCCGACGGCACCGAGGCGCCCATCGAATTCGAACCCCGTGAAGTACTGGCCAAAGTGCTGGAACGCCTGCAACACAAGGGCATCCACCCGGTAGTGGCGTTCGAACTGGAGTTCTATCTGTTCGACAAGCAACTCGACAACGGCCTGCCGCAATTTGCCCGCGACCCGCTGAGCGACGACGCCGATGACCAGCCCAACCTGCATATCGAACGCCTGTCGCGCTTCAGCGAGGTACTGGACGACATGGCGCAGACCGCCAAGGACCAAGGCATCGACATCACAGTGATCACCGCCGAGCTCGGCCCCGGCCAGTTCGAGATCAACTTCGGCCATCTGGACGACGGCCTGCGCGCCGCCGACTGGGCCGCCCTGTTCTGCCGCAGCACCCGTGGCGTGGCGCTCAAGCACGGTTACCGCGCCAGTTTCATGGCCAAGCCCTATCTGCAATATCCCGGCAGTGGCATGCACGTCCATGTGAGCCTGTATGACGCGGCGGGCAACAACCTGCTGGCGGCGCACCAGCAACAACCGCTGCGCCATGCCGTGGCCGGTTGCCTGGAGTTGTTGCCGCACTGCATGCCGATTTTCTCGCCCAACCACAACGCCTTCCGCCGCCTGGGCGGTACGGTCAACGCGGCGACCCGCGCCAGTTGGGGGTTCGAGGACCGTGACGCCTGTGTGCGTATCCCCGAGTCCGACCCACGCAACCTGCGCATCGAGCACCGCCTGGCCAGTGCCGATGCCAACCCGTATCTGGTGCTGGCCGCCATCCTCGCCGGTTTGGAGCATGGCCTTGAAGCCAAACGCGAACCCATCGCACCGCTGAACGAAGACCGCACCAGCGGCGCCGACTTCCCCCTGGAAATGCTCGACGCCGTGCGTGCCATGCAGCACCAACCGGTATTGCGCGATAAGCTGGGCGGCGAATTCGTCGACGTGTATTGCGAAAACAAGCGCCAGGATCACTTGGCCTTCCACCAAGAGATCGCGGCACGGGAATACCGCTGGTTTCTCTGAACCGCCCCTACCCTGCATGGACTCACCGATGACCGAACAAAGCGCCCCGGCCCTCAAGGAAATCTTCAACCTCGAACGCCTGCAACACATCGCCACCGAGATGACGGCGGTGTACCCGGATTTCGACGCCAAGGGCTTCCTCAAGCGCGCCAAGGCGGGGCTTGCCGAGTTGTCGGTGATGCAGCGCATGGCGCGGGTCAGTGAAAGCCTGCATGCGGTCATCCCACTGGATTACCCGCACACCCTCAAGCTGCTTTATGCGCTGGCCCCGCGCCTGAACAGCGGGTTCGTCAGCCTGTTCCTGCCGCACTACGTGGCCAGTTACGGGCGTGACGACTTCGAGCGCTCCATGGCCGCGCTCAAATACTTCACCACTTTTGGTTCGGCCGAATTCGCTATCCGCCAGTTCCTGCTGGACGACTTCGAACGCACCCTGGCGGTGATGCGGACCTGGTCGCTGGATGCCAATGAACACGTGCGTCGCCTCGCCAGCGAAGGTTCGCGCCCTCGCCTGCCCTGGTCCTTTCGCCTGGGTCAAGTGCAAGCCAACCCCGAGCTGTGCGCGGTGATCCTCGACAACCTCAAGGCCGACAGCAGCCTGTACGTGCGCAAATCGGTGGCCAACCACCTCAACGACATCACCAAGGACCACCCGGACTGGGTGCTCACCCTGATCGAAGGCTGGTCCCTGGATAACCCGCACACCGCCTGGATCGCCCGTCACGCACTGCGCAGCCTGATCAAGCAAGGTAACAGCCGCGCGCTGACGATCATGGGCGCGGGCGCCAAAGCCGAGGTGAAGATTCATCACCTTTGCGTCACACCGGCCGTGATCCGCCTGGGTGAACGCATCAACCTGTCTTTCAGCCTGGAATCCACCGCCGCCGCTGCGCAAAAGCTGGTGGTGGACTACGCCATCGATTACGTCAAAAGCGCCGGTCACAGCGCGGCCAAGGTGTTCAAGCTCAAGGCATTTACCCTCGGCGCAGGCGAGCATCACAACATCTGTCGTGAACAACATATCCGCGAGCTGACCACGCGCAAGCACTACCCCGGCAAACACGCGGTACATGTCTTGATCAATGGCGAAAAGCTTGCGAGCGCCGAATTCGAACTGCTGAAACCCTGACATAAATCATAGAAAAGGCTCTATCTCGGGCCTTACAGCCAATATATTGTCGAACAATCCTGGTCTTTATTGTTGCGATCCATTATCATTCGCCGCCTTCTCACTACCCGTCGGGTAGTTGTTTCAATGTGTCACCCGAGGCGCCAATGTCCTGTTTGTACCGTTTTCCGTTTCACCGCCCGTTGCTTGCCCTCAGCCTGGGTCTCGCTGCCCAGTCCACCTACGCTGCGTTACAACCCATGACCGAAGCCCCGCTGGCCAGCGACACCGAACTGCACTGCCACTTCAACCGCGACGCCAGCACCGACTGCACCACCACCTACCACTACACCATCCTCAAGCCCAACGGCCGCGAAATGCTTTCGCGCATCGACTTCGATTACTCCGAAGGCGACACCTTTGAAGTGATCAGCGCGCAATCCACCCAACCCGGCGCGAAGCCGGTAGCACTGGGTGCCGCACAGATCGACACACGCACCGCGCCCAACCCGGACCAGGGTTTCAGCCGCGACAAGCAGACCTCCCTGGCCTTCCCCAACTTGCGCGTCGGCACACAGATCCGCCTGACGGTGCGCGAACACAACCCCGCGAAACCGCTGATGACCCAGTTTCACTACGCGCTCAAGTTCGGTCCCAGCGCGACGCGGCGCGACCACTTCAAGGCGCGCTTTACCGCCGAACGGCCGATCGAATGGCGCAGTGAATTGTTCGAGGGTTTCAAGGTGACGCCCTCGGCCAACGGCAAGACCCTGGACGTAGTGCAAACAGCCCCCGCCTACCTGAACTACATCAACGAATCCGCCAACGCCGCCCTGTTGCGCATCCCGCGCCTGGAGGTGGGCAGCGCCCTGGATCGCCAGGCGTATTTCGGCGATTTCGCCCAACGCTACAACCAGATTCTTGGCGCCAGCCTGCCCACGCAAAGTGCCGCCGCCGTAGACGCCGCACGCGGCCTGGCACCGGCCGAACAAGTCGCCGCACTGATGCAACACATCAACGACCACTACCGCTACCTGGGCGACTGGCGCGCCACCGAACGCGGCTACGTGCCGTTCAACCTGGCGGAAATCGAGCAGCATGGTTATGGCGACTGCAAAGACCTGGCGATTCTGCTGACCGCCATGCTCAAGGCCAGTGGCATCAAGGCCGAGACGGCCTGGGTCAGCCGTGGCGATGTGGTCGAGTCCTTGCTGATCCCCGGCACCCTCGCCCCGAACCACGCCATCGTGCGTGCCGAAGTGGATGACCAGGTGTGGTGGCTCGACCCGACCAACCCGGTATTTGCGCCCGGCCAGGTGATGCCGGACATCCAGGATCGCTGGGTACTGGTCAACGATGCCCAGGGCCAGGTACGCGAAGAACACATCCCGCTGGAACGCCCCGAAACCACCCTGCTCCTGGATAAAAAAGTCCACTTCGACAAACAGGGCAACGGCGCGACCCAGGCCACCATCACCTTCAGCCGCCTGCCGCTGATGCAACTGAGCGTCGCCGACCGCCAGCAAGGCGCCACTGCCACCGACCAGAACATCTGCGCCAACTTCGGCAACGAGATCAGCGACTGCCACATCACCCGCGAGCCCACCGCCTTCGTCATGCACGATGGCTATACCGTCAAAGCCACCTTGAACGACCAGCATGCCCTGGAAAAACTGGCGAACGATTACGTCTACAGCGATGCATCCTTGAAAGAGCGCTGGGACAGCTTCATCAACTATCGCCGCCACGGACAACAGGCTGAACTGTACCTGGGCAACCCCGAAACCAATGACTACACCATCACCCTCAGCGGCGGGCAGATGGAAAAAGCCATCCCCGGATGCCAAGTGCGCTCGCCCTGGTACGACCTGGACCTCGACGGAACCCTCAAGGATGGCGAACTGCGCTACCACTACCGCTTGAGCCAGAAAAAGCGCTGGCTGACCCACGATGAGATTGCCAGCGAGGCGTTTGGCACGATGATTGAGAATGCGCGGGCGTGTGCCGAGCAGGTGCATCAGGTGGTGAAGCTTTAAGGTCACCCTGACGCAACACCGTCCAATTGTGGGAGGGGGCTTGCTCCCGATAGCAGCCGGTCAGTCAATACATCTGTGACTGAGCCACCGCTATCGGGAGCAAGCCCCCTCCCACATTTTTAATCCGGTTTATTCAGTCAGGCTCGTTGAGCAGCAACGCTTGCTCCCGTGCGCACAACTCCACGACGTAATCCCACAACACCCGCAACCGCACGGACTTGTGCAACTCCCGTCTTGAGCTGATCCAGTAACTGCGCTGAATACTCTCCCCCGGCAACAACGCCACCAGATCCGCATCCCCCGCCGCCATGAAGCACGGCAATACCGCGATGCCCAACCCCGAACGCGCAGCCTGGTGCTGGGCAATCACGCTGGTGCTGTGGAAGACCACTTTAGGGTTTCGGCAGAAGCTGCTGAGGAATTTCAGTTCCTGGCTGAACAGCAGGTCATCCACGTAATCGATCCATGAATGGGTGGCGAGGTCTTCACGCTTTTCGATCGGCGGGTGACGCTCCAGGTAGGCGCGGCTGGCGTAGAGCGCAAGGCGGTAATCGGTGAGTTTGCGCGTGACGAGTTGGTCGACGCTGGGGCGTTCGAGGTGAATGCTGATTTCCGCTTCACGGTTGAGGATGCTGACGAAGCGCGGCACGGCCACCAGTTCCACTTCCAGCCCTGGATACCGCTCGAATAACCCACCCATGCGGCCGGCGAGGAACATCACCCCCAACCCTTCGGCCACCCCCAGGCGGATCTTGCCCAGGGGCGCGGCTGAATGAGTGAGTTCGTCTTCGGCCAGCAATGCGACGTTTTCCATGGCCTCGGCATGCTTGAGCAACGCTTCGCCCGCGGGCGTCAGTTCGTAGCCCTGGGCGTGCTGCACGAACAGCGCCGTGCCGAGGCTTTTCTCGATGGCTTCGATATGCCGGGCGACGGTGGCGTGGGTGGTTTTCAAGCGCTGCGCGGCGGTGAGCAGGCGGCCACTGCGCTGCAACTCCAGAAAATACCGCAGGTCGTTCCAGTCGAACATATCGCCTCCGTTGCGCAAGTCCCATGCACGCTGTTTAAAAACGCACAGCAGCTGGGTAAAAACTAACATTTTTAAGACGAAAACTAACAACTAGGATGAAGCCAATAAGAAAAACAAGCGAGACCCGAGATGCCCAGTGCAACTGCTCAATACGATTACGTGATAGTGGGCGCCGGCCCGGCCGGCTGCCTGCTGGCCAATCGACTGTCGGCCAACCCCGCCCACCGTGTGCTGCTGCTCGAAGCTGGCGGCCGCGACAATTACCCCTGGATCCACATCCCCGTCGGCTACCTGTTCTGCATCGGTAACCCGCGCACCGACTGGTGCTTCAAGACCGAAGCCCAGGAGGGACTGCAGGGCCGTGCGCTGAGCTATCCACGGGGCAAGGTGCTGGGCGGTTGCTCGTCCATCAACGGCATGATCTACATGCGCGGCCAGGCCAAGGACTACGACGGCTGGGCGGCGGCGGGCAATCCGGGTTGGGCCTGGAAAGATGTACTGCCGCTGTTCAAGCAGAGCGAAAACCATTTTGCCGGCAGCTCGGCGTTTCACGGCGATGGCGGCGAGTGGCGCGTCGAACAACAGCGTCTGCACTGGCCGATCCTCGACGCATTCCGCGACGCGGCCGCGCAAAGCGGCATCGCAGCGCTCAACGATTTCAACCAGGGCGATAACGAAGGCTGCGGTTACTTCCAGGTCAACCAGAAGGCCGGCGTACGCTGGAACGCGGCGAAGGCGTTTCTCAAGCCGATTCGCCAGCGGCCCAACCTCACCGTGTTGACCGAGGTGGAAGTCGACCGCGTGTTGCTGGAAAACGGCCGGGCAACCAGCGTCCTCGGCCGTCAGCATGGCCAGCAGGTCGGCTGGAAGGCGCGCCAGGAGATCGTGCTGTGCGCCGGTTCCGTGGGCTCCCCGGGCATTCTGCAGCGCTCTGGGATAGGTCCTTCCAACGTGCTCAAGCCATTGGGCATCAATGTGCTGCATGACCTGCCGGGGGTGGGCGGCAACCTGCAGGACCACCTGCAGTTGCGCCTGATCTACAAACTGGAAAACGCACGCACCCTGAACCAGATCGCAGGCTCGGTGTGGGGCAAGATGGGCATGGGCCTGCGCTACCTGTATGACCGCAGTGGCCCGTTGTCGATGGCGCCCAGCCAGCTCGGCGCGTTTGCCCGCTCCGGCCCCGAGCAGACTTCGGCCAACCTTGAATACCATGTGCAGCCGCTGTCCCTGGAGCGTTTTGGCGAGCCGTTGCACGGGTTCCCGGCCTTTACCGCGTCGGTCTGCGACCTGCGCCCACACAGCCGTGGCCGCATCGATATCCGTTCGGCCAACCCGGCAGATGCCCCATTGATCCGGCCCAACTACCTCAGCCATCCGGAAGACCTGCGAGTGGCCGCCGACGCGATCCGCCTGACTCGGCGGATTGTTGCCGCGCCGGCGCTGAGCCAGTTCAAGCCGGTGGAATACCTGCCCGGTGACGCACTGCAAACCGAAGAGCAACTGCACGAAGCCGCCGCGCGTATCGGCACCACGATCTTCCATCCGGTGGGCACCTGCCGCATGGGCGATGACAAGGACGCGGTGGTCGACGCGCAACTGCGGGTGCATGGCGTACCCGGCCTGCGCATCGCCGATGCGTCGATCATGCCGCGCATCACTTCCGGCAACACCTGCTCACCGACCTTGATGATCGCTGAGAAAGCGGCGCAGCTCATCTTGTCGCCCAATACTGTAGAAGCGAGCTTGCTCGCGAAGAACGTCAACGAAAACGCAGCGCATCCGGCTTAATGAGGCAATGAATGAAGCAATAGCGGCGCCGCCCCCGGCGCCGACAGTGGAACAACAATAAATAATCACTGTGAGGGCTACCCGATGTCAGAACATGCTCAACCCCTGGGCTCGGTAATCGACGCGAGCACCAGCAACGACTCAAAGAAAGTCATCTTCGCCTCATCCCTGGGCACGGTGTTCGAGTGGTATGACTTTTTTCTCTACGGCGCCCTGGCGGCGGTCATCAGCAAACAGTTCTTTGCGGGGGTCAACGACACCACCGCGTTTATCTTCGCGTTGATGGCCTTTGCTGCCGGCTTTGTGGTGCGGCCGTTCGGCGCCCTGGTATTCGGCCGCCTGGGGGATATGATCGGGCGCAAATACACGTTCCTGGTCACCATCATCCTGATGGGCGTGGCGACCTTTTGCGTCGGCTTATTGCCCAACTACGCCAGCATCGGCATCGCCGCGCCGATCATCCTGATCGTACTGCGCATGCTGCAGGGCCTGGCACTGGGCGGTGAGTACGGCGGCGCGGCCACCTACGTGGCCGAACATGCCCCCGCCGGCAAACGCGGTTTGCACACCAGCTGGATTCAGTCCACCGCCACCATTGGCCTGTTGTTGTCACTGCTGGTCGTGCTGGCCTGCCGTTACTTCACCGGCGACCAGTTCGAGGTGTGGGGCTGGCGCATCCCGTTCCTGTTCTCCATCGTGCTGCTGGGCATTTCCACCTGGATTCGCATGAGCCTGCATGAATCGCCCGCGTTCCTGAAAATGAAAGAGGAAGGCAAGGCCAGCCGATCGCCGATCCGCGAATCCTTCGGCAAATGGGAAAACCTCAAGGTGGTGCTGATAGCCCTGTTCAGCATCAACGGCGGCCAGGCGGTGACCTTTTACGCGGCACAATTCTATGTCTTGTTCTTCCTCACCCAATTTTTGAAGATGGACCCGGCCCTGGCCAATATGCTGCTGATCATCAGTGTGGTGATTGGCGCGCCGTTCTTTATCCTGTTCGGCTGGCTGTCGGACAAGCTGGGCCGCAAACCGGTGTTGATGCTCGGCCTGCTGCTGGCGACCGTGCTGTACTTCCCGATCTTCAAGGGATTGGCCCATTACACCAACCCGGCGATGGACCAGGCCAGCCGCCAGGCACCGATCACCGTCTTGGCAGACCCTGCCACCTGCACCTTCCAGTTCGATCCAGTGGGCAAGGCGCGTTTTGACAGCCCGTGCGACAAGGTCAAGACCTTCCTGGTCAAACAGGGCCTGCCGTACCACAGCGCCGCCGCCCCGACAGGCAGCCCGGTGCAGGTCAGCGTGGGCGATGTGCGCATCGACGGTTTCGACGAAGCCGCCCTGCGTGGCGCGGTGACCTTGGCCGGCTACCCGACATCGGCGGATGTGGCCCAGGTCAACAAGGTGATGGTGGTGGTGTTGATCGTGGCGCTGATCCTGATTGCCGCCATGTGCTACGGGCCGCTGGCGGCGTTGATGGTCGAGCTGTTCCCGACGCGGATCCGCTATACCTCGATGTCGCTGCCCTACCATATCGGTAACGGCTGGTTCGGCGGGTTCCTGCCGACAGTGTCGTTTGCACTGGTGGTGTACACCGGCGATATCTTCTACGGCTTGTGGTACCCGGTGGTGGTCACCGGGGTGAGCTTGATCGTGGGGTTGTTCTGCCTCAAGGAAACCCGGCATGTGGATATCGATAACAACTGATCCGCTCTGCTGATCCCCTGTGGGAGGGGGCTTGCTCCCGATAGCGGTCGCTCAGTCAATGCATTGTGACTGAAGCACCGCCATCGCAAACAAGCCCCCTCACATTTTGCTGTACATCCATACAGATAACAGTTGATCAAAACCCTCCAACTGAGCATCCTGCAAGGCATCAACCCGATCTGATGTGATGACCATGCGGCTGTACCTCTGTGAAAAACCCTCCCAGGCCAAAGATATCGCGGCCGTGCTCGGCGCCAGCCGGCGCGGCGACGGGTGCTGGCTGGGCAATGGGGTCACAGTCACCTGGTGCATCGGCCACCTGCTGGAAACCGCCCCGCCGGATGCCTACGACGCCAGATACAAACGCTGGGTACTGGCCGACCTGCCGATCGTCCCGCAGAAGTGGAAGATGCTGGTCAAGCCCAAGACCGCCAGCCAGTTCAAGGCGGTCAAGCGTCTGCTGGGGGAAGCCCAGGAGTTGGTGATTGCCACCGACGCCGACCGCGAGGGTGAAATGATCGCCCGTGAACTGGTAGAGCATTGCCGCTATCGCGGGCCCATCCAGCGGTTGTGGCTGTCGGCGCTGGATGACGCCTCCATTCGCAAGGCCCTGGCCGCACTTAAGCCTGGCGCTGAAACCTTCAGCCTGTATCACTCGGCCCTCGGCCGTTCACGCGCCGACTGGCTGATCGGAATGAACATGAGTCGCTTGTTCACCCTGCTCGGGCGCCAATCCGGTTATCAGGGCGTATTGCCGGTAGGCCGGGTACAGACGCCAACCTTGCGCCTGGTGGTGGACCGCGACCGCAGCATCGCCGACTTCGTGCCGGTGGCCTACTGGGCCATCGATGTCGACCTGCGCCACGAGCGCATGACCTTCACCGCCCAATGGCGTGCAGCCGAAGATGCCTGCGATGACCAGGGTCGTTGCCTCAACCCACAGCTGGCTCGGGAGGCGGCCGACGCCATGAGCCATGCCGCCACCGCGCGATTGATGAAGTTGCGTACCGAGCGCATGCGCGAGGTGGCCCCCCTGCCCTTCGACCTGGGCACCCTGCAGGAAATCTGCTCGAAGAAGCTCGGCCTCGGCGCCCAGGAAACCCTGGACATCGCCCAGTCGCTGTACGAAACCCACAAGGTCATCACCTACCCGCGCAGTGATTGCGGCTACCTGCCGCTGAGCCAGCACCACGAAGCGTCGAACATTCTTGCGGCACTGGCGCGGGCGGACGCGACGCTGAATGAACTGATGCCCTATGTCGACCCGCAGCGCCGCTCACGGGCGTGGAACGACGCCAAGGTCAGCGCGCACCACGGCATCATTCCCACGGGAGCCGGCAAGGACGTCACCCAACTGACCGGCAAACACCGCGCCGTTTACACCCTGGTTCGCGCGCGCTACCTGGCGCAGTTCCTGCCCAACCACGAGTACGATCGCACCCAGGCGGACTTTGACTGTGCAGGCCAGGCGTTGCGCGCCGTCGGTAAAGTGATCATCGAGCCGGGATGGAAGCGCGCCTTGCCCGAAGCGCTGGCGCCCGCCAAAGGCCGCGAGGCGCCGGCCCCGCAGGCTTTGCCGACATTGGTGCAAGGTCAGGACTGCAGCGTAGCCAAGGTCAACCTGAAAGACCTGTGGACCCAGCCCCCCAAACCCTTCACCGAAGGCGACCTGATCAAGGCGATGAAAAACGTCGCCAAGCTGGTGGAAGACCCGCTGCTCAAGCAAAAGCTCAAGGACACTACCGGTATCGGCACCGAAGCCACTCGCGCCGGGATCATCCAGGGGCTGTTGGACCGTGGGTACCTGGTGAAAAACGGCAAGGCGCTCTGCGCCACCCCGGCGGCATTCAGCCTGATCGACGCAGTGCCCCGCGCCATCGCCGACCCCGGCACTACCGCCATTTGGGAACAGGCGCTGGACATGGTGCAAAGCGGAGAAATGAGCCTGGAAGAATTCGTCGCCAAACAAGCGGCCTGGATGAGCAAGCAAGTGGCTCGCTGCAACGGCATGCGCATGACCATCACTGGTCCGGCAAGCCCTGGCGGCAAAAGTGCTCCCCCTTGGAAAAAGAAACGAAAAAGCGCACCCCGCAAGGCCGCTGCCACCCCAAGGCGGGGGAAAAAGCCTGCAAACAGCGGGTAACCGTCAAAAAAATCCAGCGAATGACGCTTTTCGACAGGTTTAACGCCGCTTTGGACCTTGCGGCCCAGTGGCCCGTCTAGGATTCTGTAGGAGGACCCTGACTTCCTAACAACAACACCGGAGTGGCCGCCATGAAAACCGTTGCAGAAGTGCTTAAAGCCAAGGACCAGAAAAACCAGGACGTCCATACCATCCAACATGACCACACCGTATTTGAAGCCCTGGTTCGTATGTCGGAGAAAAACGTCGGGGCCTTGCCGGTGGTCAAGGAAGGCGTAGTGGTAGGGATCATCAGCGAACGGGATTACGCACGCAAAATCATGCTCAAGGGGCTATCGTCAGTCACGACTAAGGTCAGTGAGGTGATGAGTTCTCCGGTGATAACCGTCGACACTCACAAAAAGGTCGATGAGTGCATGAACATCATGACCGACGGCCACCTTCGTCACCTGCCCGTGGTCGAAAACGGCAAACTGCTGGGCCTGCTGTCCATCGGAGACCTGGTGAAGGAAGCCATCGCCAGCCAGGCTGACCTTATCAAGCAATTGGAGCAGTACATCCGCGGCGAATAGGGGAACCCATGCTGGATACGCTGGAACATCAGGAAGACCACCTCGACACCCTGCACCAGGCCATGACCGAACGGCGCTTTCTGGTACTGACCGGTGCAGGGATCAGCACGTCGTCGGGCATTCCCGATTATCGCGACAGCGAGGGCGTGCGCCGGGGCAAGGCGCCCATGATGTATCAGGAGTTCCTGGCCACCCCGCAGGCGCGGCGTCGTTACTGGGCTCGCGCCATGTTGGGCTGGCCACGGGTACGCATTGCGCAACCAAACAAGGCGCATCTGGCACTGGCCGCGTTGCAACGCCGCGAACAAATCAGCGGCTTGATCACGCAAAACGTCGACACGCTGCATGATCAGGCCGGCAGTCATGATGTGATCGAACTGCACGGCAGCCTGCACCGGGTGCTGTGCCTGGACTGCCAGCAGCGCAGCGAGCGCGATCTGATCCAACGGGTGATGGAAAGCCAGAACCCGTACCTGGCGGATGTCGATGCCGTACAAGCGCCCGACGGCGATACATTGCTCGACCCCGCCTTTGAAGAACGCTTCCAGGTCCCCCGCTGCCCCCATTGCAAGGGGCAACGGTTGAAACCGGACGTGGTGTTTTTTGGCGAGAATGTCGCCCAAGCCACGGCAGCCAAGGCGATGGCTGCCGTGGCGCACGCCGAAGGCTTGCTGGTGGTGGGTTCCTCACTGATGGCCTATTCAGCGTTTCGCCTGTGCAAAGCGATGATCGAGCAAGGCAAGCCGGTGATTGCCATCAACCTGGGCAAGACCCGCGCAGACGACCTTTTACAGATGAAGATCGAAGCATCCTGCGAGCGGCTGCTACCCCTGCTGGCCGAACGACTGAAATGCCTGTAGTGAGCGGGCTTGCCCTAATGCCAGTCAGTTAAGGATTAACGCGGTCACTGTGGGAGGGGGCTTGCTCCCGATAGGCCGCGCAGCGGCCTCAAAAATGGGCCTGCTACGCAGTCCATCGGGAGCAAGCCCCCTCCCACAATTTATTCATCGCCCGCTTTATCGCTTAACTGACTGGCATTAGGGCAAGCCCGCTCACTACATAGCCACTTTTGACCTCGACCTGTCTTCCAATAAATGACGCTCAAGTCACGTTTTACGGCAGGCCCCCGTCCCTACAGCAGTTTATGTAGTGCTTTAAAATAATCACTACACAACCGTTGACGTAACGTTTTTGTCCTTGCATGATCTAGACGTCTCCCGGATCGGGAGCGTCGGTAACCCGTGTTTTGAACAAGCTCGTCTGACCGCCGAGCTGTTTTTTCCGGATGTGCACTGCCCACAAGGCAGATTGATGAAGCTGACCGGCCCGCAAGGTTCGGTACAAGGAGCTCAAACGCTGCTTGTCTTCGTTATGAAACCATTGCGTAGCAGTTCATCAGCAAGACTACATGCATCAGGTTCAAGACCCTGCCCGTATTCGGCAGACAGTCGCTGACGCCCGGTTTTCGGAACCGGAGACAACTAACGTGAATCAACTGATAGATCGCCAACTGGTCAAGGGGCTTACACATGAATCTGAACAACCAACCAACTATCAATGAATTGGCTGAAATGTTCGCAGCGCAGAAAGACACACTCGACGACCATATCCTGTGGGTAGGTAAATCGGGCGAAGTGAAAATCGACTGCCTGGCGCCCCACACCGAAGAAGCCGAGTTCGACCGCAATAACCGTGAGCTGGCGGCGCGCCTGAAGATGTACCGCCGCGGCCAGGGTTATGTCGGCAAGAAGGCTGCAGCTGATCGCAACTTTATCGAGCAGGTGTTCGACACACTTAACAATGCGTGGGCGTCTTTCAAAGATAACTCACAAGTTAAAGTGATCGACCGCTACTACTAACTGACAAGTAGTACTCACCTTTGTATGGGAGCTGGCCAGCCAGCTCCCATATTTATAGTGGGCAGACTTAGAAAGTTGGAAACCTGCCCTTCCCCGCCTCATCCCTGAAGATATCAAACAATACCTGCGCCGCCGCCGAAAGCTCATGCCCCGGCTTGGTCAGCACGCCAATGGGCCGTTCGATCACCGGGTCACTCAAGGTGATGCAATGAGCGCCTGCTTCTTCCATCTGTCGCGCGCACAACGCGGGGACAGCGCTGACGCCCAATCCACTGGCAACCATCTTGCCCACCGTGGCTAACTGATGGCTTTCCAGAGCCACCGGCAGCTTCATCTGCAGGGCGCCGAGGTGCTCCTCCAGCATGACCCGCACCGTGGATGGCCGTTGCAAGGTAATGAACGGTTGCGCCAACAGGGTTTTCCAGTCGATTTCGACGCGCTCGGCCAAGGGTGAATCGCCCGGCACCACCGCGATGAACCGGTCCAGGTACAGCGGCGTAAACGCCAGCGAAGAAGCCTCGGTGGGCTCGAACGCCACTCCCAATTCCACCTGCCGGTCGCGCACCATCTCCAGTACCTGCTCGTTGATCAGGTCGTGCACCGTCACGTTCACTTGGGGGTAACGTTCGCGGAATATCTTGAGAATCGGCGGTAACAGGTTGCCCGCGAACGATGGCATCGCCGCCACCGTCACGCGCCCGCGCTGCAAGGTGAAGCGCTGGCGTAGTTCATCCTCGGCATTGTCCCAGTCGGCGATCAGCCGACGCGCCAGCGGCAACAGCGATTCACCTTCAGGGGTGAGCGCGACGTTACGGGTATTGCGGCTGAACAAGCGTCCGCCCAACCCTTCTTCCAGGCCCTTGATGGTCAGGCTCAGCGCCGATTGGGAAAGGTGCAGACGCTCGCAGGCCGCGGCAAAACTCAGGCTCTGGGCCACGGCGAGAAAGGCACGCATCTGTTTAACGGTCATAAGGCGACTCCGAACGGCCAGGCGACTATGCTGTTTTTTAAATCAATCAACCTTAAAAAACAACTTAACAAATCAATGCTTCGGCGCAACACTCGGCTCATTGGCTGGCCCACAAACAATAAAAGAGGTGCGTATGGCAGGTTTCGATAAACGCGTGGCGTCCTATGAAGAAGCCCTGGCAGGCCTGGAAGACGGCATGACCGTGTTGTCCGGTGGTTTTGGCCTGTGTGGCATTCCGGAAAACCTGATTGCCGAGATCAAGCGCAAAGGCACCCGCAACCTGACCGTGGTTTCCAACAACTGCGGCGTGGATGGTTTTGGCCTGGGCGTGCTGTTGGAAGAAAAGCAGATCAGCAAGGTGATCGCTTCGTACGTCGGTGAAAACGCGCTGTTCGAGAAGCAGCTGCTCAGCGGCGAAATCGAAGTGATATTGACCCCCCAAGGCACCCTGGCGGAAAAAATGCGCGCCGGCGGCGCCGGCATTCCGGCCTTCTTCACCGCAACCGGTGTCGGCACCCCGGTTGCAGAAGGCAAGGAAACCCGCGAATTCAATGGTCGCCCCTACCTGATGGAAGAGTCCATCACCGGTGACTTCGCCATCGTCAAAGGCTGGAAAGCCGACCACTTCGGCAACGTCATCTATCGCCACACCGCTCAGAACTTCAACCCGCTGGCCGCTACTGCGGGCAAGATCACCGTGGTCGAAGTCGAGGAAATCGTCGAACCGGGCGAGCTGGACCCGGCGCAGATCCACACCCCTGGCATCTACGTCGACCGGATCATCTGCGGCACCTTCGAGAAGCGCATCGAACAGCGCACCGTCCGCAAATAATCCGCCTCCAGCCCAGACAATAAGAGGAAAAAAACATGGCTCTTACCCGCGAACAAATGGCTCAACGCGTCGCCCGCGAAATGCAGGACGGTTTCTACGTCAACCTCGGCATCGGCATTCCGACCCTGGTGGCCAACTACATTCCCGAAGGCATGGAAGTGATGCTGCAGTCGGAAAACGGTCTGCTGGGCATGGGCCCGTTTCCGACCGAAGACACCATCGATGCCGACATGATCAATGCCGGCAAGCAGACCGTGACCGCGCGTATCGGCGCCTCGATCTTCTCCTCCGCCGAGTCTTTCGCGATGATTCGCGGCGGCCATGTCGACCTGACCGTGCTCGGTGCGTTTGAAGTGGACGTGCAAGGCAACATCGCCTCGTGGATGATCCCCGGCAAGCTGGTCAAAGGCATGGGCGGTGCTATGGACCTGGTAGCCGGAGCGGAAAACATCATCGTGATCATGACCCACGCGTCCAAGGACGGTGAGTCCAAGCTGCTCAGCCAATGCAGCCTGCCGCTGACCGGCGCGAACTGCATCAAGCGTGTACTGACGGACCTGGCCTACCTGGAAATCGAAAATGGCGCTTTTGTCCTCAAGGAACGCGCACCTGGCGTCAGCGTCGAGGAGATTGTGAGCAAGACCGCCGGTAAACTGATTGTCCCGGACCACGTTCCAGAAATGCACTTCCAGTGAGGACAGATTCCATGCAAGACGTCGTGATTGTTGCTGCCACCCGCACCGCCGTGGGCAGCTTCCAGGGTTCACTGGCCAGCATTCCGGCACCGGAACTGGGCGCTGCCGTAATCCGCCGCCTGCTGGAGCAGACCGGCCTGGACCCGGCCCAGGTGGATGAAGTGATCCTCGGCCAGGTACTGACCGCAGGCTCCGGCCAGAACCCGGCGCGCCAGGCCTCGATCCTGGCCGGCTTGCCCCACGCGGTGCCCAGCCTGACGTTGAACAAGGTCTGCGGTTCGGGCCTCAAGGCCCTGCACCTGGGCGCCCAAGCCATCCGTTGCGGTGATGCCGAGGTGATCATTGCCGGTGGCATGGAGAACATGAGCCTGGCGCCGTACGTCTTGCCTGGCGCGCGTACCGGTTTGCGCATGGGCCACGCCAAGATGATCGATAGCATGATCACCGATGGCCTGTGGGATGCGTTCAACGACTACCACATGGGTATCACCGCCGAAAACCTGGTGGACAAGTACGGTATCAGCCGTGAGGCCCAGGATAGCTTCGCCGCCGCCTCGCAACAAAAGGCCGTCGCCGCCATCGAGGCCGGGCGCTTTGTCGATGAGATCACCCCAGTCCTGATCCCCCAGCGCAAAGGCGACCCCATCGCCTTCGCCGTGGATGAACAACCCCGTGCCGGCACCACCGCCGAATCCTTGGCCAAGCTCAAACCTGCGTTCAAGAAAGACGGCAGCGTCACCGCCGGCAACGCTTCCAGCCTCAATGACGGCGCCGCTGCCGTGCTGCTGATGAGCGCCGATAAAGCCCGCGCCCTCGGCCTGCCCGTATTGGCGCGCATTGCCAGCTACGCCAATGCCGGCGTCGACCCGGCCATCATGGGCATCGGCCCGGTCTCGGCGACACGCCGCTGCCTGGACAAAGCCGGTTGGAAACTGGGTGACCTGGACCTGATCGAAGCCAACGAGGCTTTCGCCGCGCAGTCTTTGGCGGTGGGTAAAGAGTTGGAGTGGGACGCTGACAAGGTCAACGTCAACGGCGGTGCCATTGCCATCGGCCATCCGATCGGTGCGTCCGGCTGCCGCGTACTGGTGACCCTGCTGCATGAAATGATCAAGCGTGATGCCAAGAAAGGCTTGGCGACGCTGTGCATCGGTGGCGGCCAAGGCGTAGCCCTCGCCCTCGAACGCAACTGATTCAACGCGCACTACGGAAAAGGCCCGGTTCCACGCAAACCGGGCCTTTTCTTTTTTGCAGCCGCGTCAGAAAAACACCATCAACCTGTGGGAGGGGGCTTGCTCCCGATAGCGGTGTGTCAGTCACAGACCTCTGATCCGAACCACCGCTATCGGGAGCAAGCCCCCTCCCACAATAGAACTGCACTGGTTTTGAAATTTTCACGATTCCTGGCCTCAGGCCAAATCTAAAACTGTGGGAGGGTCGCATCACTATCAACCACACCATCCCCTCTGACGCTTTGCGTTAATCCGCCAGACCCGGTTTAATCGCCGTCCAATTCCCCTGTACACCCCAAGGAACTGCAATGCGCCATCTGGACGGCAAATCTCGCCCGTTTTTCATGCTGTTACTGGCCGGGCTGGTCTTGACCGGCTGTTCGCCCAAGGACCACCCCCGCGCCACGGTAATCAACGGCGAACAGGGCCGGGCCGGTGCGCAGTTGGCCTACGAACACGAGCTGACCCTGGCCCTGCCCGGCGCTCTGCTCGCACCACGCATGCAAGCCACCCGCGAAGCCTGTGAAACCGCGCGCTTTGGTGCCTGCAACATCCTGGGCATCACCGAAGATGGCGACGGCGGCGAGATCATCTTGCGCATAGCGCCTACCGGCGTGGAACCGATGGTCGCGATGGCGGCCGAAGGCGGCAAACTCGGCCAGCGCATCACCACCGCCGAGGACCTGGCCGACGCCGTCAATGACGTAAAGCGTCGCCAGCAGCGTCTGCAAGCCCAGCAGCAGCGCCTGGATGACCTGGCCAAACGCAAGGACATCACCGTCAGCGACCTGATTGCACTGAGCAAGGAACAGGCGTCCATCGAGAACGAACTCCAGGAACTGGCCCAGCTCGCGGACGGCCAACAGCGTCGCCTCGATACCAACCGCGTCACCCTCAACTTCCGCTCCAGCGACGGTGCGAACCAGCAATCACGCTTCAGCCGAATGTTCAGCAACCTGGGCGACAACCTGGTGAACGGCACGGCGGACGCCTTGGAGCGCGCCAGCTATGTATTGCCGTTTGTGATCCTGGCGTTCCCGGTGGTATGGCTGTGGGTGGGGTTGTGGCGCCGGTTTGTCAAACGACGCACTTGATCAACGCTTCATACAACGCTGATATCGCTCGTCCACTCGTTGGGCGAACCACGCCGTGGTCAGGTTGCGCGTGATCTTCGGGCTTTTCAGCACGATGCCCGGCAGGATCGCGCGCGGCATCGGCTTGCCGGCGGCCTTGTCGGCCAGGGCGAACACGCGTTTATAGAGCGTGGTGTCTTCAAAATCCAGCTGCTCGCCCTGCTCGAGCTGGCTGCGGATACTCGGATTACGCATATCCAGTTTCGAACCCAGCGAACGCACCGCCAGCTCGGTGGTGCCCGGCAGTAATGAGCCGTAACGAATCAAGTCGCCATCCAACACCAGCTCGGTGCCGGTGACGCGGCTGACGGCGGCCTGGAATGCGGCGTTGCGGCTGGCATACCAGCCGGCATTGAAGTCGGCAAAACGATACAGCGGCTGGTCGTAGTTCACCGGGTAACCCAGCAAATGGGTAATGCCGAAATACATGCCGCCGCGTCGGGTGAAGACTTCCCGGCGAATCGTGCCATCCACCGTGTAGGGATAACCCCGCGCATGTTGCTGCGCAAAGTCGATGCTCACCTGCATCGGGCCGGCGGTGTGTACCGGGTTGAAGCCGCCGAACAGCGTATTTCCCAGCGGCACCATGCTGATGAAATCGTCGAAGATCCCGCTCAGGTCCTTCTCCGTGCGTGCGGCGCTCAGGCGTTCGGCGTAGGACTTGCCGGTGGGCGAGCGCAACTGCAGCGTGGTGCGTATCACAAACGCCGGCACATGGACCTTGCCGGCCCGCCGCAGGATCTCATCCTGAGCAATCTTGCCCATGTTCGGCACCGCAGGGTCGACCTGGTAAGTGGACTCCTGCTCGGTGACCGCCAGCACCGCGCAGATATTTTCGGTGCTGGGGTAGATCTTCTGGGTGTCGAAGGCGGTGTAGATGTCCTGAGCCCAACCGCTGCGGTCCGGCACCGACGCCGGCAGCAGCCGCACAATCTGGGCCTTCACATCGGCCTCGCTGCGCTGCGGCTGTTGCGGGTTGCGCGTGGTGGAACAACCGGCCAGTACCAATGAGGTGGTGAGGCAGAGCATCAAACGGCTTGAATACATGGGGCTTCCTTGAACGACGACGGGCCGGGCACTGCGGATATCGACAGGTAAGTCTAACCGGGGTTCGCCGACTTGTATGGAGGACAAAAACTACTGAAACGCCCTACTTCTGTTGACGAATAGATCCGGCTTCTTTTCCTTACAAACCTCTCCAAAGTCCTTCGCCTGATCATTCAGTGCGAGGGACCGCCGATGTACTTCTCCGTAACCACCTTGCCCGATAGGGCTGCCTTTTGATCCCGGTGATTGCCAGGTTTGTCCTGGCCCCCATGGACGCCAAAACGCCGGACGTTGAGCACGTCTTGCGCGACTTCAGAACCTGCCTGAATACCTTCGACGACTGGGCTGAAAGCTTTTGGAGCGGTTCGGCACTGGATCTTGAGCAGGTGTTCAAGGTCGGCGACGACGTCGCACTGACCGCACCGGGTTCGTCCAAGGCGCCCAGCGCCACCGTTGCCCTGTGCAAAGCCCAGGGTTCACTGACCTTGGTGCATATGTTCGAAAGCACGCAGTTCGTGCCCATCGGCAATACACCCTTGGTGCTGCAAGCCATTGCAGCAGATGGCAGCCCGGTGGGGCCACCCATCCGTGACACCATCGGCCCCAGCGGCATCCTTGAAATCCAGGGCTGCACGCGTGATCAGCGTTATCAAGTCACCTTCTATCCCAACGTGTCCAAGGACCACGTCAAGGCGCTGTATGCGTCTTATCAATCGGTGATCGCGGGGCTGGAAGCCCGACTGCGCGAGGAATGGACGCAGACCTTCAACGCCCGGTGGAGCGACTTTTCAAAGGCCACGCCTTTGGAACGCAGTGTGATGCAAAGTGTGGCGCTCTCAAGCGGAATCGCCCAAGCCCTCTACAACCTTTGGGACAACATCACACAACTCTGTGACCTGCTGGCGGACATCAAGCCCAACAGCCAGAAGCTGCTGCAATACCTCTCCCAAACTGAACTTGATCAACTGCTGAAACTGAGCAGCGAGGCCGTTGCACAGGGCTTGCTCGTGCTCAGCGACGAGCCACTGCTGTTCATTTACCTATCAGCCATGGTCGCCTGGATACGCATGCTGCCGCCGCCAGACATGTATGAGCTGCTGGGTGAAATCACGGGTGAAGTACTGATCAACCTGTTTCTGATCTGGGCCACCCGGGGCATGGGCGTGCAGCTTCGGCTGGGAGCCCAGGTATTGGGGCATATCAAATCCGGGCGGGTGCGGGGCTGGCTGGAAACGCTGGCGAATCAGTTGGTGGGGCCACCTCTGGAGCCCCATGCCGAAGCGCTGAAACCGCTGTTGCTGAGCAGTGTGCCGACGCCGATCAAGACGGTGCCGGTTGGGCCAGTGAAAGCTGGCGATCAGTTGGTTTCCAACCCCGTGACGGCAGTGCGGGACAAGGCGACGCAGCGCACCGTACTGGTCAGGCAGGAGACTGTCGACGATGTGCCGGTCTCGGGGAAAAACCTCAACGGAGAGGCCTCGGCCCCGGCGGACAAGACCGCTTCCCATGGCTGCCCGGTGTCGATGGTCACTGGCGAGGAGTTGCTGACGCTGACCGATGGCACGCTGGATGGCGTGTTGCCGTTTGACTGGACGCGGCTGTACCGCACCAGTGCCGTGGAAGTGGACTGTGGGTTGGGGTTTGGCTGGAGTCATGCGCTGGCGCACAGGCTTGTCGTTGATGGCGATTCGGTGGTGTGGACGGATCATGAGAATCGGTCGACCACGCTGCCCTTGCCGTCTATTTCCCGGCCCGCGATCACCAACAGTCTGGCCGAAGCGGCGATCTATCTGGGCGCTCTACCCGATGAGTTAGTGCTGGCCCAGGCGTCGCGCTTCTACCACTTTCGCGACGGTGTGCTCACCGCCATCAGCGATGCATACGACAACCGGCTGCGTATTCTGCGGGATCGCTCGGGGCGTATTGAACGGCTGGATAACGGCGTCGGCCGCTCGCTGTTCTTGCGCTATGAGCTTGGGCGCATTGTGGCGGTGGACTATCAGGTTC